>JAJSDU010000010.1 GCA_028577615.1 Nitrosomonas sp.
GCGTGTCGAGAAAAACCAGACTAGCCGACTCTTTTTTCGGCTCATTGCCTGACGCCGTAAAAGCAGAACTGGGCAGGGTTGGATCGTTGAATAACCGTATTCCCCATCGATATCCCGCGTAATAGCTTTCCGCACCATGTAATTGCTGCAGATATCGTGAATATCCGGAAAAGACAGGATCGCGGGTCATCTGCGCAATGAGATCGATGACACGGCGCGTTTCATCTTTTAGATCTACCCGTGAGCCTTCGTCACCCAGATTCTCGATGCGGTTGTCCGGACGTGTGGCATAAATATGCCAGAGTCCTGTTCGTCTGAGCAACGTCCGAATTCGATCCTGATGTTTTGCATTAGCTAACCCATTGATGTAAGCGCTTGCGGCCAGGCTGATAATCATGCCGCGATTCTGGATCCAATAATTGTATCCCTCCGGCCAGGCTTCAGTGATTTCAAGCGCCCGGATCAAGTCAAGAAAATGACCTTGCGCGCGTGATACGAGGCTTTGCAAATGCCGGTTATCGTGGGTATTCAGGGTAGCTGCAGCCAGCCATGCCATGGCCGCCAGTGACGCGCGCCCGTGCCAGAGCGAAGGAGACGAATCATCGAGTAACTGTAGATAGCCTGTCAGCGCATTTTCTATTTTTGATTCGACCAGAGTACGGTCATCGACTGACATGCCTCGGAAATTTGCAACCAGATCATAGGCCAGCGCCAATTCCCAGCCATTACCATAGCCGCCGCTGGCGGTCGGTGTTTGCAGTTGAAAATTCTTAAGTGCAACAATCAGTTGTGACGCTACTTGCGGATTCCCGCTGCTGATCCAGCACACTGCAAGCAACAGAACATTTTGTGATGGTATGCACGGATCAAAATCGTGAATGCCTTGCTTCTGGAATAAAGCAATTCGTTTTGCAATCAAATCCGGTTGCCCTTGACCCGGCCAGCCGGATAATTCAGGAAGCAATATCCGTGGATAGGTGGCACGTATCTGTCCATCTAGTATATGATCAGAAAAACGTGCCTTGGGTGCTATGGCATCTACCAGCCACGGCGTATCGATCTGACTTTTTTCAACAACCTTCACAACAAGCTGATTAGGTGTCAGTTGAAAATATTTCAGGGCGGCAATGATTGCAACGATAACAGCAAAATGAGCCATTATGCCGACAATGATTAAGTAGCTGGTGATTATCCGCTGCATGAACTGGAATTTTTGCATGTGTATTGTGAAGACTAAAAATCACTCCGGAAGAATTACCCATTCATTAAGTGTTGTCAATAGATTGAATTCCTTCCGAAATATCAATAAACCAATGGATTCACAAGATTTTTTTCAAAGATTCGTTAAGTAATAATCCGGTTAAATAAAGGCGAAACAATGAAATTCCGCATCATTGCTGTAGGAAACAAGCTTCCTGCCTGGGTAAATCAGGCTTTCACAGAATATGCAAAGCGGTTTCCCCAAGAAATCACTCTCCAATTGACCGAAATCAAACCCGAGAAACGTACGAACAACAAGAATAAAGAGCAGCTTCTGGGTGCTGAATTTCAGCGTATCAAAACCTCAATACCTGCAGGATGCCGCATCATTGCTCTTGATACTCATGGAACGCAATATACGACAATTCAGCTGGCTGATGTTATTGAACAATGGATGCAGGAAGGCCATGATACAGTTTTTGTTATCGGCGGCGCTGACGGCTTACACACGTCAATCAAATCATCAGCGCATGTTACACTCTCGCTATCCAAACTGACTTTTCCCCATGGACTTGCAAGAGTAATACTGGCTGAACAATTGTATCGCGCCATATCTTTGATCAAGCATCACCCCTATCATCGCATATAATAATCGAACTCAAATTCCAAATTTCTAATCATATGGCAATTCCTGATAATCAGATATATTTAGCCTCGCGCAGTTTACGCAGACGTGAATTACTTAAACAGATCGGCGTAAAATACAATATTCTACTGATGAGAGAAACACTCAATCGGCCAGCCGATATTGACGAAACTCCGCTACCCGATGAGACACCCAATGATTACATTTACCGCATTATTCATACCAAAGCTGAAGCCAGCTGGATTAGACTGTCTCAGCGAAAATTGCCACTGTTACCTATTCTGGTGGCAGATACTATCGTAACACTTGATGGTCGTATTTTAGGCAAGCCAAAAAACAATGCACATGCCGTAGAAATACTCAGTTCGTTATCCGGTCGCTCACATCAAGTACTGACAGCTATAGCGGTAGCCTACAAAAATGAAATACAAATGAAACTATCGACTACGGTGGTACGATTTCGTGAAATAACACAGCAGGAAATACAGAGCTGTATAAAATACGACAAGGTATATGACAAAGCAGGCGCTTATGCCATTCAAGGTCTTGCAGCGGCCTTTATTGTTGAAATTTGTGGTAGCTATAGCGGTGTAAAAGGATTGCCTTTATATGAGACATCTCAATTACTGGAAGAAGTAGGCATTAAAGTTTTCAAATAATCCATCACTCGTATTAACCGAATCCGTTAATATGTCTTTTTCTGCTCGCGCTGCTATGGACAACGAGATCCTAATCAACATTACCCCTCAGGAAACCCGCATAGCTATTCTGGAACAGGGCGTTACTCAGGAATTGCATATTGAACGCGCCAGTTGTTGCGGAATTGTTGGCAACATCTATCACGGTCGTGTAAGTCGTGTACTACCCGGTATGCAGTCTGCTTTTATTGATATTGGTTTGGAACGCGCTGCTTTTCTGCATGTTGCCGACATATGGGAATCAAACGACATTGGCGAACCAAGTCAACCGATTGAAAAATTGCTGCACGAGGGTAATCACATTCTGGTTCAAGTGATTAAAGACGCGATCGGCATGAAAGGCGCACGACTATCCACACAAATCAGCCTGGCTGGAAGAATGCTTGTTTATCTGCCACAGGAATCCCACATTGGCATTTCGCAGCGCATAGAAGACGATGAAGAACGTGAGTTATTGCGGCAAAAATTACAGCACGTCTTACCTGAAAACGAAACCGGGGGTTACATTATCCGGACAATGGCTGAATCGGCCGGAGAAAATGATTTACAGGCCGATATCGAATATCTGCATAAGCTCTGGCGTAACATACAAGAGCTGGCATCCGCTGTAGCAGCACCGGCATTGCTGTATCAGGATCTTGATCTCAGTCATCGGGCCTTGCGTGATTTTGCGACTGAAGGTACCACCCGTATTCAGGTCGATTCACGTGAAAATCACCAGCGACTAATGACATTTGCAAAAAGCTATATGCCTAACATGGCAAACCGGATCGCTTTATACACTGGAGAACGTCCTTTATTCGATCTTTATGGCGTAGAGGATGAAATTCAAAAATCACTTTCAAAACGCGTTAATCTTAAATCAGGTGGGTATCTGATTATTGATCAGACTGAAGCGTTAACCACTATGGATGTGAATACAGGCGGATTTATTGGCGTACGAAATTTTGACGATACGATTTTCAAAACAAATCTTGAAGCGGCGCAAGTCATTGCACGGCAATTGCGTTTACGCAATATAGGTGGAATCATAATTATCGATTTTATTGATATGGATTCCGATGAGCACAGAAGCGCAGTTTTGAAGGAATTTAAAAAAGCGCTATCCAAAGACAGAACGCGTATGACCGTCAATGGATTCTCCTCGCTTGGTCTGGTTGAAATGACGCGTAAACGGATGCGAGAAAGCCTTTCACACATTTTGTGTGAGCCATGCCCTACTTGTGACGGACGTGGTGAAATCAGGACCGCACAAACGATTTGCTATGAAATACTGCGCGAATTGCTACGCGAGTCAAGACAATTTAATGCAAATGAGTTTCGTATTCTCGCATCTCAGCAGGTTATCGATTTATTTCTTGATGAAGAATCACAAAGCCTGGCACAGCTTGGCGATTTTATCGCCAAGCCTATCAGGCTCCAGGTTGAAGAATCCTACACACAGGAACAATACGATGTCATTATCATGTAAATTCAAGTGCGTTAAGAATCACGCTGTTTCAGCGGAAAAATCAGAATCCGAGGCTTGCCAGCAGATCATCCACCTGATCTTGGTTACTGACCGTATCAGGATTTTTCTCAGGATTTGTTACCGGCCCATTCATAAGGTTTGCACTATCTTCTGTGTGCGTCTGTCTTTTTTCTGAAGGAACATTCGCAAGCAGAAGCTGTAACAAGTCTTGTTCCAATCTCTGAACCATGGTCGTTATCTTCTTAATCACCTGTCCTGTAAGGTCCTGAAAATCCTGCGCCAGCATGATTTCCATAAGCTGGACATTCGTTGCATCAGTCCGTTCAGGTATTGTATCGATATAACTTAATGTCTCTATCAGCAATAATTTAAATTTCTCTGTATCGGGCTGTACTTTCTGTTCTTCAAAAGCATTTTTCCATTTTTCAGATAATTGTGTAGCCTCGGATGAGAGTTTCTCCTGTATAGGCATCGCTATCTCAGTAGCGCTTAAAGTACGGTCAGCTGCTTGTTCTGTTTTTGTTGCAACATAAGAAAGCTTATCTTGAGTTTCAGGCACTTCTGCTGCGAGCGACTCCAGTCTCCGGTCATACCCGAGTTCTCTAAGGCTATTATGTAAATTCCGGGTTAAATGCCCTACTTGATCTATAACAGTCTTATTATCTTCAGGCTTACTCTCAGTAATTTCTTTGGAAAGATCCTGCCTTTCATTCACATCAACAACAACTAGACTTGTGATCTCTTCAACAGTCTCTGTTATTACAACTTCAGGAATAACGTCAACATCGGAATATTTTCCTTTTTCAACATTAAAACCAGTATTATTATTTTGATTCTCATTCTCAACCAGGCATTGTATTTCAGAAACTACCGTTTCAAGATGATCGGGTGTATATCCATGCATATGTTGCGGCGCAATTGCATCACACGAATCATCAAAGGCTTCCCGCGACAAATTTACTGCTAGCGTTGAGCTTGTTGCTACTGCATGAATCAATTCCTCAGCTGTTCTAGTCTCGACAACTTCCAAGACATCAGATTTTTCATGTACGGATTCAGAACGCTGAATTTCCATCCCTTCGTGAATAAGTGGGTCAGTATTCATTCTTTTCTCGCTGTTATATGTGATATAAATGAAGCGCAAATTACATCAAATTTATGCTGATGCCCTACTTTCCATATTCTGGAAAATTTTATTTAATTTTTCATCAAGCGTTGCGGCCGTAAACGGCTTTACTATATACCCACTCGCGCCCGCCTGTGCTGCTGCAATTATATTTTCCTTTTTTGCTTCCGCAGTTATCATTAATACTGGTATCTTACATAATCTTTCATCAGCCCGAACAGATTGCAACATCGTGAGCCCATCCATATTAGGCATGTTCCAATCGGATACTACAAAATCATAGTTACCATCCTGTAGTTTGCGCAGAGCAGCAGCCCCATCTTCAGCCTCATCCACATTAATAAAGCCCAATTCTTTTAACAAGTTGCGAACGATCCTGCGCATGGTCGAAAAATCGTCAACAACCAAGAATTTTAAATTTTTGTCCGGCATTATTTTCTCCAATTAAATTCACTTAAATAAACACAAGAGATCAAACTCATAATTCATCAGATCGATATGGATTGCATCTATTTAGGTGCATAACGGCGAACAACATAAAAAACTTAAGAAGGCTAGAATGAATTGACTGAATCTCTGACGGTTTCAACTGGTTGAAGATAAGAATCCAGAAATATGCAGAATGTCTGATCGCCATATCTACAAAACAATTATATTAAAAAGGAAGTATTGCTTTCGGATCATCGACGACACTGATATCGCGCACTGCCTGTATATAATCACCGTCTTCACGCAATTTAACCATCGAGGCAAATCTTTTCTTACCGTGCATGCGCGCCAATCGTGCCAGGCTTGCAGCTGTAATATTCCATTGCAGTGTGCTCAGTAACTCGTCCTCGGCCTGCATGTCGTTACATACCAGTATCATATCGCAGCCCGCTTCAAGCGCTGCAGTTGCGCGTTCAGTAATCGAGTCGAAATGCGCTACGCCTTTCATGCTTAAGTCGTCGCTGAAGATACAGCCCTCGAACTGGAGTTCTTTTCTCAGAATATCCTGTAGCCAAATTCGCGAAAAACCGGCCGGATAATGATCAACCTCAGGATAAATCACATGTGCGGCCATGATTCCGCTTAGCCCAAAACTGATCATACGACGGAACGGCACCATATCCTCCATTTCCATGTCGGCATAGGATCTCCGATCAATCGTTTTTTCCAGATGCGAGTCTGTCCGAATATAGCCATGCCCCGGAAAATGCTTGCCTACAGCCTGCATTCCACCTGCTTTAAGTCCCAGCATGAAATCATGCGCCAAATCGGAGATCGCCTGCGGATTACGATGAAAAGCACGGTCGCCTATAACGCTGCTCTGTCCGTAGTCGATATCAAGCACTGGCGCGAAACTCAAGTCAACGCCGCTGACCTGCAGCTCTGCCGCCAACACGAAACCAACCTGTTTGGCGAGCTGGCGGGCGCGCAGTTTATGTTTATCCCAAATTTTGCCAAGATCGCGCATGGCCGGTAACCTGGTGAAATCTTCCCTGAAACGTTGTACGCGGCCGCCTTCGTGATCAACAGCGATCAGCAAAGGAGGCGTACGCAGCGCGTGAATCTCGGTGGTCAAAGCTGTCAGCTGTTTACGTGACGTGAAATTGCGGGAAAACAAAATAACTCCGCCCGTAAGCGGATGCGTTAAGCGCCTTTTATCGTCATCGGCCAGTTCGGTTCCGGCAATATCGAGCATGAGCGGCCCGAGCGGCATGACTATTTCTCCAGAACGACAAAGGCACAGGCAAGATTCACTTCATCACTGATAGACAGATAATGATTGACGATGCCTTTTTCGCTGAGCAACCGGTCCAGTTCCGGATGAAACTGAAAATAAGGCTTTCCCAACGCATCATGGGTAATGGTGATGAAGTCCAGATTGACCGGGTGGCGCAACCCGGTGCCCATCGCTTTTGACAGTGCTTCTTTAGCAGCAAACCGTCCAGCCAGAAATAGTGCCGGCTTGTTACTGTTTTGATACTCTTTCCATTCCGGATCCGTCAGAATGCGGCGGGCAAATTTATTACCATAGCGCTCCAGCGAACGCGCGATACGGGATGGATCGACCAGATCGGTACCGATGCCATAAATCATGATCGCGCCTCTAACATGAGTGTCTTCATTTCTCTAACGGCCTGATCCATACCGACGAAAATAGCGCGACCAACAATCGCATGACCAATATTCAATTCCGAAATACCTGGAATAACTGCAATTGTCTGCACATTCTGGTAATGCAAGCCATGTCCGGCATTCACTTTAAGGCCATGTCGAAGGCCATGCGCGACAGCATCTTTTATTTTATCCAGCTCATTTTTCTGTGCAGTATCGGTTTTCGCATCGGCAAAGCTTCCCGTATGAATCTCAATGGCAGGCGCACCTGCTTCAGCCGCAGCATCAATCTGTGTCCGATCAGCATTGATAAACAATGACACACGAATCCCAGCCGCAGATAACTGGCGACAGGCATCTCGCACTTGATTAAAGTGCCGGACGACATCCAAGCCGCCTTCAGTTGTCAGTTCTTCGCGACGTTCGGGCACCAGACAGATGTCGTGCGGCCTGATGCGCAGTGCAATAGCAATCATTTCTGGAGTCACCGCGCTTTCAAGATTCATGCGGGTTGTCAATAATTCACGCAGCACTTCGACATCCCGATCCTGTATATGCCGACGGTCTTCCCGCAAATGCAACGTAATCGCATCGGCACCGGATGATTCAGCGATCAAGGCCGCTTCTATCGGACTCGGATAATCCGTGCCACGCGCCTGTCTGAGCGTCGCCACATGGTCGATATTAACACCCAGTTCAATCATGATTTGCTCCTGTATGAACAGCTTTATTCAGTTATTACTTTCCACTATTCGGACAATCTGTATCGAAGTTATTGCGCACTGACCTCATTCATGACCAAGTTGCCGCAGTACACTGACATTATCCGCCCACCCGCTTCTAACCTTGACCCAGATCTGTAAAAAAACCTTTTTGCCAAATATCTTTTCCATATCCATGCGCGCCTGGGTGCCGATCAACTTCAGTCTCTCACCGCCCTTGCCTATGATAATTGATTTCTGATTCGATTTATCGACCAGTATCGTTGTATGAATTTCGATGAGCTTTTCTGTTTCCACAAACTTTTCTGTGACAACGCTCGTTAAATAAGGCACCTCGTCACCCATTAAACGAAACAGTTTTTCGCGCACAAATTCGGCAGCCATGAATCGTGCGCTTTTATCGGTTATTTCATCAACATCGTATATTGGAGGATTTTCCGGTAATAGCGGACGTATTGTTTCTATCAGTTCAAACAATTGCTCTTTTCTCTCTGCGCTAACTGGAACAAGCGCACTGAAATCAAATTTTTTTGCCATTGCATCCAAAAATGGCAATAGCTTGTTTTTTTCCTGCAAGCGATCTGTTTTGTTAACTACCAGTACCACCGGTATTGACTCGGACAACAGGTTCAGCACTTGCTGATCCCGCTCATCAAAACGCAGCGCCTCTATGACAAACAATACCAGATCCACATCGTTAACACATTGCGACACGACACGATTCATTACTGCATTCATGCGATTTTTATAGTGGGTCTGAAAACCCGGTGTATCGACAAAAATAAACTGCGACTGTTGATCAGTCAGAATACCGTTTATGCTATGCCGTGTTGTTTGCGCTTTCCTGGATGTGATGCTGATCTTTTGTTGTACAAGATTATTCAGCAACGTGGATTTCCCGACGTTCGGACGTCCTACAATGGCGACATGACCCGTGCGAAAATGCATAGTGACTAGCTTACAGAAAACAGATCTGCGAAATTGCTGAATAGCATAAACTTGACACAGCAGTATTAGTTGCCTTGGATATTTTCCCGCGCCTGAGCTTGCTCATAGGCCAGCTTCGCAGCGGACTGCTCTGCGCTGCGGCGACTGGTGCCTTCGCCTCGCGTGCAGATATTGAAGGTGGAGACAGCGCATTCAACCTTGAATTTTTGTTGATGCGCTTTTCCTGTAGTTGTAACAACCGTATATTCCGGCAAATCCAGTTTCCGGCTTTGTAAAAATTCCTGCAGCAGTGTTTTAGGATCCTTTCCATGCGTTGCATAATCTAATGTTGCAAGGACGGGCCTATAGATCTGATGGATAACTTCTTTCGCACGTGAAAAACCGCTGTCCATATAAATTGCACCAAACACGGCTTCCAGCGCATCCGCCAGAATCGACGGGCGTTGACTGCCGCCACTTTTCAATTCACCCTCACCAAGCCTGACCAGCTGATCCATACCTAAACGCAATGCGAGCTCAGATAAAGTCTGCTGATTGACCATACTTGCACGAAAACGTGACAAACGCCCTTCGGACATTTCAGGGTATTGTTTAAAAAACAAATCCGCAATCGCGCAATTCAAAACACTATCCCCCAGAAATTCAAGGCGTTCATTATGTTTTGCGCCGTAACTGCGATGCGTTAGAGCCTCCTGCAATAACTCAGGCTGGAAAAATTCGTAACCAATCTGACTACAAAACACGTTGACCAATTTTTCCCTGTCGGACAGCATAATAACCGGGTTTTATTTCAATCGCTCGTGACATCAAAATCGAATTTGAGCGAAATATTGGATATCAATGGAACTTCAACCGTGTAAGCCACGCTCAGAATAAGTTTTTCTTTATCTCTCAATATGTTAATGTCTTTTGCGGATACTACTCTAATTCCATCGACCTGCGCACGTTTTGTAAAGGCAAGCCTGATCTGACCTGCATTCGCATTCTGCAAGCTATTATCACTGGCCACCGCAACCAGATTTTTCTTGATTGTCGCGTTATCTATGTAAACCGGAACAATTTTCATACTAACCACGGCGACCAGTACCAGAATAATGGATCCAATCAACATTCCGGTCAGTGTCAGCCCACGTTGCTTATAGCGCGGTTTAATCCCATCCATTATCACATCCATCTTTTCTCTCCACGCATGAAAAAATTATTTGCGACGATTACCGTATACTCTGACCTATGCGACCAAAATCTGCAAAATTCCACCAGATCATAAATGCTTTTCCTACAATATTTTCTTCAGGCACGAACCCCCAATAGCGGCTATCACTACTGCTATCCCTGTTATCGCCCAGTGTAAAATAATGATCCGGAGGAACCGTACAAGTGAATCCGGTACGACTATACTTGCAGTTTTCACGATAAGGAAATGCGCGCACACTCGAATACTGCAATCCACCCGCTTCCTGGTTCACCAAAATAGAATGATTTATTTCTCCAAGAAATTCAGCATATTCTTCGGAATAAATATACCCTATCCCAGATTCGACATATTTATAATCGCCGATATATTCCAGCCTGACAAGTTCATCGTTAATCAGCAGCTGCTTATTATGATAAGTCACGATATCACCCGGAACGCCGACGACACGCTTGATATAATCGATAGAAGGATCCTCCGGGTATCGAAAAACCAGAACATCTCCCATTTTAGGACTGTTCATCTCGATAATCTTTTTATTAATTACCGGCAAACGAATACCATAAGTGTATTTATTCACGAGAATAAAATCTCCGACGATCAATGTCGGAATCATCGAGCCGGAAGGAATCTTGAAAGGTTCAATTACAAACGAACGCAAACAAAAAACAATGAGTATGATAGGAAAGAAACTTTTAGGATATTCAATCCACCAGGGTTCTTCCTCATCAGCCTTGCGCTTGTGCCGCAGGATAAAATAATCGACTGCCCATATAACACCCGTAATAACCAACAAACTAAACAAAATCAGAGGAAAATTCATAATTTCACCTTTATGAATCTATTTAAACCAACCGCGGCAACTGCACTCATCAGCCGCACATTTATGGTAGAGATCTAGATTCATATTTTTTCACATTAAATTTTCTTATTTATTGTCAATCTGCAATATCGCCAGAAACGCTTCCTGCGGGATTTCCACATTACCGACACGTTTCATTCTTTTCTTACCCGCTTTTTGCTTTTCCAGCAGTTTGCGTTTACGTGTAATATCACCACCATAACATTTTGCCAATACATTTTTCCTTAATGCCTTGACGGTTTCCCTGGCTATAATATGTGCTCCGACTGCAGCTTGCACAGCAATATCAAACATCTGGCGCGGAATTAACTGCCGCATTTTCTGCACCAGTTCACGTCCACGGTACTGACTGCTGGCTCGATGCACAATCAAGGATAATGCATCCACGCGGTCTCCATTGATTAAAACATCAATCTTGACCAGATCAGATGTCCGAAATTCCAGAAACTCATAATCCAGCGACGCATATCCCCGGCTTGTTGATTTCAGTCGATCAAAGAAATCCATAACCACTTCATTCAGCGGCATCTCATACGTCAACATGACTTGCCGTCCCATATACTGCATGTTCTTTTGTATGCCGCGCTTGCTGACACATAAGGTTATCACCGCACCGACAAATTCTTCCGGAACCAGTATGGTTGTCGTAATAATCGGCTCCCGGATTTCCGCGATTTTTGATAAATCCGGAATTTTGGAAGGATTGTCAATCTCAATCACAGAACCGTCGCGCAACAGTATTTGATAAACAACCGTTGGCGCGGTTGTTATCAGATCCATATCATATTCGCGTTCAAGCCGTTCCTGAACAATATCCATATGCAGCAATCCCAGAAACCCGCAACGAAAGCCAAAACCAAGTGCTTGTGAGGTTTCCGGCTCAAAATGCAGTGAAGAGTCATTCAGCCTTAACTTTTCCAGCGCCGACCGCAGCGCATCATATTGATTTGACTCAACCGGATACAAGCCGGCAAAAACCTGGGGTTTGATTTCTTTGAAACCCTGCAGCGGCTTTTCCGCAGGTTTATGCGCAAGCGTCACGGTATCGCCTACTTTGGCGGCATCAAGTTCTTTTATACCGGATATTACATAACCCACTTCTCCGGCACTCAATACATTACGTTGTACTGACTTGGGAATGAACACGCCAACCTGTTCGCATAAATGAGTCACATTGCTCGCCATCAGCAGAATTTTATCTCCGGGCCGGAGTTTACCTTCCATAACCCTGACCAGAATAACGACGCCGACGTAATTATCAAACCATGAATCGATAATCAGCGCTTTCAGTGGCGCTTCAGGATCTCCTGTTGGCGCCGGAATACGTGTAACAACAGCATCGAGCAATTCTTCAATACCGTAACCCGTTTTGGCGCTGACATGCAGCGCATCCCGGGCATCTATTCCGATGACATCCTCGATATTTTCAATCGCTCTTTGAGGATCGGCCGCCGGTAAATCTATCTTATTGAGTACCGGAACAACCTCGACACCCTGCTCAATCGCGGTATAGCAGTTGGCCACTGTTTGCGCTTCAACACCTTGCGAGGCATCAACCACAAGCAGCGCGCCTTCACATGCAGCCAGCGAACGCGACACTTCATAAGAAAAATCAACATGTCCGGGAGTGTCAATGAGATTCAGCAGATAGGTTTCGCCATCCTTAGCCTTATACTGCAAAGCCACTGTTTGCGCCTTGATGGTTATCCCTCTCTCCCGCTCCAGATCCATGGAATCCAGAACCTGATCTTCCATTTCACGTTCGGTCAATCCGCCGCAAAACTGAATAATCCTGTCTGCGAGCGTCGATTTTCCGTGGTCTATATGCGCGATAATTGAAAAATTACGGATATGCAGCATCGGGTGGCTTTAGAGGTTGACTGAACGATGATTAGGAATGTATAGAATATTGGAATTCAGATCTTAAATACCCATCGCACTTTTAGTGTTGACATCAGCAGGTTCTTGTGCCGAAGGGAGGCTGGATGAAAAATTATAAAAAACCGGATTTTTAGGTGCGGTGGATATAAATATCAAAACAGCAACAACAAAATGCTCAGCATTGTCTGACCCAAAAGGCTGCATTCTATCGAATTTTTGAAAGATAATCATCCAAAGCCTGAAGATTCAGGAAATGATGGCATATTTCTGTCTCATCGGGCAGGGTGACTAGAACTGGAATTTTGTCATTATAGCGCGTCGCCAGAACTGGATCGACGTCAATATCAATAACTGCAAAGTCAAATACTATCCGAGTCTGCTGCTGCTGCAAATCCGTTATCATTTGCTGGCATAGATGGCATTCGCTGCGTCCATACACAACCAGCTTCCCAGCTTCCCGGTTCTTGTTCATTTCACTGAGTCAATCAACATTTTCCAGCTTCATGGTGACAAACGTCGTCAGATCGCCGCGTTTAATCAGTAAAGCAATATTACGGCCTTCATCGACCTTGTCGAGCATTTGATTGAATTGTTCGACATTCTTGATATCCTTGCTGTTAAATCCAACGATGACGTCTCCCCGGCGAATACCTGCCTGACTGGCAATTCCAGGTTGAACCGCTTCAACAACTATGCCGTACTCGACATCAAGCTGTTTTTTCATCTGATTACTCAGCTCACCCAGCACAAGACCAAGACGATTCGTGCTTTCAGTTTTTTTACTCTGTTTTTGTTGAGAACCTCGATTCGGTTCCTCGGATGGGATTTCACCAACTTTAACGCGCACGTTATGAATCGAACCATCACGCCAGATTTTTACGATGACGCTTGAATCCGGGATCGTATTACCGACAATACGTGGCAGATCCGATGAAGTCTCCACTTCCTGCCCATTGAAATCAGTGATGATATCCCTTGGCTTGATCCCGGCTGCATCAGCGGGCCCACCCTTTTCGACTGAAACAACAAGCGCGCCACGCAAATCAGAAACACCAAACGATTCCGCCAACTCTTTAGTCACTTCCTGAATCATGACACCAATTCGGCCACGCCGCACAGCACCGGAGGTTTTCAGCTGGTTAGCAATATCAATTGCAACATTAATCGGTATAGCGAAAGACAGTCCCATAAAACCACCTGTACGGCTATATATTTGTGAATTGATTCCGACTACTTCGCCACTCATATTAAACAAAGGCCCCCCGGAATTACCCGGATTGATTGCCACGTCGGTTTGTATGAACGGCACATAATTTTCCTGTGCCAGCGAACGTCCTTTTGCGCTCACTATCCCCGCCGTAACGCTATTTTCAAAACCGAAAGGAGAGCCGATTGCAACAACCCACTCACCTACTCTTAATTCATCCGGGTCGCCTGTGGTTACTTGAGGTAAACTTTCAGCATCAATTTTTATCAAGGCGATATCGGTCTTTTTGTCCGTACCGATGACTTCTCCGGAAAATTCACGCTTATCGTTTAACTTCACTGTAATTTCTTCGGCCGACTCCACGACATGCGCATTGGTCAAAATATAGCCATCCGCGCTAATAATGAATCCGGACCCCATAGATCTTGGTTCGGATTTTCTAGGTGCGGAGAAAGGCTGCATATGACGTCGGAAAAATTCATAAAACGGAGAATCCTCCGGAATATTCTGAAATTCTGGAAAAAGCTGCGCCATTGTATCGCGCTGTGTCTGTACTGTGCTGATATTGACAACTGCTGCACCATATTTCTCCACCAACCCTGTAAAATCCGGCAACTCTTTTATCTGCGCAGACACCGTTGCTGAAAGCATTATCAGCGTAATCAAAACCAAATAACGCAACACTTCCTTATTTCGCATACCCATCATAATTGACATTCAATAGCATAAGTTAATAATTTCATACCTTAGTTTGTTGCTTTACTCTCAAAAAATACTGATATTACAATTTTCTTCTTGGAGAAGTAGGTCTTTGGAATTGAATGATAAGCGTATCACGATCGACATCTCTTGAATACGAGATACAGTTTATGACTTATCGGAAAACATGCGGCCGTACGCGCAAGACTAAGGTCGCAGAAGTACGGCATCTCCGATCAGCTTAATGGTATTTAATGGTACTTCACCGACTGCAGTGATTTTTTTGTTCTCCAATTCACGGACATAAATATTGATCGCTCCCCGGCTTGAATAAAAACCCGGCAGCGGCGATGCCGTTTCATTATCCATTGACTCAATAAATACCGACACCGAAGCCAGTTCATCGGATAAAACAATGTGATCAACCAATCCGGACTTGTCAACCAGATTGCGTTTCATCTCGGTTACTTTTTTAAACCCAACCGGTAATTCTCCCAAACGCCAGACCGGCTCGTCATCACCCAAAGCAAAAGTGGAGAGTTTTATCGTTTTCCAGTCATCTGAAATACTCATCGAATCAGTATTCAGCAAGCGGTCATCAATTTCCTTACCAATTTCAATCGTAACAAATGCAAACTGCTCAATTACTGCGTCTTTATCGATGACAGCCATCCTGAGTAACAAACCACTATCAACATCCACCCACATTTTATAGCCATAGCGCAGATTATCTCTTGGAACAAGCTTGACAACCTGACTTTCATACCCGGCCACGCGCTCTAACTTACCTTTCTCGTACGCATAATTTTCATAAATCCTTTCAGATGGCTGCGGCAATAAATCGGGGAAAAATTTTCTAAACCATCGTTCCTCTGAATAAACTTTCTTACTATCCGGCAAATAACACTTCAACGCATCATTCGTACGATAAACAATCCTTGTCAGGCCATCGAGAACCTCTATGCGTTCATGCTCACCCGTTTCATCCACCTTATGAATAATCCGAGACGATTCAATATAACCATCGGCATAATAAATAAAAGTGCCTTGAAAATTATGGTGACGCGGTGCAGATGAAATTTTTTTTAACCATTCATGGCCATCGTGCTCAGATTTCTTCCTGATCTGGTCTTCAGCATATACTGCCTGAATCGTAAATAACGCTACCAGCAACGTAACAGAAAAGAAGCGGTTTTTCATCTACCATAACTATCCGTAGATTCAGTTACGGGATACAAGGCCGGATGCTTAATTAATGCTGATCCTGGTGATAATTCTTTGTGGAAATTGTGAAAATACAGATAATTGGTCATATCGCCATTGGAAGCATACGGGTATTGACTCCCGCCGGATGTGTGCAAGACATTCATGGGTACATGCGATTGATCTGCTCCAATCTGCATTTGCGACTGCTCAGCAACAATAGCCGGATGAGATTGCTGATAAACATTCTGCATAACTACCCATGTCGATATCATCGCAAGAAGAGAAGCTGCTGTTGCGAATGCAAAAACCTTAGTTCTTGAATTCCCGGGTTTGATTTTTTCAGTGATCCGTTGCTGGTGCAGTTGCAAGGAGGTTTGATTAGGTGATTTTCTGAGGGTTTCTGGAACAAGAAGTATTGGTTCTGAGGCAAGTTGTCTGCTCACTCGTCTGGCAATATTCGTTGTCAGATTTGATGGCTGCCTCAACGTATCACCAATGAGATGATATATTTCCCAGTCACGATTCAATAAATCTCCTTGCTTAAGGGCCGCGATAATTTTTTCCGCATCCTGATCACTCAGCTCACCATCCATCAATTCAGATACTTTATCTTTCACTCTACCACCTCTTGTCTTTACTGGTACCCAATAATGGGCGTAATTCTTCAGAAATTGCTTCCCGCGCTCGAAAAATTCGTGAACGTACAGTACCTATGGGGCATTCCATAATCTTTGCTATTTCATCATAACTTAGCCCCTCGATCTCTCTCAAAATGATCGCTGTACGCAACTCCTCGGGTAATTGTTCCAAAGTCTGATTCACTGTTTGAGCTATCTGCTTACTCATCAATTCACTCTCAGGCGTATCCATCTCACGTAGACCGCTTTCTTCAAAATTTTCCGCATCCTCCGTATCAATACCTTGCAATGTAGCCGCTTTTCGGCCTTGCGAAACCAGATAATTCTTTGCAGTATTAATACCTATGCGATAAAGCCAGGTATAGAAAGCACTGTCTCCACGAAATGCAGGCAACGCTCTATAGGCCTTGATGAAGGCTTCCTGCGTGACATCCTCAACTTCAGCCGGATCACGTACAAATTGCGACAACAAACGTGTCAGCTTACGCTGATACTTTGCAACTAGCAGATCAAATGCATGTTTGTCGCCATTCTGCACACGCTCCACCAACTGTTGATCGATTTCACGATCACTCATATCATCTGATCCCTGAATATTCTAAATGATGAAAATATTGCTCTTCCAGCTTTATTTTAAGCCTGACAGATCAAGTATACCTATTCAGAGCGATCACGAAAACCGATATGATTCAAACCAAGAAGACAATAGAAAAGATGAATAAGTTCACTTGCCAAGTGCTTTCAGTTTACGCGTTATCGAAACATTCATCATAATACAACAAGGCTGCACGCAATGCGCCATGGTGAAATGTAAATCTAATAATCCCACGCTCATTTTCGCCATTTCACTATTTTCTGAAATTTGATTGTTCATCATATTGATGCAATAAAACCAGCGACTTCGGCTTCCAGCCTGGTTTGCGATGCTCTACGATTACATTCGTAAAAATACCGCCTCGCACAAAAAACCGTGCCGTCAACCGAATATAGCGCGGTTTCATCGCCGCTACGAGATCTTCCAGAATCTGGTTGGTTACAGCTTCATGAAAAGCAGCCTGCTCACGGTATGACCAGATATAGAGTTTCAAGCTTTTCAGCTCGACACATTTTTTATCAGGAATATAATCCAGTATCAGATTGGCAAAATCCGGCTGACCTGTTTTAGGGCACACACATGTAAATTCCGGAATTTCCATATGGATCTGATAATCCCTCTTAACAAAAAGATTAGGGAATGTTTCAAGTTCCTTGCTGGGCTGAGTTGACATACGGCATTCTCTTAATGACTAATTCAGTTACAATAATAACGATTGCAAAGCAGTTTGTAACACAACTAATTTGAATCTCACATTATAACTGTATCCCGTATTCATAAATTGCGTCTGGCCAAAATTAAACTCTCCGGCTTTAAGTCTTTTGTTGAATCCACTGCCATTCCGATCACCAGCGATCTGGTCGGCATTGTTGGTCCAAATGGGTGTGGTAAATCCAATGTTATCGATGCGGTACGCTGGGTGCTTGGCGAATCCAAGGCATCCGCGTTGCGTGGAGACTCCATTCAGGATGTTATTTTTGCCGGTTCGGCAAATCGAAATCCAGCAGGACGCGCAAGTGTTGAATTGATTTTTGACAATAATCAAAATTCAGCAAGTGGCCAATGGTCAAGCTATGCGGAAATCGCTATCAAGCGCATTATCCAGCGCGAAGGCAACTCGAACTACTATATCAATAATATACATGTCAGGCGGCGCGATATAGCCGATCTTTTTTTAGGTACCGGTGTTGGCGGGCGCGGCTACGCTATCATCGAACAGGGTATGATATCCCGCATTATTGAAGCCAAACCGCAGGAAATGAAAATGTTCCTCGAAGAAGCCGCAGGAATTTCAAAATACCGGGAGAGGAGGCATGAAACCGAATTAAGGCTGAGCGATACGCACAACAATCTGATTCGTATTGAAGATATTGCAAACGAATTTAGAAAACAAATCGAACACCTTGAAATCCAGGCCAATACTGCAAAAAAATACAATACTCTGCATAAGCAGCTGCAAAACACACAACAAATACTATGGCTACAACAGCGCAATGAATCAACGCAACAACGGCTTGCTGCAGAAACGGAAATCAGCCAGATTGAACAGCGATTAACCGCCGACACCAAGCAACTACAGCAAAACCGATCAACGCGCGAAAATTTACGTAACCAAGAAAACGATTTGAATGAGCAGCTCCATGAAACACAAGGGCGACTGTACCGGGAAAATGCAGAAAAAGTGCGCATAGAACAGGAAATCATTCAATTCCAGAAAAATAAAAACCGACTGGCGCAACAACGCGCCGATATTGACAGGCAATTGACTGAGAATCTGCATCAACGCGAATCAACCACCAGCCATTTAAAACACTGGCAGGCAGAAAAAAGAAAAGCGCTGACCGAACATCAAGTCGGCATACAAAAACATCGCATTGAGACTGAAAAATTACCCGAGCTTGAAATCATTTATGATCAACAGCAAAAAACATACGAAAACCTGCAATACAATTTCACCAAAACAGAACAATCGATAAATCTGGCGCTGACACATATTCAACATGGCGACAAGACGCTGCAGCAGCTCGAGTCACGCATAAATCGCCTGGAACAGGAATACGGCGCGATGTCCGGCATGGGTCATGACCAGCTTACTGAGCTTAAAACACAGATCACACAAACCGAAAATCAGTTACATGAAGCAGAAAAAAACTTAACCGCATCCGAATCCGCATTTATTGAAGCAAGCCAGAAAAAGGAAACTGCTGCAGTCCAAGTGCGCGAAATACAGAAAACGATCTCGAACTTACACGCGCGATATAACGCGTTGCACAACCTTCAGCAAAAAATTGAAAATAACGAGGCGCTGAAACAATGGCTGCAGAAACATGGCCTGGATTCAGAAAAACGATTATGGCATCACATCCAGATTGAAAAGGAATGGGAAAATGCGCTCGAATCGATTCTGCAAGAGCGTCTGAACAGTCTTGCTTTTTCAAAACTGGAAACTATTCTGGACTGGCAGGATGACTTACCGCCCGGCAAATTAGCCATTTATGAACTAATGCTACAAGCCAAAGATCAACACAACACTGCGCACAGCATGACGTATGAATCCACAATCCAGGCTGAGCGCTCCCGCATCGACTGGAAAACACTGAGCACTTTTCTGACCTGCAGTGACGCGCATTTGTCTGCACTGCTAC
Source organism: Nitrosomonas sp. (assembly GCA_028577615.1). Taxonomy (GTDB): domain Bacteria; phylum Pseudomonadota; class Gammaproteobacteria; order Burkholderiales; family Nitrosomonadaceae; genus Nitrosomonas. The sequence goes on from JAJSDU010000010.1 coordinate 19,837, forward strand.
AATACTGGCTTGACAATACCTATGTCATCGACGACCTGAACATCGGCTTACAGCAACGGCATCTACTGATGTCTGATGAGCAATTCGTTACTCGCGCAGGACACATTATCAACCGGCACAGTATTTTTTTTCACTCGCCTGACTCGTATCTCCATGGCGTTCTGTCGAGACAGCATGAACTGAACCACATTCAGTCCGAAATCACGGTTAATGAGAAAAAATTGACTGCACATCAAACTTCTCTGGCGGAAAACACTGCGCAACATGAAAAACTGCGACAATCCATTCAATTACTTCACAGAGACCAGCAGAAACTCACGCAACAACGGCATACGCTGCAAATCGAACAGACAAAACATACGCAAATCAATATACAAATTGAGCGGCGCAAAGCCCAGATAACGGCCGAATTAAATGAATTACGCTTACAGTGCGACAAGGAAATCCAGCAAAAAAAGCATACCGAGCACGAAGTCTCGGCGCTTCGCGCGCGGCTGGAAAAGATCGGAATACAGCTCGATAGCGCAAAAATTGAAATGGAAGCCACTGCAAATGCACTCAGCGATCAGCGTCTGATTATACAGGAAGCATTAAAAGCCGCTCAGGAAGCCGCCTTTCATGAGAAAATCTGTCAAAACAAAATCAATGACTTAGAGGCTGCACTACAATCAATCGAAGATGATAAGAAAAGGCTGCTGCAAATGCAATCAGCTTTAATTGCCGAAACTGAAAATCAGGACGATTCACAGCTTAATATTCAACTGGAAACCTGCGCCCAACAGTGCCATCAACTGGAGCAATTTGTTGACGAACAACGCAGCAGACTCAACCAGACAAGACTGCACCTTCAGGAAATTGAGAAGTCATCCCTGTCAATGGAACAACAGCAGGCAAAACTGCGTGAATCGATCACGCAGCTGCATCTTAAAAAGCAGGCTTCCGGTTTATCCGAAGAACGGTTTAATGAACAACTGCGCGAGGCGCTAGCCGATGAAGACAGTCTGTTACCATTTCTCGGCACCAGAACGAATACTGCTTTACAGGCTGACATCAAACGATTGCAGCAATCCATTTCTGAGTTGGGCGCAGTAAACCTTGCTGCACTCGAAGAACTGGAAGCCGTCCGCTTGCGGAAAAACACGCTGGACACTCAAGTGCAGGATCTACGCGAAGCTATTGCAATTTTGCAAACTGCGATTGCACAGATTGATCAGGAAACAAAAAAGTTGCTGAAAAAAACTTTCGACACTGTCAATACTAACTTACAAGAACTTTTCCCGGTCATTTTTTCCGGCGGAAAAGCCGAGCTTGTTCTCAGTGATGATAAGATTCTTGATGCCGGCGTTATGCTGACGGCTCAGCCGCCCGGAAAAAAGAACAATTCACTTCATTTGTTATCGGGCGGCGAAAAAGCACTGACTGCATTGGCTTTAATTTTTTCGTTATTCCGCTTGAATCCGGCGCCATTCTGCCTGCTGGATGAAGTTGACGCGCCGCTCGACGATAACAATACTGCACGGTTTTGCGAGTTAGTAAAAAATTTATCCAAACAAACACAGTTTTTGTTTATCAGTCATAATAAAATTACAATGGAAATTGCGCAGCAATTAATTGGCATCACGATGCAGGAACAAGGTGTTTCTCGAGTCGTCGCAGTAAATATTGGCGGTGCGATCGATTCTGAAAAAACAAAAGATGTTGTACCATCATAACTTGGATATGAAAACTGCGAGAAAGTTAGGGTTAGGCAATAGGACAATAGCATGGATATATTGAACATGAGTGACTTGCAAGTGAGTTTAATCATCGTTGGCATCATCATCATTATGGGTGTCGTTGTCTTTAATCGGATGCAACACTTACGCTATCGCCGAAAAATAGAATCTACTCTGGATCAAAAACATAAGGACGTATTGTTAGAAAAAACAGGCAGTTCAAATGTTAGAGAAGGAAGCCGCGATAAAATCCATGAAAGAATCGAACCATTGCTGGATAAAAATTTTTATACCGGAAAGCCGCCTCAATATGATTTAAACAAAAAAACGGGGCTTGAGTTTTCCGAGAACCTCAATGGAACTCGGAAAAAACCGGATCAGGATGAGTATCCCGATCCTGATGACGATAAAACATCCGCAGGCAATGAAGCTCCCGCTCTTATTGATGGCTTTGACAGTCATTCGAACTATATTGTCAATGTCTACGCCAACACAACCATACCTGCAAACGAGCTCGATGGATTGCTGCATCGAAAATTTGATTTCAATAAACCGTTAAGCTGGTTCGGGCAAAAAAGTGCGCACGGCCCATGGGAAGATATCAACATAAAATCAGCTGATCACTCAGGCTTTATTCATTTGCGTGGTTGTTTGCTGCTTGCTGACCGAACAGGCCCGATCAGAGAGATCGATTTATCTATTTTCCGTGACACAGTCCAGGATTTTGCCAGACAGATCAATGCAAAAACCGAATGTCCGGATATCGTGCCATCTCATGAGCAGGCCGTCAAACTCGACAAATTCTGTGCTGATGTCGACGTCATGATCGGTGTTAACATCATCAGCAAGGATGAAGGCGCCTTTGTCGGTACAAAAATCAGAGGATTGGCCGAAGCATCGGGTTTCAAACTTGATACGGATGGCATTTTCAAATACCGCAATGACGACAATCACATACTTTTCACACTGGCCAATTATGAATCAGAGCCTTTTGCTCCTGATAACATGAAAACCATAACCACACATGGCATAACGTTTTTACTGGATGTACCAAGAGTTGCAAACGGCGAAAAAGTTTTTGATCAAATGACGCATTTTGCCAAAGTCTTTTCTAATACGCTGGGCGGAATAATGGTTGATGATAATCGCGTACCACTCAGTGAGAATGGATTGGCAAGGAGTAAACAACAACTGATCAACATCCAGACACGGATGAAAAAGCATAACATTATTCCAGGCAGTCCGAATGCCTTGAGATTATTCAATTAATCCACTTTTATGCTTACAGAAACCAAACCGGAGGAATAATTATGAATTCGAGTACCGATAAAAAATTCTCACCGATAGAGGTTCAATTAGAAACTGCTAAGCAATATTACTGGTGCACCTGTGGACGGAGTCAGTCCCAGCCCTTCTGCGATGGCTCGCATAAAGGTACGGAATTCACGCCCCGGCCTTTTTCTGTCGACACCAACAGAACCGCCTGGCTTTGCACCTGTAAAAAGACAGGAAACCCGCCTTTCTGCGATGGCACGCACAATAAATTATAGGAGAACTGCACCCCCCCTGAATCCAATCAATACCGCGCCACAATTCCAAGATTCTTCATTCATCGCCGGACATCCATGAATTCAGATCTCAAAATGCTGGAAGAAGAAGTCAGCCGGCTGATAACCCAATATCAGGAGATCTGTAATGAGAACACCCGATTACGTCAGCAGCTTGCTCAGGCAAGCACATACAATGAAAAATTGATTGAAAAAATACATCTCACCTCCAGTCGTTTAGAAAATCTTTTAAAACATTTACCTGATCATGAACAATGAAAATGTCTTAATCATCGATATCATGGGTAGAGAGTTCAGTATCAGCTGCCCTGATGAAGAACGCGAAGAAATTCTGAAGGCTGTTGAGTTTCTAAATAGTAAAATTCAGGAAATTAGAAGCGAGGGCAAAATCATTGACTCTGAGCGTGTGATTATCGCCGCCGCACTTGGAGTCACGCACGAATTGCTCGTTTTACGCCGATCAAACGGTTTTGACATTGACGACATTAAGCGTAGAATCACGGATATAAGAAAAAAAATAATTGCGGCATTAAATAAAAAATAAAACAATATTTCATTGATTTATTATAGTTTATAGTTATAGACGTTTACAATTGCTCCCTGCGGTGTACGTTCAAGACTGAAATTCTTTGAACCAATTATCAAAACAGGTTGTTGACTAAAGTGAAACAGTTGTGCGCGCCTTTCTTAAGGATGCGCCTGATGAATCCGGGAGACAGCCACCTTGAACCCTGTGGTTCAAGATACCGGTCTAACGGCACATGCGGGGAGCTTCCATTTCTTTATTCATCCCTTTGCTCAGGCAGAAAACTGTTGCATCAACTCGTACTTACAATCATAGAAATCCCATAGCCGTATCATCCCCCTGGCAGCCTTTTCGAACCGAATATCAAACAGCCAATCAAACCCTCTCTGATTGCATCGCTTCTCGAAATGAGCGGACAAACAGCACCTTATAAATCATAATCTTATAGAAATACGGGCTAAATTCTTGCTTTCTTAGCTCTTCGATTCCGATCACATGTGATAATTTTTGCGTAAAAAATTAAACCTGATAACAATTTTTAACTTACGCGCAAAGGTTTTCTACAATGTTGGTAATTGTTGGCTATCTCATTATTATCCTTTCTGTATTTGGCGGTTTCGCGCTTGCAGGCGGTCATCTGGCATCTTTATGGCAGCCGGTTGAGATCCTGATGATCGGCGGCGGGGCCGTCGGCGCTTTTGTTGTCGGGAATTCCAGCAAGGCGCTCAAAGCAACCTTGAAGGGTCTTCCAGGTGTTTTTAAAGGCACAAAATACACCAAGACGGTTTATATGGAGCTGATGACATTACTCTATGAAATTCTTGGAAAAATCCGTAAAGAAGGTCTTATGTCCATAGAAACTGATGTGGATGATCCACAAAACAGCCCTATTTTTACCAAATATCCAACCATTCTTGCTGATCATCATGTCACAGAATTTATAACCGACTATTTGCGGTTGATGGTGGGCGGAAATCTGAATGCACTGGAAATTGAAAATCTAATGGACAGCGAACTGGAAACGCATCACCAGGAAGGCGAAGTCCCCATTCACTGCATCGCAAAACTCGGCGATGGCTTGCCTGCTTTCGGCATTATCGCCGCTGTCATGGGTGTTGTTCATACCATGGAATCAGTTCATTTACCACCGGCGGAACTCGGCGTTCTGATTGCTGCTGCTCTTGTTGGCACTTTCCTGGGAATTCTGCTGGCTTATGGTTTTGTAAGTCCCTTAGCCGGAAAACTTGAACATCAGCTGCATGAGTCCAGTAAATTGCTGGAATGCATCAAAATCACCTTACTGGCCAATCTGAACGGCTATTCCCCGGTACTTGCAGTCGAGTTTGGCCGGAAAGTATTGTTCAGCACCGAAAGACCGTCATTCCTTGAACTGGAACAACATGTCAAGAACAACAAGGCGGAGTAGTTTGATCCAGATTGCCGGACATAAGACAACACGATATCGCGAGGTAACTCTGTATGTCCGATGACCTCACACAACGCCCTATTGTCATTAAGCGCATCAAAAAAGTAGCTGGCCGTCATCACAGCGGCGCCTGGAAAATCGCTTACGCCGATTTTGTAACGGCGATGATGGCTTTCTTTTTGTTAATGTGGCTGCTTGGCTCAGCCTCACAAGGTGATCTCGAAGGTATTTCCGAATACTTCAGGACACCACTGAAAGTGGCTTTCTTCGGCGGTGAGAATGTAGGCGATACTTCAAGCATAATAAAAGGCGGCGGCACCGACATGACTAAAAGCACTGGTCAGGTAAGAAAGGGAGAAACTTCCGCTGATAAAGCGTTTATCGACCTTGAGGCGGCAAAAGCCGAGCGGGAGCGCATTGAGCTGATACGGCTTAATCTTCTGAAAAACAAAATTGAGCAGGCAATTGAAGCAAATCCTTTTCTGGAAAAATTCAAAAATCAATTATTGCTGGATATCACCACAGAGGGATTGCGCATTCAAATTGTCGACGAACGAAACCGTCCGATGTTTGCCAGCGGACGCGCTGAATTGCAGCCCTATACCAGAACAATACTGTACGAAATAGGCAAAATGCTTAATGATGTCCCAAATAAAGTCAGCCTCTCCGGACACACGGATGCAACGCCTTTCCCTTCCGGAGATGCAGGTTACAGCAACTGGGAACTGTCAGCTGATCGCGCCAACGCTTCGCGCCGGGAACTCATAGCCGGTGGCATGGATACCAATAAAGTATTGCGTGTAGTCGGATTGTCATCCGCTGTTTTATTCGATCGTGACAATCCCTTTAACCCGGTTAATCGCCGCATCAGTATTATTGTAATGAACGAGAAAGCTGAGAACGCGATTACCCGGGAAAACGACGAAGTAAAAATCGATAACCCGATCGGTATCAGCAAAGACCTGATTAACCTGCCCCGAATCCCGCGCTCAGCGGAATAAACAAACGCATATGACATATACCCCCATGCCCATGAACACCATTATCCGCATACCCATAATGAAAGCGTTGATGATTCAGTTTCTGGCGTGTCTATGCATGGCGCCGCTGGTTGTATTATTTCCATCACAGACAATCCCGGTCTGGATATTGCTCCAAGGCATCGCAGCGGCAACGATCAGCCAGTACGCGAAAATGGCCTACTGGTGGATCCCGATACAGCTGATCTTTTTACCAGCCATCGTCGTCGCATCGACACTGGAAATATCTCCGGTGTGGTTTGGCGTGTGTTTTTTACTGCTGTTCCTAGTTTATGGCAAGACCTTCAAAACGCAAGTACCTTTGTATCTTTCCAGTTCCGAAGTCACTACAGCGCTGGCGTCATTGTTGCCACGAAAAAAAAACTTTACGTTTATTGATCTCGGTTGCGGCTGTGGCGGCTTGCTCAACACATTGAATACGCTGCGCGAGAACGGTTATTTTTATGGCATAGAAGCTGCGCCGATTCCTTTTCTAATCAGCAGGATCAGAACACTGCTTAACAAGACAAACTGCAATGTTCAATGGGGTGATTTGTGGAAACAGAATCTCGCACATTATGATGTCGTTTACGCGTATCTTTCACCTGTTCCCATGCCGACGCTCTGGGAAAAAGTGTGTCGTGAAATGCAACCCGGTAGTCTGTTCATCAGCAATACCTTCGCAGTTCCAGGTATCGCTCCCGAGAAAATCATACGATTAAACGATTTTTCCGGATCAACTTTATATATCTGGCGGATATAACGGATTACTGACGCCGCCAGGTCGTACCCTGCGGGCCGTCTTCGAGCACAACTCCCGCGTCCAGCAATTTCTGGCGTATCGCATCGGCATCCGTATATAACCTTGCTTTACGCGCCGTTAAGCGCGCCTGAATCATACACTCTATTTCTCCGGCAGTGAGCTGTTCCGCCGATTGAGCAGAAACAGCATTCTGCAGATAATCCTGTGGTGTCTGCTGCAGCAATCCCAGTATGCCACCCAGTGCTTTCAATAGCGCCGCATGCTCTATCGATTGAGCCTTGTTGGCCTGATTGGCAAGATCAAACAGTACTGCAATGGCTTCCGGCGTATTGAAATCATCATTCATCGCGGACATGAAAGCTTGCGCATGCGCATCGTCCCAGTCGATTTCTGCTTCTTCCGGTGCTGGCGAAACATCCTTCAATGCAATATACAAACGATCCAACGCCTGCTTGGCATCTTTCAGATGCTGATCGGAATAATTCAGCGGACTGCGATAATGCGCACGCAAAATAAAAAAGCGCACTACCTCCGCCTGATAATTTCTGAGTACTTCTCGCACGGTAAAAAAATTACCCACGGATTTGGACATTTTCTCGCTGTCAACACGCACAAAGCCATTATGCATCCAGTAATTAACGAAAGGATGATCATGCGCGCCCTCGCTCTGCGCGATTTCATTCTCATGGTGCGGAAATTGCAAATCCTGTCCGCCGCCATGAATATCAAAATGCTCTCCCAGAAATTGTTCACTCATGGCCGAACATTCGATATGCCAGCCGGGACGGCCATTACCCCAAGGCGATTCCCAGTAAGGCTCGCCTGGTTTTGCCGATTTCCACAGCACAAAATCAAGCGGATCTTTCTTGCTGGCATCAACGTCCACACGCTCCCCGGCGCGCAAATCTTCCAGCGACTTTCCCGACAATTTTCCATAACCTGGAAAATGCCGCACCGCATAATAAACATCGCCATTATCGGCCTGATAAGCCAGCGACTTGTTGATTAAAGTACTGATCATCGCAATCATGCTGCCGACATGCTGCGTTGCCCGGGGCTCAAAGGTAGGACGAATGACACCAAGCACCGCCGCGTCTTCATCCATCGCCGCGATGAAACGATTGGTCAGCACATCAATACCTTCGTTATTCTCCGCTGCGCGTTTAATGATTTTATCGTCAATATCGGTAACATTGCGCACATAAGTGACCTCGTATCCACCGGCTCTCAGCCAGCGCAGCACCATATCGAACACCACCAGAACTCGCGCATGACCAAGATGGCAGAAATCGTAAACGGTCATGCCGCAGACATACATCTTTACTTTTCCGGACGTAATGGGTACAAAAACCTGCTTGTCACGAATCAGCGTATTATAAATTTTCAGCATGCAAAGAATCTTAAGATTGTCGAATGATTGATCTTCTTGATAGAATCCTGATTTCACAATACTTATCGAAATTCGGCATCAGCACTTTTCCGCAAAGAGAAGACGCAACGATAAATTATAAAAAAACCGGATTTTACAGTACGATATGTAAATGTTTAACCAGAAAAAAGCCCGAGGAGTATAACATAGCAGCTCTCGTTTAATTCCCCCGGCTTGACAGTTTTTAGCAGTCACCAGCGAGTCCGATAATCAATAAACAATCAAGAGGAAATCCAATGCGTTTAATGCAGTCATTTTTATTAGCTTTATTCCTGCTGGGCAGCGCGTCGAGCCATGCCGAAAACCCCCGAATTCTAATGAAAACCAATCTGGGCGACATCACCATTGAGCTGTATCCCGAAAAAGCGCCCAGGACCGTTGAAAATTTTTTGCGCTACATCGAAGACGGATTTTATAAAAATACGATTTTTCATCGCGTAATCGCCAACTTCATGGTGCAAGGCGGAGGATTTGACACTGCATTCAAACAAAAGTCTACACACGCGCCGGTTGAAAACGAAGCCAATAACGGCCTGAAAAACGAGACCGGAACAATCGCAATGGCGCGCACGTCCGACCCGCATTCCGCCACGGCGCAGTTTTTCATCAATGTCGCCAACAACGCATTTCTCAACTTCACCGCGCCCAATCCAAGCGGCTACGGTTATACCGTTTTTGGCAAGGTAACCGACGGTATGGATATCGTCCATCAGATCGGCAAAACGCCTACCGGATCGGGCGGACCGTTTCCGGGCGATGTGCCTAAAACAATGATTATCATAGAAGACGTATCCGTCCTGCCATCTAAAAATACAGAACACTAATCCATCAGACAGGCTAGACAATGATTAAACTCACGACCAATTTTGGCGACATTATCCTTGAACTCAACAGCGAAAAAGCACCGGAAACCGTAAAAAACTTTCTTTCTTATGTCGAAAGCGGATTTTATGACAATACCATTTTCCATCGCGTCATCGATGATTTCATGATTCAGGGCGGCGGATTTGAGCCGGGTATGCAACAAAAGAAAACCGCTGCCCCCATCGCCAACGAAGCAGCTAATGGACTGAAAAATGACATTTACACGATTGCCATGGCAAGAACCGCTGATGTCCACTCGGCCACATCGCAATTCTTTATCAATGTCGCAAGCAATGGTTTCCTCAACTACAGGGAATCAACTCCGCAGGGATTTGGCTATTGCGTTTTCGGCAAAGTAGTGGACGGCCAGAACGTTGTCGACAAAATCAAAAAAATTAAAACAGGCGATCGCAGCGGGCATCAGAATGTGCCGCTGGAAGATGTCATCATCGAAAAAGCAGAGATCATCTGAGATTAACGACAGACTAACAGGTTGTTGAAAAATGTGATCGAGGCAGCCGATACAAGGCAAAAACAGGTGACGCAAGCAGAGCGCAGCGAATAGCTGTGAGGCTGACCCGTAGGGCGAGGCGCTTGCGCCGAATAAAAGGCGGAGTTTATGTGTGATATGAGCATTTTGGGTCTGTTTCTTTAACGCCGCAGCGGCAACGCAGATAATTTCTCAACAACCTGCTAAAGCGTTTTGACGACGACAATGACAGACGGATCGTCTTTACGCCTATGCGGAATGAATCCAAGATTTCCGGTCAGTTTCAGCATGGCGATGTTGGTTACCAGCACCTCGCCCTGCATCGTTTTGAAACCTTTCGCTTTCGCCGCCTCCATCAAGCAAGTCATCAGCTGAACGCCGATGCCTTTTTGCTGCCATTGATCGGAAATAACGATCGCGAACTCGCAGCTTTCCCCGTCGGGATTCATTCCGTAACGCGCCACGCCGATTTCCACTTCCTGCCGGTTTTCAGTGATCACCGCAATGAGTGCGAGTTCACGGTCATAGTCGATCTGCGTGAACCGGATCAGCATCTGCGGCGTCAGATCGTAAAGCGATTGCATGAAACGGAAATATTTCGATTGCGGCGAAAGATTGTGCACAAAGGCCTGCTCTATCCCGGCGTCTTCCGGGCGGATGGGACGCACGGTGATATCAGTGCCATCGGCCAGCTGCCAGTGCTTCTGTAAATGCACAGGATAGGGATGAATGGCCATATGCGCATAAGGTTTCAGTATTGACAACCGGTCATCGACAATGATACGCACATCCACTGCCGCTACGCCATGTTCATCCGCAAACAGCGGATTGATATCCAGTTCCTGAATCCGCGGCAGTTCACAGACCATTTCCGACAGACGGCGCAAAACCTGATGAATGGCGGGAATGGAGACAGCGGGCAGATTGCGGAACGCATCCAGCAGTTTTGATACACGGGTCTGGCAAATCAAGTCGGAAATAATGAAATCGTTGAGCGGCGGAATCGCCACGGCATGATCCCGGATGATTTCGACCGCGGTGCCGCCTGCGCCGAAACTGATCACCGGACCGAAAACAGGGTCGCGAACCACACCTGCAAGAAGCTCTCTGCCATGCGGATTGCCATACATCCGTTCTATCGTAACGCCATCCAGCCGGGCATCGGGGCGCTGATCGCGCACGGCATTGGTCAATTCATTGTAAGCGCTGCGTACGGTCTGGGCATCGGCAATATTCAACCTGACGCCGTTAACATCGGATTTGTGATTGATGTCCGGGGAATTGATTTTCATCGCCACCGGAAAACCAAGCGATTCTGCGGCAACCAGTGCCTCGCTGGTGGATCGCGCCGCCATCGCAGGCATAACGGGAATACCAAAGGCCGTCAATAACGCCCGGGCTTCCAGCGCGTTCAACCGCGTACGGCGTTCCGCCAGGACGCCATCGATAATCATTTGCGCGCCGCTGATACCCGGTCTGCTGCTCGGCGCCAGCGGCGCTGGAACCTGCATCAGCAATTGCTGATTCCGGTGATAATTGCTGAGATAGGCGAATGCCTCAACGGCGACATCCGGATTGGGAAAAACAGGCATCGCATGCTTCGTGAACAGCTTCCGCGCCGCACTGACCTGCGATTCTCCCATCCAGCAGGCCAGCACGGGCTTATGTGCACCGGCGGCGGCATCGATGACCGCCTGCGCCGCCTTGAGCGGTTCTGTCATCGCCTGCGGCGTCAGTATCACCAGCACGCCATCCACTTGCGAATCCTTAAGGCAGGCATCAACCGCGGCATGATAGCGCGCATGCGTGGCATCGCCCAGAATATCGACCGGATTACTGCGCGACCAATAGGATGGCAGGACTGCATCCAGTTGCCGGATACAGGATTCGGAAAGCTCAACGAGACTGACGCCCAGATCAATCGCACGATCGGCGGCCATGATCCCCGGACCGCCGCCATTCGTGACGATGGCCAGACGATTGCCGTGCACGCGCTGCGTTGTAGCGAGCAGCTGGGCGGCGGAAAACAATTGCTCAATCGTCATCACACGCACAACGCCGGCGCGGCGCAGCGCGGCGTCGAAGACATCGTCAGCGCCGACCATCGCCCCGGTATGTGAGAGCGCGGCATGCGCGCTTTCATGATGACGGCCAACCTTGAGCACAATCACCGGCTTCATGCGCGCGGCGATACGCAGACCGCTCATAAACGTGCGCGCATCGCGTATGCCTTCGATATAAAGCAGGATGCTGCGGGTATTGGTATCCAGCGCGAGATAGTCCAGCACATCGCCAAAATCAATGTCAGCTGCATTGCCAAGCGACACCACGGCAGAAAAACCGATATTGCGCGCTGTAGCCCAATCCAGAATGGCGGTGCACAATGCGCCGGATTGCGATATCAGCGCAAGATTGCCGCTCAATGCGTTATTTTTACTGAACGTCGCATTCAGTTTAATGGCGGGATGAATCAAACCGAGACAATTCGGCCCCAGAATGCGAATGCCGTAGCGGCGCGCCTCCGACAAAACAGCCTTGCGGTAAGCCGCCGCGTCGCCCTGCGTATCCTCAAAACCCGCGGAAAGAATAATCGCCGCGCGCACACCATGTTCGCCGCATTCATGAATGATCTCCGCAACGGTCGGCGCGGGCGTGGCAATCACCGCCAGATCGACCGGCTTGCCGATCGCATGGATAGACGCGTGGCATGGCCTGCGATACAACATTTTGTATTTGGGATTGACCGGATAAACCGGCCCGGTGAAATCGGCGTCAATAATATTCCGGAACAGTCGCGTGCCGACGGAATCGGGTAATTTGCTCGCGCCGAACACAGCAACCGCGCGCGGGGTGAACAAGCTGTTCAAGTAATGTTGTCCCATGCGTTTTCATTCCTTGCAGATTTCCATCAAGATCGAATGGTAATACTTTTACGCCCCAATCCGGCAATTTCCATCAACTTCCCGTAGCTCGTCACCACATCATACATCACATATTCCGGATCAATCCTGCGGTTAATTTCAAGAAACTTGCAGGTGCATTCAATTCTGTTCTGTTCAATCCCATGTAATTCCATGCTGGACAACGAGCTTTTGGTCCCGGCAACGAAATAGATATGCTTGGCCGAGCCTTCCTTGAAAGAAATATCCCAGTCCGGGTTGTAATTGCCAGCCTGCCAACCGGCATCGGGAATCCGCTGGCATGAAATATTTTCTCGATACCCATATTTGCATACGCTATTTACAGGAGTGTTCTCCTACATCCCTAACCGCATGCCGCATATATGTCCGCCAGGATTTGATTTGAACTGAATAGGCGCTTTGACAATTTGAATCACAGGAAAACTGTGAAATAATCCACTGCATCATGCGCGAATTGCATGACAATCATTAGGAGGAAGAAAAACATGAACAGACTTTTTATGACAGTGGGTATTACTGTACTGGGCGTAACCTTATCCATGTCGAGCCACGCCGACCGCATGGTGGTTTTAAAAGGAAATGCGGTTTTGCTTGCGGCTGATGACCTCTTATCCGTTTTTCCGGACTCGCCCAACCCGGCGTTATCCTGCTCGTTTAATGCAGCTACGGGGACTTTTATTCCAGGCGCTTCAGCAGCGATACAAATTCCGCTTCCCGGCGCAACGGATGTCAAAGTAATCGGCACTCATGCCTATGTTGCCACGTCAAATTTTGAAAACGGCGCAGCAGCAACAGGCTATGTCAAATACGACATCAGCGCGTGCATGCCGACGGGTCCGTTTACGCCATTCCGGGCGCATGCCAATCTGGGATCCGGCGAGCTGGTGATACCGTGCGTTGAAGTCAACGGCAGTGAATACAATGTGGTCATGAATCAACGCGGAAATTCAATGAACTGGGAAGTTCAGTTTGTCAATACCGGTTGCTATTAAGCATGCGGTATTTTATCGCTGTTTCGCGCGGGTAAGTATGGCGGCCGGCATTGCATGATGCGGCAACATTGCGTTGCCGCATCATGCTATTTAACGCTTGACTCACGTATCACTCCAGCGATTGATACGCCTTGATCAATTCACTGTAGTGGATTTTCAGTTGTTCCAGCGCGCTTGCCGCAGTCAACCGGGACGGTTTATCACTGCAATACCCTTGCAGGCATCTTGCGATGCCGTCAATATCGATACCCTGCCTGCGCAGTCTGTCTTTAAACTCGCGTGACAGATTTTTATCGTCCAGCAGGCATTTCAGCAGATTGCAGAATCGCTCCCTGTCATCCGAAGCACCCTCGCCACTCGTTGGGGGCAGTTTGTCGCCGCCCCGGTAGACAAAGGCGCTGTGTACTTTCTCACGGGTAAATGGACGGCCTTTCAGCGTATAGCCTTCGGCGCGGAAGCGGATTTGATAAGCGCCCGGCATCTCGGCGGTCAGGCTGGTTTCATAGATGCCTTCACCGACAGCAGCCAGATGCAGAGTTTTAATCTGCTTGTTGGGCAGCAACACGGTTGCACTGACATGGTTTTTGGTCGTCAACGCAATGCCATATTGCGTCAGCGCCACACTCAGCGTCAATTTTGCACCCGGTTCATAGCCACTCTGACTGACGCGTGTATCCATTTTCAGATTGGAGTAGCTGTGCACCAGCACACTGTAAGGCAGGCTCGCCGCGGACACGCTGGTATTGGAAACGTGCGTGACTGCCGCATGTTTCCGGCTGTACTTACCTGTAAATGCCAGAATGGCGTGCCATTTTCCTTCGCGTTCCGGCATACCCAGTGGTAACGGTACATTCAGGCGATAAAAAGCCACGTGCGTACCCAATCCGTAAGTCGCGCCCGGCAGGGTAACCGTATCACCGGGACGGACAATCTGGCCATTAGGCGTTTCCAGATAGAACTCAAGCGCCAATGGATTGGCGGACATGGCGATGACATCCACCGAAATATCGGCTTCATTGATGATAAAAGGAATGCGGGTTTTCTGACCGGGATAGAGCACGCCATCAGGATCAACCACGATATCCTCGTTATTGACGCCGGCCTGAATCTGCAGAAAATACTTGGCCAGTTTGAAAATACTGTCCTGACCCAGATCATCGGCCAGGAGCATGTAGCCATCGTTGGCGTTGGTGACTTCATTCAGCGTGGCGGGTTCGATGTTGTCCGCCTTGCCCAGTCCGATAGCGAACATCCGTCCATTGATCAGGTCAGTGACTTCATGCACATACTTGGCTGCGGTTTCCTTGCCATCGGTAAATACAATCACTGACTTGCTGTCATAGCCGGTCACGGGATTCAATCGCAGCCAGGCTCTCTCGATACCGTCGCCAATGGCGGTATTACCCGCCGGATTCGGTATGAAATTGTTGATCGCCGCTTTCATGTCGGTGCGATCCTGGTCGAATGGATTGCTCGGACTGACCGGCGCGCCGACCGGACCGATAAAGTCGAGCACATCGTGCGGATTATGATCGAAAGCCACTATACCGAGACCGTTGCCTTCGTGCAGAACATCAATCATGATATTGGCGGAAAAGCGCAGAATGTCGATACGCTTACTCGAACCGATGCCTGAAGGCCAATCCATACTGGCGGATTGGTCAAGACAGAGCATGACCGCCGCGGATGGACGTTCAATAACATTGGCCGTAATCGGAATCACCCAGGCTTGTTCGGTTTCCGGGTTGGTGACGGTAACCGAGAATCCATCAGCCGGAGTAATCTGGTCGCCCGGCGTGGTGCCGGTGTAGGTTACCCAGAAATAGACTTCTCTGGGTATGCTGGAATCGCCTGAGGCGGGCAGGCTTTCCGCCGTGGATAACGCGGAAAAAGGCGCGCCCGGCGTTGTCATGGTGAAGTTGGCAGGCCACAGGCTTTTTACATTAAAACGCACGGCGCGCGATACCGTATCACCAGTGGGAACATCGTTAAAATTCAGGTTGGTGGTGATCAGTTCGATATCCCAGCCCGCTTCGCGCACTGCGGCTGCGGTATTGATGCGGCCGTAACCGTAGAACTCGCTGAAAAACGGATTGCCATCATAAACCGGATTGTTGGAAAAGTTACCGTTGACATCCTGCCAGCGTCCGGCTGCGCTGGTTTCACCCGGATTGATCTTGACTGCCGTTTCGCGCAGCAGATCGCGCACCTGTGCCCAGGTTAACTGCGGATTGGCCGACAGCATCAGCGCGGCCGTCCCGGCGCACAGCGGCGTGGCGTGAGAAGTGCCGCCGAAGTTGCTGCGATAATCCGGGTTGCTGACATTCACCGCGGCGCCATTCGCCTGATTGTTAAACAGGTTGCGGCTCAACGTGATCTGACTGGTGGCGTTGTTCACCGCCGAGATGAGGTGGGATTCCGTATTGGGTCCGCCGGGATTGCCAATCATGATGGCCTGTCCGTTCGCCATACCGGCGACACTGTTCACCAAAATCTGATTGCCGCCCGCATTGGCAGCCGCTGACAGCGTGGTGGTTATCGTTGGCCGGCCGACTGTACCATGCCCTTCCGGCGCACCGGTCGGGGTGGCGGTAAATGCGCCGTAATTGGCCGTCGGATTGTGCAGTGGCGCACCGCCCACATAGGCATCGTGACTAGGCGCGCAAAATCCTGTCTGTGAACTGAAGTTACTGTAACCCGCCTGAATTTCATTCGTGCCGGTATTATCCAGCGTGGAGGCGGCAATGGAAAAACAGCGATTGTACATGCCCCAGGGGCGATCAAAGGCCGTATCGTTGTCGTTTCCGTTATTACCCGCGGAAAAAAATAACACGACACCTTTGCCGTCACGACCGTCATCAGTTAGCCTGTCAAATACCGCGGCCATGGTGCCGCTGGTCGGACTGCCTACGGCCGATGTCAGACCGATACTGCTGGAAATGACATCGGCGCCAGGATCAATCGGGTCGGGAAAGTCGTCGTCATCGCTGTCCGGATCGAACCCGCCAGCCCACAGGTAAATGTTGGCGTAATCGGCCTCGGTACCGGCGCGGCGTATCGCCAGCACCCGGCAATTGCCCGCAACACCGGCAACACCCTCATTTATCCCGGCCACGCCGGATGAATTGTTGGTTCTGGAGGCGGCAGCGCTGGCGCAGGAAGTGCCATGTCCGCTCGCCAGATTAGTGTTGTTGGACACCATATTGGCAAAATCAAAGGCCTGATAAATCTTGGCATTGCCGTTGGAGACAGTGCCGTTCAGATCCGGATGATTGGGATCAACGCCTGAGTCGACCACGCCGATAATAATGTCGGGATGGCCGAAGGTACGGCTGATATTGATGTTGCGCAAAAACTGCCACGCATCCTGCGTATTGATGATCTGATGATCCCACTGCTCCGGAAACAGGTAATCAGTCGGCGTGACGGCATCCTCTTCCTCGGTCGAAGCGAGATTAGGCTCCGCAAAATCGACTTCGTCGAGCGCCGCGAGCTGGTTGATGATATTCAGCAGATCGTAGGTCGGTAACGTGTCTGTAGTCAGGTGATAAAGATTACCCAGCGCATTGATTTTCCGCTTGATTCTCAGTTTGAATTTTTGCGCAATCGCTTCGATGCTTTTTTGTTCGACCTCCGCTTCAAACCTGACCATGATTTCATTGGTCAGCATGGCAACGCCTTTATCCGTCTGCTGAATAATCGGCAGCACGGCTGCTTTGTTCTGCTGATGGATTTTTTCAAGAATTTCCTGGCGTCTGGCCTTGCTAGTATTTGCACCGAAAGCACAGACGGCCACGCCGCTTTTCAGCAGATCATCCTTATCTTTCTCGAGCTGCAAGCCGTATTCCTTTGCCACTTCGCGCAGCGTTGCAATGCGGTATTTCTCCAGGGACTGCAAGGTTCTCCGTTCACCGGATTTTTTATCCTGTTGCCGGGTTATGTACAGCGCGACATGATTTTCATCAAACGTGAACGGAACTTTAACCTTGCCTCGATAGTAGTAAGGTGTATTTTTCTTCAGCAGGAAAAATACTTCATTCTGTTCTTCGTGGCACAGCCTGACCGAACGACGCTCCGGTTCAAAACCGCTTTTTAAGACTTCAATGGTATAGCGCCCGGGTTTGAACGGTTTCCCGGTTGAATAAAAACCCTTGACGTTCTGGCATGAGAGCGTCAACTGCTTCTCTCGCGTATGAATGACTATATCGGCATCGTCGACAGGGCGGCGTTGGCTATCCAGCACTTGCACAATCAGTTTTGTTTCTTTGATGTTCATGATGTTACTCCTTTAGCGATCAGCGCAGCGAAAGTGTTGCGAGTTAAATTGCAAACCGTGAAAACCCCGGCATACCCGATTAGCGGAATTTCTCCGCACCGCACCTCTTTTCAAACGCGATTGATTGAATGGAATACTTCAAAAAGGCGCTCAGCAATGAAAAGTCTTATTCATTCATCCAAAAAAACACTTTAAACACGATCCTATAACCAGGATGTGAGATAAATCACATCGATAAAATAGTAGCATAAACAGGCAATGGCACTTTTGTTTCAAGTGGAATGAAAAACCGCACAGCACCAGATACGCGACGCCCGGTCCTGGAAAATTCTGTGTACAGAGGGGAGAACAGCTTTCAGGCTGTGTGTCCTATTGACAGACTGTTAACAGGCAATGCACCGCTTTCACAGCATGATCACACTGTATCGACGATTTTTGAAGGATGCATTTCCGCACTTGGGCCGCCCAGATAATAACCCTGCCCCAGATCAATACCCAGTTTTCGAACCATCTCCAGTGTATCCGCGTCTTCCACGAATTCAGCAATGGTCATTTTGTCCAGTCCTTTTGCCACATCGACAATCGCCTTGACCAGAATCTGGTTATCACGATTGTGGTGAAGATTCTGGATAAAAAGCCCGTCTATTTTGAGAATCTTTACGCCCAGATATTTAAGGTAGCTGAAGCTGGAAAAACCGCTGCCAAAATCATCCAGACACACCAGACAGCCAATTTGGTGCATGGCTTCGATAAACCGCTGGGCATTCTTAATATCTGAAACTGCCGCAGTTTCAGTCAGTTCAATGATGAGACGACCGGGATTCACTTTTTTATTGCTGAGCTGATCGTATATGAAGTGGGGCAAAGTCTTATCATCAAAGGTACGTCCTGATATATTGATCGCCAAAGGCAGCAGGTCTTCGTTTCTGCTCAGCAAATCAATACTTTCTTTTATAACCCAGCGATCAATATGGATAATTTGCCCATTCTTCTCCGCGATCGGTATAAACTGACCCGGCATGATGAGCGTACCCTGCTCTTCCGGATTCCGCATCCTGACGAGTACTTCCAAATGTGCCAGGGCACTTTCAGCAACTGTATAAATACCCTGAAAATGAAGTTCAAAAAGATTTTTTTCGAGCGCTTGCTCAATTCGATTTTTCCAGGTGATTTGATCCGATCTGGCCTTGGAAAGGTCTTGTTTAGCGTCATACAGCATCCATGTATTCTTGCCGCTGATCTTTGCCTGGTACATGGCGGTATCTGCATGCGTAATCAATTCTTCGGCTGTTAATCCATGATCAGGAAAGACCGCCATACCAATGCTGACGGTGATTTTCAGATTAGCGCCGAGAAAGTGCAGCGGAATGGATGAAATAGCCTGAATAATTCGCGCAGGCAATGAATTTATGGATTCTTCGGCACCCGCAGACCGAACGGCACTTAAAATGGCAAATTCATCACCGCCCAGGCGCGCAAATATCTCAATATGACGCACTATGCTCGACACCTCTCCGGTCACGCGCAACAGGACAGTGTCCCCTACGTCATGCCCAAAAGTGTCATTGAAAAATTTGAAATCGTCCAGATCCAGGTAAAGTAATGCAAACTGCTCCTGATTGCGCTGGGCAAGATCAATGCGTTTCCTGAGCTGTTCCTGGAAACGATGCCGGTTAAACAAGCCGGTTAGTGGATCACGCTCGGCAAGATATAATAACTGCGCCGCTGTCTGGCGTTCCCGGGTAACATCCTCATAAACCCACAATCGCCCTACAAACCGGTTGTCGCTATCGTTGACCGGGAACGCCTGTTGATTAAGTACGCGTCCATCGTTTAACTCCAGTTCCGAATACTCATGAACCTGGTGCGTATCCAGTGCGTCATGCAGAAGTCCTGGAGCATGAGCAGAACACACCAGACGTTTCATGATTTGCTCGAGTACAATTTCAGTGGGTACGCCAATCAGACTGTTATTCTCGTTGATCTTCCATATCAGCAAAAACTGCGAATTCACAAACTCGATTCGCCGCGCATTATCCTCGAACATAATACCGATCTTCATCGCGGATAATAGCGCAGCCATGCGGCTTTGCCCTCGCTCCGCCAATACGCGCATTTCGCGCTGTTTCTTCTCTGAAATGTTCAGCTTTTCAATGAGACGACCCTGTTCTTCCTCAGCAGTTTTCAGGTCAGTGATGTCGAACATGAGCCCCTGTAATTGCCCGGGCTTATCCGATTTATCACTGAGCCAGACTGCGGCATCCCTTATCCAGATAAAGCTGCCGTTTTTCCTGAAAATACGGTAATTCGCATCAAAAGGCGTATTCCTGGCAAAACTGGCAGCTAACGTTTTTATAACGTACTCCCGGTCATCCGGATGCAATTGTTTTTCCCAAAGCCGGGGGTCGTTTTGCCATTCATCCCTGCAGAAACCAAGCTGAGATCCGATCTGCGGACTCACAAAAATGTTGCGGGCGAATGATTCAGCCGCTGCGATATAGGTTACCGCGGGAACCTGTTCGACCAGTGCCCGGTATCTCGATTCAGCGTCAAGGCGGCTGGATTGCACAAAAACGACGATAAAAGAAACAAGAAAAACGCTCGTCACGAAAAGGAATAAGACCAGTTGATCATGATGGATTTCACTGTGTGGAATAAAACCATTCGAGAACGGGCCGTAACCATGTGCAGTGCCCCATACCGCAATCAAGGAAATGATTAATCCTGCGACTGCTGCGCCGAGTATATCAAAACGCAGACTTGCCCAGATTAATGGTGGAAATACCAGAAAGGCAAGTGATAAATTGAGCGTGCCGACTGACAAAAAGCTCCCAAATACCAGCCAGGCTGTGACGACACAGGAACCCATTATAAAAACAAACTGCGGCTCAAGCTGCCCAATCCTGAACCGGGTTTCCTTCAGGTAAGCAGGCAGGATCAGCAGAAGTGGCGTGAAAATCAATACACCGGCAGTATCACCCAGCCACCAACCCAGCCATGCCTGAAAGAAAAGATTATCAGCAAGCTGCTCACCCACATACAGCGATAAAGTGCCAATAGTGGCAGTAATCAGCATGCTGCCTGATGCAGTCAACATAAAGACTGCTAAATCGTATTTTTTCCTGAACACACGATGAAAATCCGTCAGGTTTTTCAGCATAAAAGCGCCCGACACGGCACCGAGTGTATTGCCTGTCGCTATACTGAGCGCATAAGGCAATGCAATTTCACCTGTTGTCAAATTGATGGCTGCTGCGCCAAGAAAAATACCGGGCCAGCAAGACACCCCCCAAACCATGACGGCAGCGAGCGCAATGCCTGCTGGTGGCCAGAACAAGGTGATATTGGAACCTACGTAAGGCATGCTTAACCCAAGCTTACCGCCCAGGAAATAGACTAAAGCCAACAAAGCGACACGAACAACGGGATGATCAAGCACGACGTTATCGTCCGTCTTCATTCGCCTGATTTTTAATGGATCCAATTACAATTTTTTATTTTAACTGCATGTTGAATACACTGACTTTAAGCGCCTTAAATGTAAATCGTTGTATATTCTTATTCATGTATTTGGAACTTTTTCATTCAGATCAGGAAATTTGAAACAACATTCAGGCAAGAAAAAACTTCAGTTCAGCTTCCGGATACCCTGTAAATCCGCTCATCTGTAAATCACTGGAACGCCGTGTTCATACCGCCCTCAGCGATGGCCTGTTCATCTTGGTCAGCATATCCACTATCTCAGAAGCAGGCAATGGCTTGCTGCAATAAAATCCCTGATAATAATCACACTCTTTTTTCACCAACAGGCTCAATTGCTCAGCAGTCTCCACACCTTCCGCAATAACTTTAATGTTGAGGCTATGCGCCATCGCAATGATGGCTGTAACGATTGCATCATCATTTTTATCCAGAAGAATATCATGTACAAATGAACGGTCTATCTTTAATGTGTCGATCGGATACCGTTTCAGATAACTCAAACTGGAATAACCTGTACCAAAATCATCAATTGAAATCCTGATCCCCATTTTGCTTAATCTGTTCAACGTTTCAATGGTATTGGAAACATTCTCAGCCAGAATACTTTCGGTAATTTCGAAAATCAGCGCGCTACCCGCAGTGTCCGTCCGATCCAAAATAGAGATAACATCCTCCACAAAGTCTTCTTTTTGCAGTTGTTTGATCGAAATATTCACCGCAACTCGAGGCACCTTATAGCCTTCACTCAGCCATGACTTAATCCGCAGGCAGGTTTTTTCCAGCACCCATTCACCCAGAGATATAATTAATCCGGTCTCCTCAGCCAGCCTGACAAATCTGGCAGGCGAAATCCAATCCAGCTCAACATGCCGCCAGCGCAACAAAACTTCCAGGCTCATCAGCTTCTTGTCAGCCATGTCCTTGACAGGCTGAAAAAAGAGTTCCAGCTGATTTTCCCTCAAGGCGTTTTGCAAATCCATCCCCAGGCAATGCCGTTCCATTGCCATTTGATTCATTTCAGGCGAAAAAAACTTAAATGAACCACGGCCCGAATTCTTGGCGTGGTACATGGCAATATCGCTGTATTTCATTAATGTTCCGGCGTCTTCTCCATTATCAGGGTACAGAGAAACACCGATGCTGGCACCGACATTTAACGCTTTATCTTCAATCTGATAAGGACGCATCAATGTGTTCAGTAACTTTTTTATGACCGTTTCCACATCCAGGGGGCTGTCAATACCCGGCAATACAATAATGAATTCATCGCCGCCCTGCCGCGCCACTGTATCAGAATCACGTATACTGGACAAAAGCCTTGCTGCGACTTCCTTTAATAACAAATCCCCGACACTATGCCCAAGCGAATCATTGATGACCTTGAAATGATCCAGATCCAGAAACAGTATCGCCATCCGGACTTGCTTGCGCCGGCTTAGCGCGATTGCCTGTTCAATGCGGTCCTGCAGCAAAAGCCGGTTCGGCAAACCTGTCAATACATCGTGATTCGCCAGATAGTTAACTTTCCGCTCGGTTTGCCTGCGTTCAAGCCATGACTCGATATCCTTGGCAATCAGGTCAATGAAATTCTGCTCTTCCGGCAACAGAAAAAACATATCCTCAACAGATAAATCATTGGGATAGAATACGCGCAAACGGCCACTTTCCGTATCGTTGCCAGCAAATGTTGCATACAGATCTCTTCCGGATATGCTGCTCTCAGCATATTTCTCCGAAGCATACAACTTGTTTTTATATTCAATCGTTGCGATGGCATGCTCTGGATACTGCATCGCCTGCGCCAGATGATCAACAATACGCCTGAACAAAGCATCTACTGACAACAGTTGCTCCATTGCGCGACGAATTGAATAGAGGCAGGTTGTTTCCTTCAGCCGTTCCCGCAGTCCAATTTCTTTTTGTTTCCGCGAAGTAATGTCAACCCTGACTGACAAATAACGATTAACGCGCCCCTGCTCATCCTTGAGCGGCACAATGGTTGAATCTACCCAGTAGAGTTTGCCATCTTTGCATCGATTGCAGATCTCCTTATGCCAGATACCGCCACTGGCGATGGTTGTCCACATTTCAACAAAGAAAGCTTTGGAATGCATCCCGGAATTAATAATACTATGACTCTGGCCAACCAATTCTTCGCGACTGTACCCGCTGACTTTGCAGAATCGATCGTTAACCTGAAGAATGCGCCCCTTCCGGTCAGTAATAGAAACCAGTGCGAGATGGCCAATCGCCTCGATATAGCCGGAAAGATCGCTATTGCTGGCCTGCAAATCTTCATTGAGCAGTTGCAACTTCATTTTAGAGGACATCAACTCTTCGTTGGCAAGTTGCAACTCTCTATTCAGGAAATGCAACTCCTCGTTTGTCGATTGCAGCTCTTCATTACTGGAACGCAATTCTTCCTGTGATGTCAGCATTTCTTCGCGCGTAATCTGGATTTCTTCGCGCGCATGCTGCAATTCCGCAACCAGTGTCTCGATCGTTGTATTATTTGATCCATTCAAGTTGCTATCCGACGACACTGCACTACGACTCGCGGTTTTATGGATCAATACGATATCGCCTTGATTATTCGCCATTATGGATACCGGAAAATAATGCTGCAGAGACAGGTGCCCATCTTCAGAAGCTGTTGAAATAACCCGCACCTGATCTTTAAAACCGGATTTAAGCATCCCCGAGAAATCCTTATTGGAAAGATCCTCGAGAAATGACTGACGGGAAGGCTTATCGGCTCGACGATAGACCTGCAGTTTACTCTCGACGGGAACAAACAAATCGGTCAGGTTATCAATATCTTCCGCCGTACCAAGCAGCAAAAAACCGTCAGGATTCAATGCATAGTGAAAAAGCGGCAAGATTTTTTCCTGCAATTTACGATCAAAATAAATCAGCAGATTCCGGCAGGAAAGTATATCCAGCTTACAAAAAGGAATGTCTGTAATCAGGTTTTGCGTTGCAAAAACCACCATGTTGCGGATTTCTTTACGTATCCGGTAACCGTTCTTTTCCGGAATAAAGAAACGTTCCAGACGTTCCGGAGAAACATCTTGCTCAATCTTTGCGGAATAAAAAGCATGACGCGCTTTATCAATAATGTCCTGATTCAAATCAGTCGCAAAGATCTGCAAGGAATATAACTCTCCCAGCCCCTCTTGCTCAACCAATTCCCTGAAAACCATGGCAAGTCCATAGGCTTCTTCACCAGAGGCGCACGCGGGTATCCACGCGCGAAATTTTTTGCCGACTGGATAAGCCGCAAATAACGATGGAAGCAACTTATTCTTGAAATACAGCCATATTGCCGGATCACGAAAAAAATTAGTCACATGTATCAACAATTCCTTGAATAATAAATCCAGTTCCTGAGGCTTTTTATGAATAAAGTACAAGTAATCACCCAGGCTGTTGATGCTGAGCAACCGCATGCGCCGCTCAATTCGGCGTCGCAAGGTACTCTTTTTATATTGGGAAAAATCATTGCTCCCCCTTTTATACAGCAGGGCGATAATTTCATTCAATACATGGTCTGCATCGGATACTTGCTCGTCGCTCATAGTAGCGGTCTGAAATGATAGCGTAAGGCAGTTTATAATTTTACCGGGCAATTCTTCGACTGGCGCTACGACATCAACCGCTCCCGCATTAATGGCGCTGCGTGGCATGCTATCAAATTTGGCGGTAGCTGGCTCCTGTGCAAGGGTCAGGCCTTTTCCCCTTTTAATGGCTTGCAAACCTTTTGTACCATCGCACCCGGTTCCCGAAAAAACAGCACCAATAGCAGATTCTCCACGATCCTCGGCCAAAGCTCGCAAAAAAAAATCAATCGACTGTACTTTTCTTTGTTCTTTGGCTGGATCGTGCAAATATAACACGCCATGCAGGATGGATAATAATTTGTCAGGTGGCGCGACATAAACACAATCCGGATTTATTTTGACAAGATTCTCCGCCCATGCAACATTCAAAGCTGTCACACGCTGAAGTATTTCCGGCAGTCTGCTTTTATTGACTGGATCCAGATGCTGAATAACAACAAAAGCAATCCCGCTGCTGTCAGGCACATGTTTCAGGAAAAGCTCCAATGCTTCAAGTCCGCCTGCCGAAGCGCCGATCCCGACAATTGGCGGCATGACGGAAGGTAAGATCTTCTTTGGCTTTGTGAATATTGATTCAGCGCGGGATTGGACGGCGGATACTCTCGATTCCCCTGAAACCGAAGTTCCAACGGACAAGTGATGCGAACGCTTGATCACGAACCAATCTCCTCTGACAGTAAACCAAGCTCCAGCGACAATGCAGGCACTTGACCGGTCATTATACCGTTAACTTTTCAGACAAGTATTGGATCGCCAGGAAAGGCTTGCTTCATCATTCATCGCGACCAGGGGAAGGGAAGTTCAAATATGCTTATTCAAAAGCAGCTATTCAGCGCAAAGGTAGATTCACCTGATAGTTTGCTGAACAACTGCTTTGAATCCTGTTTTATCAGGAATAATAATTGACGTGAAAGTGAAGCCAACTAACTGATTCTTTGTTATTTACATCCAGGATTATGAATTAGAACTCTTCCCAGGATTCATCGCTGCCGCCGGCAGCAACTTTCTTGGGCCTGGATTCAACTGGAACAACTCTGGCTGCATTTTTTTGTGATGCTCTCCGGGTCGCCAGACCGCGGTCAGGCAGTTTAGCCACAGCAGCCGGACGATTACTTCTTTTAACTGGTGTCTCGGTCATCATACCGCCAGACAGTTTAAAAACAGCAACCGCCTGCGACAAGGCATGCGCCTGTTCCTGCATGGACTCGGCAGCCGCAGCGGCCTCTTCAACCAAGGCGGCGTTTTGTTGCGTCACTTCGTCCATCTGCGTAACTGCCTGGTTTACCTGCTCGATACCGGAACTTTGTTCCTGCGATGCGGCAGAAATCTCCGCCATGATATCCGTCACACGCTTAACCGAATTGACGATTTCGTTCATGGTGGCGCCAGCCTCATCAACCAGCCGGGTACCGTCTTCAACCTTACTGACTGAATCACCGATCAGTTCCTTGATTTCCTTGGCCGCTGCCGCGGAACGTTGCGCCAGCGTACGCACTTCTGTCGCCACTACCGCAAAACCACGACCCTGCTCGCCCGCCCGCGCAGCCTCCACCGCGGCATTCAACGCCAGAATATTCGTCTGAAAAGCAATACCGTCAATGACACTGATGATATCGACAATTTTCTTGGAACTGTCGTTAATCGCACTCATGGTCTGCACCACCTGTCCAACCACAGCACCACCCCTGACAGCCACTTCCGAAGCACCCGATGCCAGTTGATTGGCCTGACGGGCATTGTCGGCATTCTGTCTCACGGTTGATGTCAGTTCTTCCATTGAAGAAGCGGTTTCCTCCAGGCTGGATGCCTGCTCTTCCGTCCGCTGACTCAAATCCGAATTACCCGCAGCAATCTCGCTTGATGCGGTATAAATAGAATCCGTGCTGGTACGTACCTTACCGACCAAATCCACCAGATTGTCATTCATCTGCTTCAACGCATGCATCAAATGCCCGGTTTCATTATTGGATGTAACGTCAATACGGCTCGTCAGATCACCCGATGCGACAGCATCGGCAATACTGACGGCTTCATTGATCGGTCCGACAATCGCACGTACCAGCATCATGCCGATCACCACCGCCAGAATCACGCCAACCGCTACAGCCACACTGGTTATCATAAAAACGGTATTGAAGTTGCTTTGCGCTTCTGCATACTCCTGCGCGGCAACCCCGCCCTGCAATTCAATCAGACTAAGCATAGTCGCGTGTGCGGCATCAAATTTCTCTCTAGCATCCGATATCGTATTAGCAATAGATTCTTCAAAATTCCCCGCCATGGCCAGGCTAATTGTGCGATCGCGTGACTCTTGGTATAACGGCCATTGACGTGCAAAAGTATTGGCCAGCTTTTCCTCTTCAGATACCAGATAGGTGGTCATGAATTTCTGCCATATAGTATTGATCCTTGCATCATTCTCCGCAGTCATCGCAGCGCGCTGCCTGGCTGCCTCAATACTATTCAGATAGGCCGCCATTACTGCATTCATACGAACAATCTGCATCTGATCAATGACCTGACTTAAATCCGCCAGCACCACCGTGCGATCTTCATAAACTGTTTTTAAACCGGCATTGGATTGATTAATTCCGTACAATCCCAAACCACCGATGCCTACCAATAAGACCGAAAGCATGCCGATGACCAGCATCAAGCGCGACTTGATCGTCATGTTGTCAAACATTACTTATTCTCCTTTAAAAAACCTAACAAAATTTAGTTCAGGGCCTGATTGACCAGCCCCATATCTTCGCTGGCCATCAATTTTTCAATGTCTACCAGTATCAACATGCGTTCGTCTATTGTTCCAAGCCCGGTTATATATTTCGTGTCGATGATCGAACCAAATTCCGGCGTAGGCCTGACATGTTCCATGTCGAGACTGATCACATCGGAAACACCATCGACAACAATACCCATTACACGCCCGCCCACGTTCAGGATAATCACGACAGTAAATTGATCATATTCGGCATTTCCCAGCCTGAATTTTATGCGCATATCAATGATCGGCACGATAATGCCGCGCAGGTTGACGACACCTTTGATAAAGCCCGGAGAATTAGCAATCTGTGTTATGGCTTCGTTGTCATATCCCCGGATTTCCTGAACCTTCAGAATATCAATCCCGTATTCTTCGCTCCCGAGCCGGAATGTAAGAAATTCGTTCAACTGACGCGACGCGGCTTCACCAACTGCATTCACAGCGGACGCCATGGTCGCGGATTGTTGTTGCGACATATTGCTACCTCCTAAATAAATAAAAAACGTGACTAGTACCGGCGGGGATCTGTGATACTTATTGAGTCGACATGACGAGTCCAGTCGTATCAAGGATTAAGGCCACCTTGCCATCGCCCATGATCGTGGCGCCTGATACGCCGTGAACACGGCGATAATTACTTTCCAGGCTCTTAATGACGACCTGGTGCTGCCCCACCAATTCGTCGACAAGCATCGCTGCCTTATGGCCATCGGCATCCAGAATGACAAGAATTCCATCTTTGATTTCCGATGATTTTGGTCGGATATTGAATACTTCGTGCAACGCAATGACAGGAAGATATTCACCACGCACCTGAACCACGCGACCTCGACCGCTGATTGTTCTGATATCGTTTTCTGACGGTTGCAGTGACTCGGTAATGTAAGTCAGCGGTACGATAAACATTTGATCACCTACAGTTACCGACAAGCCATCGAGAATGGCAAGCGTCAGTGGCAACCGGATTGTAATGCGGGTACCGACGCCAAAAACCGAATTCACTTCAACCCGTCCGCCCATGCTTTGGATATTTCGTTT
Organism: Nitrosomonas sp.; assembly: GCA_028577615.1. Taxonomy (GTDB): domain Bacteria; phylum Pseudomonadota; class Gammaproteobacteria; order Burkholderiales; family Nitrosomonadaceae; genus Nitrosomonas. The sequence goes on from JAJSDU010000010.1 coordinate 48,734, forward strand.
CACCACATCCATACCCACGCCACGCCCGGAAACATCAGTTACTTTATCGGCTGTCGAGAATCCGGCTTCAAAAATTAACATCCAGACCTCCTGATCCGGCATGTCATCACGAACCGGCAGTCCTCTGTCCCTTGCTTTGGCAAGAATTTTTTCACGGTTGAGTCCCGCGCCATCGTCGCCGACCTCTATCACAATGCTGCCGCCTTGCTGAAAAGCACGCAGCGTAATTGTCCCTTTAGCCAGCTTGCCTGCCGCTATCCGTTTTTCCGGTAATTCAATGCCGTGATCCAGGCTATTACGCACCAGATGTGTTAAAGGATCAGCTATTTTTTCAATCAAACCTTTGTCCAGCTCGGTACCCTCGCCTACTGTTTTTAATTCAACCTTCTTATTCAATTTTGCCGCCAGATCACGAACGACTCTGGGATAACGACTGAAAACAACACTCATTGGCAGCATGCGGATAGACATCACGGCCTCCTGCAGGTCGCGCGTATTACGTTCCAAATGGCTCATACCGCTTTGCAATTTCTCGGAGAGAACCGGATCGATTTCCGAAGCTGTTTGCGCAAGCATTGCCTGCGTAATAACCAGCTCGCCGACTAGATTAATCATTTGATCGACTTTTCCTATGCTCACACGAATTGAGTTTGTTTCGACCGCCGCCGCTTTTGCATTTAAATTAGAACTCGCCGCCAAATTAATCTGATCGGCGGCATTTGATGATTGCGCTAATTCTGATTGAGTTTGTTGCGAAAATTCCTGCTCCCGAGGCGCCGCTGGCGCACCAGGAAAAAAACCATAGGGCGCGCTATCAACCCCGGCACTTGAGGTTGAAGAAGGTTTTGCCTCTATATGTGGCGCAGCATTGTTTACGACCTCAGTTGTTGCCGCTGCAAATGTGCCAGCCTGATATTCCTCGGTTTGCGTACATTTTTCGATTTTCAAATGAGCCGGATTAACAATAAATGCCAGCATTTCCCATACATCTTCTTCAGGTGCAGACGTTGTCAAATGCAACCGACAGACCTCTTCATCCGACTCCGGACATGTCTCCAAGCTGCCTTGCTGCTTTAAATTAAAGAATAGATTTTCTTTTGATTCGTCGCTCAATCCGGTTGTTGAAAACTCTATTTGATAAACAGCATGATTTGCATTTCCTGTTGCTGATGTTTCTTCAACCGTAATATCTGAAAACTCTTCTATTGCTGATGGTGTTGCTGTTGCAACAACCACTGACTGTTCATGTAAATACACTGCCTGAGAAGCCCTGCTTATAGGATCAACAGCCCCCTCATCAGCGGTTTCCTCGGAAAGTTTCTGCAACTCGTCGCAGACTTCTTTCACAACAACCGGGTCAGCAGCACCATCGCCGCGATGTCCCGCAAGCTGGTCTTTGATAACATCACCTGCTTTTAGAAAAGCGTCAACCATTTCACTACGAACCTTCAGTTCGCCTTTACGCAACCTGTCCAGCAGCGTTTCCAACATATGCGTCATCTCCGTCATGTCTGTAAAACCAAAGGTACCCGCTCCACCTTTTATCGAATGAGCAGCGCGAAATATTGCGTTCAAATCCTCCATGCTGGGTGAATTAACGTCTAGCCCGAGTAAACACGCTTCCATTTCCGCCAGCAATTCCGAGGATTCTTCAAAAAAAACCTCATAAAATTGTTCAAGATCTGTACTCATTTAGAATCCTATTTTCTTAAATTAAGTCTGGTCAATTGTCACAAATCACCACGAAAAACAACATAAACATATGAATCATGGACAGAAGATTTTTTATTCTTCAAAACGAAAGAAAAATATCGCAATAAATTTGTTGAATCACCCGACAAGCATATTCAAAGTATGTTTTCATCCTTTCCATATGCTTTATGAAGCAATAAGTAGCGAATTTATTTATGGAAACAGTATTAAATTAATTACATTAAACAACAAAAATTTGAACTCAAACTTTAGAATAAAAATGTGTATATATTCCAATTCAATTATTTAATAACTTTTTTAATCACTTCCACCAGACTTCCGGGATTAAATGGCTTAACGAGCCATCCAGTGGCGCCAGCCAACCTTCCTTTTGCCTTCATCTCATCAGTGGATTCAGTAGTCAGCATCAGGATAGGTACAGCCTGATACTGGGAAATTTTTCTCAAGCTCTCGAGCAGCATTAAGCCATCCATGCGCGGCATATTAATGTCCGTCAGTACCAGATTAAATGCACGCTGCCTGGCTTTATCCAATGCGTCCTGCCCATCGACTGCTTCTATCACTTCGTAGCCGGCACCTTTCAAAGTAAACGAAACCATTTGCCGTATTGATGCCGAATCATCGACTGCCAGTATTGTCTTTGTCATTGATTAACTCCTTAAACCAATTTTTTACTCTGATGTATAAAAATTGCTCTTGCTTTAAAATAATTCTATTTCACCGTTGTGCATCGCCTGCTGAACAACCGGTTTCTCCTTGGTTCGCGACCGTGCTATCCGCATCGCTTTTGAAATGCCCTGACCCACATCCATTAAACATTTCTCTTCCGCCGGCAAGCTTTTATTGTGACCGTCAATACGCTGCAAAACTCTGATGAACACATCAAGCTGATTAGATGTATGCGCCAGCAGCTGTGTTACCAAATCTCCGAACTGGAGCGATGTAATTGCTTCCTCCAGTTCATGCTCAATTTTGTCTGCAATCATCATCTGCCTTCTTAGCAATTCAAGAATGGGTTCACTTTGATCAGGCACAGCAAGTTTCTCGATGGCCATCACCATTTCATGATGCGATTTTGTCAGTTGACTGATAAATTTAAAGTTGATAACCAAATTATTAACAGCGTCACTGACAAGCCGATCAACCTGATTCAGATCATTCTTTATATTCAAAAAAAACTCGTCTGACTCATCGCTGTAAACACAATCGCCCAATTCAGTTAAGGAATTGTCAGGCACGCATAGATCGGACCTGCGGTGCTCATTCTGATCATCTACCATTGCTATGCCTCAACTGTTAGGGTTGATTTGAATTTTTCCTATTAATGGGCGGCTTCACCAATCCGGCTTACCCATCCGAGTGCCTCCAGTTCCAAATCAGCCAATTTACGCTGACTGAGAAAACCCAGTTCACTCAATAAAGATGTAACAACTCCGGGCTCATCGGCCTCACTGGCCTCAATCAATTTAAGCTCCTGCCCCAGGCGACCACTTCGATTCAGAAGTGCATTATTCATATCCTCCGGAATATTCAATTTATCAATAATCTGCTGCATCTCGATTTCCAGCAACGTATCCAGTAAAGATAGAATACCAACCATAAACGCCCTTTCCTGATGGATCTTATCGTGCGGACGGTCTTCGGCAGCGATGAGCTCCATAAGCTTTCCACGCGCAGCGGCTGTTTGTAGCAATGCATTGGCCATATTGTTTTCGCTGCCGGAACCGCTATTTGTATAGAGAAGCAATTGTATCCAGCGCTGCAGCTGTCTCCGCCCCAGCAATACAATTGATTGTTTTATAGAATTGATTTTTTGTGGAAGACCACTGGCAGATGAATTCACCATGCGTAGCAGGTTGTAGCTCAATCCTGGCTGTCGCTTGAATTCTTTATCTATTTCTTCAATATCACTGTCACCCATGACGAGCTGCAATAGCTTCAGTAGCGATAGTTTGGCCGGATCAGCGCGCTTACCGGAAATATTTTCCGGTTTGGCAAAATAATATCCCTGGAACATCTCAAAACCTAAAGCCATACATACTTTAGCCAGCTCAGGGGTTTCTATTTTCTCTGCAAGCAGTAAGACTGGCCAGCGCTTGTACTGGTCGACCAGACTGATCAGACTCTCTTTATCAAGTTGTGAAATGTCAATTTTCACAATATTGATGGCAGGCAGGATGCGTTGAATCTCTTCATTAATTGTCACCACACCGTCCAGCGCACACTGATGTCCTGCTTTTTTTAACTTGAAACATTTCGCGATAAACTCGTCGTCAAATTTATCTGTACTTTTGATTTCCAGCACGACATGGTTGCTGGGCAGCAGTTCGACGAGATCACTTAAAATCAGCTCTCGATTAACATTGATAAACCCACGCTGTTCGCCCAGTATATTTTGTATACCGAAATGTCCATAGGCATTTACAATCACGTTTGCTGTTGCTGCTAAACCATCATCGAAATCGGCTTTTTCGTCTCGTTCATTTGATCTAAAGAATAATTCGTAGGCAATTAGATTCTGATTTCGATCAAGTATTGGTTGTTTCCCAAGAAAAACATTCTCCATTCATTTCTCCACATTAACCATCATTTATACGCAATACTCATGGTATGGTTATCGACTGGAGAATCGCTTTCTTAAGTATTGGTTAAATTGGCGCAGATTTACAGGCAAATCGGCCTGGCACCTGCAATTAAAGCGATCAGACTTACGGAATACCGTACACGAACAAAAGAACAGTATGTACTAATGAATGGCACACCGCCGCCTTTAGTCAGCAGAATAAACACCAATGCGCCACTTAATGGGTGAATAAGCAAAGGCAAATTTTTAAATTCAATTGACTAATTGAATTGACTACCAATTGAAAAAGCAATCACAAAGCACTATGCACCGTTATCCGGTGTTACAGGATGTCTACTTTCCTGGATTGCTGCTGCACTAAATGGTTAATAATTGGTACATGGAATGGAGAATCTCTATTTCGAAATCGGTTAACATAACAAACCGCAATAACCTGTATATCGTCCGATTTTTAGCCTTGAACGGGACATCACATTGATGAGAGCATCGAATCCATCATGAACAGGTTGAAATTTTCTCAATTCTTGCCCTGCCGCTACTGCTCAATATCAATTGCCGCCCCGCTCCACTGGCAGCAGGTGTTGCAGGACACAGTGTAATGGTACCGGCCTGCAAAGCTCCACTGGTAAGCTTGGTCATTCCCTGTGGGTCAAAAGAGATATAACTGCTTACATTACCATTGCCTGAAAAGCTATATCCGGCTTGCAGTGATGGCGTTGCGTGTATTATTTCTTCTCCGTTATCTCTACTGCCATCATTATCTAAATCAACGAATACAGTCCACCCCTGTTCCCATCCACCAGAATTACTACAATTCGATCCATCCAGACTTGTACAAATCGCAACCCGTCCATTCCTCTTGATGGCTTCAGAGCGTGCCAGCGATAAACTCGACTGAAATGCATTGACATAGCCATTCAAGCGACTATTCGTATTCAGTTGATTGAAAGATGGAACCCCAACCGCCAGCAAAATCCCAACAACAGATATCGTCACCATCAGTTCGACTAATGTCACGCCGCGATTGTCCATTAGCTTCAGCGTCATTACTATTGCAAATACCAGTAAGCACGTGTTTTTATATTCGCTGGCGTCGCCGCCGGTTTTGGCGAAGTGCCTTCAAGCGGTGAATCCGGATTTGCTCCAATTACAAAAGGAACAGTGATGTTATCGCCCGAAACAGGATTAGTGACAGTCACCATTCCAGCCACTGGAGATGGCGGCAAACCACCGCCAGTAATAATTCCGAACCGTGAGCCGCCGACAGGTCTGGCATCCAGAAAACCGAGATTATAAACACGCGCCAACCCTAAATTCGATCCACACGAATTCAAATCTGTCTCAATCGGTGTATGTGTGCTGAACGTCACTGTACCCAGCACGACAACAGCGGATGTCACCACTTGTTCCCTGTCATGATTGCCACTGCCAAAAGCCAGATACCAGCCTTTCTTCGCGTCAAGCTCAGTTTCAGTCGGTGATACAACGCTATCCGGATCAATGGATATCAACGAAGCCATGCAGGCCAGAGCCTGTCCATCACAAATTGGTGCTTCAGATAGCCACCAGCCAGCGTCAGGAGGATAATCCTTAATCATAAAAAATGCATTATCGACACTTGTGGTGGATACATGACTTAATAAAGGGTGCTCCCGATCCCCGGACCCCACAAGAATCGAATTAAAGTCTGGTGTCACAACCACTTCCGGTGCAAATAAAAATTTACGGTTGGCGACACCACCTGAGCAGGTCGGTGTACTGCAACCTAGCGCAGCTATTTTTACGATTGTCCAATTGACCGGCAAATCGGATCCCATAGTCATGCGATAAATATTTCCACCTGTATCAACAGCATAAGCATAGTCGGTCAAACCAGTAACAACATTAGGTACCAGTGTGATATCGCCCACAACACTTCGGTCTGTAGTAAATATTTTTAGAATCGATCCATTATTCGCATCCAGTACGTAGACCTTGTTACCCTTCAATATTCCTGTACAAGTATTCAGGTCTCCATCTTCGCAGGTATCATACCCACCACCCATAATAACCATAGGCAGATGGGTTCCGGCGCTTTCATAGCCAGACGATTTAAAAACTTTTGCGGCAGACCAGGTTTGTCCGATATCTACAATCCCCGCATCAGTACAGCCGACATCGTCTGTTGAATTTGGGCAACCCTGACGCCACTTCAATGAAGGACTGGTCGGTGATGTGACATCGAACGCATAAATCATGCGGCCGCCACGCCGTTGAGCGGCATAAATCCATGTTGAACCGGCATCTTTATGTGCAGTAACCGGCCCATCAAAGAAGTAAGGTTTCTGTGTTCCATCATTTGCTGTCGGAAACGTAATAACAGGATTGTTATCATATAATCGTTTCAGCTTTCCATAATGTTCGGGTGCGATGAATGTCCATAACTCGCTGCCCGCAGGGTATGATCCTATACTTGAAGTTTGATTGCCATTAACGGCATGCAGAAAACCATCACTGCCACCATAAAACACCACAACCCCGGTACTTCCACCATAATCAATTGCAACGGGGCGTGAATGCACTACGTCGCCATGCGCCGATGGCCGCATTTCACTGACAGTACCATCACCATCCTCATTCTGAATATCTGCTCCCCTTGCCCAGTTAATCAGATTGGTTCGCTCAGTCGCGCTGGATGCATTCAACAGGCTTTGCGTGATTGATGTATTCGCGCTATCAAAATTCGTCAGGTTCATGCAACTGGCCGGATCACAGGTCTTAACCATACGCGATGAAGCTGCAGTCGCGCGCAGTTGATACGCTGCCGCGCCTTTTTCTACAACTTCCCCATCCGGTGTATTGGAAATCTCCGAGTTCGTTACGGCATAACAGGAGCCTTCCGGTCTGAAAGACCAGTAAGTATCAGGGCTGGTCGTGTCTGGCGTCCAGAAACTGCGTGAGCACTGCGAAATAAATCCGGTATTTTTATTGATTGCAAGTTCCTCGTCAGCATCCACCAGATTAAGTACAAAACCTTCACCCGACAAACTGGCTTTAAATTGATACTGTTTTAAATTACCATTCCAGCGCGGTGAAGCATTGATATCCGGACGGAACATACCAATAAAAATCTGATTCAGATAAGTGCCTTGTGTATTGACGCTGACAGGCAGGCTGGCAGATGCAAAAACAGTGTTGACTGCCTGTATTTCAGACAAAATCTTTTTGATAGCATCCGAAATTTGAACACCGCCACCGACTGAGGAGTTGACAGCAAAATACTTTCCCTTGCCGTATGCCGCCATACTTTTCAGCAATGCTGTAAACCCTGGTCCTTGACCGGTTGTCAAAGGATCCACATCAATGGTGTACGTTCTGACATTCACCGGAGCGGTGGTGGCCATGAAACGCGCCCACTCATCAGCGGCATTAGATTGTGATCCATTCGGGGAAATACTGATCTGCGTTGTGTTGCCGCCCAGCGCGGTTAATTGTGAATTAGCCGTATTTGTATCAGAGCTGTTGTCCTGAACCGGACCATTACTGATATAAATAACAAAATTCTTCTGACACTGCGAATCTACAGGACTCTCATATTCTTGATCCGAAGACGAACTCAACGCATTACCCGGCAATGCATACACCGCATTTGAAGCGGCTGTTCCCAAAGCGTTGCCCGCGTAATCGCGTTTCACTTTATTGTGTCCGGCATAGGCATCAGCACCAGACAAATAATAGTATGCCTCAGCCATTGCCAAGCCAAGTTTGCCGCCATTCGATTTATCATTATTTTTATGGAAGCTGTTAACGAGGTTTTGATATAACGGCTTATTGGTGCTATTCATGAATCTGAGCGCAGCGCGCACATAAGCGCCATCGGGATTACCATTTGCACCTCCCGATTCTGTAAACATCATAAATCCAAATCTGAACTTATTCTCTTCAATATCATTCAGAACCGATGCCAACGCAGCCATTTCATTGACAAATGCTTGATTCCAATTTGCCGTATTATCGATTACAAACAGAATATTCGGAACATTGGAATCGTTGGGCGGCGTTACGCCAGTAAACAGATCAATATCTTCAGACAGAACAACTGAACTCAATGCAAGTAACATCAATCCTGACAAACTTTTTTTCAATTTTGACAACATATTAGCTCCCCGATTCTGAATCTGTAGCGATTGATCAGCACGTTGATGCGACATATTCGCTCAACGTAAGCCGTTTATTTATTCCTTGTCTGGCAACTACAGAAGCACCTGTAGACGCACTTGCCGCATCCGCACGAATTTCCCATAACGTCAGATAATCATTTGAATTCTGGATATTGGCGTTCACACCGCTTAATGTCAGAAGATCCACAGGAGCAGGCCTGGCACTGATACAGACGGGAGCTGGAATAGTGACTGTATAATCCACTGCATTATCCTGGTCGATATCGATATCAATCAAAGTAGGATAGTTTGCTGGATCAATTGCCGCATAATTAAGATTGATCGTTTGCTCAATCGCCAGGTTTGCTGCGGCAATTGCTTCATTTCTATATTGCATATTTCCAACGGCTTTTAGATTATTTCCGCTTAACGTAAACGCGGACACCATGAGCAGAGTAATCATCACGAGCATGATTAGTCCTACCATCAGCGTGGCCCCTTTCTGTGCAGTAATCAGTTTCAGTTTATTCATGGCTTTTCCCTTCTCCCGGAAACATTCACCAATCGCACAAAGCTGTTATAGGCATGTCGTTTAAAACCGTCATTGAAAGGACCGAGAACAGTTGATCCAAGAACATACCGCTTATCTTCCACATAACCCGTCGTCACCTCCAAGTTACGCGCCAGAACATGTACATTTACCGCCACCACATTCGCCCATTCGGCTGCAGTGCAACCCGTACAATCATCGTACACGTCAGCACTGCCCGTATCATCAATATCCCGGCCATATTCGAATTTGATACTCTGGATTCCTTCCAGAACCGGCTGCGCCGCCTGCATGGAAACTGTACCGCCACTCAAATCAAAGTTGGCACGCATCAACGTGGGGATGCCATCACCCAATGTCACTGAATAATTCCGCACATAAAAAATGGAAGCTATCAGCTTGCGTCTATCAGCAACTGTAGCGCAGTCTTTCTTATAAACCACATCACCAGGAACGCCCAGCACCGGTTTATCCGCGGCAAAATTTTTATAATTTGTGTGAAGTGTGTCTCCACAACCTTGTGTCTGCAAATATAGCTTGCCTGCATCGAAGCTCTCACAACCAGCATTTCCAGTCAGGCATGTCGCAGCATAACGGACAATCAGTACATCCGAATCAGCCTGCCCGTTGGTCACAACACCAGCACACTCAGCTGGCAGGCCCACACCTCCGGCATAACCTTGCACAGGAATTGCATACATATTGTTTACATAGGCCGTATCCCACGTAGAAAAGGCTGCACAAGGATTTGGTACTGCGGTTGGCGGAGCTGCGGATGGAAGAGGAGGGACATATCCGTCCCAAAATCCTGCATGCCATAATTCCTGTTGTAATAGTTGTATCGTAAACCGACCATTCTCAATCTGCCGGTTCATTTTTGCCAATTCAGCGTTACTTCGAGACAGATCAAGATAAATAGCCAGAACACCTGCCATAACTAACAATCCCAGTGTAATGGAAATCATCAGTTCAATCAGCGAGAATCCAGCCTGTCGGATATCATTTTTTCTCATCAATCCCATGCCCACGCTATCCCCCCTCGTTAATCTAAGGTGTGGTTAAATCGGCAATGCGAACGATAGTACTCATTGTTCTGCGGCATAATCCGCTGACACACCCGGATCCATTGGCATCGTCATACAATCCACTACCACAATTTGAAACGGACGCTGTTGTTGGAATCAGCCCCTGCCATACTACAGTTATAAGATATTGATCACCTGTACCCAGATCCTCAATACATCCACGCGCACCGATCATCGCCCCGATACTATTTGCAGAAGAAGACTGTTCAGCCGCTCCTTTCAATGCATTACTCCACTGACACACATCAAAAGCCTGACCAATACCGGCGCAATTCACGGGTTGATTGTCACCCGTTCCAAGAGGAGCATCGGCGCCCGTCACGTAATTCACTGCATCTCCACGATTTGCCGCTATTCGATTGGACATATCCTCAAGCAGAATGAGCGCATGCGTGCGCTGATAAGATTCGAGTTCAGAAGACTGCAGGCGCATTTGCAATCCGGCAAGACCCAATAGTCCTACAGCCAGAATAACAACAGTTACCAGTACTTCGATCATCGAAACACCAAGTATTGAATGCCTGATTGCAATGAATCTGGGATGATGTATTTGATTCATTACCATTTATCGGCTGGTGTTTTAACACCATTACTATCAAGCATCAGATCACCATCACCAGCTTGTGATCCGACAGGCGTAAAAGTCAGGGTAAAAAAGGGAACCGTACCGCCTCCAAGCACTATTGCGTAACCATACTTGGCACTCACATCAGCGGGAAGAGTATAACCACTTGCTTCCAAAGTGGTTTTATCAACATATGCTCTGTTTGTAAGCAGGAATTGCTGCTGTCGATTTGCAATCGCCATCATTTCTGACTGTGCAGCTGCACGATTGGCTCTGACCATATATTGCGTATAGGATGGAAATGCAATACTAGCCAAGATGCCCACTATGGCAACCGAGATCATCAGTTCAATCAATGTAAACCCGTTTTGTTTCAAAAATTTCATGGTAAATTTATTTACTTAAAATCAATTGATGATCATCCGATGAATATCCGTCAAGCTGTGAGTTCCTGATGGTAAACAGAATACGTCAAGAATTGATGACAGCAGCTTACGGAAACCCATACACATTTCTCTTCATTAATAAAACAATATTCTGAGTATTACGGGTAATTTTTCTAAAACTTTAGTAGCGGGCATCAATGACAATCAACTTGAGCCCAACTACCCAGTCAGTTCAATGCATCAGCGTCCAATATCAGAGTATGCTCGGTTGATCCTGAATACTGCTGTTCAGAATGTTGCTAATTGGTTATGGAATAGCGGCTTGGGTGATGAACCTGCCGAAGATAGGGCTTACACTGACTTGTATGTCGTGTGTTTTTAAGGCCTGGTTCTGGAGGAGGATGTTGCGCCTGATCACTCTGTGCCTTCTCACTTCAAGACAAGCTTGACGAGCGCACAGACCTGGGATGGCTTGCTGGAGAAGCAGATTAACTTAGGAATTCAGGCATTTAATGCCTTTTTCAGTAACGACAGGTTGTCACATTAATGCGAACATTGCACACAATCCCCGTAAACTCCAGACGAAACGATCCTTATCAAGTCTGTCACCGATTGCAAGGAACGGAATAACAGGAAGCTGCAAAACGACTCTCAATCAGTCTGTAGCGTTGTTTCAAGAATAAGGCTTATAAAGTGATCTCAATCATGTAATGCGGGACACAAAGCATCGCTAAAGCAGATCAGTAACGACAGAGAACGAGCTGATTTCCGGGAGCGATTCCGCCTCATCACCCGCTCCCGGAAATTGATTCTCGCCCGTCCTAACACCTGCAATAAGCCCGATTTTCGTATGGACTCTCAGGTATGCGCGTTCCTCGCCAATTGCTTTCCAGTGTTTATCTACAAAAATAAGATATATTATCAATATAGCTAACCATATGTTCCATAATGATATCTCATAGAGCTGTTATCGAATTAATGCAATTAAACACCCGTTTCAAACAAATAACCGGTATCACTGGCTAATCGGCTTGTCTTCTCAAAAAAGCGGGAATATCCATTGGATCAATGCCGGATTGACGCATGGCCGCCACGGTTGCATTGTTGCTTCTTCTTCCTGTGCGCATCACGGCAGGGTCATCGGGAGCAATAAAATCATCGCGATCATCTGTTCCAGTACGGCTGTGAACAACCGAAAGCGGTTTTTTACCTTGATTGAGAACGTTACCAAGACCTGTCGCAACCATGGTTACCCGCAAATCTTCATTCATGGCCTCGTCGATAACTGTGCCCACGATAATTGTGGCATCCTCCGCAGTCAGCTCTTTAATGGCCCCCATCACCTCATGAACCTCGCGCATTTTCAATGATTTGCTTGCGGTGATATTCACCAGAACACCTCTTGCGCCTGCCAGCGAAATATCTTCAAGCAACGGACTTGCAACGGCATCTTCAGCGGCTATCCGTGCACGATCAATACCGGAAGAAACCGCTGAGCCCATCATCGCCATACCCATTTCGGACATAACCGTTTTTACATCGGCAAAATCGACATTCACCAATCCAGGACAGTTTATAACTTCGGCAATCCCTGCAACCGCGCCATATAGCACATCATTTGCAGCCTTAAACGCATCCAGCATGCTGATATCATTGCCCAGAACCATCATGAGCTTGTCATTCGGAATAACAATCAGTGAATCCACATGCTGCGACAACTCTTCCATGCCATGCTGAGCTGCCTTGAGGCGTTTACCTTCAAAAGCGAAAGGCTTGCTGACAACGGCGACAGTTAAAATCCCCATTTCCTTGGCAACCTGCGCGACCACCGGTGCAGCGCCCGTTCCCGTGCCTCCTCCCATGCCCGCAGTAATGAACAGCATGTCCGAACCCTGTATCACTTCCGCAATACGATCACGATCTTCCAGCGCGGCTTCACGTCCGATTTCAGGATTGGCGCCAGCACCCAATCCACGTGTAATCCCTGACCCAAGCTGGAGAATCGTCCCTGCTCTGGTATTTTTTAATGCCTGCGCATCGGTATTCATGCTGATGAATTCGACGCCTTTCATTTCATTGCTGATCATATGGTCCACGGCGTTACATCCGCAGCCCCCCACGCCAATCACCTTGATAATGGCTTCTTGTGTTTCATTACTCATAATTTCAAACATCTCACCCCTCCTTTCAAGAAAAAGACTATTTCGCCAATGTACACAAACAGAACAAAAAAGACCGCTGCCTAAAAATTTTTATGAAACCAGTTTTTCATTCGGGTAAAAATCTGTTTTGCAGACCCGCCCTGCAGCCGCATATAATGATGATGCTTCAAATGCTCAATACCAGCCATGATCAACCCTACGCCGGTGGAGTAACGCGGCGTATGAACTACCTCCTGCAAATTTCCCTTGTAATGACATACTCCCAGCCGAACAGGCATATGAAAAATTTCCTCACCGAGTTCCACCATACCCCGCAGTGAGGCGCAGCCGCCGGTAATCACGATGCCCGAAGACAACAGTTCCTCGTAGCCGCTACGCCGTAATTCAGCCTGCACCATGGTATAAAGTTCTTCCGCGCGCGGCTCGATCACTTCCGCCAATGTTTGCACAGAAAGCTGTCGAGACCCGCGATTGCCAACATCCGGAACTTCGATCATTTCATTGGTATCAGCCAGACTGCGCAATGCACAACCGTAACGGCATTTAAGATCTTCCGCATTTTTGGTTGGTGTTCGCAATGCCATGGCAATATCGTTGGTCACCTGATCTCCCGCTATGGGTATCACCGCAGTGTGTCGAATCGCGCCATTGGTAAATACCGCGATATCGGTTGTACCGCCACCGATATCAACCAGACACACGCCAAGATCTTTTTCATCATCGGTCAACACCGCCATTGCGGAAGCCAATGGCTGCAGAATCAAATCACGGACTTCCAGACCGCAACGGTGAACACATTTGACGATATTCTGAGCAGATGAAACAGCGCCAGTTACGATATGCACTTTCACTTCGAGCCGAATTCCGCTCATACCTACGGGTTCGCGCACATCTTCCTGGCCATCGATAATAAATTCCTGATTCAGGATATGCAGTATCTGCTGATCAGCCGGGATATTGACCGCTTTTGCCGCTTCCATCACGCGCTCCACATCTTCCTCGGTCACTTCTTTGTCCTTAATGGGCACCATACCATCCGAATTGATACCTTTGATATGGCTGCCGGCTATCCCGGTAAAAACTTCATTAATCTTGCAATCCGCCATTAACTCGGCCTCTTCCAGTGCGCGTTGAATAGCATTAACTGTCGTTTCTATATTGGCTACAACGCCTTTCTTCAGCCCACGGGATGGGTGCGTGCCGAGTCCGATGATTTCAAAACCGCCTTCGGGCAATATTTCCGCAACAATAGCCACTATTTTTGATGTGCCTATATCAAGTCCGACAATCAGATTTCTACTTTCCCTAGCTTTGCTCATTCAGCCATATCTCCATGATCCTAGGTTTCTTTTCTCGTTTCACGCTTACCTTTTGGCGGTTTATGAACATCCGACACATTCACCGCAAATCCATTTGAATAACGCAGATCAATGTAGGCCAGCGGAGCGCCCTGATTCAAATAGGCAATACTGTGGTTATATACCGATACGTAGCGTCTCAGCCGCTCTTCCATCGCCACCCGCCCCAATTCAAGCGTAGTTCCAGATTCGAGTTGTATTCGCCATGCATGCCGGGATGACAAATTGATTTTTGCGATTGATTGCTGCAATGGCGCCAGAATCTGACTGAACAGATGGTATTTCTCGATCACTTCTTTCGAATTCGCTTCCATAGGGCCTGTAAAAACAGGGAACTTCTCTTCCAGTACAGCACGAAAAACTTCTCCGTGTGTATTCACCAGTGCGTGACTCCCCCAATGCGCAATAACCTGGTGTTCTTCCAGTTTCACATTCAAGCCCAGGGGCCAGATCCGTTCGACTTTTGCATCGCGCACCCAAGGCATTCTAATAAATGCATCACGCACGGCAATCAAATCAACCGACAAAAAATTGCCATTCACATCATTTTTCACAACCCGCTCAATTTGTTCGCGCGTAATATACTTCAAATCCGTTTGTTCCGCATACATGCTTTGAACATGAATTTCTTTTATCTTAATAAACTTTGATAAATCAATATATTGGGATATTTTCTGAATAACTGCCACTGCTGCCAGGATAAGCAGCAGATTCGATATGAAATTCAGAAAACGGTGATTATCCCACATGCGCCAAGCTCAAAATTTTCAATACCAATTCATCAAATTCCATTCCGGCAGTTCTGGCAGCCATCGGAACCAGACTGTGATTTGTCATTCCCGGTGATGTATTGGCCTCCAGAAAATAAAAACCACCCGTCCGGCTTACAATTAAATCAATTCTTCCCCACCCCTCGCACCCCAGTGTTTGATAGGCCAGCAGTGCCTGTTCCTGAACAGCGCGCTCCTGTTCTTCAGATAAACCACAAGGGCAGTAATAGCGTGTTTCATCCGAAAAATACTTGGCCTGATAATCGTAAAGATCGCCGGAAACCTCGATTCTCACCAGCGGCAGCGGCTTGTCACCCAGTATCGCCGCGGTCAACTCAGTACCCTCGATAAATTCTTCAGCCAACACCAGATCATCATGGTTGGCCGCCTGCCGGTAGGCCTGCTCAATATCCTGCGTCTGATAAATTTTACTTAAGCCAATGGTCGACCCCTCACGCGCAGGCTTAATGATCAGCGGCAAGCCAAGCGTCTGTGCAACCTGGTCAAAATTACTTTGCGCGGTGAGCAGCACGCAGCGCGGCGAACTGACGCCAACCGCCTGCCACAATAATTTAGTTCGCCATTTATCCATGGCCAGCGCACTGGCCATGACGCCACTGCCGGTATAAGGTATTCCCATGAGCTCAAGTGCGCCCTGAACAGTACCGTCTTCTCCAAAACGGCCATGCAGCGCGATATGCACGCAATCGAAGTGCTCATCCAGCAAGGCTGACAACGGCTTCTCTGCTGGATCGAACGGATGCGCATCAACGCCGCTGCGCCACAGCGCAGCCAGAACGGCCTGACCGCTCTGCAATGAAATTTCACGTTCCGCGGAACGCCCTCCCAGTAATACGGCCACTTTTCCAAAGCGATGCCCGTTCATGACAATCTCCCGTTTTCTTTCGCTTCGCCTATAATATGGACTTCCTGCTTCAGATGAATGCCTGTTTCACGCGCCACGCTTTCTTGCACCATATTGATTAACGCTTCTATATCCGACGCGCTTGCGCGACCGGTATTGATAATAAAATTGGCATGTTTCAGTGACACCATCGCACCGCCGACAGTCGCGCCTTTAAGGCCGCAGGACTCAATCAGCCGCGCCGCATAATCTCCCGGTGGATTTCTGAACACTGATCCGGCGTTTGGCTTGTTCAGCGGCTGGCTCGCCACGCGCAACGTCAGAAATCGCTTGATCGTCTGCCTTGAGATCATTTCATCACCATTTTCCAGACGAAAAAAACCGCCGGCAAACCACTCTTCCTTCACTCCGGCAGAAGATGCAGCAATACGTCGCAAACTGCGATAGCCAACTTTATACGCAACAGGCTTGCGGAGCCTGATCACGCCATCATGGTCAATTACCTTTACCTGCTCCACAAAATCCCAGGTTTCTGAACCGTAACAACCGGCATTCATGGCCAATGCACCACCAACCGTACCTGGAATACCCGCTAAAAATTCGGCCCCGCCCAGTTGATGCAGCGCTGCAAAGCGCGCCACTTTAGCGCACGCCACACCTGCGCCGGCAAAAATCGTCCCGCCTGCCTGATCCCGGCGTATCAGTTCCAGTTCATTCAATCGTGCATGTAATGCAATGACAGTACCGGATACGCCACCATCCCTGACCAGCAGATTACTTCCCAGCCCTATCATATAAACCGGTTCATCAGCAGGCAGGCGCTGCAAGAAATTACTCAAATCTTCCAGATCAGCCGGCATGTAATAACGCTGCGCCATACCGCCCGTTCGCCACGAAGTATGCTTACCCATCGGTTCATTCAGTCGCATTTCACCGCGCAGCGCATCCATATTGGCTTTACCGGACAAATAATCCTTTAGATAATAGTCAGAATTCCCTGCATCTGATTTCAAGTCCACGCGCTCCATACTCTGCTCACAAATGGATTTTCAGATTGATTATTCATTGATAATCTTTAATTTTTTCTGCTTTTGAAAAATTTCGGGCGCGACTCTGGCTATCGAGCCCGCTCCCATGACCAGCACCACATCGCCATCGTCGACCACATCCAGAATTGCAGCGATCAAATCGTCCACTGTTGGAGCATAAATCGGTTCTACTTTGCCTTGTATGCGCACCGCCCTTGCCAGTGATTTGCTGTCGGCAGCCACAATCGGCTCTTCACCCGCCGGATAAACTTCGGTCAACAGCAGTACATCCGCCTGCGAAAGTACCTGGGCAAAGTCTTCAAACAAATCGCGGGTGCGCGTATAACGATGCGGCTGAAAAGCCAATACGATGCGCCGCTGCGGAAAAGCGCCGCGCGCAGCATTCAGCGTCGCGGTCAGTTCAGCCGGATGATGGCCGTAATCATCAACCAGCGTAATACGACGCTGGTCGGCCACCTGAATCATGCCATAGTGTTGAAAGCGCCGTTCGACACCTTTGAATTCCGATAATGCTTTGATTATCGCTGCATCAGGCGCGCCTATCTCGTTGGCAACAGCAATTGCCGCCAACGCATTCTGTACGTTGTGCATGCCGGGCAGATTCAGCACAACAGGGAACCTGCGGCTGGAGCCGTTGACACCGACGATTGCGGTAAAATGCATTTGCCCGTGACAATGCCTGATATCCACCGCCCGCACCTGCGCCTCTTCTGAAAGTCCATATGTTGTAATGGGTTTCGTTATTTCCGGCAACAGCGCGCATACATTGATGTCGTCAATACAGAGCACCGCCATGCCATAAAAAGGCAAATGCTGCACAAATTCGACAAATGTCTGTTTCAACCGGTTAAAGTCATTACCATACGTTTGCATGTGATCCGCATCGACATTGGTCACCACGGTCAGAACCGGCTGCAGGTAAAGAAACGATGCATCCGATTCGTCCGCTTCAACGACAATGAATTCGCCGCCACCAAGCTTGGCATGACAGCCTGCCGCTTCCAGACGGCCGCCAATCACAAAAGTCGGATCCATATCCGCTTCAGCCAGTACGCTGGCAATCAGACTGGTCGTCGTTGTTTTGCCATGCGTACCGGCAATCGCGATTCCCCGGCGCAAGCGCAGCAATTCGGCCAGCATTAAAGCACGCGGCACGACAGGAATTTTTTTCTCGTGAGCAGCCGTTACCTCAGGGTTATCCGCTTTGACTGCCGTCGAAATCACCACCACATCGGCACCTGTAATCTGCTCGCTGGCATGGCCGGTATAAACCGTTATCCCCAGACTCCTCAGGCGCCGCGCTACTGCATTATCGGACAAATCCGAACCGGTAATTTTGTAGCGCAGATTAAACATTACCTCAGCAATACCACTCATCCCGGAACCGCAAATTCCGACAAAATGGATGTGCTTGACCTTATGTCTCATCGCTTCGCTCCTTCCGTATTACCCACCAACTGCTCGCATATTTGCGCAACTTTCCGCGCCGCGTCAGGCATCGCGATTTTGCGCGCCGCATTCGCCATCGCCAGTAGTTTCTCGCGCGTCAGATCTGTCAACAACGTTGCCAGACTACCGGGATTCAGCTCGGCTTGCGGCAGCAGAATCGCTGCCTGACGATCACTTAAAAATCGTGCATTACCGGTTTGATGATCGTCCACAGCATAAGGATAGGGCACCAGTATGCTCGCCACACCGGCAACCGCAAGCTCCGATACCGTCAATGCCCCCGCACGGCACAACACCAGATCACATGCCGCATATTGACCGGCCATATCGTCAATAAACGCCATCAATTGCGCTTTCACACCTGACTCCTGGTAATTCCGGCGGATCACATCGAGATTCTTTTCGCCCCCCTGATGCACGACCACAGGCCTATTCTCTTCCGGTATTCTTTGCAGCGCCTGTGGCACCACCGTATTTAAAATCTGCGCCCCCAGACTGCCTCCGACGACAAATAGTCGCAGCGGCCCGATTCGTCCTGCAAAACGTTTTTCCGGCGCTTCGAGCGCTGCTATTTCCTGCCGCACAGGATTTCCGGCAACAATCATCTTGCTTTCATCGACCTTGATCGCAGCAGGAAAGCCGAGGATCACTTTATCAGCCAGTCTTGCCAGAATTCTGTTTGTTAAACCCGGCACCGAGTTCTGTTCATGAATCACTAAAGGCTTATTCAGCATGGCGGTCATCATTCCGCCAGGGAAAGCCGGATAACCGCCCATCCCCAGCACCACATCCGGCCGCACGCGACGCAAAACACCCAGACTTTGTTTAAACGCCACCAGCAACCGCAACGGCAAAGTCAGCCACGTCAACGCATGCTTGCCTCTCAGTCCCGAAAAGCTGATCGTCTCTATTGCATAGCCTTGCTGCGCTACCAGCCTGTTTTCCATACCTGTCTGCGTACCCAGCCACACCACTTTCCAGCCGCGTGCTTTCAGTTGATCCGCAACCGCCAGTCCCGGAAAAACATGCCCGCCGGTTCCACCCGCCATGATCAGAATGGTGCGCGTCATAAGCGTTGTTCCTCTGCGGCGCTGGAGACGACGGGATTTTTCATGTGTTTTTACCTTGCAATCGCTGTCTGTTTTCCCAATCAATGCGCAGCAAAACCGCCAGCGCACAACAGATCGCAGTAATGCTGCTACCGCCAAAACTCATCAACGGCAGCGTCAATCCTTTCGTGGGCAGCACGCCCATATTGACGCCGATATTAATGAGCGCCTGCATGCCGATCCAGAGACCGATACCCTGAGCCACCAGCGCCGCGAAATAACATTCCAGTTTCGCCGCCTGACGCCCGATCGCCAAAGCACGAACGACAAGGGTCGCAAATAACAGAATGACGGCTGTAACACCGACAAATCCGAGCTCCTCGGCAAGCACAGCCAACAGGAAATCGGTATGTGCTTCGGGTAGGTAAAATAACTTCTCGACACTTCCTCCCAGCCCAACACCCAGCCATTCTCCGCGACCAAATGCGATCAGCGCGTGACTGAGCTGATAACCTTTGCCAAGCGGATCAGCCCAGGGATCCATAAAGCCGACAATTCGATCCAAGCGATAGCCCGAAAACTTGATCAGTGTGTAGCCCCCCGCAACCATCAAACCCAGAAGCACTGAAAATATTTTTATGCTGACGCCACCCAGAAACAGAATGGCTATGACCAATGCGGTAATGACAGCTGCCGCGCCAAAATCCGGTTGCCGCAGCAATAAAAACCCGACAATACCGATGATAATTAAAATCGGTAAAAAGCCTTTAAAAAAACCATTCAGATCAGCCGCTTTGCGTACTACATAATCAGCAGTATAGATAATCATAAAAAACTTCATGAATTCCGATGGCTGTAGATTAACAAAGTAAAGTGATATCCAGCGTTGGCTGCCGTTTATTTCACGGCCGATTCCGGGAATAAGTACCAGCATGAGCATGATTATGCCCAGCAAGAATAAATAAAACGCCGATTTCTGCCAGATATACAGCGGCACCCGAAAAACAAACAATCCAATCATGCCGCCTATAGCCAGATAAACCAAATGACGCGCCAGGTAGTGATAGGACCGGTCCGCGCCAAACTGCGCCTCGGCTATCGCAATAGACGCCGAGTAAACCATCACCAGCCCCAGACTCAGCAACAACAGCGCGGACCATATCAGCAACTGATCGAAATCCGGCATTCTGGCGATTTTTACATTGTCTGTCGGATTGATCATCAGCTAGTGCCTTTTCTCGCCAAGCGTTAAACATTTCAACTCTATATCCCTGACCGCCGCCACAAAGACTTCCGCGCGATGCACATAATTTCTGAACATATCAAAACTTGCACAGGCAGGCGATAGCAGCACCACATCACCGGAATGCGCCAACAGAAAACTTTTCTGCAACGCATCTTCCATCGTTTGCGCAAACTGAACCGGCACACCGCAATCACTCAATGCAGCGGCAATTTTTCCCGCATCGCGGCCTATCAACACGACCGCACGCGCTCCCTCCGCAACTGCCTGCCGTAATAATGTGAAATCCTGCCCCTTGCCGTCGCCCCCGGCAATGAGTACAACATTGCCCTGCAATCCATTCAACGCAGCAACCGTTGACCCGACATTGGTACTTTTGGAATCATCAATAAAAGTCACCTCACAAAATGCGGCAACTACCTCCATCCGGTGCGGCAATCCTTTAAATTCGCGTAATGCTGACAACAAAGGCTCTACCGGCATTTCCACTGCCCGGCAAATCGCCAGCGCGGCCAATGCATTGGCTGTATTGTGCAAGCCATTTAATTTCAAGTCTGACGTCTTCATCAGCAGTTTTCCACCTTCCATCAGCCAGACGGTGCGATCCCGGTGAGCAATACCGAAATTCGTTTCGGCGTCAGGCTCGCTCAAACCGAATGTCACTTGCTTTCTGTCCGTTTGCCGCATGGCTAATGAGAGCACATCGTCCCGGTTCAATATCTGCATGCCCCTGGCCGGTTTTTCATGATTGAAAATTCTGGCCTTGGCCTGGATGTATTCCTGCATGTCGCGGTAGCGATCCATATGATCTTCACTTAAGTTCAAAACCGCCGCCACGTCAGCATTCAGCCATTCAGTCAATTCCAGTTGAAAACTGGATACTTCCAGTACCCACATTTGCGGCATTTTTCCGCTATCCAGACGCTGCATGAAAACATCAAGCACCGCTGGACCGATATTTCCGGCTACCGCGACATCTAGTCCCGCTTTCTTCAGCATTGCGCCAACCATCGCGGTAACCGTTGTTTTTCCATTCGTACCGGTAATGGCCAGCACTTTCGCGTTCGCAGTATTATTCTGTTCAAGCGCCCATCTGAACAACGCAATATCGCCAACCACTGGAATCCCGTTGCTGATGGCCTGTTGCACGTGCGGATCGGACAGTGGCACCCCAGGACTCATTGCTATGATTTCAATCGCTTCAAAAATCCTGCTTTCAAATGGACCGGTAAAAATTTCTCCGGCTGGAATCATCGTCATTACGGCGTCAAGATGCGGTGGCGCCGCCCGGCTGTCAGCTACCCGTATGATGGCTTCCTGACGGCTCAGCCATTTCACGATCGATATGCCTGTTTCACCCATACCCAGCACCAGCACGTGTCTTCCTTTCAGATTCATCTTAACTTCAACGTCGACAGGCCTATCAAAACCAGGATTATCGTGATAATCCAGAACCGTACGACCACCTGATTCTCCTTCCATCCTTTTAACTCAAAATGATGATGCAATGGTGCCATCCTGAATACGCGGCGTCCGGTCAATTTGTACGACGCGACTTGCAACATAACCGAAAGCGCCTCTATTACAAAAACCCCGCCCATGATCACCAGCACAATTTCCTGCCGCACAACCACCGTAATCACACCAAGCGCGGCGCCCAGAGACAATGCGCCAACATCGCCCATGAATACTTCAGCCGGATAAGTGTTAAACCAAAGAAAAGCCAGGCCTGCTCCCGCCAATGCACCGCAAAAGACAGACAATTCGCCAGCGTTCGGAATATAGGGTATGCCGAGGTAATTTGCAAAAACCACATGACCGGCCGCATAGGCAAAAATTGCCAGCGCACCACCAACCATGACGGTTGGCATAATCGCAAGGCCATCCAGCCCATCAGTCAGGTTGACCGCATTGCTGGTGCCCACGATTACCAGATAGGTCAATATAACAAATCCGGTAATTCCCAGCGGCACTGCTATTTCTTTGAAAAAAGGCACGATCAGATCAGTCTGCGCCGGCAACTCGGCTGTCAGCGCCAGATAAAACGCCACCACCAGCGCTATGATGGATTGCCAGAAAAACTTGCTTCTTGCGGACAAACCTTTTGGATTACGGTATACGACCTTCCGGTAATCATCGATCCAGCCAATCAGTCCGAAACCCAAAGTCGTCAATAGCACTACCCATATATAGCGATTGCTCAGATCAGCCCACAACAGCGTTGTTAGCACAATTGCCACAAGAATTAATGCACCGCCCATGGTCGGCGTACCCGCTTTAGCGAGATGCGTCTGCGGACCGTCATCACGCACCGCTTGTCCGATTTTGTAATACGTCAGTTTACGAATCATCAGCGGCCCGATCAGAAACGAGATGGCCAACGCCGTCAAAGCCGCCAGCATGGCGCGCAATGTTATGTAACTGAACACATTAAATGCGCGTATCTCCTGCGCCAGCCATTGTGATAGCTCTAATAACATTACGTCTCTCTTAACCGTATCAGGTCAATGGTCGCTTTCCGCATTTTATTTTCGCCCTCTGCAATTAATCACAAATCACCCTTCCAGTCGACTAACGATGCGTTCCATATGCATAAAACGCGATCCTTTGACCAGTATGGTCACGTCAGCGTCCAGCCGGTTTTCCAGGCTGTCAAGCAGTGTTTCCATATCATCGAAATGCCGCGCCCCCTGACCATAAGCATCGCTTGCGCATCGACTCAACTCGCCTAAAGTCAATAATCCATCCAGCTTAAGTAATCGCGCTGCTTCACCGATTGTTCTGTGCAAATCGCAGGCGGTTTTACCCAGCTCTCCCATGTCGCCAAGTACCAGAATTCTTTTACCCGCCGCTGCCGCCAGAACTGCCAATGCCGCTTTCACTGATTCGGGATTTGCGTTATAGCTGTCATCAATCAGAACCGACCGGTTTCTGCCTTGTTTAATTTGCAACCGGCCTTGCACGCCTTTAAAGCGCTCCAGTCCAGCCGCTATCGTGCTGCCACTCACACCAAGCGCCACAGCGGCAGCGGCGGCCGCCAGACCATTCCGGACATTATGGATGCCAGGCACTTTTAAGGTGACATGCTGAATACCATCCGGCAGTTTTAACTGAATTGTGCTGCCGTACGCTTCGCTCTTAAATTCGGCGGAAACCTGAGCTTTTGCACTAATGCCAAAATCGATGATTCTCCTTTTTCCAATCAGCGTCCGCCATAGCGGCGCATACTCATCATCCGCATTGATTACGGCCGCCCCCTGCTGACTCAATCCGGCAAAAATCTCGCCCTTTGCCCGCGCGACAGCCTCGACTGACCCCAGTCCTTCTATATGTGCAGCACCGGCGTTGGTTATCACGGCCACATCAGGTTGCGCCAAACGCGTCAGGTAAGCAATTTCTCCCGCATGATTCATCCCCATCTCAATCACCGCATACTGGTGCACTTCGCGCAGACGGAGCAGCATCAATGGCACACCGATCTCGTTATTGAGATTACCCGCCGTTGCCAGCACCCGCGATGGTCGGTCAACTGGCGTCACCGCATCCTCTTCAACAGCCCGGCATAAAATAGCTGCGAGCATCTCTTTCACGGTTGTTTTACCGTTACTGCCAGTTACCGCAGCAAGCGGCATGGAAAACCGCTGCCGCCAGTGCGCCGCCAGTCGCCCCAGACTTGATCGGGTATTTACAACGCAAACCAGAGGGAAATCTGTCGATAAGGCCGCACCATCCATTTCATGTTCCACCATGGCCGCCACAGCGCCCTGTTCCCGCGCAGCACGTACAAAACGATGACCATCATATTTTTCTCCGGTCAATGCGACGAACAGTTCACCCGGGCGCACAGTACGACTATCCGTGCTCACCCCGGTAAATAACACATTATCACCCTGCCAGCGAGCACTCAGCACTTCAGCTGCTTCTTGTAGCCGCATCACGCCGGCTCTCCTCGTTTATCCGACAAATCATTCAGCACCTGCTGAACGGTCAACGCATCGCTGAATGGAATTCTCTCTCCGTTAATCTCCTGATACGTTTCATGTCCTTTACCGGCAATCAATACAATATCGCCTGCTGATGCGCTGCTGATTGCCTGATAAATAGCCAGCTCCCGATTAATTTCGATCTGCAGGTTTTCGTTATTCCGCGCTCCAATCATGTCCTGGATAATCTTATGCGGATCTTCGCTGCGCGGATTGTCGCTGGTAAAAATCACTTCATCCGCGAAACGCGTCGCCACTTCCCCGATCAACTCGCGCTTGCCGCGATCACGCTCGCCACCGCACCCAACCACACAAAACAAACGCCCGGTTTTCCGGGCATGCTTTTGATCAGCTGTTACATGGAGCATGTCGAGCAAGGTGGACAACACTTTCTCCAGCGCATCCGGCGTATGCGCATAATCGACAATCACGGTGGGATGCTCTCCCCCGCCAAATTTTTCCATGCGCCCCGGAATCGGCTTAACATGGCGCAATGCATTCATCGCATCGGAAAATGATATGCCGCAGGCAAGCAATGCCGCCGTCACTGTCAGCAGGTTTACGGCGTTAAATTTACCGACCAGATCGACATTTAATACAAGCCGCTCCTCCTGATATTCGATTTCAAGCGACATTCCATACAAATCCGCCCTGAGATTACAGCCATATACAATACTGCACCGCCCGGCGCAGCCTTTCACCGCATCCCTTCTAAAGCTGTAACCGATAATCTGCACAGATTTTCGAGCAAGCTGCTGAAACAATTCAACGCCCAGCACATCATCCAGATTGAGCACTGCACACTTCAGCCCAGGCCAGAAAAACAGCTTGGCTTTCGACTCGGCATAAGCATCCATGCTCTTGTGATAATCCAGATGATCGCGCGACAGATTCGTTAACACCGCAACCGAAAGCATCGTCCCATTCAACCGCCCCTGCTCGATACCGTGAGAAGACACTTCCATTGCCACATGCGTCGCGCCATTTCGCAAAAACCTCGCCAGATTCTTTTGCAGTATCACAGGATCCGGCGTCGTATTGACCGCAGCTTCCAGTTCACCGGCAAAACCGCTCCCCAATGTCCCCATTATTGCCGTTTTCCTGTGCAGCATATTCATCGCCTGCGAAAACCAGTGACTGCATGATGTTTTGCCATTGGTACCGGTAAATCCGGCAACGCACAGTCTTCCGGATGGATGGCCATAAACACAATCGGCAATATATCCGGCTTTTCCGCGCAACCCGGAAATACCCAGCGACGGCACTTGCCATGACGGATTCCATGAAAAATTATTCGATTCCCATATCACCGCGTTCGCGCCAGCCAGAATAGCCTGCGGTATCAGTTTGCGCGCATCTGTTCTCGAGCCTGAAATTGCCAGGAACGTGTCTCCGGGCAGTACCTGACGGCTGTCCGTAACAAGCCGTTCAATCGACACGCCAAGCTTGTCGAGTTGATGACAATCAAACACTTTGTCTGATCTTTCAGCCACAAGTAGATTCATCCGTCACCGCCAGCAGAAAAATGCGCCGGCGCAGCGGCCACTTCGCCAGAAAATGCATCATGCGGCACATTCAGCAATCGCAACGCTGTCGTCATCACCTGACTGAACACCGGAGCGGCAACCGCACCGCCAAAATATTTTCCGGCAGAAGGCTCATCCAGCATCACCGCAACAATCAGACGCGGGTTCGATACCGGCGCAAAACCGACAAATGAAGAAACATATCGATTCTTGGCATATTTTCCGTCAATCAGCTTATGTGCCGTTCCCGTCTTGCCAGCTACGCGATACCCATCCACCCGGGCAAGCGGTGCTGTACCACCTGGCTGCGTTGCCATCTCCAGCATCTGACTGACCGCAAGCGCCGTTTTTCTGGAAATGACGCGTTGACCCATCACTGGAAAACCCTGCTTCAATACCGAGACAGGCTTTAATTCACCGCCCGTAGTAAAAATCGTATAGGCGCGCGCCACCTGCAGCAGACTCACCGATAATCCGTGGCCGAATGACATGGTTGCCTGTTCAATCGGACGCCATTTATTGTAAGGCCGCAATACGCCGCTGGCTTCTCCGGGAAAACCGGTGCTGATCAGTTGACCAAACCCCGCATTGTTATACATTTCCCATAATGTCTGCGCAGGCATCGACAACGCTATTTTAACCGTACCAACGTTACTGGACACCTGCAAGACCTCGGCTACAGTCAGCAACCCTTTATTGCTGACATCGCGAATGGTCGAACGACCAACCCTGAACGTACCCGGCGCAGTCTGCACAACCGTTTCAGGATTAACCAGCCCGGTCTCTATCGCCACAGCAATCGGAAACGGCTTAAGCGTGGATCCGGGTTCATAGGTATCCACCACCGCGCGATTCACCAGGACACGATTGTCAATCATTTCCCGGGTTATGGCCGAATTCGGGTTATAAACGGGAAAATTGGACAGCGCCAGCACTTCTCCACTTTGCGCATCGAGTACGACAATGCTGCCGGCAGCCGCCTGATGCTTGATCGCTGCACGCTTCAGCTCCTGGTGCGCGATGTGCTGAATTCTTCTATCCAGGGAGAGCACGAGATCCTGGCCTTGCCTGGGCGCGCGAATTTTTTCCACATCCTCGATAATCCGGCCTTTATTATCCTTAATCACGCGCCGCCTGCCTATTTCTCCAGTCAGTACCGCATTCCATCCATGCTCGACACCTTCCTGCCCGCGATCCTCAATATCGGTAAAACCGACGATATGCGCCGCCACCTCCCCTTCAGGATAGTAGCGCTTGAACTCTGTTTCAAATGCGATACCTTTAATTTTGAGATCTGCAATACGCTCAGCAATCTCGGGGACAATCCAGCGCTTAAGGTACACAAAACGTCCTTTTTTACGGTAAATACGGCGCTCTATCTCGGATTTTTCCATGTGCAACAAACGCGCCAGCTGCTCCAGCTGATCCGGTGTTATTTCAATCAATTTAGGATCCGCATAAACCGAAGCAACGGGAGCGCTGATCGCCAGTATTTCACCATTGCGGTCTTTAATCATGCCACGGTCGGCGCTCATTTCGACTACTTTGCTATACCGCGCGGCACCTTCTTTCTGCAGAAAGTCATTGTTCACGCCTTGCAGAAAAGCCGCTCTTGCAATCAAACCGGCCAATCCCAGAATCAAAAAACCGAACAGCATCATCGCGCGCCAGGGCTTCAATCTCAATTGCGGCGTCAGCTGGTCGATTTTATTCAGCATATTGCACCTTCGCCATTTGCGGTTCGTTTATTTTTGCTGAAGAAATAATCTGCACATGATTAGGTGACGGTAAATCCATATCCAAAAACCGCCTGGCTTCATTTTCAATTTTACGGCGCGCTATCAGTGTGCTTTGTTCGAGTTGCAATTTTTTCCATTCAAGATTTAATTTGCGCGTTATTTTCCGTTCATTTTCCAGCGCCATGTTGAGCTTACGCGCCTCATTCTGTGCGTAAACCACACTTAACGCGCAAACCACCAGAATCAACACCAGAAATAGATTAAATTTAAACATTCGCAACTCATACCGTTGTTTTAAAATCAATCCGCTCAGCTACTCTCATGACAGCACTGCGTGAACGCTTGTTTTCCGCAATTTCCCGCTCACCCGGGCGCACCGCCTTTCCCATGACTTTCAGCAGCGGCTGTCCAAATCGCTGCTTTTCAATCTCACGCACCGGAATGCCGCGCGGCACGGTATCGGTTTTTGCAGCCGCCCGCATAAACCGCTTAACCATTCTGTCTTCCAGCGAATGAAAGCTGATCACAACAAGCCTCCCCCCCGGATTCAACAGATCCACGCTCTGCCGTAAAACTAACGACAGCTCCTCAAGCTCCTGATTGATAAAGATGCGTATCGCCTGAAAAGTGCGCGTCGCCGGATTCTGCTTGCTTTCGCGCTTGCGCTGACGTGCGCGGACGACCGCTGCAACAATCTCGGCAAGTTGCAGTGTGGTAACAATAGACTGCCGCGTTCTTGCCACAACAATCGCTCTTGCAATCGACCCAGCATACCGTTCTTCGCCATATTCCCTGATCACCCTTTCCAAATCCGTTTCCGAAACCGTTTCCAGCCACTGCGCCGCTGTCTGCCCCCGGCTTGTATCCATGCGCATGTCAAGGGGGCCATCGACGCGAAAACTAAACCCTCTCTCCGCTTCCAGCTGAGGCGAGGAGATCCCCAGGTCCAGCACAATGCCATCTATTTTGTGCACACCCATTTTCAGCAATTCCTGTTGCAGCTGCGAAAAATGGCTATGCAAAATACTCAAATTCGGATTACCCGGCGCCAGATCAATTTTTCCCGCCTCTACCGCCGCCAGATCCCTATCGAATGCAATCAAGCGACCCTTATCGCCCAGACGGGACAGAATCAACCGGCTATGCCCGCCCCTGCCGAATGTTCCATCAACATAAACCCCATCCGGTTTGACCGACAACGCGTCCACAGCCTCATGAAGCAGTACAGTAACGTGACTCGACAAACCATCACCATCCAATCAAAGTGAGAATCCTTCCAATTCCTGCGGCATGTCATCTTCGTTAAAAGACAGCGCATCTTCAATCTCCAGATTCCACTGCTGCTCATCCCACAACTCAAATTTCTCGCCCTGCCCCACCAGCACGACTTCCTTGGACAAACTCGCAAAGCTCCGCAGAGGCGGCGAAATCAGAATGCGACCGGCATTATCCATCTCCACATCGCTCGCGCTACCGATCAACAAGCGCTGCAATTTGCGCGTTTTGGAATTAAAGCTCGGCAGAGCGCTCAATTTCCGTTCGATGGGTTCCCAGGCAGGCTGAGGATAAATCAGCAAACACCGCGAAGGGTCAGCCGTCACCACCAAGCGCCCCGAACACTGCGCAACCAGCTCACCACGATACTTTGCGGGTATCGCGATCCTGCCTTTCACGTCCAAGCTAAGCTGCGTTATGCCACGAAACATGTCATTCGCTCATCATTACAAAAATTCAATTTATCCCACTTTTTTCCACCATTCACTACTTTTCCGCAACTAAAAACCACTTTAATAAAAAAAAAGTAAATCGTCAAGAAAAAGAACAATAAATTTATTTATATGACAAAGACTTAAAGAACACTCACCGGAAGCAGATTTCTAACAAGAAATTGCAGATAAATAAGACAGATAGACGATAATCTGGAAGTTCTGCGAGAAGATTATGAAAATAATAGCTGTTGACGCCGATCGAGCATTGACCGGGTAATTGATGTAATCCGCTTAAATCTTAAGCAGACTATCTTAGATTGCGATTACCATGAATATGTATGCCGATCCCTATGGAATCCATAATTTCATGCAGCGAAAAAAATCATATGCACCGGCCATACTGAAATATTGCCCGTGTGATTGAATCAGCATTTCCACTGCGGGGCACGCCACAATCATTCA
The DNA here is from genome assembly GCA_028577615.1 of Nitrosomonas sp. Lineage (GTDB taxonomy): Bacteria > Pseudomonadota > Gammaproteobacteria > Burkholderiales > Nitrosomonadaceae > Nitrosomonas. The sequence continues at coordinate 79,120 of JAJSDU010000010.1, forward strand.
TTTTCATGACAGCCAAGCAACATACAATGCGGGTTTTCTTTTTTAGCAGCGCATGATAGTGGTCCAGCGGGAAAAAGTATCGATGTTCTCCATGACCGGGCATTCAGTTGGCCATGCGGCATCACGATAAGATTTTCGTTTAAAAACCCAGCAACAACCGGTTTTCCGGGTTAAAATAGCCGAATAATGTACTCATACCAACCCACCGATATCATCCGGCCTGAAATACTTGACCTAAAGGCCTATCATGTACCCCCGGCTACCGGCATGATCAAGCTGGATGCAATGGAAAATCCGTACACTTTGCCGGAAGTCCTGCAAAACGAAGTGGCGCAGATTGCGGCAAAAGCACCGATTAACCGCTACCCCGATCCGAACGCAACCGAATTAAAGTCCGCATTACGGCAAACGCTCGGCATACCGGAATCCATGTCGATCATGCTCGGCAATGGTTCGGATGAGATTATTCAAATCATCGCGATGGCCACCGCGAAACCTGGCGCCGTTCTACTGAGTGTGGAGCCTGCTTTCGTCATGTTTCGCATGATCGCGACATTCGCCAATATGCGCTATGTCGGCGTACCGCTAAAAAAAGATTTTTCGCTTGATGCCGATGCAATGCTCAAGGCCATCGAGCAGCACAAGCCCGCAGTCATATTCCTGGCCTACCCCAACAACCCCACGGGCAATCTCTTTAACAAGGATGTTTTGATGCAAATCGTCCGGGCCACGCCGGGCATTGTGGTTATTGACGAAGCCTATCATGCCTTTGCCGACGCCAGTGTCATCGACCAGCTGGAACAGCACCCCAATTTACTGCTTATGCGAACACTGTCGAAACTCGGACTCGCGGGCCTGCGTTTGGGCCTGATGGCCGGGCGACCGGCCTGGCTTAACGAGTTTGAAAAAATACGCCTGCCATACAATGTCAGCGTACTGACGCAACATATCACGCAAATCGCGCTTCGCCATATTGACGTGCTATTGAAACAGGCTGAACAGATCAAAATTGAGCGCACCAGAATGTATGCACAGATGACTGCAATGAATACACTTGAAGTTTTTCCATCCGATGCCAATTTCATCCTTTTCCGCGTCAATAACGCAACCCGGATATTTCAGATGCTCAAAGAAAAAGGTATTTTGATTAAAAACCTTGATAGTGCCCATGCCTTGTTGGATAATTGCTTACGCGTTACCGTGGGTACATTTGAAGAGAATGCGCAATTTATAGCAACACTACAGAATCTGTTGAACGAAAAGCACTGAAATTCACCGACATCATTGACTTATAACTTGAGCAGCACCCACCTCAACAACTCACCCTTTTCAGTTTTATGCGTCAGGCCCAGATCACACGTAACACCCTGGAAACCCAGATCACAGTCAGCCTGAATCTGGATGGCACGGGAAAAGCCGTTCAAAATACCGGAATCCCTTTCCTCGAACACATGCTTGATCAAATCGCACGTCACGGCATGCTGGATTTTGAAATCAACGCAAAAGGCGATTTGCATATCGATGCGCACCACACTGTTGAAGATATCGGTATCACACTCGGTCAGGCATTTGCCAAAGCCATCGGTGATAAAAAAGGTATATGCCGCTACGGTCACGCCTATGTACCGCTTGACGAAGCACTGACACGCGTGGTAATCGATTTGTCCGGCCGCCCGGGGCTGGTCATGAACGCCGAATTTACCCGCGCCCGCATCGGAGATTTTGACGTCGATCTGATCAATGAATTTTTCCAGGGATTTGTCAACCATGCGTTGATTACGCTGCACATCGACAACCTGGCCGGTAAAAATGCGCATCATCAGGCTGAGACCATCTTCAAAGCATTTGGACGCGCATTGCGCATGGCGCTTGAAATCGATGCGGCAGCCGCGAACGTTATCCCTTCCACCAAAGGCGCACTATAAGGCCAAACATCGTTTGCTCACCAAAACGGTATGATTGATATTGCAATTGTTGATTACGGCATGGGAAATCTGCGTTCCGTGCATAAGGCACTTGAGCACGTAGCACCCGATGCTTCAGTAGTAGTCACCGACGATCCCGCAGTGGTTAATCAGGCCGCGCGCGTTGTCGTGCCCGGTCAAGGCGCAATGCCGAACTGCATGCATGAGCTCAAAATCCGCGGATTACAGGACGCGGTTATAAAATCGGCCAGGAGCAAACCCTTTCTGGGCATCTGCATCGGACTGCAAATGCTTTTTGAAGAAAGCGAAGAAGGACACGTCCGGGGTCTCAATCTGCTACCCGGCAAAGTCGTGCATTTCCCCGCAGCAGCCATGACCACACCCGACGGACAGAAACTCAAAGTGCCGCATATGGGCTGGAATCAGGTCTATCAGACGATGGATCATCCCCTGTGGCGAGGAATTGCTCGGGATGCGCGTTTTTATTTCGTTCATAGCTACTATGTCGATACACCCGATGAACACTGTGTCGCGGCGCAGAGTAAATATCCCTTTGCGTTTACCTGCGCGGTTGCAAAAGGCAATATTTTCGCGGTACAGTTCCACCCTGAAAAAAGCCATACTGCCGGATTAACGCTTTTGCGCAACTTCTCAGAGTGGTCCCCCTGCACCTGAATCCAATCAAGGGAAATACTTTTTCCGTTACAATAAATACAGATAGCAATCAGAGCATAAACAACAGTTTTTAACCCGATTATCAATTTAAATTAGGCTATGCTGATTATTCCTGCAATAGATATCAAAGATGGGCACTGCGTTCGTTTGAAACAGGGTGTTATGGAAGATGCAACGGTTTTCTCGGAGAATCCGGGTGAAATGGCGACACACTGGCTGGAACAGGGTGCTCGGCGTTTGCATTTAGTGGATTTAAACGGTGCGTTTGCCGGAAAACCCAAAAACAGAACCGCAATCCGTGCAATCGTACAGGCGATCAACAATGAAATTCCGATCCAGCTGGGTGGCGGCATCCGCGATCTGGACACGATCGAAGGCTATCTTGATGAGGGCGTGTCCTACGTCATCATCGGTACCGCAGCCGTCAAGATACCCGGCTTTCTGCACGACGCCTGCAACGCGTTTCCCGGCCAGATTCTGGTAGGACTGGATGCCAGGGAAGGCAAAGTCGCCGTCGATGGCTGGTCCAAGGTCACTGGTCACGATGTCGTTGATCTGGCGTTAAAATTTGAGAGCTACGGCGTCGAGGCCATTATTTATACCGATATCGGACGTGATGGCATGCTCTCGGGAATCAACATCGAGGCTACCGTGGAACTGGCCAGGAAACTGACTATACCGGTCATCGCCAGCGGCGGCATCACCAATCTTGACGATGTCAGAACCTTGTGCGAGAACGAATCGGAAGGCATCATGGGTGCGATAACCGGGCGCGCCATTTATGAAGGCACGCTGAATTTTAAAGAAGCGCAAACACTGGCCGACAAGCTGCACGATGAAAACAGCGTTTGATTGCTCCGCCGCTCACTGCCTTGACAGGCTTTCAAGGACATTCCCCGAATGAGTCTTGCCAAACGCATCATTCCCTGTCTGGATGTTACCAACGGGCGGGTCGTTAAAGGCGTCAACTTCGTTGAATTGCGCGATGCGGGCGATCCGGTGGAAATCGCGCGACGGTATAATGATCAGGGTGCCGATGAACTCACCTTCCTGGATATTACCGCCAGTTCGGATAACCGTGATCTGATTCTGCACATTATCGAAGATGTCGCTTCCCAGGTTTTTATCCCATTGACCGTCGGCGGCGGCGTCAGACAGGTCGAGGACGTGCGCAGATTGCTGAATGCCGGTGCGGACAAGGTGAGTATCAACACGTCCGCCGTACTCAATCCGCAACTCGTTGCCGATGCAGCAGGCCATTATGGCACGCAGTGCATCGTCGTCGCCATTGACGCCAAACGCGTTGATTCAGTAGACTCACCGGACGGCAAACCGCGCTGGGAAGTTTTTACGCACGGCGGCCGCAAATCGACCGGACTTGAAGTCGTTGCCTGGGCGAAAAAAATGCAGGCGCTTGGCGCGGGTGAAATTCTTCTGACCAGCATGGACAGGGACGGCACTAAAAACGGCTTTGATATTCCACTTACACGTACCGTCTCCGATGCTGTCGACATCCCCGTCATCGCCAGCGGCGGCGTGGGCAATCTGGATCACCTTGTCGACGGCATCCTGCAGGGTCATGCTGATGCGGTACTGGCGGCGAGCATTTTCCATTATGGCGAGTACACTATCCAGCAGGCCAAGCAACGCATGGCGGAACATGGCATTGAAGTCCGTCTGTAGTGCTAGAATATGCTTCCTGCAATTTTTTACGAAGTTAAACACAAATGGCCACGACTTGGCTGAATGAAATCAACTGGTCCGATGACGGATTGATTCCCGCCATTGCCCAGGAAGCTGGCAGCGGAAAAATTCTGATGGTCGCCTGGATGAATCCAGAAGCGCTCCGTCTCACGGCTGAAAAAGGCGAGGCCGTCTATTGGTCCCGATCGCGCAAAAAACTCTGGCACAAAGGCGAAGAATCCGGACATACGCAAAAGGTTAAAGAAATCCGCATGGACTGCGATGGCGATGTCGTCTTGTTGACAGTAGAACAAGTCGGCGGCATCGCCTGCCATACCGGACGGCATAACTGCTTTTTCAGAAAACTGGAAAACGATCAATGGGTCATCACATCCCCTGTTCTCAAAGACCCTGACACCATTTATAAAAAATGACATCACAAACCATCCTGCATCGATTGGCCGAAACGATAGAAGCGCGCAAACAGGCGGATGCCGGCAACTCCTATGTCGCGAAATTGCTGCAAGGCGGGCAAGACAAAATTCTCAAGAAAATTGCCGAAGAATCCGCCGAAACCATCATGGCATCCAAAGACGGCGACGCCCAGCACGTAGTTCGCGAAACCGCAGATCTCTGGTTTCACTGTCTGGTGTTACTGTCACATCATAATCTGTCGCCTGAAGACGTGTTCCAGGAACTGGAGAGACGTGAGGGTCTGTCGGGAATTACTGAAAAAGCCGCGCGCAATACGAACAAAGCAGGATAGAAACATATGGACAACTGTATTTTCTGTAAAATTGCACAGGGCGAAATTCCGGCCCAAATAATTTATGAAGATGACGACGTCATCGCATTCAATGATATCAATCCGGCCGCGCCCGTACATTTCCTGATCATTCCCAGAATTCACATTGCATCATTGATCGACTGCGAGGAAATACATCAGGGATTATTGGGAAAAATGCTATTATTGGCTCCAGAAATTGCAAAAGAACAAGGCTGTACGGATGGTTTTCGCACTATCATCAATACGGGCCGGGTAGGTGGACAGGAAGTTTTCCATCTGCACATTCATATTATTGGCGGGAAAAACCGCCTGCCTGGAATGATTCATAAAACATAGCGATCCCTATAAGCCCGAATCCGCGCAGCAGCATTACTGGCGGCTTATCTGTTTTGAGTTGGACTGTATTTTCAAATAGCAAACAAGAAATCCGCTGACGGTTTTGTGTCACAGTAATATTCTTGTATTAATATCAGGTTATACTTGGCTATGTTCCATACCAACAGGAGAACGTAATGGGTACATTCAGTATTTGGCATTGGCTGGTAGTGTTAGTTATTGTTGTTTTAGTTTTCGGCACTAAAAAGCTGCGTAACCTGGGCGGCGATCTCGGCAGCGCCATCAAAGGATTCAAGGAAGGCATGAAAGATGCCAGTGTCGACAACTCTTCTGCACAGCCATCCAACACGGGCAACCTGACATTTGAAGACGAAATCAGGAACAGCGCGAATACGGCAACCAACACCTTCAAGGAAAACATTCAGTCGCAGGAAACAGCATCCGCTTCAGCAGCGAAGAAACAGGAAACCATCACCGTAGAAGCCACGTCGGTAAAAGATGATACGCAAAAAAGCGGCAACAGCGAATCTTCCACTGATAAGACAACGCAGGACAACACACAAACAAAAGCCTAACGCCGTCCGCGGATTTACAGCATCATGTTCGATATCAGTTTTTTTGAAATCATGATCATATCAATAGTCGCACTGATCGTGATCGGCCCGGAACGGCTGCCGCAGGTAGCGCGCACCCTGGGCCATCTGATGGGCCGATGCCGGCAGTTTGTCTACAGCATCAAAACGGATATTCACAACGAACTGCGCATGGAAGAGCTGAAAAACATGCACAATTCGATGCAGGAAACCGTGCAATCCATCGAAAGCGCCGTGCGCGAAGAAATCAACGAAATAAAATCGGCAACGCAATCGGACTCGGGCTCACGCGCCGATGCGGCGGACACAACTGCCGCCAGCTCCCGGCAGTTAGTCGATTCAACCGGAAAATCAGCCACCGGGGAATCCGGCCAGACAAAACCATCCAGCCACGATCAGACACCTTCACAATGACTTCCGAAACTAACGGTCAACACAAGTTGATGCATTCACGCCTCACCGGCTCGTCCATACTGGCATCAATCCTCGCAGCCCGATGATCGAAGGTTCACTTTTATCGCATCTGCTGGAGCTGCGCATACGCCTGATCCGCATAATCAGCGGCCTGATGATCGGCTTTATCCCCTGCGCATTCTATGCGCGGGAACTCTATACCATCCTGGCCCAGCCGCTGCTGGAGAAACTGCCCCAGGGCGGACAGATGATCGCGACCGATGTTGCAACACCTTTCTTCGTGCCGATGAAAGTTGCCTTGATGCTGGCATTCGTCATCACGCTGCCACACACGCTTTATCAAGTCTGGGCGTTCGTCGCCCCCGGTCTTTACACGCATGAAAAACGGCTGGCGCTGCCGCTGATCGTCGGCAGCAGTCTGCTGTTTTTCTCCGGCATGCTGTTCGCCTATTTCGCCGCCCTTCCGCTGGTGTTCGAGTTTATTACCTACTTCGCGCCGGAAGGTGTCGCGGTGATGACCGACATCAACAAATACCTGAGTTTTGTGCTGTCGATGTTCATGGCGTTCGGGATTACCTTCGAAGTACCCGTTATCGTCATGGTACTGGTCAAGGCGAATCTCATCAGCATTGAAAAACT
>JAJSDU010000011.1 GCA_028577615.1 Nitrosomonas sp.
CCCGGCTGTTGCTGATGAACGCCGGACCGGAATCGTACACCCCTGGCGTGAACGGGATGGCCAGTGTTTTTCCGGTTGCGATCGTGTGGAAATGCAGATGTGCGCCGGTTGTTTGCAGGCGCTTGTTGGGCAGCGTTTTGGTGCCCAGATTGGCGGGTTCCGCGTCAGGGTGCAACACGCGGGAATCAATACCCCATTCGGCATAGTTTGTCAGGTTTCCGCGGAAGACCGAGAAAGCGATTGTTTTGCCGTCGAAAGAGACTGCCGGATCGAGCGCCGCGCAGGCGTTCTGGTTCGTTGAGGTTGCCGAGCAGTTAAAGATGACCGTTTCAGCGCCGTCGGCATCGCGATAGACCAGATCGCATGGTGCGGAGAAGTTGGTCAGGAAATTCGTCACGTCGGGCAGCACATCGTAAACATCCAGGCCGGTCATGGTGCGGGTGACAGTCTGTGTCTGTCCGTTGACGGTTACATCGCCTGTCAGCTGATACGTTGCGGTAGTGCGCTCGCAGCGTGAATACACGATGGGATCCTGTGCATAGACAACTGATATTTCCGATATGCTAAGCAGTAGGAATAAACAGGCAAGTTTAGTGGTTGATAAAAAAATCGCTTTAAAATTAGTCAAGCAATGCTGATACATTAGTGTCTCCTCGCGCATGGTCCTGGACATTGATCAGCAAATTGCACCGAGGGATGGATTCGAAGAACACATTCTCAGCAAGCGAGGATAGATAAAGAGAGCGCTTCAGATACATGACCCATAAAAACCGGCCATTAAGCATTTTATTGACCCATCTTAATAGTGAGTATCAAAACCATTTTTTCAAATGGTAAATAAAAATTCACTATCAAATAAAATGCTGGAAACGATGAATATTTGCGAGAAATGCGTTACTCCTAAAGCAAAAATTCATCAATTCTAAATTGATACGAGTATCTGGCGGCCCCGCTATCTTTTCTAGACCGGAAGCTTTGCGTCTCCACCTCCCGATGGATTTGCCTTTTTCAAATGCCTGTTAAAAAATCAAACATGAAATTGTTTTGCGGCAATTATGAGTTAAGCTTTAGCATTTCAATTTCCGAATGAAGCAAACAAAAATACGCTTTTTCTGAAAAATGGTTAGTTCTGTTTCTTCAAATAATTTTTCCAGACATTTTTTTCTGATTAGTAAGCCCTGGTGTCGTGTGTCCTTTCAGGCATTGTTTCATAGCAACGCATGGAAACAGTGTGCTTGCTAGTACGTCTTGCTCACTTTTATGCCGTTTGGTGTGTTGCCATGCTGTTATCTGATTGTGATATTCATTAACCAGCATGTATCGCATTCACAGGATTTTGGATTGTTTCAACTAGCCGTCGTTAACAATGAATATTCATGAGGGCAGTGTGATCAACAGTATCAATTACGATTTATCTCTGCCGTAACAATACAAATAATTACTTTTAAATTTGATGACATGGCAATCACAGATTGGCCCAGTGCTGAGCGGCCCAGGGAGAAATTACTGAAACTGGGCGCCGGAAATTTGACTGACACCGAATTATTGGCTATTTTTTTACGCACCGGTTTCGTTGGTACCAGTGCAGTAGATCTGGCGCGCAATTTGCTCCAGCACTATGGCAGCCTTACTTCCCTTTTTGCAGCTGATAAAACTGCGTTATGCAATTTTCCTGGTGTAGGTATTGCAAAATATGCACAATTACAGGCTGTTCTTGAAATGTCCAAACGTGCTTTAGGAGAAAGGCTGGAATGTGGTGATAGCATGAACACGCCGCAATTAGTCCGTGATTTCTTGCGCCTGAATCTTGCCGGTAAACAACATGAAGTATTTCTCGGTATTTTCCTGGATGCAAAAAACCGCATGATCTCGGCGGATGAACTTTTTAATGGAACACTGACACAAGCCAGCGTCTATCCACGGGAAATTGTCAAACGTGCGTTGCATCATAATGCTGCCGCAATTATTTTTGCACATAATCATCCTTCGGGTTCTGCAGAGCCAAGTAACGCGGACAAAGTCCTGACACAAACACTGAAACGCGCACTCGAATTAATTGAGGTAAAAGTGCTTGATCACTTTATCGTCGGCAAGAACGAAATAATGTCCTTTGCGGAACAGAATCTAATTTGAATTTAGTTGAGGATGTAATTATTCCTTTTGATGATCGACATGTTTGTGTCCATTTGCCCGTTTTCTAATCTGACAGAGTAGAACTGATGCGCCTGATATCCGATGCCAGTTTCCTGGCATCGAATGATTGCTCGGTATCAATGGTAACGCAGCAAGGCAATTCAGCATCCTGCAATGGCTTTAGTGTTTTCAGCTGCGTTTCAAGCACAGCAAGATCTGCGTCAGAAATATCATTTTTTCGTTCTTGAATGCGCTTGCGCAGCGTACCGGCGCGCGCGGTAAATGCCAGAATAATGAAAGGAATTTGTTTCTTGTGTGCAAGATTCCTGAAGTCTTCGCGTTCTTCATGGAGGAGAAAGGCGGCATCAATAATGACCGGAAAACGGCCCTCCAGTACTTTCTCCGCAAGTGTTGTCAATGTTGCATAGGTTTTGATATTGGCAGCCAGGGAATAAATCTGCTGCACATTTACAGGACTATGTACTTCGGCAGGCATGATTAGATTTTTATTTAACCCGCCGAGTAAGCCGAATATTCTTTTGCGCTCAATGTCAGAGCGTATGCGCAGAGCGCCAATCTGCTCCAGTAGCAATTGTGACAGCGTGCTTTTGCCTGAAGCTGACAGGCCATGTGTAATTATCAGTACGGGCATGGCTGGCCGGCAATACGATTGAGCCAGTTTCAGATAGTTGTGAAACGCTTTTGCAGCTGTTTTTTGTTCAACTGCCGAAACATCAGGCTGTCCACTTCTGATGCCATCCACCATTGCACGAACCAATGCCCGGTAAACCAGATAAAACCGGAAAACGGGCATACCGCCATAATCGCCGGTATGTTCCAGATAAGCATTCAGGAATCGATAAGCCAGTTTCTGCTGCCCGCGGCTATCCAGATCCATAACTAGGAAGGCAACTTCGGATAAAATATCGATCCAGCGCAGATCGGGATCGAATTCCAGGCAATCGAAAGCAAGCGGACGTTCGTCGAGCCAGACAAGATTGCGTAAATGCATATCGCCGTGGCATTCGCGGATGAACCCGCCGCGTTTGCGTTCCTCGAATAATGGCATCAGTGCATTAAACGCGGATTTGCACCAATTCGCCAGTCCGCTGATCAGTGGGCTGGCGTGCGCCGCTTCTGGCAGTCGCCGGATCCGATCAATAGTTTGCGCAACAGCGTGATAAACATGGTCAGGACTGCCGAAAGCTGTTTCATCCGGGGATGGTTCAACATTGCAATGAAAGCTGGCGGTCATCTGCGCATAGGCATCAATATGATGGTTGTCCATTTTTCCTTCAGTCAACATATGATCGAGCTGAGCTTGTTGTGGAAATTGAATCATTTTAATAGCGTACTCGATAATTTTTCCGTTTCCCCTTAAAACCGGCTGTTCCGGCCTGCCTGCGATAGGAACTACTTCGATGTAGAGCGGCGCGGCCAGACGGCGATTGAGCCGCAACTCTTCATCGCAAAAATACCGGCGCTTTTCTAGTGAGGAAAAATCAAGAAATCCCGGATTGCAGGCTTTTTTGATTTTATAGGCGTAATGACCGGTCAGGATAACCCAGGAAATATGCGTTTCGATGAGTTTGATCTTGTCTACAGGATGATCAAATACATTCGTGTGCATCAGTGACTGGATGAGAATGGCTTGTTGTCTGATGTCAATTTCCATGAATTGAAAGCTGATTGAAGGATTTTAAGGATATGCAGTTGCCATGAGGAATAAACTTTACTGGTCGTTGTATATTTAAACAAGAGTAAGCGCGTGACAAATAGTACGGAATAGACAACAATCGGAGGGTCATGAAAATTATATTATGTCATTGATATGTATGTGTATCTGATGTAATTCTGCTGAGGCATGGTCTCGTGTTGATTACCACCATTGCCGCCGATTCTGGACTCGCACTGATTTTTGGCTTTATCGCCGAGCGGCTAAAGCGAATTGCATTACCTGAGACCGTAGTGCAAATGACGGTGGCGACACTGCTGGGTATGCCGCTGGCTTACGGATGGGGATGGATATCGGGGAGGGATTTGTTCTTGGGTTTTCGCTATCCTGCACGAATACGGTGGCGGCATTGCTCCGCGCGCCTGGGTCGCGCGGATTTCTGGAAACGATGAACGGCTGCATTGCATTGGGCTGGCTCATTGTTGAAGATTTGGTTACGGTTTGATACTGGTGTTATTGCCTTCGCTGACGGGTTTGCTCGGTGGTTCTGAAAGCACCACAGATAGTCAGATGCCGTTGTGGCAAACCATTACCTTGACATTACTGCAGGTGATGATTTTTATTGTCTTGAGGCTGGTAGTTGGACGTCGTGTGTTGCCGTGGTTGTTATGGCAGGTTGCCCAGACAAGGTCGCGTGAGCTGTTCACGCTTGCGGTTGTCTCGTTTGCCATTTGTATCGTTTCTGGCCGCCGTCAGTGGGGATGCAGCGGAACTGGTTGTATTGATCCAGGTGCATATCGCCGATGCCGCAATGTTCGTTGTTACCGTATCTGATCCACTCAATGTGTATCAGATGGTCAACACAGCGCAAACATTGAATCCGGATATTGGAATCGTTATACGCTCCAGTAATGGAGATGAAACCGCGCTGTTAAAAAAGGACGATCTGGAATCGTGTTTTACAGCACGGAAGAGCTCGCCAGAAACATGATGCAACAAGTGCTGGAGCATTTTGATCGGTAAATCTTCAGGCATAATTTTCCTTTTGACATATATTCGTCGACCCGCCTTCTAAATTGATAGTTCAAGTAAATGGTGGTGATAAGCCGGGGTGTGCTTTCCACAGCCGTTCATGTATGCCTAAATATCGGATTCATTCCAGGTAAGGTCTTTGCGAAATGCGGCAGTCAGGTATTTAATAATGGCACGCACTTTAATCGGAATATGAGGGGCTTGCGGATAGACTGCGCAGACATCGTCTGCAGTTGGCCGTTCATCTGGCAATACATTAATAAGCTGACCATCTGCTAAAGCCTGCGCAGCGACAAATGCCGGAAGTATAGCGATGCCAAGTCCCGCAATAGCCGCGTCTCGAATAGATTCCACATTATTGGCGACTATCCGTCCGCGCACAATGACTGATCGCAGCGATCCGCCGGATTTCTCCGGTTCGAATTGCCATATTTCATTTGTAGTCGCGTTAGCATAACCGATACATGCGTGGTTAGTCAGATCGCCTATTGAATCAGGCAATCCATTGCTTTGCGCATATATGGGGCTACAGCAAACTACACGCCTGCTTTTTGCAAGCTTGTGCGCAATGAGTGATGAATCACGTAATTGCCCGATGCGAAATCCCAGATCATAACCCTCTCTCGATAAATCTGTGATCTGATCATTAAGCTCTAATGCAAGCGATAGTTTTGGGTGATTACTTGTGAATGCAAACAGTACTGGTCCAAGATATTTTGTACCCAATGTCACTGGGGCGGCGATACGTAATAATCCACATAATTTACCTTCCTGCTCGATCAGTTCTTCTGAAACCTGATCCAGCTGAAGAATGATAGCGTGAGTACGCCGGTAGAATGTAGTTCCTTTATCAGTCGCGATTACGCCGCGTGTAGAGCGATGCAGCAATTTAACGCCCAGCAGGGCTTCCAGGTCACTGATACGCTTACTGATAACTGATTTTGATAAACACATGCGCTGCGCGGCGGCGCTGATACTGCCAGTCTCTACAGCGTACAAAAAAGCAAGAATATCGTTAATTCGATGTTGCATTGTTCTTTATTCCAGAACACGGGTTTCTAAAAAAAATGAATTCCCAGCTTATATAACTCAGTGTAGTCTTAATGCAATGTATCACAGAGTATACTTGCGTTTCTGATTGGCAGTGATAAGTAGTTCAATTTCATCAAGCTGTTATTAATCTGATTGAAAAAACCGCAGCAGAATTCTTAATCAATAGGTATAAATAATCAAGGAGTGTAGAAATGGATAAAAATTTCAAATACAACCGTCTATCTAAAGATGATGCAGTATGTTTATTGGTCGATCACCAATCAGGATTGATTTCACTGGTACAGGATTTTTCGCCAGGAGAGTTCAAAAATAATGTGCTGGCGCTGGCTGACATCGCCAGGTTTTTTAACCTTCCGACAATTCTCACGACCAGTTTTGAAGATGGGCCGAATGGCCCAATTGTACCCGAGTTGAAGGAAGCATTTCCAAATGCTCCGTATATTCCACGGCCCGGTCAAATTAACGCATGGGATAACGCTGATTTTGTCAAAGCCATCGAAGACACTGGACGCAAGCAGCTGATTATTGCCGGTGTCGTTACTGATGTGTGTGTAGCATTTCCCGCATTATCGGCCATTGAGGCGGGTTATGAAGTATACGTGGTTACCGATGCCTCGGGAACCTTCAACGAAGTGACACGACATGCATCCTGGGCCCGGATGTCGGCTGCCGGCGTACAGTTGATGAACTGGTTCAGTGTGGCCTGCGAATTGCACAGAGACTGGCGCAATGATGTTGAAGGACTAGGGGCGCTTTTGTCGAATCATATTCCAAATTACCGTAACCTGATTACCAGCTATCTTGCTCAAAACAAGTGATGGAAATGCTGATGATTGCTTAGCTGATGGAGAGAGGCAGTGGCGAATAAGGAAACCGTTGATACGGTACGCAGAAAATTAATTCAGGCGGTAACGCTGGCCGGTTCGGGAGTCGCCTTAAATCAAGTTTTACCATTATCAGAAAGCATAGCCATGACTCAGGATATTGCATCCAGCCTGATCCTGAAAAATGGCAGGATTACAACGCTGGATGACAAACGCAGGGAAGTGTCGGCAATTGCGTTAGCCGCGGGACGTGTGCTGGCGACCGGGAGTGATAGCGCTATCATGAAACTCGCCGGCAATGATACGCAGGTCATAGATCTTGGCAAACGGCGGGTTATTCCGGGGTTGAATGACTCGCATATGCACCTGATCCGTGGCGGCCTGTATTACAACATGGAATTAAGATGGGAAGGTGTCCCTTCGGTTGCAATAGCGTTAGAAATGCTGAAGAAACAGGCCGAACGCACACCCGCGCCGCAATGGGTACGCGTGGTCGGTGGCTGGAGTGAGTTTCAGTTTAAAGAACGCCGTATGCCGACACTGGCTGAGATTAACAGAGCCGCTCCCGACACGCCCGTATTTATTCTGCACCTTTATGGTCGCGCCTTGTTGAATCGGGCCGCTGTCAAAGTGCTTGGCATTGATAAAAACACGCCGAACCCACCTGGCGGACTCATCGAAAAAGACCAGCAGGGTAATCCAACGGGCTTGCTGGTAGCAAAACCATCAGCACTGATTTTGTATTCAACCTTAGCCAGGGGACCGACCTTGCCTGAAGAATATCAATATAACTCATCGCGTCATTTTATGCGCGAAATGAATCGACTGGGAATTACTTCAGTGATCGATGCCGGTGGTGGCGGGCAGAACTATCCCGACGATTACAAAATTATCCGGAAACTGCATGACAATGGCGATATGACGATTCGTGTTGCTTACAATTTGTTTGCGCAGAAAGCAGGTGGAGAACTGGCGGATTACAAGCGTTGGACAACTATGATAAGACCAGGCCAGGGCGATGCAATGCTACGAATGAATGGCGCCGGAGAGAACCTGACTTGGTCAGCGGCCGATTTTGAGAATTTTCTCGAACCGTATCCTGCGCCAGGTTCAATTATGGAGAAAGAACTTGAGGATATTGTTCGTCATCTTGTAGAAAACCGCTGGCCGTTCCGTATCCATGCAACCTATGATGAAACGATTGACCGTTTTCTGAACGTTTTTGAACGTGTTAATCGTGATATGCCGTTTAATGGCTTACGTTTTATTATTGATCATGCGGAAACTGTCACTGAAAAAAATATCGAACGTATCAGGACATTGGGCGGAGGAATTGCGGTACAGCACCGTATGGCATTTCAGGGGGAGTATTTTGTCGACCGGTATGGCATTGACGCCGCCAGACAGACGCCGCCTCTTCGAAAAATGCTCGATATGAGCGTGCCTGTTGGCGGTGGCACCGATGCCACTCGCGTAGCCAGCTACAATCCCTGGGTATCGTTGTACTGGATGATTACAGGAAAAACACTTGGCGGACTCGGGTTATATGACGAAGCCAATCGTCTGGATCGTGAAACCGCCTTGTATCTGTGGACTAAAGGATCCAGCTGGTTCTCCGGTGAGGATCACGCCAAAGGTGCGCTACAGGTCGGTGAATACGCCGATCTTGCCGTGTTGTCAGCCGATTTTATGGCGATACCTGAAGACGATATTAAAAACCTGTACGCTGTCATGACCGTGATGGGAGGCAACATTGTACATGCGATGGATGATTTCTCCCGTTTTAATCCGCCGCTTCCGCCTGTCATGCCGGATTGGTCGCCGGTCAATGAATTTGGCGGTTATTATGGATTGCAACAAGCAGGCAGCCATGCCAAAGGTGCGGCGGCGGGTGCTGTTCACAGAAAAGCCGTCTCCAATGATTGCTGTGCCAGCGCGTGCAGTATTCACGGCCATCATCACGCAATCGCGTGGAACAACCCCATTCCCATAGATGATAAATCGAGAAATGCATTCTGGGGAGCAATCGGTTGCTCCTGCTTTGCTGTTTAGTGGCGACCTTTATAGGTCAGAAGCTTTGTCTTATGTTGTTTGTCAGATGATCATGCATTTGGTGCAAGATGCGTGAATGTGCTTTAAGCCCGTTTAAGCATTCGACCTTCACGGTCATGTGGACAGCTGCGTTGATCTCCAATATCGGTACCTGGATGCATTCCGTCGGTGCAGGCTGGTTGATAACCACGTTATCGCCAACGCCGCTGATTATTGCTTTGGTGCAAACCGCGACGACTTTGCCGGTATTTTTATTTGCACTGCCTGCCGGCGCACTGGCGGATATTTTTAATCGCCGCACTTTGCTGCTGCTTACCAACGGATTCATGCTGGCTGCGGCTTTGCTGTTTGCCGCATTGGTCTGGATGGAGCTGATAACGGCTGAGTCATTGTTGCTCTTCACTTTTCTGCTCGGTGCCGGAGCCGCTTTTATGGCGCCTGCCTGGCAAGCGATGATACCGGAAATGGTTCCCAGGGAAGAGCTTCCTCAAGCTGTCGCACTCGGCGGAATCAGCATCAATCTAAGTCGTGCCGTTGGGCCGGCGCTGGCCGGCATGTTGATCGGCGTATATGGCATGGTATTACCTTTTGCAGCCAATGCAGTTTCATTTGTCGTAATCATCGCCGCGCTGCTCTGGTGGAAATACCAGATCCCCGCTGTTAGTCATGCACTTCCACCAGAGCATGTCGTTTCAGCCATGAAAACCGGAATACGTTATGCGTGGCACAGCCGACCGCTTAAGTACACGATGTGGCATGTTTCAGGTTATATGTTTTTCGCCAATGCAGTGTGGGGATTGTTGCCGATAATTGCAAAAAATCAGTTCAGCGCAGATGCTGCTTTTTTCGGATGGTTGATGAGCGCAATCGGTATCGGCGCGATCGCTGGTGCGCTATTTTTGCCCCGACTTAAAAACAGACTGAATGCAAACCAGCTCGTCGCCACGGGCAGCATGATCACAGCGCTTATGACGCGCTACTTTGCCACAGGTAGCGATTCGCTGCTGGCCATCATCGCCGGTTTTATTTTCGGGGTTGGCTGGATTCTGGTGCTGGCGACGGTGAACGTATCAGCCCAGCAGGCGTTACCTGACTGGGTGCGTGCGCGTGGTCTGGCTGTCTTCCTGATGGTATTCTTCGGCAGCATGAGTCTCGGCACCACCTTCTGGGGCTGGCTGGCCGGCGCGACTTCGATAATGCATGCACTGGTTGTCGCCAGCATTGGTGCGATCGTTTTTGTCGGTTTGTCTTATCGTTTCAAATTACAGCAGGGAAAGCACCTGAATTTCGCGCCATCGCTGCACTGGCCGGAGCCCATGGTTCATGGACGTGTGACCTATGAAGCCGGACCGGTGATTATTCAAATCAGATATCACGTGGCCGATAAAGACCGTGACAATTTTTTATCCGCGATTTACCGGCTTAAAACCGCCCGTCAACGTGGCGGCGCATACCGCTGGGGGGTGTATGAAGATGCCGCGCACTCAGGGTATTTTATCGAACATTTTGCCGAGGAAAGCTGGCTTGCGCATATGCGCCACCATGAGCGCGTGACGCATGTCGATAAAGCATTGCAGGATGCTGTGCTGGCTTTTCATCAGGACAAGAACCCGCCTGAAGTACAGCATTTCATTGCTGCATACCCATCAAAGAAACAATCATTATCTAACCGGTGATTGTTATTGATTGGTACAGGATAAAGCGCGCGTTCAATGGCAAGCGCGAGAATCTGACCGATTTCAGCTGTGTTTTTTGTGTTTTCTACACGTGTGAAAAGGACGAAAGTCAGTGGTGGTGCGGGGAGAAACGACATAAAATTTCCTGGAACGGGAATTTAAGATTACATTTTAGGGGAGACGATGACAATTAAAGAAATCATAATGCCGCGCGAAAAGGATCTTGGCGGGTTTTCTGTCCGCCGTATTTTGCCGTATGCCAGACAGCGCATGGTTGGGCCCTGGATATTCTTTGATCACATGGGACCGGCGGAATTTCCTGCCGGAGAAGGCATTAATGTCCGGCCGCATCCGCATATCAACCTGGCAACGGTGACTTATCTGTTTGAGGGCGAAATTCTGCATCGCGATTCACTGGGCAATCAACAACCAATACGCTCCGGAGATGTCAATTTAATGATTGCAGGCAGTGGCATCACGCATTCCGAACGGGAGCGCGATGAAGTACGTGCCACAGCGCATAAACTCCATGGACTTCAACTTTGGCATGCGTTGCCGGAAAGTCATGAAGAGATAGAGCCAGCCTTTTATCACTATCCGTCTGCGGATATTCCTGTCGTGAAAATAGACGCGGTAGCTGTCCGGGTGCTGATGGGGCGTGCATATGGTGTCATTTCCCCGGTAGTCACGTTTGTCGAGACAGTATACATTGAGGCGTATCTGCAACCCGGCCAGCGCCTGGAGCTGCCGCAAGTCGAAGAAGCGGCGTTATACGTGGTCGAAGGTCGTGTGACCATCGATGGTGCGCTGCTGGAGCAGTATCATATGATGACGATGGAACTTTGTGGCGGCATGACGGTTTCGGCAGCACAGGAAACGCGCATTGCATTGATTGGCGGCGCGTCATTGGGAGAGCGTCATATTTATTGGAATTTTGTTTCAAGCCGTAAAGAACGTATCGAGCAGGCGAAACGAGACTGGCGGGAAGGAAAATTTGCTAAAGTATTCGGCGATGAAGTGGAATTTATTTCACTCCCGGAAGAAACCGTGTGAATGCTCAACAAGCTTTATGAAGTGAGCTGAAATACGCTCAAGCCCGGCATTTCTATTCTTGTTCTGATTCAAAATCTCTGCAACCTGTCATGTTTTATTGGGATAGCGGGTTCGGGCAAGCATGAGCAGGCGAGTATCCGGTACTGCATGGCGCAGTCCAGTGATTGCGCGAGAGGATTATCGGATTGTTTATTAGATAACTTGCAATATCGCGGGTATTTTTCCAGAATCCTGTGTTTGAGTTATATTTTGAGACAGGACTAAGTTTTTATATGGATAAAAAAGAACAAGTTAATTTCTGGTACGTTATCGTTGCCGTGTTCAGCGTGTTGTTCCTGCAGCATCTTTATACGCAGTATACGCAGATTGAACCGATTTCCTACAGCCGCTTCCAGCATTTGCTCGAACAGGGCCAGATTGCCGAGATTTCAATTACTGATCAGCATATTTACGGCTCACTGAAGACTCCGCATGCGGACGGTTTCACGGAATTTGTCACAACGCGCGTCGATCCGGATTTTGCCGAAGAACTGGAAAAATATAATGTTGAATACACGGGTGTGGTCAAAAGCACCTGGGTGCGTGATCTGCTTTCCTGGTTGCTGCCGATGGCGATTTTTATCGGTATCTGGCTGTTTATTATTCGCCGGATAGGTGGTGGTGTGAGTGAAGGCATGATGTCGATCGGTAAAAGCCGCGCCAAAGTGTTTGTCGAGAAAGAAACCAAGGTCACGTTTGCGGATGTGGCGGGCGTGGACGAAGCCAAGGAAGAATTGATTGAAATTATTCATTTCCTGAAAGATCCGGCAGGTTACGGACGGCTTGGCGGACGTGCGCCAAAAGGTATTTTGCTGGTCGGACCGCCTGGCACCGGTAAAACGCTGCTGGCGCGCGCTGTGGCCGGTGAGGCCGGGGTGCCGTTTTTTTCGATATCCGGTTCTGAATTTGTTGAAATGTTTGTTGGTGTTGGCGCCGCGCGCGTGCGTGATCTTTTTGAGCAGGCGCGGTTGATGGCGCCGGCGATTATTTTCATCGATGAACTCGATGCCCTGGGGCGTGCGCGAGGCGCTTATGGTCTGGGAGGCGGGCATGATGAGAAAGAGCAGACATTGAATCAGTTGCTGGCCGAGCTGGATGGTTTTGATCCCACCAGCGGCATTGTACTGCTGGCGGCGACCAACCGGCCGGAAATTCTTGATCCGGCGCTGCTGCGCGCCGGGCGCTTCGATCGCCAGGTACTGGTTGACCGTCCTGATAAATCCGGACGTGAACAGGTGCTCGCAGTGCACATGAAAAAAGTAAAATTGAATACCGATGTGCAGATCGAGCAAATCGCCGCACTGACGCCCGGTTTTACCGGCGCGGATCTGGCGAATCTGATCAATGAAGCCGCATTGCTTGCTACGCGGCGCAATGCGGCGTCGGTGACAATGGATGATTTTAACAATGCCATCGAGCGGATTGTCGCCGGCCTGGAAAAGCGTAATCGTCTGTTGAATCCGAACGAACGGCGGGTGGTTGCTTTTCATGAACTCGGGCATGCCATGGTTGCGCTGGCATTGCCGGGAACGGATGAGGTTCACAAGATTTCGATTATCCCGCGAGGAATCGGTGCGCTCGGCTATACCATTCAACGCCCGACCGAAGATCGCTTTCTGATGAATAAAGCCGAACTGCAGAACAAAATGTCGGTTTTGCTGGGAGGGAGAGCTGCTGAGCAGATCGTGTTCAATGAAATTTCAACCGGTGCTGCTGATGATCTGGCGCGGGCCACCGATATTGCGCGCGCCATGGTTTTGCGTTACGGCATGAGCGATGCGCTGGGACATGTTGCGTATGATCGTGAACAGTCCGTTTTTTTGCAACCGAATGTACCCATGCCCCAGGCGCGTTATTACAGTGAGGATACCGCAAACAAGGTAGATAATGCCGTACGTGAGCTGATTGATGAGGCACTGACGCGATCAATCGGTATTTTGCAGGCTAACCGCGCATTGCTTGACCGCTCAGCTGACGCATTATTGAAAACGGAAACACTCAATGCACCTGAGATTGAGAAACTGAAGCAGGCGATTGTGAAAAATTGATATATACCAAGCCTGCTCCAGTTTCAGGCGATTTACCGTGACCACTTGACTCTGAGAATGTTGCTCTCAGCTTCATAGTGGTAATCCAGTTCGCCATCATAGGCGTCTTCCAGCGCAACACCGATGTCGCGCGGCAGGTGCATGTCTGTGGTGGTGATTTCCAGACCGTCGGCTGTTTCGGCAATATTCATAATCCGATTGAGCGGGTGGCCGGTTTTTTCACGGTTTTCCTTATTGCGGATCAATCCCATGATTTCTTCTTTATGTTGCCTGTAAAATGCGCCGCTGATGCTGATGTATCCGCAAGGTACATTATCTTCTATACGCAGGCAGGCAGGGCACTTGTGTTGATCTGCCCCGTCCGGGATATCGAGCCATTGCCAATGCCCCTTATGATAGACCGCATTACAGTTCGGGCAAACCGTGGGTTCGGAAAGTTTTCCTTTTATCCGGTACGTATCGTGTTCTTTTTCATCGAGAATACGTTGTAGACGTATGGGGGCTGTTGTCATGGCAATCTCCTTAACTGTTTATTTTGTGTGGCTACAATAACGATAATAAAACCAGTCAAAAAATACTTTGATATAAATCATTGAAAAGCTGCTCACTCGCGATCCGCGATTCTTCATCATAAACGGTTGAATAGCATAAATCAAAAAGAAAACAGGCATCCCGGACGGAAAAATTTTTATGTGACAAACAGCTTCAACAGCCTGTTAACTGTACGCTTCGGAATTTTGCCAGCGCTTACCCATCAGATAAACTGCATCAATGGCGCGATCGTCAGCCAGCATCATGAGCGTAAACAGCCGATCAGCAAGTGACAGCGTTTTTCTCATGCGAAAGTTGAGTAATGGCGTGGCATCCGGATTCAATACGATAAAGTCGCCTTCTTTTCCAGGTTGTAATGTTCCGATTTTGTCTTCCAGATAAAGCGCGCGCGCCGCGCCAAGCGTTGCCATATAGAATGTTTTGAAGGGTGTTAATGGGGTTTTCTTTTTCGATGCCGACGCAGAGTTACTTTGCAGCTGGACAACCTTATAAGCTTCCGCCATGGTTTTTAGCAAGGAAAAACTGGTTCCGGCGCCAATATCGGTTCCCAGCGTAAGCCTGACATTGATCAGGCATGCCTGATCGAAGTTAAAAAGACCGCTGCCCAGAAATAAATTCGAAGTGGGGCAGAATGCAATTGCGGCATTTTTATCGGCCAGCAGTTTGAATTCATCATCCGTTAAATGGATGCCATGGGCGAAAATACTTCTGGGGCCTACCAGACCAAAGTCGTTATAGACATTCAGGTATGATTTCGATGATGGAAAAAGCTGCTTAATCCATGCAATCTCGTGTTGATTCTCGGATACATGTGTTTGCAGATACATATCATCATAGGCATGATAAAGGCGTTGCGCTGCCTGAAGCTGCTCGCTGCTGCTGGTGGCGGCAAAGCGCGGTGTAACCGCATAGCTTATACGGCCGCGTTTGTTATGCCATGTTTCAATCAACGCTTTACTATCCGAATAGGCGGTTTCCGGCGTATCCAGCAGGTGTTGCGGCGCATTGCGGTCCATCATGATTTTGCCGCCAATGATACGCATGTTTAATTTTTCCGCTTCTTCAAACAAAGCTTCTGCAGAGACTTTATGAACGCTGCCGAAGATCAGTGCGGTCGTGGTGCCGTTGCGTAGCAGCTCGGAGAGGAAAAAACGGCTGATCGTGCGTGCATAATGTTTGTCGTAAAATTTAGCCTCGGCAGGAAAAGCATATTTATCCAGCCATTGAATGAGTTGGTGTCCGTATGCCGCAATGATTTCGGATTGAGGATAATGTGTATGCGTATCAATAAATCCTGGGACAATCAATTTGCCACTGTGATCAATAATGTCACGATTGGCGAGACCATATCTGGATTGCATATTCGTTGCCGAACCGATATCCGCAATATGGCCGTCATCAGTCAGTACCAATATGCCATCTTCAAAATATTGGTAACTGCCGACAGGATTATGATCCGCGCCCGGATCATCCAGGAAAAAAAACAGCGAGCCACGTATGGCTCTGGCCATGGAAGATGTTGAGCTGCTATTCAGCATAGCAGCGTCGGTTAAATCATGCTCGCTGCTGTACGGGTGCATAAACTCAGTGATTTATGGCAGGGCAGGCCGCCTGGTTGCGCATGGATACGCACGCAATCTGCAGGAATTCAGCCGGAAATCGTAAACATGCTATATGCCTGACTTAAAGCCTGTTATTTATCTTCAAAATTGTGATACCACATCGCATAGATTTCATCGGACCATAGCGATTTGATCCATATCACAATGTCGTCAACCTGCTGCTCTGTCAGAATACCTTCCCATGCAGGCATGGCACTGATTTCAGGCGGACCGCCTTTGAGAATGGTTTTCTTTAGAACTGCTGTTGAATGATGCCAATCGTGCGCTGTGCCGTTCAACGGAGGTGGAGGAAACCGGCCATCCGGATTGGGTGTGCGCCAATCCGGTGTACCAACGGCATTTTCTCCATGGCAACCTGCGCAATGCGCATGAAATAGTTCTGATCCGCGTTGAATTTGCGCTGGGTCAAAATTCCTTTCGACACGACCGGAACTCAAGTTCAGAATGTCACTCAGCGAACGCGATTCAGTTTGCTGATTAGTGTCACAGCCTGCAAAGAGCAACACACTGCTTAACAGCCACAAATAACGATAACGGGTTGACATGACGGGGATGTGTTAATTTTTCAATCGCATGATCGAAATGCCGCTTCCGGATTCGTTGTCTGAAGTAGCTGCCGGTGTGGGCGAAGTTTCTTTTCCGGTTTGAGGTAAATTGTGCTGGCTGTAAATTTCAGTGTCTCTGCGCAACTGACCGGGTGCATTGACTTTGAGAACATTGTACGGATCGACGCGCTGTCCTTCCATGCCGGGAGAGCCATGTGGCATATCCGGTACGGCGAGTCCCAGGGCATCGGGTTTTTCCTTGAGAAAGCGAATAATATCCGGCGCGGGTATGTGACCTTCCATGACATACCCATTCACTAAAGCTGTATGGCAGGAGCCGAGAGATTCCGACATGCCGACTTTTTTGCGTATCTCCTTGTTGCCGACATCCTTGGTGATGACGGTAAAACCATGTGCTTTCATATGATCAACCCATTTTTCGCAGCAGCCACAGGTTGGGCTTTTATAAACCTCGACAGTTGTCGTGGCTATGGCTTGCGAAGCGATGCTTGACAAACCAATGCTTAAAATGGCTCCGGATAATAAGGTATGTAATTGTTTCTTCATTTTTTCTCCACGTAAATTTTTCCACGCATCGCTTTGAAATGTCCTGGCAGAGGACAGGTGAAATCGACTTCTCCAATCTGATCAAATGTCCAGATAATTTCTCCCTCTTCGCCGGGTTTGAGTCTGATCGCACCGGGTTCTGCAGGATTTTTATCAGGACTCGCGCGTCTGTTTTTTGCGACTTTCCTCAGATCATCCATGGTTCCGATGAGCATTTCATGCTGACGATCGCCTTTGTTGATGACGACAAAGCGAATGGTCTCGCCTTCGGTAACATGGATTTCGTTTGGTAAAAACATATTATCCACTTGTGTCACTTTAATATTTCGCGATACTTCACTGGCAGTGCCAAGGTGTCCCGCTGGATTTTTATTGTCCGCATCGCTCGACGCAGCCATGCCGGCGATGGATAAAAGCATCAATAAAGCCGCCAGTGGTATAATTCTGATGAATTGAGTCATTATCGCATGATTGGATTTCTGGAAATCTGGAATTTCTTCCGATCTGTTTGTTTGCAATGTTTATTGCACGAAACGAATTATTAGAATGCATTTATGCTAAATCGTTCGAATTGTTTTGTCCATTGCAGAATACCCTTTTAGGATTCATTTTTTAACCGATGCCACATAACAAAGCACGTTATAACGCGAATAAGCTGCATAAAAAATTACGTCGCCTGGTCGGTACGGCCATATCGGACTTCAATATGATTGAAGACGGTGACCTTGTCATGGTGTGTTTGTCAGGAGGTAAAGACAGTTATGCATTACTGGATATTCTATTGAACCTGCAGGCGCACGCACCATTGCGGTTTGAGCTTGTCGCGGTGAATCTTGATCAGAAACAACCCGGCTTTCCAGCCGAAGTGCTGCCGAATTATCTGAGTCAGATCGGCGTGCCTTATCGCATCGTTGAGCAGGATACCTATAGTGTTGTTAAACGCGTTATTGCTGAAGGAAAAACAACTTGTAGTCTGTGTTCGAGACTGCGGCGCGGTGTGTTGTATCGTGTCGCCGGTGAACTGGGTGCAACCAAAATTGCACTTGGCCATCACCGAGACGATATGCTCGAGACGCTTTTTCTGAATATGTTTTATGGCGGCAAGCTTAAAGCTATGCCGCCGAAGCTGGTCAGCGATGACGGCAACCATATTGTCATTCGGCCACTGGCTTATTGTAAGGAAAAAGACATCGCTGCTTATGCGCAGAGCGCCGGTTTTCCGATTATTCCGTGCAATTTATGCGGGTCACAACCCAATCTGCAGCGTCAAGTAATCAAGGAAATGTTGTTGCAATGGGATAAGCATTTTCCCGGCAGGCTTGAAACCATGTTTCGGGCCACGCAAAATGTACAGCTTTCGCACCTGGCGGATGCAATGCGTTTTGATTTCAGAGGATTGAAGGCGCATGGCAGTCCGGTTGCCGATGGCGACATTGCTTTTGATGAAGAGATATTTGAACCACTGGTGGAAGAGCTGATTCCGTCATCATTGCTGGATGAAGAACAAATCATGCGGACTTGAGCAGCAATAGGGCAAGCGCATTGCAAACCGTCTACAGTCGATTGATTCTTTCAGACGAATACCTGCATTCGTTCTGTTCCGGGTGCATTTCTGCAGACTTAAATGGTGTATTCCCGCGAATCTTTCGACCGTAGATCCCTGCGCATTACGCTTCTGCTGACAAATCAGCCGGATGCGCCACCCAAATATATTGATATAACAATCAGGCTTATTATCACGCTAAATATGACTGCGATATTAATACCCATATTTCTGAGTGTTTCGGCTTCGGAATCGTTACTTTTTTCTAGTGTACTCATGGCTTCTTTTACTCCTCTATTGATGTGTAACGATTAGAATTCTGAACCGAATCAAGCGTGATTTCATTGATCTGGATCAAAAGAATGTTATTTGCGAATCCAGGTGCTTGGAAACTCGCCGCCACTGAGTGCCAGGATTATTGTCGGGCGGGAAAATCAGATTCAGCTGTTATCATGCAGATATAGCCTTTATTTGCGGCCTGTGAGGAAAAGCGGGAATGTTATGGCAATCATTTTTGATGATGATTGCGCTGAAGGGTGTTACTTTAATTTCAGGAATCTTTTGAACAGGTTCTAACCGGCACCCATTTGAAAGTGGCTGCAACCAGCGTGGCAAAAGCAATATAAATTAAAGTGAAAGCGTATTCCGGTAAGCGATAGAACAAAATTTTGTGCACCTGGTTTTGAATAAAACTGCTTTCAGTTTCAATTGCACGTAATTCGTTTTCGAGCACGGTCAGCGGGCAGGCAACGCCAAGCAGCGATTCGGCGACGACGAACATAATGGCTGCCAGATGCAGATACCGGAACCACGGATTGCCAACAAACGACCATTTCAGCAAAGCGCCGACCCAGATCAATGGCAAGCTGCCGACAACAAACAGCACGTATAGCAAATGAATCAATAGAATCGTGTCAGCTAGTGGCATGGTGGCGAGCCGGCAAGGTGTTCCAGGGTTTCAAAGCTGTGTCGCCAATTGCATCATCTTGTGATCAGTCTGTTAGTGGTTATGCGTGGCGGGTAAGGCATCAGACGATTGCTGCAGCAATGGAATTACTGTTTTTTCCAGCGTGCGCTGATGAACACGACCCAGAAAGGTTTCAGCAATTTTGCCCTGCTGATCGAAGACGACGGTATATGGCAGCACAGACATCTGATTGCCGGCGGCTTCAGCAAATGCCATTGCGTCAAGGCCGCCGATCAGAACGGGATAATTGATGCCGAATTCCTTACTGTAAGGGATGACTTTATCTTCACGGTCAATGGCAATACCGATAAACATCAGACCCTGATCTCCAAATTTGTTCTGCATGTCGATGAATTCAGGAATCTCTTCCCGGCAGGGTGTGCACCAGGTCGCCCAGAAATTAACAACCAAGACATTGCCCTGCCATTGCGATACAGCCTGCATGTTACCTTCTGTATCCGGTAGATTCACAGACAGAATGGCCGTAGCGCCTTGCTTGCTGATTGCTTCCGGCAATGGTGGCTGAGGCCCGTCCATGAAATAGGCGCGAAACCATACGCCAGCGCTCAGCGCAACAATGGCGGCGGCGGCGAATAAAATAATTTGACTGAGTCTGGACATAAGAAAACCTTTTAAGAAAAAGACTGCTGAAAAATAAGAAAATGATTAAATCAGTACGGCATTGAGTACAGTCAGAAAATCCGTTTTGTTCAGGAAACCAATGATTCGTATATCCGGAATTTCGTTACCCTGACGATCAATGAATAGAATACCGGGCGGTCCGAACAGATTAAAGCGCTTCAATAGTGCCAGGTCATCGGCTGTGCCATGGGTGACATCAATCTGTAGCAGGATGACATCCTTGAGTCGGGCTTTGACCTTGTCGTCGGAGAGTGTGAAGCGTTCCATTTCTTTGCAGGAAATGCACCAGTCAGCGTAAAAATCGACCATGACATATTGATTGTTACTGGCGGCCTGGACAATGCGTTCGTCAAGCTCGGCTATGGTTTTGACGCGCTCAAAGGGAATATGACCTTGTGAGCTATAGACTGAGCCGTCATTACTTCCAGTACTGGAAGCCGCGATACTGAATTTTGATAAAGGTTGCAGCACGTCGCGGCTGCCGGAAAGTACGCCGATCAGTAGCGCAATGCCAACGAGAAGTGAGATGACGCCAACGCCTTTGAGAAATTTCCGGAATCCCGATGCGCGATCCGGCAGCGGGTCAATGGCGTGCAGATAAATAGCCGATATGATCAGCAGGGCGGCCCACAACAGCATATGTACAACTTCATTGATCACCGGAGAAATGAGCCAAATCGCCACGGCCAGCAGCAGTACACCGAAAAACTGTTTGATTGCCTCCATCCATGGCCCCGCTTTGGGAAGCAAAGCGCCTGCGGATGCGCCGAGCAGCAATAATGGCACACCCATGCCGAGCGCCATGACAAAGAGCGCGGAACCGCCGAGTATAACGTCGCGGGTCTGGCTGATGTACAGGAGCGCTCCTGCAAGCGGCGCGGCGACACAGGGACCGACAATCAGGGCGGATAAAGCGCCCATGCCAAAAACCCCCGTCAACTGACCGCCTTTCAAGTGTCCGGCTTCTTCGGAAAGTTTACTTTGAATACTTCCGGGTATCTGTAAATCATAAAATCCGAACATGGACAGCGACAGCAGCACAAAAACAAAAGCAAATGTCCCTAATACCCAGGCATTCTGCAGTGCGGCGGACAGCATTGAACCGGATAGTCCGGCTACTACGCCGGCAATGGCGTAAGTGATCGCCATTCCAAACACGTAGGCCAGCGCCAGTATAAATCCGCGTTTTTTAGTCAAATGCTGGCCTCTTCTGGCAATAATCCCGGATAAAATCGGAAACATGGGGAAAACGCATGGCGTGAATGCGAGCAATAAACCGATGCCGAAGAAGCCGGTCAGAATAAGCCAATAATTGCCGGTATCGAACATGCGGTCAATTTTGTAAGCTTCGGTTTCGATAACAGGCGCACGGGATTGCGGGGACAGTTCAAAGAGGTCGGCAGTGGCATCATAAGGCCCTGCCGCTGCCTGCCCGCTGACCGCATTCGCTACGGCATCAATGGCTTTTAATGCCGGTAAAGACAGATTGATGTCTTTCTTAATCGGCGCATAACAGACGCCGACCGGTTCATTGCAACCCTGATAGGTTGCGGCGAGCGCCAAGTTCTGCTCCGGAGCGGGCGCTTCGCGTCTCAATGAAATAATGGCCTGAAAAGGTTCGTAAAAAACTTCTACATGCCCGAAAGTCAGGTCTTCCTTCATTTTGCCTTTGGGCAATGTTACTTTTTCGATAAAAATACCCGGCTCGTGCGGCTCAAAAGCGATTTTGTCACGATAGAGGTAATAATTTTTTGCCGGGGTGAATTTTGCAATCAGCGTATTCGCATCCCGGACATCGACAGACATTTTGAAAGCCTCGTCCGGCGGCAGCAGCTCCTGCTGGTTTTGCTGACCCAGATTGATACCCAGTTCCTGCAGTTTTGAAAATAAGCTGAAGCCATTTTCCTGTGCGACGGCAGGCGTACTCGCCAAAGAAAAAAGCAATAGGAGGATCGGAAATAAATGCATAATGTTATTAAGTGCCTAATGGGTAAAGAAGTAATCTGCTTTTTTACGCTGTATTTTGTATGTGCGCGGATGATCAGGATGTTTCATCCATAATCCATTGTAAATAAGCAGGTAGTCCGTCTGTTACAGGGACAGTTATGATTTCCGGTAGTTCATAGGGATGCATGGCGTTGATGATCTGCTCAACACGGTTATAATGTTTTTGCTGGGTTTTAATAAAAACCGGTAATTCTTCAGCTGATTCTGTTCTATCCTGCCAGCGATAAACTGATGTGCAGGCGGATAGGATATTGACGCACGCAGCAAGACGCATGTCGATCAATTCCTGTGCAAGCGCGGCGGCGCTTTCATTATCCGGGAAATTGGTGATAATCAGAATAGCTTGTGTCATGAGCGATTACTGCGAAATATGAACGATTGACGCGTATTATTTTAACGCGGTTATCAGTCCTTGTGACTAAAAGAGCATTCAAAGAACATTATCGATAAAACAGGATGAAGCCGGCTTTGCAATTGGACCAGGCAAATCAGATCACTTGGCTTGAACGATACAGGGAAACAGGAATATGAAACGTTTTTTTTTATTAATACAGATACTCGCTCTGTTAACGCCAGTTACGGTATTTTTGGGTTACATTGTGATTGATGATGGCGATCAATTTACCGCGGAGCATTACATGATAACAGCAATCAGCGCGCTTCCTTTCTGTATTGCGCTGCTGGTTAAATTTTTAATGTCGGGCGTGGATAAAAAATCCGACTGACACAAAATTACCGCGAATGGTATCGAAGTCCCGTTTTGCCCTCCTCGCCATAGATCAGGGCACGACTAGTACCCGTGCAATTCTATTTTCCGATAGAGGCAAAGTATTGTCTGTCAGGCAAAAAGAGCTGACTTTGCTTTGTCCGCGGAAAGGGTGGGTGGAACAGAATCCTGAAGCGATCTGGAATGATATGCTTCGGGTCAGTCGCGAAGCGATCAGAGACGCGCAAAATGCTGATTTAACGATTGCAGCTATTGGCATCACGAACCAGCGTGAAACGACGCTGATCTGGGATCGTAAAACAGGACGGCCTGTTTATAACGCGATTGTCTGGCAGGATCGCAGGACAGCGGATGATTGCGAGAAGCTTAAAAGCGCGGGTCATGAGCAAAATTTTATCGAGAAAACAGGCCTGCTTATTGATCCCTATTTTTCGGCGACCAAGATCGCCTGGATACTCGATCATGTGCCGGGTGTCAGAGCGCGCGCAGAAAACGGTGATCTGGCTTTCGGGACAATCGATACATTTCTACTGTGGCGGTTAACTGGCGGGAAGGTGCATGCCACCGACATCACCAATGCATCGCGAACTATGCTGTATGATATTGTACGCCAGCAATGGGACGATGATCTGATCAGGCTGTTTAATATTCCTGCGGCTGTTTTACCGGACGTCAAAGCCAATGTCGCGGATTTCGGCCAGACAGCGCCGGATCTGTTCGGCGCATCCTATGCCGTTGGCGGCATGGCTGGCGATCAACACGCCGCGTTGATAGGTCAGGCCTGTTTCGAATCCGGCATGATCAAAGCCACCTATGGCACCGGATGCTTTGCGTTGATGAATATCGGTACAGACTTTGCCACTTCTAAAAATAGATTAATCACAACAGTCGGATACCGTATTAACGGCGATACGTATTATGCTGTCGAAGGTTCCATTTTTAACGCCGGTACAGCGATCCAATGGCTGCGTGATAATCTCGGATTGCTCGTTGATGCGCAGCAAAGTGAATCCGCCGCATTGTCAGTGCCTGACAGCAATGAAGTCTATTTTGTACCGGCGTTTACCGGATTGGGAGCGCCTTACTGGCAACCGCAGGCGCGCGCGGCCATTATCGGGCTAAGCCGGGAAAGTCACAGCGCGCACATTATTCGCGCCGCGCTGGAAGCGCAAGCCTACCAGAGTCGCGATTTAATGGAAGCAATGGCTGCCGATTGCGGCAGTGAAAGCCGGTCTCCAGAAAGTTGCGTGTTGCGCATCGATGGCGGTATGGCGGGAAATGCATTCATGTGCCAGTTTCTTGCCGATATGATCAACCGGGTCGTTGAAGTTCCTGTTGTCCAGGAAAGTACCGCATGGGGCGCAGCAGCCCTTGCGGGCCTGCAAAGCAATGTTTTTATGGATTTGACGGATATTTCCAGCAGCTGGTCATGCATGCGCCGCTATCAACCGGCAATGGATGCCTCTAAGAGGCATATGCTCTATGCGGGGTGGAAAAATGCCGTGAAGCGTGTCTTGAGATGAGGTATGCCTGATGGATCGCATCCGACGCTTATGATGATATGCGCCGTGTGCTGATTCAATTTCATAGAGTAATGATGTGTATGCTTAACCGTGCGCTGTTAGCCTGTACCGTTTGCAGGAATTATCCTGGAATTCCAATTAACTCAAATCAATCTTTCCGGGGAGCGTTAATAATGGCTATGTCATCAGAAATTATCCTGACGGATGACTTCTCTCTGGAGTCCAGTAAAATCTGCAAGTTACGAAGAAACGCAGCAGAATCAAAGGAGGATGACAAGGGTAATGAATAAAATCCAGCTTCAGACAGGCTTGTCACTACATGAATTTCCGTGTCTTTGGCCGCGTATGTGAAATGCTAATAGACCATAATATCAGTTGCGCCGCGGACAAGACAGTATGTTATCCGTCCATGCATTCAGCTTTAAAATACGAAACACTGCAATTACACCGGCAACTTGACTCCCTTCCCAATCTCAGAATACTTCTGCAGCCTGCACTGAGTATGGCTGAATATCGCCGCATCATGGCAGCTTATGCGCAAGTTTACTCCCACGTGGAGCAACATTTAATTCAAATGGAGAAAACCATAACTCTCGATACATTACCTGGGTACACGCCCAGATTGCCTTCACTTTGCGACGATTTGCGGTCTTTGGCGATGCCTGTCGATTTGCAGCAATCTGAAGCACTAATGACTTCACAATTAACCCAGCATCAAGGGATATTTCACTACATCGGTTTGCGTTATGTGCTCGAAGGCGCCACTCAAGGCAGCAAATTTATTGCAAGACGCCTCGAAAAAAATTTTCCGTTATTGGCATCAAAAGCATTTTCTTTCTGGAATATGCAGCTGGAAGTGTCCAGACAATGGCCGCAGTTTTGTGAATTCATTAACCAACCCGTGAAATGCAGGGCATGCGAACGGCAAATGATCCAGGCGGCAGAAAATACTTTCCAGATTTTTATTGAATGTTTCAGTTTTCCAGGGAGACAACATGAAGAACGCCTCTTTTGGTGACTGCAAACAGGCTGACCTGCATTTTGCAGACCAAATTCAATCCTACGGCGCGCTCGTTGCAATTGACAAACGAACACAACGCATTTGCGCCTGCTCTGCCAATACAGTATCTTTTGTCGGAAGTGCGCCTGAAAGTCTGCTCGGACAAAACTGGAGCACATTGTTCACCCCCGCACAGATAGAAAGCTTATTCAAACCTGTTGACAAACCAGGTAATGAAGTGCTGTTGATACAGCGAACAGAACTCCATCAGAAACCGGTTCTAATCTCCAATCACTCAATCCGCAACATTACGCTGGTCGAGATCGAGCATGATCCATCAGCATCTGGCTTTGATTCATTCCACTTCTCCGATACCATCACGTATCTTCATGCCCTGGCTGCCACTCCTACCGTGGAAGCAGCCGCAGAACTTTTGATGAAAAAAATAGCAGCCGTCACGCAATTCGATCGGGTAATGTTATACAAATTTCTGCCGGAATGGCACGGCGAAGTGATTGCCGAGTCTTTACGTCCAGGGGTCGAAGGGTTTATGGGATTAAGATTTCCGGCCGGCGATATCCCCGCCAATGCACGGCGGTTATATCTTCTCAACTGGCAACGGGCGATTGCCGACGTCTATTCTGAACCGGTGCCTGTTCTGATTGCGCCAAACTGCGAACCGATCGACTTCACCTATTCCCAGCTCAGAGCGGTGCATCCAGTCCATATCCAGTATCTAAAAAATATCGGCACCGTGGCGTCCTTTAGTATTTCCATAGTGGTGGCAGGCAAGCTCTGGGGGCTGATTGCCTGTCATCATCTCGCAGCAAGAAAGCCGTCACTGGCAGAGCGCCAGTTTTGTGAGCAGCTATCCCACATGACATCGATACGTATGTCGGACATGAACGCGATTCAGGACGAGCAATCACGGTTTGTTTACCGTGAAGCGCAGGCAGAAATAAAAGAAGCGCTCAACATGAGTGATTCGCATAAACATGCAATTAGCACACAGCTGACCCGAATGCGGCAGGCTTTCAATTCTCAAGGCATCTGGGCCCACTTTGACAGCCACGATTATTATAGCGGCGACATACCGGACGACGTCAGCCTCAGCATACTTAAAAACTGGCTGGAAACTTACGATAAGTCTGACATTACCGCAAGCAGTCGTATCCATTCAGCATTTGCCAAATATCCGGCGTTGGTGCGCTTTGCCAGCGGGGTGATGCATATTCCCCTGATCGATAACGATTTTATATTGCTGATGCGCTCGGAGCAAATCGAAACCGTCAACTGGGCGGGTAATCCACAGGCTTTGTCGGAAGAATCCGATGTACTGGATTTAACGCCACGTTCATCGTTCCAGAAATGGTCGCAGCTGGTCAGAGGTGTATCCGAGCCATGGCGGGATATCGATATCGAAGCAGCAATCAAATTACGTGAACTGCTGATTGACCATATCGAAAAAATCCAACTTGAAGCCTTGGCCCTGCATGATCCGCTGACTAAGCTGGCTAACCGGTACAAGTTTGAAAGGAAACTGCAGGAGGCTATCAAGCTGAGCATCCAGAACGATAGTCTGTCAGCGGTATACATGCTTGATCTGGACAAATTTAAACCGGTGAATGACACTTTGGGGCATGCCGCTGGCGATGAACTATTGATCAAAGTAGCGAAACGCTTGAAGAAGATCATTCGTGATAGAGATGTCGTGGCGCGACTGGGTGGAGATGAATTTGCGATTATTCAACTTCATCTGAACAGTTGCGAGGATGCTCATATCACTGCAGAAAGAATACTGTCGGAAATTAGCCGGCCATTCGATATTCTAAACCAGAAGATCGAAATTGGCGTCAGTATCGGTGTTGCAATTTGTCCGTTCCATTCGACTGAAGAACACGAGCTGCTTACGAATGCCGACCTGGCCCTTTATCGGGCCAAGCACGCTGGCCGTAACGCGTTTAAGGTATTCACCCACAACATGCGATCGGATAAACAGCAAAAAGAATCCATGCGTTTATCGCTGACCCAGGCCATGGAACGCGAAGAGTTCTCGTTCGTCTACCAGCCTGTTGTGAACGCCAGAACACGCATGCTGCATTCATTCGAAGCTTTTGCGCGCTGGATGCATCCAGAAAAGGGAATGCTTGAGGCGGCAGCATTTTTACCGCTGATCGAACAATACCAGCTCTCGCTTCAATTTGCGGAATGGGGAATAAAGCACTTGATTTTTCAAGCCAAGCAGTGGCAGAGACTTGGGCTGCCGCTGGCGCCAGTGAGTATCAACATGACGGATCGTCAATTCATCAGTCTCGATCTGCCAGGGTTATGTATGTCGGCAGCAAGCGTCAATGACATTGGCCTGGAATGGCTGCGATTCGATCTTGAGGAAGGCGCGCTACAAACGGGTTTTCGCATCACAGCAGAAAAAATTGCAGCACTTGCGCATCTGGGAATAATGACGAATATCGACCATTTCGGACAAGGCCCAATTGCCCTGAGTAAAATAGCCGAACTGAAAATCAATCAACTGAAAATTTCGGGAAAACTATTCAGAAAAGATGATAAAGCGATCAAGAATGATGCAATGATCGCCATCATCAAGTCAATTGGCAAAGTCATTCAAGTACCAGTCGTCGCAACACAAATCGAAACCGATCTAATGGAAAGCCACGCGATCCATGCCGGTGTGGATTATCTGCAAGGCTATTCGATCAGTACCCATTTGACAGCCGGCAATGTGGAGGAATGGTTGCGGAACAAAATGGGATAGGCCTGGTTATCCATTATTCCCAGGTCTGAACAGTTATGGTCCAGTTCGTCGAGTATGCGGAATCAAGCAAGAAGCGTGCCGGCGGGGAGAGTCCAGCTTGACTGTATCACGCATTCAAGCCGTTCGTTGTCCGCGCATCTGGTCAGCCCAGGATGCAACCCATTTCATCATGTCCTCACCCGGCAATGGCCGCCCGATGTAATAGCCCTGCGCCAAGTCACAGCCCACTTCCCTGAGAAAAGCGAGTGTTTCGGCATCCTCGACACCCTCAGCTACGGATTTGAGCCCGAGGCTATTTCCAAGTTCGACAATTGAGCGAATAACAGAGCGCGATTCCTGGGAACTCATCGCTGTCATAACGAAGGACTTGTCCACTTTGATTTCGGAGAAGGGCAATCGTACCAGTTGTATCATCGACGAAAACCCTGTGCCGAAGTCATCGATCGAAAGCTGAAAGCCTTTCATTCGCAGGCGAGTGAGCAAATCGAGCGATGCGACCGGATCAGCCATTGTGCTGCTCTCGGTCAATTCGAAGATCAAACGGGTATTGCTGACATGGTGAAAAGAGCATAACTCGACTGCTCTATCGACAAACGTAAAATTGTCGAGTGTCTTCGCGGAAATATTCACCGATAGTGTTAATCCAGGGGATAAGGCGTTTGATACACTGGTTGCCGGATTCAGCTTGTCATCAGAAAAATTCGAACCGTACCATTTAAGCGCCTGTTCGATAATTTGTGCGGTCAACTCATCAATAAGTCCTGAAGACTCAGCAATCGGAATAAAGAGATCAGGCCCAAGCAATCCATATTCGGGATGGTGCCAGCGCGCAAGTGCTTCAAATCCTGCAAGCTGTCCATCAACACAGGTCACCTTGGGTTGGAACACCACGCCAATCTGTCGCCGATGCAGTGCATCTTTCAGGGCACGCTGATCTGGAATAAATGCGATTTTGCCTTGAGAACGACGCCTGTTCCCTCGTTTGAGCATGCTGTTTTTTGCCAGCAGCGCCCGCAGTTGTGCGGGCGAGAACGGCTTTGGCAATACGCCTGCTATTGCCAGACCATGTTCCGCGGCAGACCTGCCTGCGGCATCCAGCACGCGCCCACTGACGCCGCTGGTAATAATTACGCTTGCAGTACAGCCGCGACTGGAAAGCTCAGCCAGCACTTCAACGCCGTCCATATCCGGCATGATCAAGTCCAGCGCTATATGGGTTGGCTGCCATTCTGACTCCAGCTGGAAGAACTCGGCCGGATCAGTCGTTACACGGCATTCCATCCCGGCATTTTCGGCAATGGCCCGTATCGTGGCGCCGACGCTTTTATCATCGTCAAGCACCAGCAAGTTTCCAGATAATTTGTAATCAATCGAAACCATCCATTCTCCTATTCTTTCAGCGACCGTTGCACACGCCGTGCAAGTTCCTCACGACGGTATGGCTTATTCAGCAGGTTCACGCCCGGATCCAGCCGGCCATGATGCACGATGGCATTCTCTGTGTAACCTGAAGTAAACAGGATTTTCAGTGCCGGTCGCAGCTGCAATGCCTGGTCAGCCAGCTGGCGGCCGTTTATGCCACCCGGCATCACGACATCCGTAAACAGCAGATCAATTTGTTCACCATCACGAATCAAGTTCAGCGCCTCGACACCGTTGGCGGCAACCCGCACCTGGTAACCCAGGGACAGCAGCTGGTCATGAGCATACTTGCGCACCATGTCATCGTCTTCAACCAGCAGTATGACTTCTCCGTTGCCCATGAGATTCGTGTATTGAACGGCGGAGGGACGCTCGACACGCTTCTGCGTCTGCGGCAAATACAACTTAACCGTAGTACCCTGGCCAACCTCGGAATAGATATTCACATGTCCCCCCGACTGTTTGATGAATCCATATACCATGGCAAGCCCAAGCCCGGTACCCTTACCCTTTGCCTTGGTGGTGTAGAACGGATCAAACACGTGCGACAAGTGCTGCGGATCAATGCCGGAACCGGTGTCAGATACCGCCAGCATGACATACTGGCCTGATTGAAGGTCCCCATGCTGGGTCGCATAATTTTCGTCGATACAGGTATTCGCGGTCTCGATAGTCAATCGACCGCCATCCTTCATCGCATCGCGAGCATTGAGACACAGATTGAGCAGGGCATTCTCGAGTTGTCCTGCGTCAACGAGCACGTTTGGCAGATCAATTTCGTGGTTAATAAATTCGACTTCAATATTCTCTCCCAGCGTTCGCTTCAGGAGTCCCTTCATGCTGTCAAACAATTGGTTGATATCGGTCGGTCTGGGATCCAGCGCCTGCTGGCGCGCAAAAGCCAGCAAATGGTGCGTAAGCTCAGCTCCGCGCTGCGCTGCGCTGCTGATGGTGCCCGCCAACGGTTGCAGGCCGTGGTTGCCTGCAAGCTGTTCCGATAGCAGATCAGCATTACCGAGTATTACTGTCAGCAGGTTGTTGAAATCATGCGCAACGCCACCCGTGAGCTGACCGAGGGACTCAAGCCGCTGCGACTGGCGAAGCTGAGCCTCGATCTTCCGCTGCTGCGTGATGTCCCGGAAAAATATATCGATACCATCGGCGGAGGGGTAGGCGTGAACATCGAACCAGAGACCGAGCGGGGAATACAGTTCCTGGAAGTGAACCGGTTCGCCAGTCGTCAGTGCGTTATCATAGTGTTCCTTGAATCTGTCTGCATCGGGAAAAAAATCCCAGACGTTCCGGCCCAACAGATTGTCGCGACGTACACCCGTTGCCCGCTCGAATTGAGCGTTTACATAGGAGACCGACCATTCACGATTCATTGCGAGATAAGCATCGCTAATGCTCTCCAGCGTTCTCTCGAATCGCATCCCGAGTTGTATCTGTTCGTTGATGTCGATCGCGGTTCCATGCCATTTCCACACGCTGCCATCCGCATCCAGCGAAGGTTCTGCCTGCGTGAGGTGCCAGCGGTACCGCCCATCGTGTGTTTGAATACGGAAGGTAATTCGGTAGGGCTTTGCGGTGGTGACAGCCTCAGTCCACACTGCTATGCAACGATCCCGATCGTCTGGGTGAATCGTCGCCAGCCAACCGGCCGGAGCGGGCGCAAGTAGTTCAACGGCAGTCAATCCGGTGAGTTCTCTAACATACTTGTTCTGGTAGTCGACCGTGCCGTCAGCGGCAGCGCTCCAGACAGCCAAAGGCATTGCATCGGCGAATTCGCGGAATCGCCGTTCGACGCTTTCCAGCGATTCTTCTATCTGCTTTCGCGCACTGACATCCTGGAAAGCACCCTGCACCTCGATAATCTTGCCGCTGGCGCCACGAACAGCCTTGCCAGCTGCTCTGACCCATATACGGTTACCTTTGGCAGTAACCAATTCCAGTTCTTCATCAAATGGAACGCCATCTCGGGAACAGCGGTGGAAGATTTCAGCAATCCGTTCCCGGTGCTCGGGCGCATAAAAGCCGATAGCATCATCCAGCGAAGGTAAATATCCCGGGTCTGTTTCGTGAATGCGTGCCACTTCATCCGACCAGAATAATTTGCCGCTGCGGACATTGAATGACCAGCCTCCGAACCGGGCAAGCATTCCCGCCATTTCTGAAAGTTGCTGATTACGACTTAATTCACCCTGCGCCTGTAAATAGCGCTCGAAATAACGCAGCAACAAGACACCCAGCGCCCCGGTGATTAAAATTGCCACCAGTGTCAGTATGCGGTTGATTACCGGGAAAAGGGAAGGTACTGTTGATACTTGCGGCTGTAACACAAAAGCAATGACTACCATAATCGCGCCGATGACAGTTGCGCCAATAACCAATTTCCGTTCCCGAGACAGCGTTGCCGCCAGGATAACGGGAATATGCAGGATGCCCAGCGCAATACCGGCAGGCAGGTGCAAATCAAGCGCAAACACTGCTGCCAGCCCCCCAATGACTGCGTAAAGCCAATGGCGATTGATGCCAGTTTCTGGCTGATCGATTAACGTAGCCACAGCCCGCCTGATCGCCGATCATATCCGCCAATGCGGCAGCATATATTCAATCGGCTATCGCGTTGCGTATTTGCATGTTCGACAGGACACGAAACAGCTTGCACGCTGGAATTGCTTGTCAATCCAGGAGGTTCCATGTGAAATACCGTGGGTAAGCAAACCGAAATTTTCCGTATAAAAAAATAAATCATGTCGATAAGAATTATGATTATGTCATCTTAAATTGCTGGTGACTATTCAATCTCAAGGCAGCTGACATAATTGACTGAGGTTTGGCTGAGGTGATTTAATGACACTGATGTTTTCTACCATACCTGGGGCAGTACCGCTGTGCATCCAGTGCTTTTCGATGAATGTGATTGATTTGGTCAATAAGTAGTGTGGTGCTGTAATTCATCTTCAATTTGCTGTTTCTAATGCGGCAACATTTAAGGATTATCAAGTAAAGATTTTACTTTATCCAAAAATATATTACGTGCAAATGGCTTGACGATTATATCCGCGGCACCTGCCTTAAGGCTTTCCAGAACAATATCTTTTTTACTTTCACCAGTAATCATCAGAATTGGAATGTCTGTAAGACTTGAAGAAGCTTTAATTTGTTTTACGATATCGATTCCGCTCATATCGGGTAGCATGACATCAATAAAAATAAGATCTGGCCGGGTATGCTGTATTATGTGAAATGCTTCGTAACCATTTGTTGCAAAAACCAGATTATAGTTTTCTTTTTCAAGGATAGAGCTAATAATTTTATGTTGAAATTCATCATCATCAACGACCAGTAATGATGGCTGAATACTACTGGCAAGCGTGTTTAGCTGACGTAACGACTTCAAATGCGCATTACCCGCCTGGTAAAATTCATCAGTCCATTGTTTAAGGGGATCTGTAGACCGGGCAAGTGTATGAAAAGGAGTTTCAAAAGCGTCTTGCTTAAGTTGCTCAAGTTCGAGTTGCAGTTTTTCGATGTTTCTTATCTTTACGGCATCATCTAAATTACTTTGCACAAGCCGTTGTGAAAAATTTTCAAGTGTCGAAACTGAGTGATTGGTGGCAGCTGTGACCGCTTGATCAAAATTTTCAATTCGATTGTTTCCCAGAGCTAATTGATCTGTCAGCATTTTTTCTAATGTGGCAAGCCGTCTTACTTGCGCTGCAAAATCTGCTGCGGTTGGCATGTCATTTCTGAATTTGGCTTGTGCGCGCAATGCCAGATAAACAGACATTGAAAGACGGAATGAATCAATCGTCATGGGCCAGAACAGAACATAATCGTCGAAAATTCCTTCTCGACATAGATTGTAAGCGTGGCGGACTTCATCTTTGCTGCATAAAACGATTGTACAATGCGGTTGAAGCTGAGCCGAGCAGCCTTGTCGATACAATCCTAAATAGTAACGCTCGGATTTTTCCAACCCTTTGAAAACCAGCACCAGCACTTCCGGCTGATATTGATCAAAATCTTTTGAAGCCTGATCCGCACCTATTGTCGTTTTCGCATTCGGATAATCTGCGGAAAGCAGTTTCTGTACGACATTTGCATCGCTTTTGTTGTCCGATGCTATCAGTATGGAAGCATTATTTACTAAGGAACGGTTCATATAAATTGCTTTGGTGATTCCCCCATTTTTAATGGGAGCATGTTAGTGGAGAGTTTTGGTTCGCGGATTCGGTTTCGAAGTGCGGCATCAAGCTACCTTCAGGTGCCGCGCCTCGAGATTGGATCCGCGATATGTATCAGCAGTTTTTGCAATACAGGCTTGTCATCAGGTTTTTGAATAACATATCCATGCTATGGGATTTTTCCGCTTTGCTATGCTACTACGCATTTCTGTTTAGAGGAATCAAATAATTGTTGACGTAATCCATTTCCAATTTAAATCTGGCAAACAAATCTTTCAGCAGTTTGGTTTTTCCATTTTTTCCCGCCTGTTCGATCTGCTGGCATAAATCACCCAACCTGAGAGCCCCGACACTGCGTGCAGAGGATTTCAATTTGTGCGCAGCTCTGGTTGCCCGATCGCAATCCGTGGCTTCACAAGCAAGATGCAGTTCGCTTGCGATTCTGGCTGCGCTGGTAAGAAAATCGGATAAGATTTCATCTATTGTTGTTTGGTCATCGCCAACCAATTCTTTCAGGATATTGACATCAATAGATGCAACTTCCGGATTATTCAGATGCGTGCTATCACCCATTTTCGGTGGTTTGTGCCATTCTTTTATTTTTTCTCTTAAAACGGATAATTGCACTGGCTTCGAGAGATAGTCATCCATTCCAATTTTTTTGCAGTATTCAGCTTCGCCTTTCAGCGCATTCGCGGTGAGTGCGATAATTGGCATACGAATTTTGTTTGCTTTCGTTTCTTCTTCACGAATAGCAGCAGTAAGTTGATAGCCATCCATATTGGGCATATGCACATCAGTCAGCAGCAATGCATACGTATTGATTTTCCATAGTCTGAGTGCCTCGCGACCATCGCTGGCAATATCCGCCTCCACACCAAGCAAGGCTAACTGGCGTTGAATGACTTTCTGGTTAATTTCGTTATCTTCAGCCACCAGAACTGGATTATCCAAATACAGATTGTTTTCTGAATCTGTCGTTTCCGTAATTGGTTTGCAGGATTTGTTATTGTTTGCATGTTCTACATCCTGGACTAGACCGGCAGCTAAAGCGACTGTGTGCAATAGAATGTTACGCGTTAGAACATTGGCATCAACCTGAAAAATGTTCTTGCCTATCTGGCGCGGCTTTCTGCGTTTTCCACGGTCAAGAACTACAATACGTATATTGTGTTGTGAATACTGATCGATCATGTTGCGGAGCGATTCAGCATGAAAACCCGTTTTGGCATCAAGTAACCAGACCCATGGTTTCCCGGATAGGGCTGCTTCGTCTACATGAATGCTGTCAATACCTTCAGCGTGCTGTACATGCGCGCCCGCATGTGACAAGTGATTCGCAATATACCAGAGACTATCTTCAGGACAGATCGTAAGGCACGATAAATCCGCTAAAGGCTTGGATTCATTTTGTTTGACGAGGCTCGATTGTGGAAACGGCAGTCGCACAAAGAATGCGCTGCCTTCATTCAATTTGCTTCGAACGCTGATTTCTCCTCCCATCATCAGGGCAAGCTGGCGACTGATTGCCAGTCCCAGCCCTGTTCCGCCATAACGCCGTGTAGTCGTAGCCTCGCCTTGTTGGAAAGCAGCAAACAAATGTGATTGCATTTCCTCGCTCATGCCAATGCCATTATCGCGTACTTCACATTGCAACCATGTCTGCCCTTGGCTGGAAGAATCAAGTTTAATATGAACGAATACGGAGCCCTGTCGCTTCAATTTGCCTGAGAATTTGATAGCGTTGCTGACTAAATTGTAAAGAATCTGGCGTACACGTAGCGCATCACCTTGTAATTGATCAGGAATTTTTGGATCAACGAAGAAGAGTAGCTCAACATTATTTTGATCCGCCATGCGGTCAAGCAAAGCGCATACTTTCTCAGTCACTTTTTCAATTGAGAACGGTTCTTTGGTAAGCTGTAACTTGCCAGCTTCAATCTTGGAAAAATCAAGAATATCATTGATAATTCCAAGTAGTGCAATCGCTGATTCTCGTGCCAGTTCAACTATTTCTGTCTGATCTGGCTTTAGACTGGTTTGGGTCAGTATTTCGAGCATGCCGATAACACCATTCATTGGCGTGCGAATTTCATGACTCATCGCCGCCAGAAATTCTGATTTTGCTTGACTGGCGGCCTCAGCCTTATCCCGAGCCATTTCGACAGCTAACATTAATTGTTTTTGTTCGCTGACATCATGTATTACTCCAGAGTAAAAACGCGTTCCGTTCACACTGTATTCTGAAGTAATCAATTGAATTGGAAAGAAATGACCGGTTTTGTGCTGTCCTTGTGTTTCATTCTCCGACTGTTCTGCTTTTTCTGGAATTAAGGATGAAATGCTGGATCCGATAACCTCACATGCCGTGTAGCCAAAAGTAGGGGTAATTGCAGAATTGACCGATTGCACAATACCATTTTCATTCATGGTAAAAACCACATCTTTTATATTCTCGATTAATGCACGCGTTTTAGAGTTCTGCAATTGTAAAACACGCGTTCTTCTCGATATTTGTCGCTCCAGATAGGAGGCATAACCCATTGTGTTTAGAGAATATGCAATAATCAGCATCATTAAAACAATACCGAAAAGAAGCAATACTATCGGACCCGTTTGCCAGATTAAGCCGCTATCATGAAGACTCCATATTTCGATTTGCAAGCCTTTGTCCGCGAAAATTCTGCTCACTGTATACGTTAAATCAGGCGCCAGCCGAGCAGGAACATTGTGTTCCAGAATTGTCGCTGATGAGTTCCAGCTAGCCATGGCG
Source organism: Nitrosomonas sp. (assembly GCA_028577615.1). Lineage (GTDB taxonomy): Bacteria > Pseudomonadota > Gammaproteobacteria > Burkholderiales > Nitrosomonadaceae > Nitrosomonas. The sequence goes on from JAJSDU010000011.1 coordinate 36,439, forward strand.
GTTATTCGTAGCCCACTGTTCAGATAATCCGCCTTGGAAACCAGATCCTCAAAGAACAGCCGCACATTAATTTGCGCCGCCGCAAAACCAAGTAACTTGTATGTATCAATCGGATTAGCGTCTGGAGAGTTGCCAGCAAACACGGGGTAAATCAACCACCATATCTGCTTGTTTGAATCGGTTGATTTAGCCAGAGCGAGCCGTCCGGTTTTCATGGAAAATAGCAGGGCCTGTCTGGGGACGTGTTGCGCTATATCTTTACCCAGAAGGTCATCCATATGATCTTCCGGATAGATTAATTGATGGCGAAATACACCAGATTGTTGATTGAAATCTTCATTTGAAATCCAGGAAAAAGTAATATTGCCCTTATGTGCTTCTATATTCCGATTAAAGCGTGTAAATTCAGACAAGTCCAATCTGTCATTACTCTTGATCAAAGCACCAATGCTACGCAATTGATTTTGGCTTGCTTTGATCAGATTATTGGCATGAAGACTGATTTCATTGGATTTTTCTTTAAAGGTATAGTGTGATTGACGGTCTGCGTCATGATTTATCAGGAAAAGCCCCGCTAATAACAATGAAGCAGTGCCAAACAGTGAAAAAATAATGATGGAAATTCGGCGCCGCCAACCATCACCCAGAAACACATTTGATCGCGAATAAAAGATCACAATCGGGGTTAATAAAAATATGCCCAATATATTAAGCGTATAATTGGACATCCACGATATCATTATTGCATTGCCTCGTAACGCATTGAATTGATAAAGAACGATCATGTCAATGGTGGTGGAGATCAGGCATGCAATTGGGCCAATTTTAAAAAGAAAGGCCGATATTTTTACTATATTTAAGAATTTTTTAGAGTTCTTAATGAATGGTTTCGTAAAGTATGCGGCAATCAGTGCCTGAAGAACCGCGCCGCTTGCGGTAAAAAATGCCGCGATTATATTGACGGTAATCGATTCTGTATCGTGAACTTGATTTAAATTATGAAGAAGATCAACTGCGAAAGTACCTACCCAGATAGATTGCCATAAACGTGTTCCCCAAATAACAAATATAGCAAAGGCAAGTCCAGCTGGTATGCCGGCGAGCAGATTGTAATAATCAAAAAAATTTAACAGCTTAGTGAAATACACACAGGTAGAATAAATCAGTACTACAAAAAGCATTTTTGACCATGAGGAATTATTTGCCAGAAAATAGTTTAATCTCGTTGTGGATGTAACTATGTACTGATATAAATTCTGTGTATTTATTTTCATCTTTGGATACAAGGTATTAAGGTGTTTGCATATATTGCAGCTAGCATAACTTATGCTTCCTGAAGATTAAGCATGGATTAGATGCTCAAAACCATGCCAAATTTATCGGATAGTATTTTCTGCCTACTATAGTTATGCTTTACGATAAACAGCCGCCTTGGTTGCGAAGGTGAACCAGGGAGGTTAACAAGAGGCTGGCGGCTTTGAATATTTGCTGATTGGATGATTCGATTGTTCGACTGCCCCGGCATGGTGTTTTTCCCAAAAAAAACAACAGGAAGAGGCGGTCTGAGTACCAAAAAGAAGGACAGGCCTCGGAGTACGTCAGGTGAACGTACTGATTGAACAGGTTGAAGCCGATTATATTTCAGTGGACAAAAACTATGACAGTGATGAAGTCAATTAACAGCAGTGAAGCGTCAAGTACGGTAGCGGTTATTCCGCCTCGACAAGTCCAAATAATTCAGCGGGAATATGATCGAGAAATTTATAACAAACGAAACCTGGCCGAACGCTTGCTTCAGAGACTTAAGCAATTTAGCCGAGTTGCAACACGATATGAACGATTAAAGCGAAACGATCAAGCCATACGTTATCTGGCTGGTTCGTTGAATGGCTGGCTTAGTTGTTAACACGCCTAGGTCAGAATGCGAAATTCCCTGATGTGGATGCGTGACAATCGGAAAATCAGTATTCTGGGCAGTCTGTTGCTGATGGGGTTGACTATCATTACAGGCGCTGCGGTTTACGGTGTGATGCGCCAGCAAATCGAGTTGTCCCTTGGAAGAGGTCTTGGTGTGGCCTTGCAGGGCAAGGGGCATTTGCTTGAAAGCCAGATCGAAAAAAGCCTTGCTGATACGGAAGCGCTGGCCATGCATCCCGTATTGATTCAGTCGATGCAGCAGCTTAATGTCAATCCAGATGAAAGTTTTGCGCTCGAGGATTTGGAGAAGAATCTTCACTCATTGATGCAGGTGGGTTTCACCGCTGCAGCTGTTTACGATCTACAGGGAAAGAAGCTGTCTCAGATCGGGGAATTTTCACAGCAGTCAAAGCAGTCATTGGCGCTGAATCAGTATGCAAACACATTCCTTGTTTGGGATGATCAGCTTATCCTGCATGCCAATAGAGATATTCTGGATCAACATGGCCAACCTGTCGGCAGTATTGTAACTGAAATCGCATTGCCGCAATTGACGCGCAGTTTTGGTGAAATCAGATCGATTGGCAAAACAGGCGTGTTTATTTTATGTGCACCGCCTCGTCATGATGAAAAAAATATAGCCTGCTTGATCAGTCAGCTTGACGGTATCCAGTTCAAGTATCTAAGGCATGTGGCAGTGGAAGGTGTATTGCCGATGAATTATGCGCTGGATGGTCAGAAAGGCATCATTGCGGTAAGGGATTACCGTAACGTACAGGTCATAGAAGCCTACGCGCCGCTCCAGGAATTGGGGCTGGGCATGATTCTGAAACTGGACAGGGAAGAATTATTTAAATCTGTATCCGATCAGTTAAAAATTATTATTTTTTATCTGGTTGGTTTGATAGCCGCTGAAATATTGCTGTTAAACTGGTTCATACGCAAACTGATCGATTCTGAGCAGGAGGCGCAAAGCGCCAGGCAAAAGGCGGAACAGTTTTCTTTTGAATTGGGCCGCAAGGAACTGGAATTGCGCGAGCGTCTGAAAGAGATGACGTGTCTTTATAAAATTCGAAGCAGTATTGGCGCGGGAAGCGCGCTGGACAACGTTTGCCATCAGATTTTCAAGTACCTCATACCTGCAATGCAATTCCCCGATGATGCGTCCGTCGTGATCGAGATCGACAGCAAACAAATTGCCTCAATCAATCATCGGCCGGAACGTACGCGCGCCCTGCGATCCGATATTGTTGTCAACGGGAAGACATGCGGGCATCTCAGCGTCTTCTACTCTGATGACAAATCGTTTTTTGTGCTGGAGGAGCAGAGACTGATCGATGCCATCACGGACGATATGGTTAAATGGCTCGAGCGCAAACAGGTTGATGAAATTCTGCAAATACGATTGAAAGAAATGACCTGTTTGTATGAAATTCGTCGCGGTATGGGACTGGAATTGTCTGAGGAAATCGTATGCCGCAATATCGTCAAGCAACTGATTGCGGCAATGCAATTTCCTGAAATCGCTACCGTGGAAATTAAAATTGGCGATAACGCTTATACCTCTGAAGTTTCTTATCCGCAGCATGCGGGCGCACACGAATTCAATCATCATGCCAACGCGAAAATATGCTACGACTGTTACAGGCATGGCGCAACCGTAGGCGTTGAAGTACAGTCTGATCTTGCCGTTCATGAAAAGACCTGCGGTTATCTGCGCGTCTCGTACCCTGAAGACAAGCCTTTTATGGTAGCGGAAGAGCAGAAACTGGTTGACGCCATTGCCGCAGACCTGTCGCGATGGCTTGAGCGTAAGCAGGTAGACGACATGTTGCAGGAGCGACTGAAAGAAATGACCTGCCTCTATGAAATTCGCCGCGGCATGGGAATGGAGCTGTCGCTGGATAATGTCTGCCGGAATGTTTTCAAGCACCTGATTCCCGCAATGCGATTTCCGGAAATTGTAACAGCAGTTATCGAGCTGGATGGCTGGCGATATACATCCGGCAAATATAGCCATGGCTTTGTTAATCCGGCGTCATCGAAGATATATATCGTTGAAGAAATCCGGGGTCCCTGGCGCGCCGAGCGTGAATCGGCCTGTACAAGCTGTGCGCTGATCAATGTGAGCGGCAAGATCAGCGGGCACCTGCGCGTATTCTATCCTGTCGGCAAGCCATTTTTAGTCCAGGAAGAAAAGAAGCTCATCAACGCCATTGCCAGTGATCTGGAAATATGGCTTGAACGTAAGCGGTTGGAGCAGGCGTTGATCTTTGTCGCGGAAGAACAGGCGCATACTCTAGGACAGGAACTCCATGACAATTTGGGGCAGCAGGTTGCTGCGATAAGTTATCAGGCCAGGGCGCTGGAGAAGAAAATTGATGCGTCCGGAAGCAAAGCAATGGCGTCAGTCGCGGCATCTATTGCCACGCAGGCGCAGACTGCGGTAATACAAATCAAGCAACTTGCGCAGGGATTGCTGCCCTTTGAGCTGGAAGCCAACGGCCTGATTACGGCGCTGGAGAAACTGGCTGCAAGAATAGTATCGACTTACGGGATTGAGTGTGAATTTTTATGTGCGCATAAAATTGCCATTAACGACAAAAATACCGCCTTGAATCTTTATCGAATAACACAGGAGGCTGTCAATAATGCAATACGCCATGGCGGTGCAAGGCATTTGACTATATCGTTGTCGCTAGAGAAGGGAGACATGCTTGTTTTGTCGATATGCGACGATGGTTGCGGCTTTAGAACGGAATCCGGCCATGATCAGACCCAAGCTCAGGGGATGGGTATCAAGATCATGCTGTATCGTGCCAAGCAGCTTGGCGCGAAACTGAAATTTCTGCCGCGCGCCGAAGGTGGAACGGAAGTGTGTTTGAAAATGAGGATGATTTAATATGTCAAAGCCAAAAGCACAGGTTATGCTGGTAGACGACCATCCCATGATGCGCCATGGAATGGCGATGCTGATAAACATGGAACCTGATCTGGAAGTATCCGCCGAGGCTGGCGATGGCAAAGAGGCGCTATCGATACTCAAGAAGAATGTGCATGTCGATATCGTCCTGCTCGATGTGACGCTTAAAACGGTTTCCGGTTTTGAAGTTATTAAGAACATACATATCTTCAATCCAGTGCTGCCCGTACTTTTTGTCTCGATGCATGATGAGGCGGTTTATGCTGAACGCGCTCTGCGCGCCGGCGCGCGCGGTTATGTCATGAAGCAGGAACCGGGAGAAATCGTAGTATCCGCCATACGCGAGGTTTTAAAGGGTAATGTTTATCTAAGCGCCAAAATGCAGGCCAAGCTGCTTAACAGAATGGTAACCGGGCATTCTGAACCCGAACAGACGATTAACAGTTTGACGCCGAGTGAATTTGAGGTTTTAAATTTGATCGGAACAGGTCACAGCAGCCAGGAAATTGCCAATTTATTGAATCGCAGCATTAAAACGATAGAAACGCATCGTTTTAACATTCGCGCCAAATTAAATCTGAAAGACAGTGCCGAACTGATCCGCTATGCGGCGAACTGGGTCAGGGAAGGGCGCTAGCAATTTGCTGGCACAACGTTACGGGAGTTTGACGGCGTTCGGAACAGGGTGGCAACCGTGGTTGCAGACCGCTGGTATGAGATACCTGACTTTGAGGTGTGATAAAGTACGCAGTGTCAATTCAGTCAAATGGAAAAAATTATCTTATGGCTTATACGGAATATAAAATCCTGCATGTTACTGAAGGCGGGCTGGGTACAATTTTTCTGGGAGCATCAGGATTGCCGCTAAAAAAACTGGAATCCATTTTGAATAAAGAAGCCGCAGATGGCTGGCAACTTGTGTTTCAACTGGTCGAACAAAAACGTTTTATGCTGTTCTGGAAGCGCGAGGCGATTATTATCACACTCGGCCGGTGAGCAATTGCGCGGGAGTTGTCATGTTGTCAGATACTGAAGTCAACGAAGAGGAAGAGCGCATCCGCCAGCGTGTACGGCAGTTACCGGATGATAAACGATTTGTTTTTTTTCAGAAAACCGAGAAACAGTTGAAAGACCCGGATACTTATGCGACGTTGAATTATCTTTTTGTCGCCGGCTTGCATCATTTTTATCTGGGGAACTGGGTGCGCGGCCTGATTAATCTTGCCGTATTTCTGGCAGGCATGATTATGCTATTTACGCCATTGTTTATTCTGGGTATTCTGTTGATCATAGCCATCAGTGTGGTTGAGCTCTTTGCACTATTCAAATCCCAGATCATCGTTCAGGCATACAACAATGCTGTCATGAACAGGATATACCAGGAGATAGTACGGGATTACAGGCAATAGCCGATCGGGATAGCGTCCCTCTGTTGAGATACAGGGTGCGGTCAATCTAAAATTTCAAGGCTGACACTGGTTTTGCCTTGTTCGACGAAACCCAGTCTTGCTGCCGCGCTTTTACTGACGTCGATAATATGTTTGCTCGATTCGGCCATTCGGTCATTGATTGTGACGACTACACTGCGGTTATTTTCAAGATTGGTGACTTTGACCCGGCTGCCGAATTTAATTCTGTGATGCGCGGCAGTGAGTTTGTTTTGATCAAAAATTTCACTGCTTGCTGTTCTTTTTCCATGATAAAAATCGCTGTAATGAACCGCATAACCCGTTCTGGCCAGTGCTGAGGTTGAATAAAGCGATACAGTCAGCACACCGATAAAAAGTGTAAGACTAAAATTTCTTTTCATATTTTTTTGCCTCCTGATTAAATTCTTTCACAAAGCATTTATCTGTTAAAGCAGATGCATGAGTGCAACAAATAATAATCATAATCAATCCGGTTTAACTACGGCAGGATGAAGGATATATGAATAATGATCGAAGTCCAAGATTTTTCTTGCCTGTTGCAGCCTGCGGTTTCAAGGTTCGCTACGATTGTTCAAGTCCGGCAGTCTTCTAGAAATTAATCTTCACCCCGAGATTGAACTGCCGCCCTCTGCGGAATTGACGCGTGAGTTCATCGCCCTGCAGCACCAGTACATCGTCGTCAAGCAGATTCTGCATGTTCAGACGGAATGACAGCCATTTGTTGATGGTCTGGCTGTACACAAAATCAAGCTGGTGAAACGGCTGTTCGTATTTGTCCGGTGCGCCAAGCAGGCCGGCGGAAACAATGCGCTTGCTGGCGATGTTGTAGAGCAGGGTGGCTTGTGTTCCCCAGCCAGGATTTTCATAGCCGATCTGGAAATTGAAGATGTGCGCGGAGTGTCCCTGCAATGCCCTGTTATTGGTCGTCTGCGCGCCAAGATTTCCAGCATTCAGTTTTACATTGGAATCCGACCAGGTATAGTTACCGCCTGCGTAAAAATTTTCCAGCCAGGGGTGAATAAAGCTCAGACCTTTAAGCATTTCTACTTCAAACCCGTACACGCGCGCCTTGTCGGCATTCTGGAAAGTTTGCAGGCCGGCGGTTCCCGGCAGCGTGACCAGTTCTATCGGTTGCGTGAGATCTTTCCAGAAAAAGCCTGCCATCACGTTCTCATTCGGTGACAGATAATACTCCCAGCGCATGTCCAGATTGGTGACATCCGTCTGTTTCAGGTTCGGATTACCCGTGGTCTCCTGATTGGTATTCAGATCGGTAAATGGCGCGGGCGATAATTCTCTGAAATCAGGCCGCGAAATGGTCTGGCTGAAGCCCGCGCGCAGCTGCTGCTTGTCCGTGAGGAAAAGTGTGCCTGTCACGGAAGGCAGCATATCGGTGCGGTTTATCGTGCTGGTAACCGATTGATTGGTGTTGGCGACATTCTGGAATGTCTCGACGAATTGATCATTTTTTTCCCAGCGGACGCCGCCGGTAATATTGACCCGGTCATAGAGTGCAAGATCCATTCTGCCGTAATAGGACAGCAGTTTCTGCGATGCATTGTAGCTGTCGGTGGGTCGCGTGGTGTCGCGCAGCTGGAAGCCGTTGGGCCCGATATTCGACGGCCCGAATATCGATTCCAGTGACGATTGCCGAAGGACGGCAGGATCAGTCGCAGCAGCTCCAGTCGGAATAAAGTTGAAACGCCGGATGCTTGAATCACGGGTTTTGTCCTGTGTGATGAATCCGGTGTTCAATGTCATTTTGTAATCGGATGAAAATTCCAGTGGCAGCTTGGCGTCCATGCGCCAGCTCTGATCCTTGTCGACGAGATCGGAAAACGAAGTCTGGTTGCTGTCCGCGCGGCGTGACAGTGCGAAGCCCCCGCTTCCCAGTTCATCGAAACGGTAATCGCGCGTCATGGGTTCATCACGGTTGGCGGTTGCGTTGGTGTACAGCCAGTGGATGGATAAATCCCTGGCCCAGTTGAAGCGGTGATCACCGCCGACTTGCTGCGTGAATAACTGGTTCGAAAAAAACCGCAGCCGGGTACGGCGCACATCGGTGATTTCGGCATCGGTAAACCCCTGGCTGACCCGTGTTTCATCAACGGCCTGGCGCAGAAACATGGTACGTGAAAAAATGCGGTGATTGTCCGAATATTCGATGTCCGCCGCCAGATAGCCATTGAGCTCCATGGTTTGCAGTGAGCGCTGCGTATCAAAATCCTGGATCATGCGCAGCGTATTACTGCCTGTGGTTGGCGTGAATTCGCGGTTGATTTCGTTTTGATTTCTGAACTGCTGATTCCATCCGCCAGCGGCAATGAATCCCGCCCGGATGTTACCGCGCTCGAACACATTGCCCAGCGCGACGTCAAAACCTCGATCCGGACCAGGTGCTTTCTTCGACACATCCCACACGCCCGAGAGATCTTCACCAAAGGTTTCAATTTCCTGAGGAGAGAATCCGTTGGGATTAAAAACGGTCTGCGGCTGGATAGTTCCGCCGCTCGCCAGCGCCGATGCAATCGAATCAGGCAATTTGCGCGCGCCATCGTCAAAACTCAGGAAGTCGATGCCGCCGCCTTTGTAGGTCAATCCATTGGAAAAAGAGGCGTTGTCGTTAAATCCGGTACTTGCGCTGAAATTAAAGAAAAATGCATCCGGTATGCCACGCGTGCGCATCTCCAGTGTGCCGCCGGCAAATTCACCGGGACGGTCTGCTGAATAAGTTTTCTGTACCAATACGCTTTCCAGAAAATTGGTCGGAAAAAGATCCAGTGGCACGACGCGTCGCGTTGCGTCGGGGCTTGGAATTGCCGCGCCGTTAAGAAGTGTCGAGGAAAACCGCTCGCCGAGACCGCGAATAAAAATGAATTGTCCGCCCACCAGTGTCAACCCGGAAGCTCTGCGCAGCGCGCTCGCTACATCGGAATCACCGCTGCGGCTGAACTGTTCGGCGCCCAATACGGTGGTGACTTCGGTTGATGTCTTTTGCTCTTCGATTACTGAAGCCAGCGTACCCGCCAGATAAGGCTCCAGTACGACATATTCGGCGAGTTCGACGCCCGCCGGTGTCAGACTGAAAGACAGCTCGGCCATCTGTCCGTCAGCGATTTCCACCGCATCCTGTGTCTGACTGCTGTAAGCCGGATGCAATAGTGAAACGCTGTAGCTGCCAGCCGGAATGGTTGCCTCCAGACGGCCTTCGTCGTCTGTTCTCAGTTGCTGATTCAAGCCACTGACAAACACCTGCACATCCCTGACCGGTCTGCCAGTTTCGACAGAAAGCACTTTGACGCTGAGAGTGCCTTCACCCTGCGGCTCAGTAGTTTCCGGTAATGCTTCGGTACCCGCTATCGTTCCCGCAACCGAACTCTCGATATTGAGTTGCGGCGTGCGGCCATCGGGATAAAAAGTCAGCAGAATCTGTACATTCTCGGCAGACCGTAACGGCAGGTCAAAAACGAAAGATTGATCGCTGGTGGTCAGCTTCATGTGGTAGCTGCCGGGGGGCAGCTTTGCCGCTATGCTGCCATTGGCACTGGTTCTGACTGTTGCGCCGCCATTGCCGCGCCAGCTGATCACGTCAGGCGCAGCGGATTCCGCCGGCACTCCGGTTTGATGCGCATTCACGCTGAGAATAGTCAGTTCGGCATCGGCAATCGGCAATCCTTCCTGGAACAGATAAATAGAGAATTCGGCTAATTGCTGATTGTCAGTCTCGCCGGATGCCGACATGCTGGTCAGCATGGCAATTAATGCGGCAGACCAATAAAGCATTAGACGATCAATCACGTGACGCGCTTTGTGGTGTTTAGGAAAATCCATACGATCAGATTTGATGCGGTTTTTGTTGGGAGCAGGGCGAGTATTTGCCTGTCAGATACACTTCCAGGGTTCTTCTTTGCAGACTTGCATCAAGCGGCGTAATTCGATGCCTTTCCTGAACAATTCGGGTTCGGACAAGTGATCAAGCTGTTTGCCGGCTTCGGCAAAGCGGCCGCTGGAGAAATAGGCGTAGGCGAGGGCATAGCGCACATGCTGGTCTTCCAGCAATCCTGTGCGGTACAGACTGGATTCCATATTGGCGGCGGGTTCATACTGCTTGAGTGCGAGCAGAATCGACAGGCGCTGTTTGAGTTTTATTTTCTGATCCTGCACGCCTTCGTTGAGCGTCAATGCCTTATGAAAGCGGTTTGCTCGGCGGTATACTTCCGCGGCTTCCGACAGCAAATCCGGATTCAACAGCGCCGCCTGTTCCAGAATGAAAGCGGCTGAGTTCAACTGACCCTGGTCAAGATAGGTGTGCGCCAGCAGTTTTGCGACAGTATCGTTGTCGGGAAACTGCAGGCGGGCGACTTCAAGAATCGCGAGCGCTTCCTGAAACTGTCTGCTGAGGCGAAGTGCGTTGCCAATAGCGATATAATCCTCCGCGGCGGCTTGTGACTGCGCCAGGTATTGTCTGCCTAATTTGGCGGCTTCATGGAATAACTGGAGCTCGACGAAGTAAAAGACCTTGCGTCTGAGAAAACTGTAGTCCTGCGGATACAGGCGCTGGCCTTCATTCAAGACGCTGATTGCCGCGCCAGGCTCGTTCAGATGCCAATATGCCTGTGATTTCACTGCGATCAGATTGGCGTTGCGCGCATGTTCACCGGACCGGTCAATGGCCTGAATGGTATTGCGATAATCTTTCAGCGCATAATGCGCCTGCGCCAGATAGGTGAATATAACCGGATCGTTCTGTCCGCTGCTTACGGCCTGTTGCAGATTGTCTCTGGCAGCTGCGAAATTATTCAGATTCAAATAAGCCAGACCTTGCAGCGTGAAAAACCGGGCGCGGTCTGTTTTGCCATCTTCCGAATCCACGCTTTGCAGGGCAAGCAGCGCCCGGTCACTGTGACCGTCCCTGAGCATGATCGCTGCCAGTTCCAAGGCATCGGCCTGTTGAGTTTTCGGGCTGTCTGACCAGCCAGCGGTACTGTAGCAGCCCAGCAAAAGCCAGAAACACAGCCCAATAGCACGCTTTCCTGAAGAAATGCTGAAGAAAAAACATGCGGGTTTTTCTAACATGGTCACGATAAGTCAAAACGAATTCTTTGTTTGGCCCATACGCGGACGACATCGCCTTTATACTTGGCCGGTTCAAACTGCCAGGATCGTATGCCTTGTAATGCAGCCGCATCGAATACACCCGAAGGACTCGATTCCAGAACCTGAACCTGATCGACCGAGCCTTTTTCACTGACCAGAATCGATAACACTACATAACCCCTGATACCATTCTTTTTGGCTGATGGCGGATATCTGAACGCACCCTGCGATACCGCTCTGGGTGGAACATCGACCAGGTCAGCCGTCATAACCGCATTGCCGGTTTTGCCGATCAGCGCATCGTTTAGATCACCCATCTGTCCGGTGTTAAAACCCAGCATGCCGAGGTCAATGCCGGAAAGTGCGGTATCGAGTCCGCTGAAGGGCGCGGGTGCCTGTGACGGTGTGATACGCCGCGGTGGTTCAACTTTTTTGATTTCCTGCTTGGGTTGTTCCTGAATCTGTTTGACCATGGCGATTTCGGTTACTTCCTGTACCGGTGTCTTGTCGATTTTGCCGATATAGTGATTCATGACCAGAATGAGGCCGAAAACAAATACCGGGCCCATCAGCATGGAAACGATCGCCGCGCCGTGCTTGCCGGTGAATTTTGATTGATGTGTTGCTGGTTGTGTCAGTGTTGTCTGCATGAGAATTACCCCGCTTCTTTTTTGGTTGCCACGCCAACGCTTTCCGCGCCGGATAAACGCGCCTGATCGACCACTTCAACCAGTTTGCCGGCAGGGACGCCTTCATCGGTGATCACCAGCACAACTTTGCTGGTCGATGTGCTCAATAAATCACGCAGTTTGCTTTGTATCAGCCACATGCGCACTGGCTCGCCATCCAGATAAGTGTCGCCGTGCTGATCGATATACAGCCGGATGGCCTTGCTGGATGCTGATACTGCGCTGCTCGCCTTGGGGCGCTCCAGTTCGAGCTTCATATCCTTGACAAAGGTTGTCGTGACCATAAAAAAGATCAGCAGGATAAAAACGATGTCGATCATCGGACCGATATCGATGGTTGCATCGGTTTCTATCGGATCGTCATGATATTGCATGGTGAAAATACTCCCTGTCTGATTAGTGGTGTGAAGGTTGGGCCAGTGATGAGGAATGCACACATAACAATTCCCTGATCTGTAATAATTCGCGTTCGATTTTCTGCTGTTTTTTATGCAGCATGCTGTGCAGCAGCATGCCGGGAATGGCCACGGCCAGTCCGGTCTGGGTGGATATCAGCGCCTGCGATATGCCGCCCGCGATGCCGCCCGACTGGGTAAACAGGGACATTGATCCCAGAGAATCGAATGTTTCGATCATGCCGATCACCGTCCCGAGCAGTCCCAGCAATGGTGAAATGACGACAATGGTTTTAGTCATCACCGAGAATCGCCGGATTTCTTTCAGATAACCATAAAAAATTTCATCCAGAAAGCGCCGCAGGTTTTTAACACCTTTGTTGCGCAACGCCAGACCCTGTTGTACGGCCTGTTCGACGATGCTGCAGGGAGATTGCTGGGCATTGCGGCTGTAATAATCGAGCATGTCATGAATCGACATGGCGCGCGATGATTTCAGCGTCCAGTACCGGTATCCCAGTCCGTACCAGAGCAGCAGGGCACAGAACAGCAGAGGCGGCATGACATAACCGCCCGCACTGAACAGTCCCTTAATCAGCAGAATGATTTCATATAAACTGGCTGGCATCTGCTTTGTTCCCTGTCATGCCGGATTGCCCAGCGCGGATGCCATCGGCGTATCTGTGAAAGCTGGCGCTCTGTTTTCCGGTGTGTTCGGATCCGGAATCGGTCTGCCGAGGAAAGCGTTGGTTACTCTCAACGCTGCATGCTCCATGTCACGTTTGATGCTTCTTGCCCAGGCGGATAGTACTGAACCTGTCAGCAATGCCGGAATAGCGACAATCAGTCCCAATTCCGTGGTCACCAGTGCAATCGAGATGCCTCCGGAAAGCAGCTTGGGATCTCCGGTGCCGAATTCGGTAATGACATCAAATGTAGCAATCATGCCGGTAACGGTGCCGAGCAGGCCGAGCAGGGGTGATACCGAGGCAATGACCAGAATCGCCGAACCGAAGCGGTCCAAAGCACCGGATTCGCGCAGGATCGCTTCGTGCACCACGCTTTCCATATGATCGCGGTCATCTTTCAGGTGCCGTAAGGTATTCGATAAAACACGCGTGATCGCCGATGCGCCTGTTTCACAGCTTTTTCTGGCGCTCTCAAGATCACCGTCGATCACCTGCTGGATGACCTGGTCGGCGATATGTTCCGTATTGGCGCTGTTCGATCGCAGCAGATAAATCCGGATGAATATCAGTAATAACGTCAGGCCGCCAAGTCCAACAATGACCCAGCCAATGATGCCACCGGAATGGATGACCTCCAGTATGGTTTTATCAGCGGCTTCTTCCACGGCCTGGGTGCGGGATTCGAATATGAACAGTTGCAGTGTTTCAGGCTGCTGGTTTTTGCTGAGCGCGATCGCGGTGTCCGCAGTGGATTCACGCCAGATCTTGAAATCACCGCCACCGGCGGGTACCAGACTGCCGCTGCCTTCGGTGCTGACACCATAAGCCGCGATGTTTCCCAGGCGAATGATTTCACCTTGCGTCTGTTTGCCGTTTTCGAGAAAGAAATTGCCTGATGTTGTCTGAATTGCTCCGAGCTCTCGCAGTATTGTTAGCGCCTGATCAAACAAGTAAGCCACTTTTGTGGTGTCATTGCCTTTCGATTCCATCAATGTCGAAGGCATTTCTTTATCATGATTCTTCAGCGTCGCTTCGGCCTGGGCATAGGTGATCTCGAGTGCGTCGCCGCGCTCCATTACCGCTGCTTCGCCGCGCTCGGCTTCGGCCAGTAAGGTATTCAGTTGATCGATCCGGGCTGAACGTTCGACCGAGGCGCGATCCTGTACGGCAATCCTGTTATTGAGTTCGCGGATTTCGTTTTGCGTGCTGGCCTGATATTTTTTTAAACGATCAGCCAGTTCTCTTTTTTGTACCTCAAGGAAGGCATACTCGCGCTTATAAGCGGTTTCCAGGTCGATTTTTTCCCGGGCGGGAGATGATGACTGTTGCGCATTTGCCGCCGGAGCCACAGCGGAGGCCGCCGCGGCGCCCTGCGATAGCGGCTCGACGCTGACCGATTCCTCGGCATAAGCGGGTGCAATGCCGGAGATGGCCGCAAAAGCCGCAGCTAAAAACAAAAGAAGTGATTTATTCATTATTTCAGTGGATTAGGTAATTCAAAGTAACCCTGGCGGATTTGTTTCTTCAATGCGTCAAACAGTCTGGCTATCCGTTCCGTGTCACCGGCCGTGGCAGCTGTTTCGAATTTCCATTGACCATCTTCGGATGGCTTGGCCATGCCGGCCCGGTTGTCGCGGGTTTGAAAAAACAGAAACACAGTGCCGATCTTGGCGATATCCGCGAGAACTTTTTCGCCATCCAGCAAGATCGCCTGCTGGTACAGCCCGTTTTCCTTGCTTAAGCGGATTTCATCCTCGATCAACGCCCATGCCTGATTGACCGCTTTGTTGGGATCAACCAGCTGACGCGCAATATTATCTTCGAGCGTTTCAATCGCTTTGATCCGGTCTTCGATTCGGAAAGGAAATCCACCCAGTACATAGTGTTTGTAGTGCGCCAGTGCATTCAACAGTACCGGTTTCAGCTGTTCGCCGGACTGTTCAGCCTGCCGGGAGGCTTGCGACAGTTTTTCCAGCGTGTGTTCCAGCTTCTCAATCGTTGTTTTCTGTCTTCTTTCCTCAACACTCAGGTCGGCAAGCTGGGAAGACAATGCTGTGATCTGATTTGCGTGCTTTTCTTTCTCGATGTCCAATTGGGTTTGCAGTGTTTCAACTTCCCCGCGGATTTTTGCCAGCGATTTCGCCATATTTTCCAGACTGCTCGCATTGACCGGGGGTATTGAAGAACTACTGAACGCGATAAGCAATCCGGCCAGCAGGATATGGCCTTTGTTTACGTGATTCTGCATAAATTACTGTATAAAATGACTTTATTGGATGTGATCAACCTGAAGCCTCGTGACGGGCTTTCGTATGTCCGAAATACTACGCAGCAAATATTGCACTTTTATGACAATGCAATGAAATTCTTTTACGCGGTTGTACGGCTTGCAGTGATTGTGAAAAGAAGCAACGGGATTAAGAAAATATCTGCCAGGCCGATAAATACTGTCACAACATATTCAGCCTGATTAAAAACAGTTAATTGACCTCGGTATGAACCTTTGGAGTCTTAAAAACAAATCCGTGTTGATTGTCGATGATTACGACAAGATGCGTTTGCTGATCCGTCAAATGATTATGCCACTTGGTCCGGGCAAAGTGACTATGGCTAGAAATGGGAAAGAAGCTATTGATTTGCTCGAGAAATATCCATTCGATATTGTGTTATGCGATTACAAACTCGGCAATGGCAAGGACGGGCAGCAAATTCTGGAAGAAGCCCGTTATCGTAATCTATTGAGCCCTGCCTCGATCTTTTTTATTATCACGACGGAAAATACGTCGAAAATGGTGATGGGTGCAATTGATTATTTACCTGATGACTACATTTCAAAACCATTCACGCAATCCCAGATTCAGACGCGTCTGGAAAAAGCTTTTCGCAGAAAGGCAAAGCTGGAAGAGATCGCTGAAACTATCGTTGCCAGGAATTATTTCAAGGCGCTTGGCCTATGCGATCAGAAGCTTCGGGAAGAAGCGAAAGGTCTCTCCGAAATCCAGAAAATTAAAGGTGATCTGTTATGCAAGATCGGCCGGCTTGAAGAAGCGGAACGCTATTATATTAACTTGCTGGAAGGCCGAAATATTCCCTGGATCCGGCTGGCCTTGGGAAAAGTCTATTTTCAGAAAAAAGACTATCCCGAAGCTGAAGTGCAGTTCCAGTCGCTGGTCAATGAAAACCCTGCTTATGTTCATGCGCTTGACGGATTGGCCGATACATTGGAAATTCAGGGAGAACTGGAACGCAGTCAGCGCATTCTTGAACGTGCCATTGATTTATCTCCCAAATCACCGGTACGGCAACGAAAATTGGGTGCTGTTGCTTTACAGAACGGTGACTACGAAACTGCCGAGGAAGCTTATGGGAATGCTATCCTGACCGGACATAATTCCTGTTTTGGTAGTTTGGCTGACCTGACCGGGTTAACAAAGTCGCTCATCCATCAAGGCAAAGTTCAGGCAGCGCTGGAATCAATAGAAAAAATCAGGAGAAATTTCAAAAACAATCCGGATGTGCATTTATATACCACTTTATCAAAATCGATCCTCCATCGGGAGACCGATAATCCGGTTGAGTGCGGGAAGAGTCTCGGCATCGTATTCAAACTTCTGAATAATTGCGCTGGCGCCTTGCATCCCGAAGTTGCATTGGAAATTGCGCAAACATGTCTGGTGCTCGGTAACCATGAGCTGTTAGACAAAATTGTCAAACAGTTGATCAATAATCATTCGGAAAATGAAAAATTGCTTGATCAGGTCAGAGCGCTATACGAGAAAGCCGGAAAGCTTGCTGAAGCTAATGAAATTATTGAAAACACGCGAAAGAAGATTATCAAAATCAACAATGAAGGGGTCAAACTGGTTCAGGATGACAAGCTGGAGCAATCCATCAATTTCTTTATTCAAGCTGCGAAAGGCATGCCTAATAATGCAACAATCAACTTCAATGCCGCTTATTCGATGATCAGACAAATGAAAAGAACACATGAAAAGGGGAAATATTTTTCGCTGTGCCATAGATTCATGGAGCAAGGCCATAAAGTTGATCCCGACAATCAAAAATACTATCAATTATTAAAATTGACAGAAGATCTGAATAATGAAACAGCGTAATAATCCTGAGGAAAAACTGTCAACAAAATCGATGGATTTTTCTATTGTTTTGGCCGGTTGTATCCATGATGTGAAAAATTCACTCAGTATTTTGATCAACAGGGTTGCTGAAGTCAGTACTGCGATTGAAGACGGCGAGAACAGGCTTGCGCTGGAGCAATTACAGTATCAAGGCGAGCGTATCAATAACCATCTGATTCAATTGCTGGTGCTGTATCGCATCGATCAAGCGCAGTATTTCGCGAATATCAGTGAAATCGGAATCCGCGATTTAATTGCCGATACACTTGACCCTTACATACCGATGTTCGCCAATAAAAACATTATGGTTTCTGTGCGTTGCAGTGATGATTTGTATTGGTATATTGACAGCGATCTAATACGGGGTGTGCTGGTTAATATCATGAATAATCTGTATATATATGCTGAGTCGAGGATAGAGATTGCTGCCTGGCAGGAGAATCAGACTTTCATTTTGCAGATTAAGGATGATGGTCCCGGCTATCCCGATGAAGTGTTTGATGTGTCAATGCGTGGTGCGCAAAAACGATTCAGTTTTAAATCAAGCAACACGGGGCTGGGTTTATTTTTTTCCGAAATGGCTGCGGAAATGCATCAGAATAATGGAAAAAAAGGTTATATCACCATGAGTAATGATGGTATCGATGGCGGCGGATGTTTCTCCATAGTGCTGCCTTGACTTCTTAATCGAATTTAATCACCTTCAATCACCCTCAGGGTACTTCGGGGTACTTCAGGAAGCCGGAATTTCAAGCATCCCTCTTTCGCGATTTTTCGCCTTGCGGATTGCCCATTGCTCCGCGTGGTTATAACACGCTGTTACGCTTGAGTTGACTTCAACAGCGATTCAAGTATGGTGTCGCGCACCGCTGGCCACCTGGCCTGTTCGGTGAAGAAATATCTTTGATTGACTTCCAGTTCGATGCCTGCATAATGATTTATCGCAAATCTTCGCCGCAGGTACGTTGTGAAGCCATCGGCTTTACCCGAATAGGGGTAATTACGCCGAATCCTGAGGCCCGGAGCGGTTTTTTTCAGAACTTTCTGCCAGTCATCGCATAGCGCGCGTTCCAAAGGTTTTGATGGATCATATAGCAGGCCGATATCGGCCTGACGTAACTTGCCGTTAAGTGTCGGTGTAAAGCTGTGTGCGGAAACGTGAATCATGTGGCTGCCGCGTCGGATCGCTTCGGCAATGGCGGTTTCCACGGTGTTGCGATAGGGATAATAATAGTGCGCCAGAATTTCCTGCCGGGTATTCGACGGCAAATTGCGCGTTACTTCAGAAAATAGATGCGGATGACGGATAGAGCGATTCAGGTCGACAAGCAGGCGGCTGACCGTAGCGGTAAATAATGCTGCGCCGAGACAATCGGCCAGTGCATTCGCCAGTTGCAATGCCCCAAAATCAAGTCCCCGATGACTGTCAAGCAAGGATTCATACCCTCGGAAAAGCGGCCGGTAATCATCTGGAATCTGATTCCCGCCATGCTCACAGCTGATGACAAAACAGGTTCGCATACATACATTCCTGCGTTTTATTCTGTTCCTGTCAGGTTACTGAAAACATGCGGCCGTCTTCCAGACAATCGCACAGCTTGCGGTAAACCACTGCCAGATTTTCCCGGCGGAAATCGTGATGCAATGCGCGCAGGATACGGCGCGCCAGTGAACCCTGCTCAAACAGCGTAGCAAAAGCCGTTTTCCAGAGCGCCGATTGCCTTATTTCCGCTGGTGTCGATGTTGTAAACAAGTGGTACCAGAGTTCGCCCGCTTCACAACTGCCAGTGGCGAAGCCGAATAATTCCAGATATTCACGATCGATAATCCTGGTCTGTTCGGCATCCCGGATACAGTCGCGCAGGATGCGGAGCAGGCCATCCGTGCTGATGGCTTGTTGTCTGGCGAGTATTGATGTTTTCTGATCGTAAAGCGCTTTTATGGTATTCATTACGACTACCGCAACAGCCAGATCGGCATAAGGGCATTCCTGCACGTCCATGATGCGGATTTCGATGGCATTGCGATCAAACCGCGCAACGGCGCCACGTACGTTAAGCCATTCGTGCTGCAGCACGCCATCCGGATCATGATTGCGGATTTCCCGATACATGGGTGTCAGGACCTTTTCCCGGTATGCATTCCGGCTGATCGCGGTGTCCGGGATTACTTTTCCCATTGATGCGGGGATTTTTATCTGGTGTGTGCGATAGTTTTCCATCCTGAAATCCATGAAACCGCTGTAGCCACCGCTGGCAACCGGCGAACTGGCGGTCAGTGCTGGCAGGATCGGCAGCACCAGCCGGATGGCTGCATGCAGACGGCTAAACTCCATGTCATCAGCGAAAGGCAGATTAAAGTGCATGCTTTGCAGATTGGCCCAGCCGTGGCGCCTGCAATCAAAAATACGATCGTAAGCCCGATAAATATCGGCATTGTCGTGACACCACAGTTGTGTTTCAACGGCAGGATTCATCCAGGGGTGCATGGCAGAAGGCATCAGCCGGGCATGCATGGATTCGAGTTGCGCGTTGACGCGTTTGACTTCGTTCTGGAACAGGGGCGGCAGGGTATCAAGACAGGATTCCGGATTTGCGTTCTTCAGCTCGATCAGATGCAGCACAATTTCATTAGACCAGGCCAGCCTGTCACATCGGACTTCGGAAGTCCATTGACCGGAGAGTGAATGCAGCAGTTGATCGGCGACAGGCAGAACTGATAGCGTGTCGCGGTCAACGATCATGTATTCCAGTTCGATACCATAACCGGAAAAAGCGGAAAGCGGAGTCTTCACCGCCGCGCTCCATTTTTGCGTGCTTCAATCCGGCGCAGAAACACATTCATAATCTGGTGATACAGCGCGTTCTTCAGAATACCGTCTTCGTTACCCGCATCAACGTTGGGATTGTCGTTAATTTCAATGACATAACAACGTTTCCCGGTTTGTTTGATATCAACACCGTAAAATCCGTCGCCAATCAGGTTGGCTGCTTTCAGGGCCAGTTGTACCACTCTCCGCGGTGCTTCATCCAGTGGGATTGCCTGCGTCAGCCCTTCAATATAGTCATCCGCCTGTTGATTATGTTTGATAATCTGCCAGTGCCCGGGCGCCATGAAATATTTACAGACGAATAATGGGCGGCGATCGAGAATACCGACGCGCCAGTCGAATTCGGTCGGCAAGTATTCCTGCGCCACGATGAGTTCGGATTTTTCAAGCAGCTGCCCGACCGTTTGCCGTAATTCCACTTCCGTGGTCACTTTGACCACGCCCAGGGAAAATGAGCTGTCGGGTTGTTTGAGCACGCAGGGTAAATCAAGCGATGCAATCACCTGTTCCAAGTTGTCCTTATGCACAAGAATGGTTCTAGGCACAGGAATCTTGTAGCGGGTCAGCAGTTCGGCAAGATAAACTTTGTTGTTGCATTTCAGGATGGAGTCGGGGTCATCGATGACTGTTAATCCTTCCGCAGCGGCATGGCGTGAGAATCGGTAGGTATAGTGATTGACGAACGTGGTGTCGCGAATAAACAGAGCATCGAATTCCGCTAAATGGTTTATGTCATTTCGTGTAATGAATTCCACGCGCATGCCCAGGCGCTCGGCTGCTTTTTCAAAACACTTCATGGCCCTGGCATTGGAGGGCGGCTCCGGATTGTCCGGATCGTGCAGAATGGCCAGGTCAAAACGAGGGAGAATCGTTTTTAGCCGCCATGGTTTGCGTTTTGAGAAATAATCCTTTGCGGCCTGTACGGCAAAATCCTGATGCTGCATGGGTATATCATTGGCGGCGATAATTTTTATCGTGCGCATGCGCCATTCATCGCCGTGACGCTCGAAATAGGCGCGCAACAAGGGTGCGCGCAGTAGGTGGAATAACTCGCGGCTTAATTTATCGTAATGTTTTGCGATGTTGCGGCCAAAATAAATACTCAATTCGAATTGCCCGGACTTGATTGACGCAAGGGATTTCTGTATGAGCGCTTCGAGATCCTCAACCAGCAGCCTTGCCAGTCCGGGTGACTGAATATCTTCTATCGCGTTGATCTGCGGCAGAGGTTTATGTCCACGCGCTTCGGCAAGCAGTGAAACATAATAGCCGACACTCTGATAACGATAGGATTTGCACAGGTTGAAAACGCGTGCTCTGAGATGACCGCCATACGCCGGATCAGTCAGATATTTCCTGGCTGAAACGACAGGAACATCCGGAATTTTCAGCGGCCATTGCCGCGGATTGTTGACAACGATGAGATGATTCACGCCTGTTCTCCGGGGTGCTGATCGCCTGCATTGGGCGGATGGACCACCAGCAGATTGGAGTCATACGTGACGATGCCGAGTAAAATGGCGTTGATAACGCGATCGATATTGCACCAGTATTCCTGATTCGGGCCATAGGGATCATTGATCAACAGCGTGCGTTTGTTGCGGTTGTAGCCCGAGATAATAACGAAATGCCCGGCGGGAACGCCGCGTATATCGTCCGGTGTATCGTCCGGGCCATGTTCACGCGCCACGCGATATAAAAATGTTGAGCTCAATCCGGTTAAAATTGGCAATCCGCGCCGCAGCAAACCATGAATCAGCCGGCGGGAAAGATCAAGAAATCGAAGACATCCACCCGCCGCCAGAAACTCCAGATAACCTCGGGTGGCATAGCGCAGCCTGCGATCTGTTTTTGCTTCGCTCTGAAGGCGCAGCCGTTCGGCAATATCAATGCCAGGGACGAACCAGGATGGGTCAAAAATCATCAGATTATAGGTGTAGATCGTAGCCTGGAAACCGTGACGCAGCGCATCGCAGGCCAGAAAAACATCGAAAGTCCCTGAGCCGCTTTCAAGTTTGCGCGTACGGGAAATAATTTCATCCAGCGCATCCGTTTTTCCCCAATAGTCATAAATGGCATGCAGGCAGGTCGGGCCGCAAGTCGTTTCATCCGGTTGCGGTAATATTCTGACGGGCAGATGATGAACAGGTTTCAGCATGACAGAGTTGGTACGAATCTTAACGGATCATTGGTTTGAATATAACTGAAAACGGTCTTATTTTGCTGATTTTTTCTTGAAAAAATCCCGTATGTCACGGTGCGGCAGCCTGTTCTGATGGCTTCCATTTGTCATTGTTCTGCCGGATAATCCGGGATAGCCGGAATTTTTCCATTGCATTCAATAAATATCCCTTTCATACCAGGTAATACAAGGAGTCAGCATGTCCAGCGCAGTGATTCAACCCTATTTAATGTTCGGTGGGCGTTGTGAAGAAGCGCTCGAATTTTACCGCACCGCGCTCGGCGCGCAGATAGACATGCTGATGCGCTACCAGGACGGTCCGGAAGCGCCACCGCCGGGCATGTTGCCGCCGGGGTTTGAAAGCAAGGTCATGCACGCCAGCTTCCGCGTCGGTGGTAATGTGTTGATGGCCTCGGACGGTTGCGAGCAAGGCCAGGAATTCAAGGGCTTCTCATTGTCGATTTCGGTTGCTGAAGAAACGGAAGCGAAGCGCTTTTTTTCCGCGCTTGCCGATGGTGGAACCGTGCAAATGCCGCTGGAGAAAACTTTCTGGTCACCATGCTTCGGCATGCTCACTGACCGTTTCGGCGTCAGCTGGATGATCAATGTTCTGACTGCTGAATGCAGCGAATAATGCACGCCCGGCATGTCCGCGACTTTACACCGCACGGATGAAAGTCATCGTCACGCTGGATTACTTTCAACGCATCTGCCAGCAATACCAGACAGGCAAAGACTATTTTTCCAGCCGTTCGCCGGTCGCAGTTTTCAGGCGGCCGGATTCGTCGCGGAAATGGTGCTTGTGCATCAGAACGGAAACTACTGCGCCGACGATGGGGTGGTGTTTTGAATGTTGCACGCGGATCGAAGCAGATTTGTTTATGATGCAAGCCGTATTGATAAGTTTACATTAAACATGAATGAAAAAGATGAAGCGTGCTGCAACAAAGATTATTTCTGATGTAATCGATAGTTGCTGTTCTGAATATTTGCGTTGAGTATGTATAGGAATTATCGTGAAGCAACACTACTTTATTGCTGTGTGTGACATTCTTGGTTTTTCAGATCACATCGAAGCGAATCCGCTGGATATTGTCGTCAATCTGTCACTGGATTATTTCCGTCGGTCTCTTGACCATTCTGTCCATAAATTCGAATTTCCATCCCAGGCTCCACCGACATCAGATCTTGATCGACACAAACACGTGGGCGTGGCATTGTTTTCCGATACGGTTCTCTTTTACACTAAACATGATACAGATGATGCGATTCGCGAGCTTCTTGCGACGGTTAGTTGGCTCATTTTTGAGACGATACAACAGGGCCAAACAAGAGTACGAGCTGGTTTGGCGTATGGTGAGGCTTACATTGAACCAGAGAATTCTTTGTTTATTGGTATGCCGATTGTGAATGCATATCGATTCGAGCAACAACAGCAGTGGGCAGGTGGTGCGTTGGACTGTTCTGCATATATGCGAATTCCCAAGGAAGTACGTTTTGGCGAATATGCTGATTGGTGGCTTGTGGAGTATGATGTTCCATTAAAAAGTAATGCTATCAGACGAACGCTGGCGTTGAATTGGAATAATGGAATCCATCATCCAGACTGGTGTTTGCGTTGGTCAATGCAGTTCGATATGCCAAGCGAAGCGGATTGGAGCGTGAATCCTAGTGTTTGCGAGAAGTTCGTTAATACAAAAAAATTTCACGAAAAGTATTGTCAATTTTGTCGCAACGACATCAAATCCTGATGTTTTTTTGTATTCTATTAAAGTATATGAACTATCTTTGATAGTTATCAATTGCAGGAAAAAGTTTTTAAAACGTATTGTGGTTCCGCAAGCTGATAATGTACCGCAGTCTGCCAAGACGGTTCTGGGTGAAAATTGGTAAGTGAATATTCTTTTCTCGTGATCACACTTCACCTTGTGTTTCTGTGATCGTGTTTTTGTATTCACTATTAAATAAGGTGCACGAACTTCAAATGTGCGTGTGTAAGCATTGCCCAACTACATCGACTAAAGCGGGCAACTTCACCGGGTAAATTTCTTCAAATATAATCGATGAACATTTCTAATGAGGCATGAAGCATGAAACGAATGATGCGCTTGACCCGGACTTTATCAATGTGGTTGTTTTTCTGGCTGTTTGCCGGCGCTGCTGTTGCGCAGCAGTTTGATCATACGCACAGGCTCTGGGACGGGTTGTTGCATGAACATGTTGTAATGATTAATCAGGGGCGGGCAAGTCAGGTCGATTATGCCGGTTTTTTGCAGGATCGTTTGGTGTTGCAGCGCTATTTGGTGCAGTTGTCTGCGGTGAATGAGGCCGTATTTACAGGCTGGAGTAAGCAGGAGCAACTGGCGTTTCTGATCAATGCGTACAATGCGTTTACCGTCGAGCTGATTCTGACGCGTTACCCGAAGCTCGACTCGATCAAGGATCTGGGTTCTTTTTTGCGCAGCCCCTGGAAGAAGGAGTTTGTGCCGCTGCTCGGCCAGACACGTTCATTGGATGATATTGAGCATGGTCTGATTCGTAATCCCGGGGATTATAACGAACCGCGCATTCATTTCGCGGTGAACTGCGCATCGATCGGTTGTCCCGGCTTGTTGAACGAAGCCTTTGTCGCCGAGAGGCTCGATCAGCAACTGGAAGCCGTTACCCGGGCGTTTCTGCAGGATCGTACGCGCAATCGCTTTAATGTCTCGACCGGTGATCTGGAAATATCGAAAATATTCGACTGGTATACCGAGGATTTTGAACGCGGGTGGGGCGGCTGGCATTCGTTGAATCATTTCCTCGTGCATTACGCGGACAGCCTGACTGACAATGCGCAGGAGAAAATGGCGATTGCGACGGGTAATTTTAAAGTGCGCTATCTGGATTATGACTGGAAATTGAATCATAAGAAATGAGAATGCCCCTATACATCAGCACAGACGGTCATTTACGGTTTTATCGGACGTTCATTCCTGCAATTATCGCCGGTCTGATGGTGTTTTCAATGACAACCACGCATGCCGCGGCGCAGCGGCTGACACTGACCGGTTCGAGCACGGTTGCGCCGCTGGTCAATGAGATCGCGCGGCGGTTTGAAGCGCAGTTCCCCGGCGTGCGCATCGACGTGCAGACCGGCGGATCATCGCGCGGCATCAACGATGTGCGCAAAGGCGTTGCGGGTATTGGCATGGTGTCACGCGCGCTGAAGCCGGGCGAAGATGATCTGCATGCGCATATCATCGCGCTGGATGGCGTCGGTCTGATTGTGCACGCGCGCAATCCGGTTGTTTCGCTCAGCAGGCGGCAGATCGCCGATATCTTCACGGGCAAAATCACGCGCTGGAATGCTGTCGGTGGCGACGATGCGCGTATTACCGTGGTCAACAAGGCAGAAGGGCGTTCCACGCTGGAGCTGTTTCTGGAATATTTTCAACTGAAAAACAGCGTCATCCGGCCGCATGTCATCATCGGTGATAACGCGCAGGGCATCAAAACGGTAACCGGTAATCGCAATGCGATCGGTTACGTCTCCATCGGTGCTGCGGAATATGAGTCCCGGCGCGGCGTTCCACTGCGTCTGCTGGCGCTGGATGGTATCGCGGCTTCCGTGGACAATGTGCGCAATGGAAACTTCCCGTTATCGCGTCCGCTCAATCTGGTCACGGCCGGCGTACCGCAGGGTCTGGCGCGGCAATTCATTACGTTCGCGCAATCCGCGCAGGTGCATGATCTGGTCGAGGCGCAGTATTTTGTTCCGCCGGATGCAGACTGACAGGCTGCTGGTCTGGGTTTTACGGGTTGGTGCAACGTTGGCTGCGCTGGTGATGCTGCTGATTCTGATGTTTCTGTTGTTCGAGTCCTGGTCTGTCTTGACCGAGTTGTCGCTGATGCGGTTCGTGACCGATGCATCATGGCATCCGCTGGAAGGCGCATACCATTTAATGCCCATGCTGCTGGCCACGCTGCTGGCAAGTATCGGGGCGCTCATGCTGGCAGTGCCTTTGGGGCTGGCTTCAGCCGTGTTCATTGTCTTTTTTGCCCCGCCGCATCTGGCGGCGTTGTATAAACGGCTGATTGAATTGCTGGCCGGAATTCCGTCGGTCGTTTTCGGTTTCTGGGGTCTGACGACGCTGGCGCCTTTGATCAACGAATGGCATCCACCGGGAGCGAGTCTGCTGGCTGCTGTACTGGTATTGACGCTGATGGTGCTGCCGATGATTACGCTGACAGCTTATACCGCGTTTGTGGCTGTTCCGGATGAGTTGTTGCGCAATGCCGCTGCGCTGGGGCTGTCCCGTTGGGGTGTGATCGCTGGCGTTGCATTGCCTGCCGCGCGTAACGGTATTATCGCCGGAATTATTCTGGCCGCGGCGCGCGCACTCGGTGAAACTATGGCGGTGCTCATGGTTGCGGGCAATGTCGTGCAATATCCTGAATCTATCTTCGATCCCGTGCGTACGCTGGCCGCCAATATCGCGCTTGAAATGGCGTATGCCATGGACGATCACCGCGCTGTTCTGTTTGTCTCGGGATTGCTGCTGATGGTGCTGGTGATGGCGTTGTCGGCGCTTGCCGGATTATTGGAAAGGCATCGTCATGCCTGAAGAGCGACTGAAATGATGCTATCCGTATCCGTCAGGCAAAGAATCCGCGATTTTTCCCTGCAAAGCCTGATGTATCTGGCGGTGCTGCTGGTCAGTGCGGTGTTTGTGTGGCTGCTGGCCGATCTCGTGCAAGGCGGCATGGCGCATCTTTCCTGGGCATTTCTGACCGAATCGCCGCGCGATGCCGGGCGTGCCGGTGGCATCGCTTCGATTCTGGTGTCCACCCTGCTGATTCTGTTGATCGCGCTGGCTGCCGCAGTTCCGCTAGCCTGGGCGACGGCGGTATTGCTGGCCGAGTTTGTGCCGATTGACAGCCGTTTCGGCAGCGCCGTGCGTTTCAGTCTGTATGTGCTCGCGGGCGTACCCTCGATTGTATTTGGATTGTTTGGCAATGCTTTTTTCAGTATTTATCTGGGTCTTGGATTTTCCATTCTGTCCGGCGGGCTGACACTCGCCTGCATGCTGCTGCCGATTCTGACCAGCACCGCCGAAGCCGGTATGCGAACGGTACCTGATACATACCGGCTGTCGGCAGCCGCGTTAGGCATGACGCGCACGACCGCGCTGATTCATCTGATATTTCCGGCTGCGGCGCCTGTGCTTGCCGCGGGACTGCTGATCGGTATCGGGCGTGCGCTGGCTGAAACAGCGGCACTGCTGTTCACCAGCGGTTATGTCGATCGCATGCCGGGCTCGCTGCTCGACTCCGGCCGTGCGCTGGCATTACATATTTTTGACTTATCGATGAATGTGCCGGGCGGCGACATGCCGGCTTATGCCGCTGCGCTGGTGCTGGTGAGTCTGTTGCTCGGTATTAATAGTCTGGCCATGGCGTTTGCGCACGGACTGCAACGCAGGTGCATCCTCACATGAATGGTGATCACGATGCTTTTACACTCGGACCGCTGGAGACCGGACCGGCGTGCTGCGTGCCGCAGCCGGCAGTTCAGGTCAGAAATTTGTCATTGTGCTATGACGGCAAGACCGCACTGGACACGATTACACTCGATATTTACAAGGGTTGCATTACTGCGCTGATCGGGCCATCGGGTTGCGGAAAAACCAGCTTTCTTTCGGCAATCAACCGTCTGACCGATCTGATTCCAAGGTGCAGTGTGACGGGACGGATTCTGATTGGCGGTCAGGATATTCATCACCCGCGTTGCGATATTCAGGCGTTGCGCCGCCGGGTCGGCATGGTTTTCCAGAAACCAGTTCCTTTTCCGTTGTCCATCCGCCGTAATCTTTCATTGCCGCTCAACGAGCATGGCGTTACCCGGAAAAACGAAGCTGCCGGGATTATCGAGCGGGTGTTGCACGATGTCGGCCTGTGGGATGAAGTGCATGACCGGCTGGATGCGCCGGCGCTCAGTCTGTCCGGCGGACAGCAGCAACGCCTGTGCATTGCGCGCGCTTTGGCGCTGAATCCTGAGATTCTGTTGATGGACGAACCGTGCAGCGCGCTGGATCCGATTGCTTCCGGTGTCGTGGAAGATTTGATTTGCCGTCTGCAGGGGCGCTACACCATAGTCATTGTCACGCATAATCTGGCGCAGGCTCGGCGCATTGCCAATTACGCGGCATTTTTCTGGGTCAGGGAACGTGCCGGACAGCTCGTTGAATTTGGCCGCTGTCAGCATATTTTTGAGTCACCGCGCCATGAACTGACAGCTGCGTATGTGAATGGCAACCGGGGATGAGATGCTGCGGTAATGCATCTTTGACCGGAATGCTGAGCGGGTTCCCGGGTCCTGGCGCGCGATAGCATGCGATACGGCGGTATTCGATTTATAATCTGCTGTTTTAATAATCGTAGTCATTTTTTATCAAAAAGGATTTGTACGACAATGATGCCTGAATTGATTAAACATTTTAATCGGTGCTGTTATGCCGCGCTGTATGCGGTTATTCCATTGCTTGCGTTGCCGTGCGCGGTTTCCGCGGATGTGCTGTGCATTCAGCAGAAAGATGCGATGGCGCCCTGTTCGTACGAATTGCCGCGCGACACTATTGATCAGCTTAAAATCGATGCCGGTTTCGGTTGGGGAATTTTCAGCGGCAGCATATACAACGGCGACAGCGCGCATCTGATTACCCGGTTGGTGGTCAGCATGGAGCCGATTCATGATCATCATCACATGGACATGATGGGCGACATGCACGTCATGTCGCATGAAACCAAAATTCATGAAATCAAAATGAATCTGCCGCCGCTAACCAAAGGCGCGCTTTCCATGGCGTTGCCGGCGGAAGATGCGCCTATCCATGATTTTAAATGGGAAGTGATCAAGGTGTATGGTTATGCGGTAGAAAACAAGTAACCAGTTTTCTGTATTCGGTAGTATGGCAGCGACACATCAGGATTTGACATCGAAAAACGGTATTTCTGTCTATGCAACGATCAATAAGCAACATCCGCACCATCCTGATTTATGCCGTAACGGTTATGTTAATTTCGTTGTTTTACTTCATTTATGCGAATACGGTGCATCCCATTCCGGAAGAGCGGGAAACAGCGCTGACCGAGATGGGTGAATTTTTCGGAAAAGTTGGGCTGGGATTGCTGTCGTTTATCTATTTCCGTACTTTTCTAAAACTCGTCCTGGGTCAGGGTAAACTGGCGCAGCGCTTGCTTCCGGATTACGCGCCGCCGGTCAATTCGTCTACGCTGAATAATCTCCTGGCCTGGTTGAACCGGACACACGTCTATTTCGGGATTGTGGCTGTTGCCGTCATTCTGTTGCATATATCCATGATGGGATTTTCAAGATACAGTCATATTCTGTTTTTTCCGGCCTTGCTGGGACTTGTGGTTTGGCAGGGATTATTCGGATTGTTTTTAGCCTGGCGCTATTCGCCCGCGGAACTGAAAAAATTTTCGCATGTTGTGCATGCGCAATTCATTACGGGAATCGCCATCGGCATTTTTGCGTTTTTTGGCCATCTGTTGATTGATGACTAGAAAGCCGTTGAAATAGTTTTCTGAATACGGGGTATATTTCCATTTCTCCGGAGGTTATCCGTTTTTTTGCAGCACAGTGTCCCCAGCTTCTCCCAGCGTATCGGGGTAGTCTTTGCTGAAATGCAGACCGCGGCTTTCATGTCGCAACAATGCGCTGCGTACGATTAAATCCGCAGTATCCACCAGATTACGCAATTCGAGCAGGTCGCTGCTCACTCTGAAGTGGGTGTAGTATTCGTTGATTTCCTCGCGCAGCAATTCGATTCTGC
The DNA here is from genome assembly GCA_028577615.1 of Nitrosomonas sp. Taxonomy (GTDB): domain Bacteria; phylum Pseudomonadota; class Gammaproteobacteria; order Burkholderiales; family Nitrosomonadaceae; genus Nitrosomonas. The sequence goes on from JAJSDU010000011.1 coordinate 66,565, forward strand.
GTTGCGCGCGTTGCAGGCGCTTGGTGGTTCTGACAATGCCGACATAGTTCCACATAAACCGGCGCAATTCGTCCCAGTTATGCGAGATGACAATTTCTTCATCGGCGTCGGTTACACGGCTCTCATCCCAGTCGGGAATCCGTAGCGGCGTAACGGCTGGCTGGTGATTGATGTCCTGTGCGGCTGCTCTGCCAATGACCAGGCATTCGAGCAGGGAATTGCTGGCCAGGCGGTTAGCGCCATGCAGTCCGGTGTGAGCGGTTTCTCCAATCGCGTACAGGTTGTTCAAATCCGTGCGTCCGCATTGATCGGTTTGAATGCCGCCACAGGTGTAATGTGCAGCAGGCACCACAGGTATGGGTTCCTGCGTCAGATCGATGCCCAGTTTCAGGCAGTGGGCATAGATCGTCGGAAAATGCTGCTGCAAGAAGTCAGGGGGTTTATGCGAGATGTCCAGATAAACGCAATCAAGGCCGCGTTTTTTCATTTCAAAGTCAATTGCGCGTGCAACGATGTCGCGCGGTGCGAGTTCGGCGCGTTTGTCGTGCCTGGCCATGAAACATTCACCGTTGGGCAGTTTCAGTAAGCCGCCTTCGCCGCGAACGGCTTCGCTGATCAGGAAGGATTTCGCATGCGGATGATAAAGGCAGGTGGGATGAAATTGAATAAATTCCATATTGGTTACGCGACAGCCTGCACGCCAGCCCATCGCGATCCCGTCGCCAGTCGCGGTATCCGGGTTGGTGGTATAGAGATAGACTTTATTTGCGCCGCCTGTCGCCAATACCGTATGCTGGGCTGTGAATGTTCCTACGCAACCATTTGTTTTGTCGAGAATGTAGGCGCCAAGGCAGCGTCTTTCCTGTTGTCCGGGATTATCGTGGGCCTTGTCGCTGGTGATTAAATCAATAGCGATATGCTGCTCAAAAATATGGATATTGGGTGCATTGCGCACTTTCTCGATCAAAACCTGCTGAACGGCTTTACCGGTTGCGTCGCCGCTATGAATGATGCGACGTACGCTGTGTCCGCCTTCTTTGGTCAAATGATAGCCCGTGCCGTTGCGTTCATCACGGGTGAATTCGACGCCCTGGTCAATCAACCAGTAGATTGCCTCCCGGGCGTGATCAGCGATAAAACGCACCGTGGATTCCTGGCATAACCCCGCTCCGGCAATCAGTGTGTCCTGGACATGTTTTTCCGGAGAATCTTCCGGCGACAGCGCTGCTGCAATACCGCCCTGAGCCCGGCCACTGGCGCTGTCATTCAGCGTTTGCTTGGTGACAATGCAGATCCGTTTCGATGGATCAAGATTCAGCGCCAGCGTAAAACCGGCAAGCCCGCTGCCAATGATTAACGTGTCAAAATGCTGGTTAGGCTGCTTTTGCATTCGGGGATGCGTTGAATGGTTTTATATCAGACAGGTAATTGGCGGCAGCGCGGGACTGGCGGTATTTTCTCTCGAGACGGACTGGTCATTGTTCGTATGCGCAATGTTAACATGTAACCAGGTTAATCGTTCCACGGCTGCGAAATCCGAGTACGGCAGTTTTGCCATCGTCGCTTTCAAGGCTGAGCGCATCCCAGGTACCGTTAAGCGTGGCGCTGTCAAGCTTGACGGCGACTGTTTCACTCCAGACCTGATTGCCGTCTTCATAATCCGTGCTGACGATTGTCATTTTGATTGAATTGCCAATAACGATGGCATTGCCATGCGAAGCGGAAGGACCATTAGGGCCGTAGTCGATCGAACCAAACAGGGTAAAATGTCCACCTTCCTTTTCATAAATGCCAAACTTGTATTTCCATAGATTTTCCTGTTCGCTGCTGAAAACCTGCCAGCAAAATTCACCGTGATATTTTTCCGCAAGAAGAGGCGGCGCGAAAAAAAATAGAAATGTGCCGGATAGTAATATTGAGAATAACTTGCGCATGATGCTATGCCTCCCCGTTCTCTTAATAACCTGATGCCGAAAATTTTGATGACTATGCGATTAAGTTAGCATAATTTTATATTTTTTAGTGTGATTTAACAGGACTTGGTTTGCTGGCGCCTGTCACATGAAAAATTGCCGTTGTTTTCCCGATAACTGAATGCAGCGATCAGGGTTCTGTGTTTTGATCAACGAAGCATTATCAGGAGCAATTCAGTTGGTTTTTTTTGGTCCTCTCCGCATTGTTTTCCTTGGTTTTCTGCATCAGATCCTCCGCCTCGCTCAATAAAAAATCCCTGAAAGCCTGGGCGGTTGCCGATAAGCGTTTGTTTTTCCGGATGACGACAAACCAGTTGCGTTGAATCGGAAAACCCTGCACGTCAAGCACTTTTAGCCGTCCGGTAGTCAGTTCCAGTTCTGCGGTATGTCTGGACATGATGCCCAGCCCCATGCCGGCCTGTACCGCCTGTTTGATGGCTTCGGTGGTGTCGGTTTCCATGCCTGTGCGGATCCGTGCGTTATGCTGCTTAAAAAAACGCTCCATTGCGCTGCGCGTGCCGGAACCGGGTTCGCGTACCAGAAAAACTTCCTGAGCCAGTCGTTTTACCGGAATTTTAGTCTTATCACAGAGCGAATGATCCGGAGGTGCGACAACCACGAGTGGGTTTTCCATAAACGATTGGCTGACAATGTCCAAACCTTCCGGCGGCTGTCCCATGATCGCCAGATCGATGATGTTATCGTCAAGCTGCTTGAGCACAGATTCGCGGTTGGAAACATTCAGACTCACTGTTATACTTTTGTGTCGCTGGCAAAATTTCGCCAGTAAGTGCGGGGCGAAGTAATTGGCGGTCGTGACCACGGCAATGTTCAGTTTACCGCGCTCCATGCCTTTGAGCTCTTCAAGTGCTGTTTCGAGATCAGACAATCGTTGTAGAATATCCCGGCTGTAGTGATAGAGTTCACTGCCGGCTTCGGTCAAATGAATTCGCTTGCCCATTAGCTCAAACAAAGGCAAACTTACATTCTCTTCCAGTTGTTTTATCTGCATGGAAACAGCCGGTTGAGATAAATACAGTTCTTCCGCCGCGCGTGAGAAGCTTTGATGGCGGGCGACTGTCTCGAATACTTTTAATTGTCGTAACGTGAGATGCAGCATTGATCCGCATTTTTAATGAAGATTAATGAAGATGTAGATATATATATAAAAGCTTATCATATTTATTAAAATAATTTATTTGTTCTTATAATTATTTTTCTTTATAGTGTTTCTTTCTTTGTTTAAATGATCGTGCTTGTTAATTAATCGTTACTCAAAATCGTTACTCAACTTTTTTCTCTTTTCGTGTGATTTTAAGCAGAATTGAGTTAACCTACAGGAGATAAAATCATGGCAGTAAAGGCTTATAGTGCCGGTGTTAAGGAATATCGACAAACTTATTGGATGCCAGAATATGTTCCTCTCGATACCGATATCCTTGCTTGCTTTAAAATTACCGCCCAGCCGGGTGTTGATCGTGAGGAAGCTGCTGCTGCTGTAGCCGCCGAATCTTCAACAGGCACTTGGACCACGGTATGGACCGATCTGTTAACTGATTTGGATTTCTATAAAGGCCGTGCGTATCGGATCGAGGATGTGCCTGGTGATGACACCTGTTTTTTCGCTTTTATTGCCTACCCGATAGATTTGTTCGAAGAAGGCTCAGTAGTTAATGTATTTACATCGCTGGTGGGGAACGTGTTTGGATTCAAGGCGGTGCGTGCATTACGGCTTGAAGATATTCGGTTCCCTATTGCCTATGTGAAAACTTGTGGCGGTCCTCCGCTGGGTATCCAGGTTGAGCGTGATGTGATGAATAAATATGGCCGCCCATTATTGGGTTGTACTATTAAGCCTAAACTGGGGCTGTCAGCTAAAAACTATGGACGTGCCGTGTATGAATGTTTGCGTGGCGGTCTGGATTTCACTAAGGATGATGAAAATGTCAACAGTCAGCCTTTTATGCGGTGGAGACAGCGCTTCGATTTTGTCATGGAGGCTATTCTCAAGTCAGAGGCTGAGACTGGTGAACGCAAGGGACACTATTTAAACGTTACCGCGCCTACTCCGGAAGAAATGTACAAACGCGCTGAGTATGCAAAGGAGATCGGTGCGCCGATCATTATGCATGATTACATTACCGGTGGTTTCTGTGCGAACACAGGTCTGGCCAATTGGTGCCGGGATAATGGCATGTTGCTGCACATTCACCGTGCAATGCATGCGGTGATCGACCGTAATCCCCATCATGGCATTCACTTCCGTGTACTAGCTAAAATCCTGCGGCTTTCAGGTGGTGATCATCTGCACACAGGTACTGTCGTGGGTAAGCTTGAAGGCGATCGCCAGGCAACTTTAGGATGGATCGATTTGCTGCGTGAATCGTATGTTCCCGAAGATCGTGCGCGTGGCATTTTCTTCGATCAGGATTGGGGATCTATGCCCGGTGTTTTTGCTGTAGCTTCCGGGGGCATTCATGTATGGCATATGCCCGCACTGGTTACTATCTTTGGAGACGATTCCGTATTGCAGTTTGGTGGCGGGACTCTGGGTCATCCTTGGGGTAACGCAGCAGGCGCTGCAGCGAATCGGGTTGCTCTGGAAGCGTGTGTTCAAGCTCGTAATGAGGGACGCCAGATAGAGAAAGAGGGCAAGGAAATTCTCACAGCCGCAGCTCAGTATTCGCCGGAGCTCAAGATTGCTATGGAAACATGGAAAGAAATCAAATTTGAGTTTGATACTGTGGATAAACTGGATATTGTACATAAGTAATGTAAATAGTGATTTTAAACTATGGTGTTGAGAAAATATGGCGCTAAGTTTGCTGTTCTCATATCATGAAACTTTGATTTGTTACTATCAAGCTAGAAAGGATATATAAGAAATGACTGTTCAAGCCTATAAAGCTACAAGGAAGTATGAAACGTTTTCATATTTGCCACAACTGACGCCTGATCAAGTGCGTCGCCAGATCGCTTATGCCATTAGCCAGGGCTGGAATCCCTCGGTTGAACATACCGAGAGGGGTGTTAATTCGATCAGCAATTTTTGGTATATGTGGAAATTACCTTTATTCGGTGAGCAATCGATTGATGCTGTGCTTGCTGAGATTGAAGCTTGCCATCGCGAGTTTCCGGATCATATGGTTCGTTTTATTGCTTATGATAATTACACTCAAAGTCAGGGATTGGCTTTTGTTGTTTATCGTTAATCGAAATCTAATATTTTGTTGTTAGAGGTATGTAATGGGGCAAGTCACAGAAAGTATTGCCGTTGCTACTTTGTCGGGGCGTGATCTAGCTTTGCGGCGTCGTAAGGTAATGGCGCTACATGGTAAGACAGGTATGACCAATAAGAGATTAAACCAGCAATCAGCAGCAGTACACAAAGTTTGTAATACTGCCTCAACTACGTCATCTGTCGATCCGATTTTTACGCGCTTAGATTCTGCATCCGGTAAACATGTTGCAGCAGTAAATAATGGTCTTAGTGCGAGTCGCGCTCGCCGTAATGCAATGAATCAATTAGGCAAGGCCGCAGTCAAGTCTGCATCCAGCGTGCCGAGTGGGCGCAGGCGTCCGCAACGTCATGGTGTTGTTGCCAGCAGTATGCCGTTAATCACAAGCGATAAAGAAGTATTAACAAAATCATGTAATTGCAGTGATTGTGATTGCGGTAAAATCAAACAAGAATCTTCTTTCACAAGAAATGCCGCTGATGTAAGTATCGGTCAAATAAATGTTCATGCTGCGCCGATAGTGTCGAATGCGAATAATAAGAAAGTCGATAATTTGAGTAGTCGTGCGCTCGCTCGCGCTCGACGTGCGGCGCTTGCGCAGGATGGCAAGGCTGGATTAAAGCGTGTATCGCAGGTAGTTAAAATAGCTACAGCCATGCCAAATCTGGATTGGCAAACTGCTATAGCCAAAGGAGCTACGGGCCGGCAGGTCGCTATGCAGCGCCGATTAGTGAAGTCCGTTGCTGGTCGTGCCGGTGTCAGTAATGAGGAGTGTCGTCCATCTGGACGCACACGTTCTCCTCAATCGTTACCTGCACCCCCTAAGGTCGAAAAGGGCCACACACTCTCTGGTCATGAAGTTACGGGTACGATGGTGGAACGAAGTAAAAGGGTTACCGGTAACGAATCTGGTTCCTGTCGTGCTATCACTGGTACAGAATACATAGGTGCCGAGCAATTTGACGAGTTATGTGCCTTACGGCCAGAACCCGCGTCGACCAAGGTAAATGTCAGCAGCACGTTACGAAACCACAGGATAACCGGTGCTGAGCTGGGTCGCTCAAAAAAAGTAACGGGCGATGAGCCTGGTGCTTGCCGTAACGTAACTGGCACAGAATATTTGGCGGCAGAGCGTTATGATGAATTTTGTTCTGGCAGACCTGTCCCGACTCCTGCAAAAGTTAATATCGATTGGACTGAAAAAGAGAAGGTTGTCACTGGGACTTCAGTGATAAATACTCAAAAGGTAACAGGAAACGAACAAGGAGCTGATCTTGCTATTACAGGTACAAGCTATACCCGGCAAACGGAAGACAATGCTCCTGACAAAGTAATTGTTACGCATACTGGACATGGTCGGCCAGTGACTGGTACTGCAGTGGGTCATACAGCCAGGATTACTGGTGATGAATCAGGTGCCTGTCGCAAAAACATAACTGGCACCGAATATCTTGCAGCTGAGCAATTTAAAGATATATGTCGTTCCGAACCGCCAACCACTCCGCATAAGGTAAGCGTAATGACCTCACAGGGTGATCTTCCAGTATCAGGTACTGAGGTGGGACGCTCCAATAAGGTTACCGGTGATGAATCAGGTTCCTGTCGTCCAATTACCGGCACTCAATATTATACTGCTTCCGATTTTGGTGAGTTATGTAACATTAATCCACCTCGTAAAGTGGGTTCCATGCAGACTCTTGCAAATGGCACAGTAACTGGAACGGAGGTAGGTCATAGCCCAAAGATGACCGGTGACGATAAGGGGGGGTGCAAACCCGTCACCGGAACAGATTATGTTGGCGCAAACCCGGAAGGTTGCGCTGTTAGCACCCCTGTATCTCCCGTTGCCAAAGTTTTTGTGGATCAGACCTGGCACGGACAATCAATCACGGGAAGTTATGCGGGGCGCTCTCAAAAAGTTACGGGAAATGAATTTGGGGATTGTGTATCCATAAGCGGCACTCCTTATGTTGGGCGCAACCAATATAGTGGTTTTTGTGAATCTTCGGCTCTCGTAGCTCAAAAGGCATGTCTTCCTACCAGCGCTAGCATATCGGCTGTTGCTGTTACAGGGGATCGTCCTGGAGCAAATGGAACGGCAATGACGGGTGATGAGCGGGGTATCTGCGAGCCTGTTACTGGCACCCCCTATATCGGTTCAGACAATATTGCCAGTAAGTGCGCAACCAGCGGGCGTTTTGTCTCTCGAGCTCGCTCGCTGGAAGAACCGGTATTACCACCACCTCCGGCTGACTTCAGTATTAAAACGCCTGCGCGACAAGCACAGGAAAGACGTAGTGCCAACGATAATATCACCGGCTATGCTTACACCGATGAACGTATAACTGGTCCAATCAATAAAGCAGGTGGACTCATTACTGGAACTCCAGAATTTCGCCACCGTGATAGCATGAATCTGCAGATAGAACAGGATGAAACGGTTGCGGCTGCGCATCAGCGGTTGACTGGTGAAGGAAAACAGACGGGTACACGTATTACGGGCGCCGCCTGGCATACCCAGAATCGTGTTACAAGTACTGAAAGCACTTCCTCATTGACGCGCAATTTATCAATGCGAGGAGAAGTGCGAGGTGTTGGCATCAATGCACAGCATTTCCGTGAAGTGGAGCGTCCCCCCGTACCAGAGAGTCGTATTACCGGTTCCGCTGGAAGCGCAACAAGAGGAGCAGTCGTGACTGTTTCCGGTGGTGCACGTGCTTAAGAGGAGGGGGTAAATGGACACTCGCAAACTCACACTCACGCGCAAACCCAAATCCAAATCCAAACTAACTGCACAGAGGCGAATGGCTAATATGAGTATGGCTGAAGATTTACCTGTTGAAAATGAATTGCTTGCTGAACCAATCTGTACTGTTGGACCGAACCAGGCTTGTAAGCACTCACTCGCTAATCCTGAGTTAAATGAATTTTTGCATATTTATGAGGAGCTGATTCGCAGTCGCTTTTCAGCAATTACAAATACTTTAAAGACTCTTTCGATTTATCAGCACGAACTTGACTTCGTTACACACGCGAAGCGTATTGCATTTGATCAGTTGCATTATGAGTTGCCCTTGAGTTTGCTGGAAGATTCCTGGATATCTGGTCTAAACTTACGTGCGCTGCACTCTTACTGTATTTTCCGCAGTTTTAAAGAATGCGTCGCCAAGGCACGCTTTGATCAGGCATCCTGGCGTGAGTGTATTGCTTTGCATACAAATTTCATACATTCCTGCGGATACCATACAGTGAATATCAGTCCCTGTGCGGATGGTCGCCTGCAGGGATTGTTATCCTTCATACTTCGGCTCGTGCCCAGCGAGGCTATTTATGTCAAATCCTATGCCGGCGCAATGTTTAATATCGAAGAAGATATTGCGAATTGGGCGCATCGTGAACTCGAGCGGCTATCTGGCGGCCTTCCTGGCGATGAAGATAAAAATTATTTAAAAATAGCGGTATATCACTACAGCAGCTCGAATCCGTCTCACCAGGGCTGTGCCGCACATGGCAGTGACACTGAGAGAGCACTCGAATCCGCGCTGGAAAGACTAAATGAATTGCGTGCCGCCATTAATAACACTTATGGCCGCGGAGCAGCTCCGGATATTCTTCTGATCGGTGTTGATACCGATATAGACTCTATTCGCGTTCACTTCCCGGATGCAAACGGTGATATTGATCCTGATCGCTATATTGATAGTGGAAGAATATATCAGGAGTCGATAGGAATGAGTCGGGAAGCTGCGCGGACATATATTTCAGATGCATTGAACAAAGCGGAAAGCCAAAGCGGATTAAACTCTGAGAAAGGAAAGATGGCAACAGGCATGCGGAATCTGGTGCTTGGACTGGTAGAGGCCAATCTATCGCAAATTGAATATGTAATTCATTATCATGCCGGGCGCTATGCGGTGATTGGTCACAACGAGCGTTTTATCTGCGCCGGGGAGGCCATGAACGAATTGCATTTGCGCAATAAGTTTTATTTCGCTCATCTCAACACAGTTGAAGAAGGTGCAATTCATTTGGATGTGGGCATCAAGATTTTTACTAATCTTAATATCAAGCATGGTTTGGCAGTCCCGATACTCGTGCATTATCACTATTCTTCGCGTGTTCCAGGTGCCCGTGAACGTGTGATACAACGTTGCAGGCGTGTCAAGGCAGCAATAGAGGCGCGTTATTCACAACTGCATGGAAAGGGCCTGCTTTATTGTCAGATGGCAATAAGCGATAAAGCTGGCAGTGAGCGTTGCACATTCATTGAAGACGAAATCGCAGAGGCCGGGCATTAAGATGACTGTTTTGTCGAGGTAGTTTTTTTATGAAAATCATGAGGGTTGAGAAAACGCTTGTATCAACTAACCGGATCAAAGAGATGGGACATCGTCCTTTGTTGGTTGTGATAGACAAGGTTGGTGGGACGCCAAGCGTAGCAGTCGATGCAGTAGGTTGCATCCCGGGAGATTGGGTAATATGCGTCGGTTCGTCGGCTGCTCGCGAAGCGGCGGGCAGCAAGGAATTTCCGAGTGATTTGACCATTGTTGGCATTATTGATCAGTGGGAAGAAAAGAAATCCTGATGGAAATAATGCGTGTTAAAGATGAGATTGTATGTACTCGACGTGTGTCTGGCTTAAAAGCTGTATCCCTTAGAGTATTGGAAAGTCAGTCGGGAGAATCGGTTGTTGCAACAGATCCCGTAGGTGCACCGATAGGCAAATGGGTATTCACGACAAGTGGCAGCGCAGCACGCCTGGCAATGCCCGATAGAACGATAATAACTGATTTGACCATTTGTGGCATTATCGATAATTGGAGTGAGTGGGCAGCTGAATAAAAAAGTCATGCTGAACGCAACTGATTTTTAAATTGAACGATATGAATTACGTTTATTAACTTACTTAGTTTAAAGGAGAAACAAAATGGCTGAATATGTAGGTATTGCGCTTGGCATGATTGAAACTCGTGGCTTGGTTCCTGCTATTGAAGCAGCGGATGCCATGACTAAAGCTGCCGAAGTGCGTTTAATCGGACGGCAGTTTGTTGGCGGCGGCTATGTAACCGTACTGGTACGAGGCGAAACCGGCGCTGTGAATGCTGCGGTTCGGGCTGGTGCGGATGCCTGCGAACGCGTGGGTGATGGTCTTGTAGCTGCGCATATTATTGCACGCGTGCATAGCGAAGTGGAAAGCATTTTGCCGCAAGCTCTTTCAGCTTAAATTTTATCAATATTGAAGCAAGTGTTTAATTTTAGGAGATTATTAGAATGGCTAATATGACGGGTATTGCGCTTGGCATGATTGAAACTCGTGGCTTGGTTCCTGCTATTGAAGCAGCGGATGCCATGACTAAAGCTGC
>JAJSDU010000012.1 GCA_028577615.1 Nitrosomonas sp.
TTTCAAGCAGGCGTGGAATGAAAGCTGTCATATTTTTAGCTTGACCTTCCAACGATGGCAAGGTTTAGCATGGTGACTCCATTAACCCATCAGCGATGAATTTGCCATGAAGAACCTTTTACACTGTTATTATTCCTGTCTACCGGGCGACAAATCATGCTCCGCTGCATTGCAGGCGAAGCAGCGGCAGTCATGCGCATTGACGCTCGCGGCATTGAGGAGACAGGCATGAACATTGGACAGGCGGCGCGCGCTTCCGGCGTTTCCGCAAAAATGATTCGTTACTACGAGGCTACCGGGCTGATTCCCAAAGCCACACGCGCCTACTCGGGCTACCGTCACTACACCGAACACGATATTCATATTCTGCGGTTCATCAACCGGGCGCGGGCGGCGGGTTTCAGTACCCTGCAAATCCGGAAACTGCTGTCGCTCTGGCAAAACCGTCAGCGGCCGGCACGTGAAGTTAAGCAGCTTGCAACAGAGCACCTGAGCGAGCTGCAGGAAAAAATTTCCGAATTGGAAGCGATCGCCGACACGTTGTCGCAATTGATCGCGCATTGTCACGGCGATGAGCGTCCGGATTGCCCTATTCTGGACAATTTTTCAGACGCGGACGCCACACAGGCATTCGCGGAACCCCGCAGGATGCGTCGCGCTCATCCATCGGTCCACCGGACTTCATCGAAATAATGAACATCGACAAACCAAATGCAATATATGGAGAAACAGCATGAAAACATTCACAGGCATTGCTCTCGTCTTTTTTCTACTCGCTGCGCAGTCAATACATGCGGACGATAATCATCATGCAGGCATTTTCGATGACAAAAAACTGGGAAAGGTTACTTTCCATGTGTCGTGCACGCCGCCTGCGCAGGCGCTCTTCAATCAGGCTGTCGCAATGCTGCATTCCTTCTGGTATGACGAAGCTGAAAAAACATTCCGCCGCGTTACAACTGTGGACGAGGATTGCGCCATGGGTCACTGGGGGGTGGCGATGAGTCTTTATCACCAGTTGTGGGCGACGCCTCCGACAGCGGAAGAATTGCAGAAAGGACGGAACGCGCTGCAGCTTGCCGGAAAATCATTGATCAAGACCGACAGGGAACGCGCCTATCTCGCGGCTGCCGAACACCTGTACCAGGACGATGAGAAAGTTGATTACGGCGCAAGAAAGCTTGCTTATCAGAACGCAATGGAACAAGTGCTGGCGCACAATCCGGATGATTCCGAAGCGGCGGTATTCTATGCGCTGGCGCTGATTTCCACCGCTTCGCCAAAGGATAAAACGTACTCGAATCAGAAGAAGGCACTCAATCTGCTGCAAACGGTATTGCAAAAGGAACCCGATCATCCCGGTGTCGCGCATTACATCATCCACGGCAGCGATTATCCGGAACTGGCTCAACTCGGACTCAAAGCAGCCAGGGAATATACGCGGATCGCGCCGGCTGTACCGCATGCATTGCACATGCCATCGCATATATTCATCCGGCTGGGCAAGTGGCAGGAAGCTATCCAGTCCAATCGGGCCGCTTACCAGGCGGCAAAGGATTATGCTCAGGAAAATGCGCCATTGGCTGCATGGGATCAACAGATGCATGCCATGGATTACCTGATTTACGCTTATCTGCAAACCGGCCAGACAGACGAGGCCGAGGCGATTTTGCGGGAAGTCCGGGCAATTAAAAAAGCGCATCCCGAAAACACCACTTCCGCCTATGCATTCGCAGCCATTCCGGCGCGTTTTGCAGTGGAGCGCGGCGATTGGCACGCGGCTGCGCGGTTAAGCATTGAGCCGCCTGATTTTCCATGGCAGGCGTTTGGCTGGTGCGCGGCAATAACACATTTTGCGCGAGGCCTGGGTGCGGCCAGAATTGGCGGCATCGACGAAGCCCGCTCCATCCTGCAGCAGATCGAAACACTGCGTGATTCGGACAAAGCAGCCAATAAGCACTATACGGCGGATCAGATCGAAATCCAGCGTTTAGCGCTGGCCGCCTGGATTGCGCTGGGCGAGGGCGAAACGGAAAAGGCGGAAAAACTTATGCGCGCGTCCGCCGACCTGGAGGATGCCACTGAAAAAGACAATGTAACACCAGGGGCGATTAAACCGGCCCGGGAATTGTTGGGTGAATTATTGCTTGAGCTTAAAAAGCCACAGGAAGCGCTGCAGGCATTTGAAACTGCATTGATTCGAACGCCCAATCGCCGGAATGGGATTCACGGCGCGGCGCAGGCAGCGAGACTGGCCGGTGATGCGCAGAAAGCGCACCATTATGAAGAGCAACTACAGCAATTGACCCTGGTTGATCACACGCATTGAATCGCGTGATGCGGAGCGGGGTTCACCGTTCCCGCACGATGCAAAATCATGCTTTACAGGACAAAACATTATGGAACAGAAAAAAACCGAGCAAGACCTTAAAGAACACGCCTGCTGCGATCATCGCCATAGCCATGCGGAAAAACCGCGCGACGACTCTCAATCTGCCGGGGCAAGTGCGATTTACACCTGCCCCATGCATCCGGAAATCCGGCAAAACGGACCGGGAAACTGCCCGATTTGCGGCATGGCGCTGGAACCGGAGACGATGACCGGCGAAGAGGGTGAAAACCCCGAGCTCACCGATATGCGCAAGCGCTTCTGGATTGGCCTTGTTCTGACGCTACCGGTTTTTACCCTGGAAATGGGTAGTCACCTTTTCAATCTGCATCATTATATCGATGGAACGCTTTCCAACTGGATACAGTTTGTCCTGGCCACGCCCGTCGTGCTTTGGGCCGGAAAGCCGTTTTTCGAGCGCGGCTGGGCTTCGCTGAAAAGCCGCAATCTGAATATGTTCACGCTGATCGCCATGGGCACGGGCGTAGCCTGGCTGTACAGCATCGTGGCGACACTGGCGCCCGGCATTTTTCCTGAAGCATTCCGGCAGGATGGCGTTGTTGCGGTCTATTTTGAGGCAGCGGCGGTAATCACGGTGCTTGTGCTGCTCGGACAGGTTCTGGAACTGAAGGCGCGCGAGCAGACCGGCGGAGCAATCCGCGCGCTGCTTGATCTCGCGCCGAAAACAGCGCGCAGGATTACGGAAAATGGCGACGATGAAGATGTGCCGCTGGATCAAATCCAGGTGGGCGATCTGCTGCGCGTCCGCCCGGGAGAAAAAGTACCGCTGGACGGCATCGTCACCGAGGGCCGGAGCGCTGTCGATGAATCCATGGTTACCGGCGAATCGATGCCGGTCAAAAAAGAACAGGACAGCAAAGTGATCGGCGGAACCATGAACCAGACCGGCAGTTTTATCATGAAAGCCGAACATGTCGGCAAAGACACCATGCTCTCGCAAATTGTCCACATGGTTGCCGAAGCGCAGCGCAGCCGTGCGCCAATCCAGAGGCTGGCGGATGTCGTCGCGTCATGGTTTGTTCCAGCCGTGATACTGGTGGCTGTGCTGGCTTTTCTCGTCTGGAGCGTCTACGGACCTTCGCCCGCTTTCAGTTATGCGCTGATCGCCGCTGTCAGTGTTTTGATTATCGCCTGCCCCTGCGCGCTGGGACTGGCCACGCCCATGTCGATAATGGTCGGCGTGGGTAAAGGCGCGCAGGCGGGCGTATTGATCAAAAACGCCGAAGCGCTGGAGCGTATGGAAAAAGTCGACACACTGGTCATTGACAAAACCGGAACGCTGACCGAAGGAAAACCGACTGTGACAAAAATTGTCCCCGCCGCAGGGTTTTCCGCCGATGATCTTTTGGTTCTGGCCGCGTCACTGGAGCAAGGCAGTGAGCATCCGCTGGCACATGCCATAGTCATGGCGGCCAGGGATAAGGAACTGGTTCTGGAGGAAATGCATGATTTCGACTCACAATCCGGCAAGGGCGTGACCGGAAAAATCAAAGGACAGCATGTCGCGCTGGGCAATGCCATGCTCATGGAGGCGTTAGCGGTTGATGTGGCTTTCATGTCCGATCAGGCCAATGAACTGCGTTCCGATGGCGCAACCGTAATTTTTATCGCCGTGGACGATCGGCTTGCCGGCCTGCTGGCTATTGCGGATCCGATTAAGGAGACGACACCGGAGGCAATCAGCCAGCTTCAAAAACAGGGCATCCATATTGTCATGCTCACGGGCGACAATCGCCGTACCGCTGAAGCCGTGGCCAGAACACTGGGCATTGAAGCAGTGGAAGCTGAAATCCTGCCCGAGGATAAAGGGAAGATTGTTAAAAAGCTGCGTGATGCGGGACGTATCGTCGCCATGGCTGGAGACGGCACGAATGACGCGCCTGCGCTGGCCGCCGCCGATGTCGGCATAGCCATGGGCACGGGTACGGACGTGGCCATGGAAAGCGCGGGAGTGACCTTGCTCAAAGGCGACCTGCTGGGCATTGTGCGCGCCCGCAGGCTGTCTGTCGCGACTATGCGGAATATCCGGCAAAACCTTTTTTTCGCGTTTGTTTATAATTCGGCAGGCGTGCCGATTGCCGCGGGCATGCTTTTTCCGTTCTTTGGTGTCCTGCTGTCGCCGATTATCGCCGCTGCGGCAATGTCGCTGTCCTCGGTCAGCGTCATAGGCAATGCACTGCGGTTACGGCTAATGCGATTATGAATAATGCGCGTCCGCCTGATTTCTGAAGCGTGCTGCGCATATCCGATGCAGGATTGTTTACGCGCTCCGGTTTGATGGCGCCATTTGCTCCGCAACAAATGTTCTGAGCATCCGGATGCCATTATAGAACGTTGTAATTCTTGATTTATCCAGCATGACGCAAGGCTTGCGGGCGCGTTTACAGTAATCTTTCGTTACGAAAAACGCCTCGTGCCTGACACAGTCCAGCGGACATACAATCAGATCAGCATCGGCAAGCAGGGTGTGCAGTTCCGCCATCGCGGCATCGGCAGCGCCATGAAAACTCAGAAATCGCCCGCCCGCATCTTCGACGATCTGACGGTAAGCCGGATACATTTGCAGCTGGCCGCCAACGCACAGTACGCACTTTCCCTTCAGACAGCCCGGATTCGTTTCCATAATCGCTGTAGACGCCTTGACCAGCGGCATGGCGGGCAATTGCCCATCCACTGGGCGCTGCTTTACAGGACTGACGGGATTTGCAACAGTCGTTTGCGTGTCGATTGTGTCCAGAATGAACCGCCCAAGATTTTTCAGCACACTCAGGGGGCCTGGGCCTGACAGATCAGACCGAATGAAGGCTGCGGGAAACGTGACCACTGCCGCTGGATTCAGCACAGTGGGGGCAATTAGGCTGGACATGATTTTTTTAATGAATCTCATTTGAAATCTCCTGATCAATGCGGCTTGTCTGCATATCTGATCCAGCGCATTTGGCAGATATCCTTACACATGAGCAAGCACAGTTAGATAGCCATTGTTGCGCGTGGTCAGCAGATGTACCGCATCAGCTATTTGTCACATATTAGCATGCAATCAGAATAGTTGTAAATGATAATAATTATCATTTACAAAAGATAGGGTGATATCCGAATCCTTTCGAGAATTTCTGTTCTACGCACGCGGGCGGCAGGGATTCGCGCACTTCCAGCCGAAGCGGTTTTTTCTCCGGTTAAACGACAATATTCACCAATTTTCCCGGCACAACGATGATTTTTTTAATCGCTGCGCCTTCTACAAATTTTTTCACCTGCTCATTTTCAAGTGCAGCCTGTTCAATGGCTGCTTTATCCGCATCTTTCAGAACCAGGATTTCTCCGCGCAGTTTCCCGTTAACCTGCACGACCAGCTTGATTTCATCCTGCACCAGCGCCGATGCATCGGCCTGCGGCCAGGGCTGGTCGAGCAATTCGGTGCCGGGTCTGAGCTCACGCCACAACGCATGACAGATATGCGGCACGATCGGCGACAACAGCAAAACGATATTTTCCATCGCTTCCTGCATCAGGTTGCGGGTTGCAGAATCGGTTTCCTGTAATCTGGCCAGATTGTTCATCAATTCCATAATCGCGGCAATCGCCGTGTTGAACGTATGACGCCGATCCAGATCGTCGGTCACTTTTGCGATGGTCTGATGCAGCTGAAAACGCAGACGCCCGAGTTCCGCTGATGCGTGATGCAAAGCAGGATCAATGATGACAATACCCTGCTCGACATGCGTATGCACCTGCTTCCACAGGCGTTTGAGAAAACGGTAAGCGCCATCGACACCGGCGTCCGACCATTCGAGCGTTTGCGTCGGCGGACTGGCGAACATCATGAATAACCGCGCGGTATCCGCACCGTATGTCTCAACCAGTTTTTGCGGATCAACACCGTTGTTCTTCGACTTCGACATCGTGCCGATACCGCCGGATTCAACGGGTTGCTGATCCGCGAACAGCGACACGCTGCTGCGTTTGCCATGCTCATCATACTGAATGTCGACTTCCGCCGGATTGTAATAGGTGATGCGGCCACTGCCGGCTTTGCGGTAAAAAATCTCGTTGAGCACCATGCCCTGTGTCAGCAGATTGGTGAACGGTTCATCGATCTTCAACAGTCCGAGATCGCGCATGACCTTGCTCCAGAACCGCGAATACAGCAGGTGAAGTATGGCATGCTCGATACCACCGATATATTGATCGACCGGCAGCCAGTAATTCGCGCGTTCATCGGTCATGGCCTTGTCCTGATCGGGACAGGTGTAGCGCGCGTAATACCAGGAAGAATCGACGAAGGTATCCATGGTATCGGTTTCCCGGCGCGCAGGCTGTCCGCACTTCGGACAGGTGCATTCGTAGAACGACGGCGTTCTGCCCAGCGGATTACCGGATCCATCCGGCACGAGATCCTGCGGCAGAGCGACCGGCAATTGATCGTCAGGCACCGGTACAACGCCACAGCTTTCACAATGAATCAGCGGAATCGGACAGCCCCAGTAACGCTGACGGGAAATTCCCCAGTCGCGCAGACGGTACTGCACGCGTTTGTTGCCCAGTCCTTTTGCCTGCAGCGCGGCAGCAATCGTATCCACCGCCGCCTGAAACGCCAAACCGGAATACTCGCCCGAATCAAATGTAACCCCGTATTCAACGTAAGCTTCCGTCAATGGCAGTTGTAAATCCCCGTCAGCAGGTCTGATTACGGCTTTAACCGGCAGCGAATAGTGCCTGGCGAAATCAAAATCACGTTCATCATGCGCAGGCACCGCCATCACAGCGCCTTCGCCATACCCCATCAGCACGTAATTGGCAATCCACACCGGCAGGCGCTCCCCGCTGAGTGGATGGATGACGAACAGGCCGGTATCCATGCCTTTCTTTTCCTGCGTGGCCAGATCGGCCTCCTTGGTCGCGCCCAGCTTGCACTCCTGAATAAAACGGTGCAATGCCGGATTATCCCTGGCGGCATGCAGCGCAATCGGGTGCTCTGCTGCGACAGCGACATAGGTAGCACCCATCAGGGTGTCGGCGCGCGTGGTGAATACTTTCAGATCCTGCGGCGTACCGGAAGCCGTATCGGCAGGGAAAACGATATCCACACCATGACTCTTGCCGATCCAGTTCGCCTGCATGGTTCTGACCCGTTCCGGCCAGCCAGGCAACGTATCCAGCGCATCGAGCAATTCGTCGGCGTATTGCGTGATTTTCATGTAATACATCGGAATCTCGCGCTTTTCGACCGGAGCACCGGTTCGCCAGCCGCAACCATCGATCACCTGTTCATTCGCCAGAACGGTTTGATCAATCGGGTCCCAGTTGACAGTGCCCGTCGTCTGATACACCAGCCCTTTTTCCAGCATGCGCAGAAAAAGCCATTGATTCCAGTGATAGTAGCTTGGATCGCAGGTGGCCAGCTCGCGATCCCAATCGATACCGAGTCCCAGACTTTTCAACTGCATGCGCATATAAGCGATATTGTCGTAAGTCCATTTTGCCGGTGAAACATTGTTCTGCATCGCCGCGTTTTCGGCAGGCAGCCCAAAAGCATCCCAGCCCATGGGTTGCAATACGTTATAGCCCTGCATGCGCCGGTAACGTGAGAGAACATCTCCGATGGTGTAATTGCGTACATGCCCCATATGCAGTTTCCCGGATGGATAAGGAAACATGGACAGGCAGTAATATTTCGGTTTTTCGGAAGTCTCTGCCGACGTGAACGCTGCTGTTTTTTCCCAGTATTGCTGAGCGCTTTTTTCAATTTCCTGGGGATGGTATTTTTCTTGCATGGGATGGCTGTTTTCTGTTAAAGATTCGATTATACCGTGAAGTGTCGTGACAAGAATATGTCGCACGCCAGAAGAAAATGGAATCCTTTAAAGCGCAGCATGCGTAACTTTGCGCTTCACATCGACAGTTCCACATCAAATCAGCGAAACTCAAGATAAGCCTGTTTAGTACGATAAAGAAATGGAAATAAAAACTTTAATGCAGAGGAAAACATGAAAGAAGCATTTCTTGGCAGACTACCCATTCTTGATCGCAAACAAAACCTGGTGGCATTTGAGCTTTTATTCCGTTCCAACGAACACAATAAGGCCGATGTCATCGATCATTCAGCCGCATCGGCAAATGTCATTATCGATACTTATGGTCAATTGGGCATCGATAGAGTCATGGGGAAACGGCGCGGCTTTATAAAAGTGGATGCCGAGTTATTAATGGATGACGCGCTTTATTTATTGCCCAGGAATCAAGTTGTTTTCGAAATCCTCAGAAACGTAACCATGACCGGCGAAATCATTCAGCGCTGCAAGCATTTGCGGCAGAAAGGCTATCAACTGGCAATCTCCAACGCAATCGAACTGGACGGCCAACTGGAACAGGTTTTATCACTGGTGAATGTTGTCAAAATAAACCCGGAAGCTGCGCTGATGAGCGAACAAGCCCTGCTCAATCTGATTAAACAACTCAAGCGCTGGCCGGTTCTGTTGCTGGCCGAAAAAGTGGAAAGCCGGGAAACCGCACGACACTGCCTGGATCTGGGATTCGATATGCTGCAGGGCTTTTACTTCGCACAGCCGGAAATTATTACCGGCAAACGGGCGGATCCCGCAAAATTATCCTTGCTGAAATTGATGGTGCTGATCGTCAAAGACAAAGATGTTTCAGAAATAGAGAGCGAGCTCAAGTATCAGCCCGGTCTGAGCTATAACCTGCTGCGCATGGTAAATTCAGCGGCCACGGGTTTATCCACAACCGTGAACTCGATCAAACGCGCCATCATGATACTTGGCCGCAGACAATTGCAGCGCTGGGTGCAAATTTTATTGTATACCGCCAGACAGAACTCCGACAGCGACTCCGATGCTTTGATGCAGACTGCCACCATCAGAGGAAAGCTGCTGGAACTTATCGCCAGCAAGGATCGCCCGCATGACAGAAATCATCAGGACCGCGCTTTCATGGTCGGTATTCTGTCTTTATTGGATTCGCTGCTGGGCATGGAAATGCAGGAAGTTGTCAAAACACTCAGCATACAAAAAGACATGTGTGATGCATTGATATTACGGCGCGGCTACCTGGGGCGCCAACTCGAACTGGTTGAAGCGCAGGAACGCGGTGAGTTTGATCAGGTTCAGTCGATACTCAGTGAATTGGGTTTCCTGGAAATGCATGAATTGACGCAAATGGAGCTCGAAGCCGCGGCCTGGGCAAATCAAATCAGTGAAACACTCAAGCAAACCCAATCTTCCAAATCGAATACATTCGCGCCTGCCTGAAAGTCTTCAATTGACCGGCGTCATCGCCAGAAAATTCTGCCAATCCTGCAGATAAGCAATAAGGATTGTAACGGAAGCCGTCACACCGGCCAGATTAAGTAACGCGTAGCAGCGAAATTTTTTCGCCAGCGTTTTTTGACTGAATGTTGAAATAATAAATGGATGATGTTTATCGGATGTCCGGCTTAGCGCATGCGCGGTTGGCAAACGCGCCATTTCCTGGCGTCGCATTTCTGCTTCCTGTCTGGCCGCTTCGCGCACCGCTTCCCATTCCTGCAAATCGATTTCACCGTTGCCATCCTGATCAAAGCGCTTCAGGATTTCATTATAATTTTGCCGCCATTCACGAATAACCTGTCCGGTCATTTGATGCGTATCCGGAATATTTCTCCCGCCGCCGCTGGTGCCGAATGAACCGAGCGCGTAAATGATGTCATGAACATGAATAAGCTTCTCGATATAGCGATAACGCCGGCTGCTTAATACTCTTAACAGAATATTCCGCGTATCCGCCTGACCCGGTCTGGGCGTGTTTCCATACCAAGTGCGCGAATGCGCGGTCATCACTTCCGCGCCTTCAGGATGAACAATGCAGGCATCTGTATCGTCCTGGATCACAAAATACTGATTGCTTGTACCTTCTTCAACCGTTTTCCAGTGATTGCTCCTGCCCGATTTCTGAAGGCGCTGGACTTTGTAGCTGTACCAGACGCATGAATGACCTGAGAGTGGCGCAGCGAGCTCCTTATTTCTGGCCGGCGAGACCGTGCCGACAATTTCAGCGTAGCCTTGCGCAGCTGAACGGATTCTGGAAGTAGGTATATCCTCAATCAGTCGTGCACGCCTGAGATAATGAAAAACAAACCAGAAACAAATCAGTGCCACCAGACAGGCAGCAATCAGAAAAACAAGCTGGTTGTCATGCAATGGCGCACCCCCCTGAACTGAAATCATTGGAACAAAGCTTTCAATTCAACATCCGCTTTATCAGATTCGGAAAACTCAAGCAGAGCAAAGGCATAAAATCCAAATAGTCTGGCAACCAGAATGTCAGGAAACTGTTCTATCCGGATATTGTTAATATTGACCGAATCGTTATAAAACTCGCGCCGGTCGGCGATGTCATGCTCCAATCCGGTAATACGGGTCTGTAAATGCCGGAATGATTCATTGGCCTTGAGTTCAGGATACGATTCCGCCAGCGCGAAGAGATTGCCCAATCCCAATCGCAGTTGGGTTTCCGCGGCGCCAAGCGCTTTCATATTGGAGTCCTGCTGTGCGGTTGCAACCGCCGAACGCGCCTTGATAATGGCTTCCAGCGCCGCCTTCTCGTAACCCATGTACTGCCTGCAGGTTTCCACAAGCTTGGGTAATTCGTCATGCCGCTGTTTCAGCAGGACCTCGATATTTGACCATGCTTTCGAAGCATTGTGCTTCAGCTTCACCAGATTGTTATAGATCAGAATAAAGTAGACGCTGACGATGCTCAAGACCACCAGAATAACTATTGTAGAGACTTCCATTGCCGTAACCTCATATCAAAAAGTGACAAAACCAACAGGTTGGTTGATTCCTTCAAGCCTTACCCCGTAACTGCAATGACACAACGGATCATATGGCTCGAAAATTAAGGTTACTGCCCTGTTGCAAGAGTCGCCAGACTGAATGACAAGACGTCAAAGCTGTTGCGGCCGGAATGCCCGACGGCAAAGACAGGGCGCGTTCTATTCTGCGGATTTCAAGAATTGCCCGGGAATACCCGGAAACCGCCGCCTGTAGAATAGCGCGGCTGTGGTACGGGCTTTGCGCTACTGACGCGCACTGCTCAGCATATGGATAATATGCCTGCCGGGAATGGCGTAACTGATACCGCTTGGTGCTGATAATGCGGCCTCCTTTTTTCCCTTGACATACACCATATTGATAATGCCATAGACTACCCCTGTATCCGGATCATACAGCGGACTGCCGCTGTTTCCCGGATAGGCGACGCCGTCAAGCTGAAAAACCATGAAAGGTGTTTTCAGTTGCCGGATCAGTTTGGCATCCAGTTGCACGGCATTGTTTACCGGCCTGATAATGGGCGTGATTGAAGACACAATGGCCTGATGTGTGACAGGATAGAAACCCAGCACCATGCCGATAGGAAAACCGGTATAAGCCACACGTCTGCCTTCCCTGATCAATTCCGAATCGCCGAGCGTCAGTACAGGCAAAGCCGCCCCGCTGATTTTGAGCAACGCCAGATCATGCGCCGTGTCTCTAAAAATTACCGTAGCGTCTCGGATTTCCGGTTCATTATCGCGTCCTGTAATCACAACCTGCTTTTCCATACGCTCCAGATCCAGTGTCTCTGGTATGACATGCGCATTTGTAACGATATGCAGGCCGTCACCAACGGCAAACCCTGTACCCATCAGTGTCAACGCAGGGGATTTCATTCTCTGGTAGGTGCCAATGCCGACTACAGAAGGTTTTATCCTGGCAATGGTTTCTTCTAGTTGCGCATGACCCGCAGGTGATAAAATGCACAGGACAGCGGCTAAAAAGTATGACAATGCAAACCATGTTCTATGCTGCCGAAAAGGCGAAAAACGCAGATATCGGTGACAGGAAACGCATGAAAAATTTACCATAGCTTGAACCTTAAAGTTTTAAAATGCGCCCCGGCGCCGAACTGAAAAGAAACACAAACACTGCTTATCTTATAACACTGAAAAACAAACTATCATGTCCGTACGCACCCGATTCGCACCCAGTCCAACCGGTTATCTGCACATTGGCGGCGCCCGCACTGCGCTGTTTTCCTGGGCTTATGCCCGCAAACATGGTGGCAAATTCATACTGCGCATCGAAGATACCGATCTTGAGCGCTCAACGAAGGAATCCATTCAGGCCATCCATGACGGCATGGCCTGGCTCGGACTGGATTACGATGAAGGGCCATTCTATCAGATGGAACGTTTGCAGCGCTATCACGAAGTCGCCCGGCAATTGATGGAAAATGATCTGGCCTACTACTGCTATGCCAGCAAGGAAGAACTGGATGAAATGCGTGAAAAGCAACTGGCCGCCGGACTGAAACCACGCTACGACGGGCGCTGGCGCGACTCCCGGCAAACACCGCCCACTGACGTCAAGCCTGTTATCCGCTTCAAAAATCCGCTGTCGGGTTTTGTTACGTTTAACGACTTGATCAAGGGCAAAATCACCGTCGCCAACAACGAACTCGATGACCTTGTTCTAATCCGCAGCGACGGCGTGCCGACCTATAACTTCAGCGTTGTGCTGGACGATCTGGACATGAACATCACGCATGTCATTCGCGGTGATGACCATGTCAACAACACGCCACGGCAGATCAACATCATCAAAGCCCTGGATGCTCCACTGCCTGAATATGCGCACGTGCCGATGATACTGGGCGCTAATGGTGAACGCCTGTCCAAACGGCATGGCGCGGTTTCGGTGACGCAGTACCGCGACGACGGCTATTTGCCCGAGGCGCTGGTCAATTATCTGGCCAGACTCGGCTGGTCGCATGGCGATGAAGAGATTTTCAGCCGCGATCAACTGGTGGAATGGTTTGATCTGACATCGATCAGCCGGTCGCCCGCAAAATTCAATCCGGAAAAGCTGCACTGGCTGAATCAGCAATATCTGAAACAAACCGACAACGCCCGTCTGGCTGAACTCGCCATCCCGTTTCTGGAAAAAGATGGCTGTGATACGCGCACCGGCCCCGATTTGAACGCCGTGATCGATTTGTTGAAGGAAAGAGTCAACACCATCGAAGAACTGGCTGATGCCGCCGTATTCTTCTTCCGCCCGCTGGAACCCACCGATGAACTGAAAACGCAATTCTTTACCGCGGACAATAAACCGATCCTGCTTGATCTGCTGGAACGACTCACACAAACACAGGACTGGACCAGAGAAACGATCCAGCGCATCATCAAGGATACGGTCAAGGCACATAACATCAAATTCCCCACCGTTGCGATGCCGCTGCGGGTCATGGTCACAGGAGAAACGCACACGCCATCAATCGATGCGGTGCTTGAACTGCTAGGCCGTGAAGAAACGATCAGACGCATGAATACGCAATTAAATCATTTTCCATCCGCATAGAATTGCTTTACTTTGCAGGGCCGCATCAGTATAATCCCTGTTCCTTTGATCAGGGGGTATAGCTCAGCTGGGAGAGCGCTTGCATGGCATGCAAGAGGTCAGCGGTTCGATCCCGCTTATCTCCACCAGTTTTTGAAATTTAGCGCTAAAGCAATTTTCCTCTACGTCCCCATCGTCTAGAGGCCTAGGACATCGCCCTTTCACGGCGGTAACAGGGGTTCGAATCCCCTTGGGGACGCCAGATTAAACAAATGCCTGCAGGAACCCAGGAATTTTTGTTTTTTCTGCGCGTAATGCGAAGAAATATTTCTACTTCTCCGTAAGTGAAATAACAAGTGCAATTTATTCCTATAAAGTGCAGGAACGCAGTGGCTCATGCACTCACACCTTCTCAATATTCAACTCACCTCAATCCGGTCTGGTAAGTAACAATAAATTGCCGATTCAATTGACTCTCAAACTGTCAAGACAAAAACTGATACCAGAACCATTAAACAACTATGCCTAAAGGATTGATAGCATCTGTAAGAGTGTAGTAGGCTGCAGTGCATAATGCTTGTTTAATCAAAAGATTTCTTAGTTATGAGTGCACACAAATGGCAATTTACTCCTCGTTTCCGGCGACATGCATTCGGGTGGCGTTCTGACACACCGATCAAGCGAATTAAAGAAGCCGTATCGGAAATCAAACAGGTTGCGCGCAAAGACCCCGTCCTTGCTGCAGAGGGCGCCATAAAATTGCTGGAAAAACTCTCACCAGCCCTGGAACAGGTCGACAGTTCATCCGGTGCGATCGGTACTGCAGTCAATAACGTGATCGATACCCTGGTGCCGATCATTGGCAAGGCAGACGTTGATAGCAAGGTTCGGCAGCGCTGGCTTGATCGCCTATGGACTGCTTTCCAGGACGATGGCATACCTTATCTTGAAAGCCTAGGTGATCATTGGGGAGAGCTGTGCGTAACAGAAGAATTGGCATCATCCTGGGCTGATACTTTATTGCCGTGGGTCGAACAGACCTGGAGTTCATCCGCAACCGGTCACGGCTATTTCAAAGGCACTAGCGTTTGTCTGTCATCGCTGTATACCGCAGGTCGGTATGATGAATTGCTCACACTGATTAGTAAAGCGCCCTGCAAACTATGGCACTACCGGCAGTGGGGTGTAAAAGTGCTGGTCGCTTTGGGCAAGAAAACCGAAGCCATTCGCTATGCTGAAGAATCACGTGGACGCAATGAACCGGATTGGTTGATCGCGCAGACCTGTGAAGCCATATTACTGTCATCCGGCATGCATGACGAAGCCTATCGGCGCTACGCACTGGAAGCGAACCGGGCTACAACAAACCTCGCAACGTTTCGTGCAATCACTAAAAAGTATCCGGATAAAGCACCGGGAGACATTCTCAGAGACCTGATCGCCAATACACCCGGAGATGAAGGCAAATGGTTTGCGGCAGCCAAAAGCGTCAGTCTTTTCGATATGGCAATAGAGTTGGTGACGCATAGCCCGACCGATCCGCGTACATTGATTCGTTCTGCCAGGGACTATTGCGAGAAACAACCCGACTTTGCCGTCAAATCAGGGCTCGCAGCGCTGCAGTGGATGTCGTTAGGACATGGTTACGAGATTACGGCCGGGGATGTGCTCGAAGCTTATACGGCTGTGATCGGGGCCGCTCCCGGTGCCGGTGTTTCAACTGAACAAGTCAATGCGCAAATCAGAGATATGATGTCTGGTGTGCAACCAGGTAATAAGTTCGTGATAGCCGTTCTGGAACGGCATTTATCATAAATGATTGGCGGACTGTTAATCCGCAGGTCCCAGGTTCGAGCCCTGGTCGGGGAGTCAGGCATTGCTCGCTGAAAGAAAAAGCGAGAACCGTGTTTATGTAGTGACTGAAGAAACGCCACTGGAATATTCCTGGATACACGACCGCTGGCCGAGATTGAAACAGCTTTCGGATAAACGTGAAAAGACAACCGATGGTTGACTCAATGATGAATCCATTTCAGTAGAGCTTTGCCAGTTAATGGTACATGCTCTAGCATAGCGTCTAAAGTAAGGAGTTGCGATGACTACATTAACGAAACTGGTACTCGGTATGATGGGACAATTGAGACCCAAGCCACCCAAAGGCAGTACAGCAACATTGGTTTTGCTGCCGCCGCCAGAAAAGCATGGTGGTCTGCCGTTAATGGAGACGCTGCTCAAGCGTCATTCTTCACGTGAATTTTCACCTGACCCGCTACCTCTGCAAGTATTATCGAACCTGCTATGGGCAGCTTATGGGATAAACCGCCCCGATGGCGGACGCACTTCTCCTTCAGCGCTAAATGCACAGGAAATAGACATATTCGTTGCGTTACCATCGGGAGCATACCGCTATGCAGCAGCAGAACATGAATTGCAATTGGTCGCGTCAAGCGACCTAAGGCGCATCACAGGCTATCAGGATTTTGTTGATGATGCGCCCTTGGATTTGGTGTACGTGGCCGATCACTCGCGGATGAAGTTGATCCCGGTTGATCAGCGGGAATCTTATGCTTCTGTTTGTGCAGGTGCGATTGCTCAGAATGCATACCTGTTTGCGGCAAGTAGCGGTCTGGCAACAGTTATCCGCGCCTGGATTGACCGGACTGCGATTGCCGATGCGCTCGGATTAACGCACGATCAACAGGTGTTGCTGTCGCAAACCGTTGGCTTCCCGCGTTAATCGAATGAAAATAGTCAACGCTTTATGCTATTACAGTCTGTACAAATGCTTTTATCAGTCGCATAAAGTAGCAATATGGTAGCAATGATAGTTTATCATCAAGATGATAAATTCGTAACATACTGATTTCCTGGCGCCCTGAACACGAATCGAACGTGTGACCTACCCCTTAGGAGGGGGTCGCTCTATCCACTGAGCTACCAGGGCGTGGGCGTAATTTTACGCTAGTATTGCAAATTGCTTAAGCTGTAAATCAGTTTTTCGGCAAATTCCCGCATACCGCCTCGCTGTCGCCTAACCTTGAGATTGCCGGCGTTAGCCAGTATAGTTCGGTCATTTATTCAATTTTTATATCGCAATCATGACAACGAGACACTGCCCACTTTTAATTCTTGGTTCCGGCCCGGCCGGTTATACGGCTGCGGTTTATGCGGCGCGCGCCAATCTGAAGCCCGTTATTATCACCGGACTGGAGCAGGGCGGCCAGTTGACGACCACCACCGATGTCGATAACTGGCCTGCCGATGCCATGGGTGTGCAGGGACCCGAGCTGATGGAACGTTTCCAGAAACATGCCCAACGTTTCGACACCGAGATTATTTTTGACCATATTCACACCGCCCAACTCAAGGAAAAACCGTTTACGCTGACAGGCGATCAGGGCACGTACACCTGCGACGTGCTGATTATCGCCACCGGTGCATCAGCCAAATATCTCGGCCTGCCATCCGAAGAAGCATTCATGGGACGCGGGGTTTCGGCTTGCGCAACCTGCGACGGTTTTTTCTATAAAGGGCAGGATGTCGCGGTGATCGGCGGCGGCAACACGGCTGTTGAGGAAGCGCTTTATCTGTCCAATATCGCCAAAAGTGTCACAGTCGTGCACCGGCGGGAACAATTTCGTTCCGAAAAGATTCTCATCGACAAGATGATGGAAAAGGTCAGAAACGGCAATATCCGGCTGGAACTTAATCACGTACTTGACGAAGTGCTCGGCGATGACAGCGGCGTGACTGGTATGCGCATTAAAAGCACGCAAAACGATGCGACCAGCACCATCGATCTGCATGGCGTTTTCATTGCCATCGGCCACAAACCGAATACCGATATTTTTGCCGGTCAGCTCGATATGGAAAACGGTTATATCATCACCCACAGCGGCCGTCAGGGCAATGCAACGGCAACCAGCATTCCAGGCGTATTTGCCGCAGGCGATGTGCAGGATCATATTTACCGCCAGGCGGTGACCAGCGCGGCAAGCGGCTGCATGGCGGCGCTGGATGCGGAAAGATATTTCGATCACATGCTATAAGGCTTGCCAGGCCGTTCAAATACCACAAAAAATAACGCGAACAAAGCTATGCCCGACCCGGATGATCAGGATGCATTTCGCGCCGCCATGCAGGACGTAATTCCATTGCCGGCCAACAACAGGGCTGTTATCAAACACCCCAAACCGGAACCCCGGCCGCGGCGCAATCACTTTCCAGCAGGAGAAATGGAACAATCCGCGGATATTTTTCCGGACCTCGAAGCAGATGGAGAATGGTCGTTTCTGCGCCCCGGCGTTTCCCGGCAAACCCTGCGGCGGCTCAGGAACGGGTACTGGGTTGCCCAGGACAGCCTGGATCTGCATGGCCTGACGCAGGATGCCGCCCGGCAGCAACTCGTTTTATTCCTGGAAAATGCCGCGCAGAGCCGCTATCGATGCGTCCGGATTGTACATGGTAAGGGATTGAGTTCAGCAGACGGAATTCCAGTGTTAAAGCACAGAGTCGGCAGCTGGCTGGCACAATACAGTGTTGTGCTTGCATTCTGTCAGGCCAGACCGGGAGACGGCGGCAGCGGCGCGGTGATCGTACTGCTCAAGAAATAGACAAACCGCGATCACAGCGATGGCCCGCTTCCGGATGAATAGAATTTCTCGAATTTGCGCTGGCATTCGATGCATCGTTGCGTGGAAGGATTCGCAATCAGGCGCTCGAAACCGATTTCCCCGCCACAGTCCACGCAATCGCCGAATTCAAGCTCCATCAGGTATTTTTCGGACATTTCCAGCTCACGCATTTCGTTGATCTGCTTATCAATCAGCGCAGTATCAACATCAGCGAGTATGTTGTTAATGTCATCCGCCCGGCTGACATCAAATTCTTCACCCGCGTTGACAAGCTCGCTGCGGATTTCTTCCTGCAGTTCTAGATAGCGCTTGTGTATTGCCGCTTTGATCTGCTGCAATTGCTCTTCTGTAAAGTTGACCATGTTCCTAACATCCTCTTAACTGAAAAGATGATCTGCTTACGGGTTTTCCTATCGTCGATATATTTTGTCAAATGGATTCCGAATCAATGTAATAGTTTCCTGCGGTAATGTCCATACACCGCTTCAGCACCGCTCACGATCGACCGGAATGACCTGCCTGCTGCACCCGCTTTAATTGTTCCAGGTCATTGACCACTTCACTCGAGTTATGACGTGCACTGGCAGACACATAGACTTTGACGATTTTACCTGCCGGGTCGATAAGAAATGTATTGCGCCTGGCGAATTTGACAATGCCCAGGTTGATCAGCGATTGATAACGCTCCGCGGTTTCACAAGTAGCGTCAGCAAGCAGCGGAAATGGCAGATCGAATTTGCTGGCAAAGCCGGCATGGCTTTGCACCGTATCCACGCTGACACCAATCACCTCGGCACCCAGTGCTTTCAGCTTGTCGAGATCGTCACGAAATGCGCAGGCCTGACGGGTGCACCCGGGTGTATCATCCTTTGGATAGAAATACAACGCCAGCCATTTACCCCTGAAGTCCGCCAGCGCATGTATCTGGCCATGCTGATCCGGCAATCTGAAATCCGGCGCCTGCTGCCCGGGTTGTAATGGTTCGCGTTTTGAATAATAAAACCGCGCAGCGATTCCGGCGATAATCACTCCCATCACGATAAACAATCCATCCAGCAATCCATTCATTGCGCAGCACCTTTTACGCCCGCCAAAAGCTGAATCATAGGTGAAATCCGGGCAAGACGCCAGTTATAGGCCGACAATCGTTGTTTGAGTCAATAGAGGACATAACGTAATGTAACCTATCCATGTCATAATCGATTTTAATATAATAGACTTTGCATGAACCCGGTCGAATTCAGTAACATTCATCGTTATGGTATACACTCAAAACAATCCGGCGCTTTTTATCATCGGTTTATCCATGCTGGCGATAGGGTATGGCGCAGATACCGGCCTGATCAATCCAGTTCTGGAGCATCTGGCATCCGGCAAATCATACAAATATCGCGACGAACTCACTACACTGCCCTTGTATTTCGGGTTGTTTGCGGCTGTGACAGGACTCTGGCACTGGCTCGGCAAGCATCGCGAAGGACACTTGGATTATTATTCATCCACCATTGCAGGCGGCATGCTGATTTTGTTTATTACCATGCTGGTGCGCTGGTTTATTGCACCGGAAATCGAGGTGATCAGTATCGGTCTGGGCGAAGTCGGCAATACCGGCAAATACGCGCATGATCTTTTTGGGCTTAACTATGTCGTTCTGGGCATTGTCGCGGGTCTTCTCATCGTCAATGTGTTCCGGATTCCGTCATGGGCCGAGAATGGCGTCCGCCTTTCGCGGTTAGGACTTAAAACCGGCGTCATCCTTCTGGGGGCATTGTACAGCGCGGCCGAACTGAGAAATCTTGGCGGCTTGTCGATTCTCATGATCGGATTCTTTGTTCTGGGTTCGGTCGGCATCGTGTTATGGATCGGCTCACGGCGGCACATTTCCAATTCGATGGGCGGCGTCCTGTCCGCGGGCATGGGTGTCTGTGGTGTATCCGCAACCGTTGCCGTAGCACCGGTTGTGCAAGCCAAGCCGGTTGAAATCGCCTATACCATCGGCACAATTCTGCTTTGGGGCGTAGGCTGCATGTTTCTGTTTCCAATCGTAGGCCATCTTCTTGACATGAGTTATGTGCAGTTTGGCGCCTGGGCCGGTACGGGAATTCTGAATTCCGCGCAGGTCGCGGGCGCGGCGCTGGCATTCCAGCCGGATGGCATCGAAACACTGATGGTTGCGGAAATCTTTAACATCACGCGCGTTCTGATATTACCCGTTGTTGTGTTGTGGCTCGCTGTCTGGTACGTCAGAAAAGAAGGCGCCAATGCGGCACAGGTCGATGTCGGCCGGGTTGTCATCACTAAATTCCCGGTTTTCGTGATCGGCTTCATTCTCATGTTCGCCTTGTCGACAACCGGCATTTTCGCCCCGGCCAATCATTATCAAGGTAAATATTTCGGCAATACCGCTGATTTGGGCTTCAAGGAAGAAAATCTCCTCAACGCGGGACAGATTCAATTGCTGAGATCGGAACTGCACAACATCGAACACACCGGGCACAGCGCCGCGCTGAAACGGTTGATCAAACACGGCAAGATCATGTCTGTTGACGATGATAACGCGATTCGCAGTATCGTCAGCGGCGAAAGTCTTTCCGATAATGCGAATGCAATTCTGAACGCCGCGCATAAGGCCGTGCATCATACCGCAAAAAAAATTGAAGCTTTCCGTGAATGGATTACCTGGCTGTTTGCCTTCGGGCTGGTCGGCCTGGGCATGCAGATTACCGTTGGCGCGATGAAACAGGCGGGCGGAGAGCCTGCGATTATCGGCGGCATCGTCGGTTTTATCAAAGCCGCGCTGTCGCTGGTCGTGGTGATACTGTTCATCAGTGAAACTGTTTAACAGACTCTAATAAACAGGAGGAAACATGAATCAGAAAGACGAGATAACAGCGTTCGAACGCGGTTCCGCGTTGTCAATTTTCGGCAGTGACCGGCTGGAAGACCTGGTTGCGCTTATTCTGGCGTTCATTCTGGCCATGGCGATTTATTTCTTCTATTGACCGCTGAGGCGCACCGCAAGGCCACCCGCCCGGTTCAGCCTGGAATGTTTCAATATATTCTGCTCGCCAGTCACGGCACCGAAGGTGCTATCTCCGCCGAGAACATGGCCTTACGGATATGCTCGCCGGCAGGCCGCATTGACCATCTTGTCGTCGTTCCGGAATTCTGGCGGAACATGACCGGCGATGACTGGCTCAACAACGGCGCGACCCGCGACCGGTTCCGCGACTATCTTGATGACGCATTACGCCAGGATATTGATCAACAGCGCCAGCGGGTAAGCCAGAAAGCGTTCGATCGCGGATTGACCTGCCAGCATATCGTGCTGCTTGGCGAACCGGAGGAGGCGCTATTGCGCCAGACCAGAACGCACGCTTATGATTTGGTTGTCATGGGTTCGCCGCGACCGGGCGGGAAATCAGGCCTGCGTTCCACGATGCTGACAAAAAAACTGACACATGTCCTGGAAACAGCTTTGCTGATCGTGCCGCATCCCGAGCAAGGCACTTTAAAATGAATGCAACAAATCAACCGGAACAGGGCAACGCCGATGCGGCATGGGCAATTCTGCACACGCCGCTGAGCACCCCTGAATTGACACAGTTCTGCCGCGATATCGAGCGGCTTTTTCGCATCAATCCCATGCTCAGTGTGCGTCACTGGCAGCGCCTGGATGCCAATCGCTATTTCTTTGCCGGACGAAATATCAGCCAGCCAACGCCTTTTGACTTTGAACTGGTTTTAATCGCGCAACCATTATCGACTGGCCTGCAGATCGAATATGATCAGGGTGTGAAATCGCGCACGATATTCACTATCGATCCGATCAGCGATCAATCAGGCAGCCGATCCAGGCTGACTATTACAGATTATTATGATAGATTGCCGGAAAGCGAGCGTAAACAACACCTTCACCGAGTCGACAAAAGCATCTCGGTCTGGGCACATGAGCTGCAGCGCTATCTGATCAGCTGGCACAGATGGTCGAATTACCGGCTCTGGCGCTGGTACATGCAACGGATCTGGCAACCGATGACACCGATGGGACGCCGGATTACGGCCATCCTGCTGTGGGTAACCGCTTTTGAACTGGCACTGGTGCTGCTGGGTGCGGCAATTTATTATCTGGATTACGCATGAGCAGCTGTTGCCGCCAGCACGTTGTTGAAAAATGTGATCGAGGCAGTCGATTGCCTGGCAAAAACAGGCGAGAAAACGGTATTTATACGTGATAAATGCGCATTTTGAGCCTGTTTTTAACGCCGCAGCGGCAACGCAGATAATTTTTTCAACAATCTGCTAATCCAATGCGTACGGTAATGTTTCTATGGCCAGGACTGCACCCCGCGGCGCTTTCCAGTAAACCTTTCCTGCCGCCACACTGCTTTGCTGAATCACCGCAAGCACATCATAACCGCCGCGTGGAGATGGTGCAGCGTTGACAATCTTGCCGCAGGATTGATCTTCGAAATCCGCGCCATACAGATCGTCTCCAGCCGATACGCGATCATCTGTCGCAATATGCGCCCGGTACATGCGGCGTTTGAGTTTGCCCAGATACTGCGTGCGTGCGACTATCTCCTGTCCGGGGTAACATCCCTTTTTAAAGCTGACACCGCCGATCAGGTCAAGATTAATCATTTGCGGTATGAATTCTTCCTGTGTTTCCGGCGTAATGACGGGTATACCGGCCTGTAGAGTCAACCAGTCCCAATAATCCGCACCGCAAGGCTGCGCGTGCTGACGCAGCAGCATCCAGAATTCCGGTGCTTTTTCCGGCGTCACAATCAGCTCGATACGGTCTGCTGCGTGGCATACTAACGTTGCCTGCGGCGTCTGCATCACTTCAAGCCGTGGATTGGCATCAATAGCAATCTGCATGAATGCGGCAATATGCTCACAAGCCGTTTTTCCTGCAACACCGATGCGTATCCACTGATTACTGCTGTCGCTGACACGTACTTTCGAGCGCAGAATAAACATCGACAGTCTCTTCTGTATGGTTGCGCAAAGACTGATTGGCAGCTGCATAAACCATTCATCGCCGCGCTGCCACAGAATAAAATTCACCAGCACGCGCCCCTTTGGCGTACAGTAGCTGCCGTACTGCGCCTGATGTTCATTGACCAGTTTCACATCGCAACTAAGCTGATTCTGAAGAAATGTCTGCGCATCTTCTCCGGAAAATACGAGCAATCCTAAATGCGACAAATCAACCAGTACCGTTTCTGCTCCTATTTTCTGCACTTCAAGCCGGTTTTCGCCGAAACGGACGACTTTGTCATTTGTGATAATTGCTTGCTGGGTATGTAGAAAAGTTCGCCAATGCTCTTGCATAATCAATCAAATAGAGAAATATCCCCTGCGCAACCGAAGATTGCAGCATCATAGTCATTCCTGCTCCAGTCTGCTGGCCAGAAATACATTATCGCGCTTTGTGTCAAGTGTCTAAGACATTGCCTGGGATTGAAAAACCAAATACGTTTCATTCGGGAGTATCTGAAAAAAACGAAACGCAGAGTGCTTGGAGTACAACAGAGTATGTCAGGGAAAGATCATTCAAAAAATAATAAAGTCAATGCTGTCCAGCGCACGGAAGCTTTATCCGCTTAATCAGAAATGTCACATGCGAAGTGACAGCAACCTCACTTCTGCGTCTAGCTTTGCAGTATCTCATGGTAGAGATTTGCGAAGCTATCGCCCACATACGTCATTTGTTCAGTTGTATGCGCCGCATTGACACTGCAGCGCACCAGCGATTTTCCATCGGGTGCGGCTGGCGGCAGAATCAGATTTACATAAATATTCTTTTCCAGCAAGCGCTGCCAGATCTGGAGCGCCTGCTTCGGATTATCGAGAATTGCGGCAATAACCGGGCCTGGCTCCGGACCCACCTGGTAACCGATCTCCGCAAGTCTGTTGTAGAGTTGCGTGCAATTCTTCCAGAGTTGTCTGCGTAGATGACTACCTTCTCGTAGCAATTGCAAGGCGGCACGTGTTGATGCAATAGTTGCCGGGGATGGCGACGCTGTAAAAATGTAGGGATGACTGACATAGCGCAGCTGATCCAGTTGTGGATGATTGCTCACGCAAAAACCGCCGATACTGCACAGGCTTTTGCTGAATGTACCGGTGATGAAATCAACTTCTTTCTGTAATCCTGTCTTTTCCACCAGCCCTTGCCCTGTTTCTCCAAGCACACCGAGTGAGTGCGCTTCATCCAGCAACAATGTGCACCGGTATTTATTTTTAAGCTCGACTATATCCGCCAATGGCGCTTGATCACCAAGCATGCTGTAAATCCCTTCGACGATAATTAACGTCGTTTCTGTGCGGTCGCCCAGGCGGCGCAAGCGTTTTTCCATATCGGCCATGTCGTTGTGCTTGAAACGGATAATTTCAGCACCACTTAAAATACAGCCATCAAAAATACTGGCATGCGAATCGCCGTCAATCAAAACCGTATCGCCGCGACCGACTAATCCGGATATAGTGCCCAAATTGGCTTGATAACCGGTGGTAAAAACGATTCCTGAGCCGCAGTCATAAAAATCCGCAAACTCGCGCTCTAGCGCTCGATGCCCGTAATAACTGCCATTTGCCATGCGTGATCCGGTTGTTCCTGTGCCTTCTTCATCAAGCGCCTTGTGCGCCGCCTGTATGCATTCAGGTGCAAATGTCAATCCCAGGTAATTGTTTGTTCCCAGCAGCAGTACGCGACGCTTCCCAATCCTGGCTTCTGTGGCCGAATACACTTCTTCAATGGGAATACCAAAAGCGCCAACGCCTTCGGGCAACATCGCTTTTCTTGCCGCCGCAGCTGCATCAAGTTTTTCCAGTAAATTCATTTATCAGGATGCAGATTTAATTTTGGAAATGAGACTTGCCAATTCATGCACGGTTTGCACATCTGCCAATGCGTTTATCGGTATCGAGATATCAAACGCATCTTCTATTTCCATGATGAGGTTGAGCAATTTGACTGAATCAATGGATAACTCACTGATCAGATTGGTTTCTGCTGTGATATTTACTTCCGAGTCAGCCAGGCTGTCGAGACGATCACAAAGCAATTCAATGATCTCGTTGTAATTATTGTTTGTCATAACTTATGTCTAGGTATAACTATAATAGTTGTGGCAATGCATCATGCAAACGAATGCGAGGCTGCCAGTAAGGCAGTGCACGAATTAAAGGCGCATTATCACATACCCAGTCATGGTGGTGTAACTCTTTTACTTTCCCAGGAGTCAGCATGGGAGAATACCGCAAAATTCTTGCCAGCCAAAGATTCGCAATGGCGATATTCTTTATCAGAAAATGAGGCACTACAACGCAACGAACCGGTCTGTTCCATATTTCCTGAGCTAAAGTTGCCAGTGACTGGAAGCTATACCCTCCTGCCATGCCATCATCAAGCTCGTAAATACCCGGACAGGGCGCATCAAGATCAAGCCACACTCGAATTGCGGAAATCAGATCGTCAACATGTAACAATCCAAAACGGTTCTTTAATTGACCGACAACCGGAAGAAATCCTTTACTGGCTGCCTGAAAAAGCGGTTTCAACTCTTTATCGCCTGGACCGTATACCGCAGTCGGTCTGAAAATTGTCCAAGACAGTCCCAGTGCGGGATCAATGACCAGCTGCTCAGCCTGTTTTTTACTTTTAGCGTACCAAGACAGTTCAGATTGTCTGGCAGCAAGTGAAGAAATGAACAGAAAACGCGGCAGTTGTTTTTGCCTAACCACCACGTCAAGGAGATTTTGAGTTCCGGTCACATTGGTATGCGAAAATTCATCAAATGAACTGCCTCGTACAGTCCCTGCACAGTGAATAACTGCTGAGGCATCTTCCACGAGATCAGTTAAAGCTGACAGATTATCAAGGTCACCATGAATCCAATTAATGAAATCTGTATTCGCTTTTTTTTTCCGGGTAATCGCTTTTACTCGCCAACCTGCCTCGACAAGGCTATTGACAAGTCTCTGTCCAATAAAACCAGTAGCGCCAGTGACAGCTACCAATTTTTGCATGGAGACTAACGTTCCCCGGATTCCACCATCGCGAGCTGATCATGCAGATTCGTACGCTGTATATAACCTTGCCGCGCCGCAAAACGAGACAACTTACCTGAAGATGTTCTAGGCAGCGTATGCGGTGGCACGAGTTCTACGATACAGTTCACACCAAAAGCCATATAAACGAGTTGCTGCAACCGCTTGATCAACATATGGCGTTCTGCCAATGAGGTCAACCTGCATTCAATGACCAGAACAACTGTTGTGGATCCATCTTCATTATTTACACCAAAAGCCGATGCTTCTCTCGATCTGACTTCAGGTTGCTGCTCGGCAAGTTCTTCAATGTCTTGCGCACGAATATTGCGCCCATTGACAATTATGACATCTGTTCGTCGCCCTGTGATATACAAATCGCCTTCATAAAGAAAACCTATATCCCCGGTATCAAGCCAGTTTTCCGGTTTTAATGCATTTTTTGTTTCTTCTGGATTATTGAAATAACCCAGCATGACGCTAGCGCCTTGCACGAGCACGCTACCAAGCATCCTTTCTCCCAGTTGCCGCCCTTCATCATCGATAATCTTAACGATGTGCCCGGGCAACGGCTTTCCGCAATTGACAAATTCATTGCTTTTGCGTTCCTCGGCCTGCAGCTTGACAGCCATTCGTTTATCGACAAGCGTTTTACTGTCGATTTGTATGCTATCAAATCCATTACCTATTTTTGAGAATGTTACGGCCAACGTTGATTCAGCCAAACCGTAGCAGGGAAGAAACGCATTTTCATTAAATCCTGAAGAGGAAAATTTTTCAGCAAACTTCCTCAGCGTATCCGGGCGAATCATTTCAGCGCCAATCCCAGCAGCTCTCCAGCAGCTCAAGTCAAGATCCTTCAAGTCTGTCTCTCGTGCGCGCATAGTGCATAACTTAAGGCCAAAAGGCTGACTGAATGCTATTGTACAGCGATTACGGCTAATCAATTTGAGCCATTGCAATGGTCGTATCGCAAAATCGCGTGTTGCCAGATAATCAACGGATATCTGCGTAACCATCGGCGCCAGAACCAGACCAACCAAGCCCATATCATGGTAGAAAGGCAACCAGGATGCAGAACGATCGTCAGGTCTTACTTCCAGACCATTACGCACTATTCCTTTTAAGTTACACATGAGTGCGTGCTCAGTAATAATCACACCTCGCGGCATACGTGTACTGCCTGACGTAAATTGCAGATAAGCAACTTCATCAGGCTTATTGGACTGCAGTGGCATTGCTTGTACCGGAAATTCACTTAACTGCGCGGGCGTACCGATCCAGTTTAAAGCAGTTACTTTTTCAGCTGCTTCTTCGAGAAAATTAATGTAATCAAGATTTGCAATTGCCAGACTTGCTTGACTGCTTTCAAGCAATCCCCTCAGCTGTTGCACGTAGATTCCGTGACTGCCTAAATTAACAGGTACAGGCATTGCAAATGGAACTAACCCGGCATATCGGCAAGCAAAAAATAACTCAATAAATTCAGGTGATGTATCGGCTATGATAGCAACACGACTGCCGCGCTCTAGCCCGAAACCAGACATGCACTGCGCCAATCTGCGCGCATTATCTCTAAGCAGACTATACGGCAACACCGAACGCAGCTCACCTTTTGCATTGTAAAAATTGTATCCGGTGATTCCCTGCGCAGCATATTCAAGTGCGTTGATTAAAGTATCAAAGCCCGCCAATTGCTGCACGAGCGTATTCTGTGTTGGTGTTGGTGTTAGCTGCGTTTCGTTGGAAGGCTGAAAATCAAACGCCTGCATACGCGGAGCGTTCAACTTGGTTATTGTCGAACTCAAGATCTTCCCCTCGAAGTAATATGACTTGTGCTTTTCTTCATCTTGCATTCCCTGGCAAGAAATCCCGATATCGCGTGCCAACCTTGATTCTCTGCCTTAATTTTGATTCTTTTTTATGATTCTATTTCTACAGGCTGGAATTCTTAACTCAAATGCTGACCGCTGACATTGCTCTTAATTATTAATAAGTGTGTCGTATTTGACCAAAGCGCAGCTTATATAAGGAGCTTTTATGTGTCAAGGCAATATTAGGCATCTGTTGCGTCAAAACAACAACACTAGAATCATAGTGGCAGATTCTCTTTCGACTACTCCTGAGTTCATTTGACAATCCAATCGAATTTGAATGTTCACATGAAATCCTGGTTAGTGAAGTTTTTCTAATACCGGATTCCGTTTCCTTTAAGGAGAAAGAATGCGGCAAGAACCTGTTACTCCGTGATCCTGACGTCAACACAATGAGAAAGTATTATTGCGATTCAAAAGTCACAGGTAACTGTTTTCATTCCGGGCCACCAAAAGATTACCTGATTATCATAATGATAATGCGAAACTTTAACGTACCGTTCGACATGAGATTCAGAACCCCCGTCTTTGGCTTCCGGATGTGCAGTTGACTGGCTACTCACAGAACGCAATCACATAATCCAGTCTGCAATTCAAATGATCAGCCCCGGTATTTCGCCAGCAGTCAAATGAGACATCCTAGCGCAGATTTGGTACAGGCCAATCGTTGTAAAACCATGCAGCCATCAGGAGACATATACTTGATTTTGCCGCGCGCGAAACTCACACTGCTTTCGGCGGCATAGGTACTGTGATAGAGTTTTGCAAAAGTCTCAGCTATTTATGATAATAATGGCGGTTAAAGACTTTATTTCCAAACTTACGGAGGATGTATCAATGAAATCACTTGAAATTAGAAGCTTATCAACCGGAGTCGTTCTTTTGTTAGCGGTTGTTCTCTTATCGGCATGCGGTAATAGAGAAAACGCCGATTCGACGAAAAATGAACAAGCCGGGATGAATACCAAAGAAAGCAGAGAAACTACCATTGCGCCTGAACCGATAACCAGTTTGGAAAATGTAGAAGAAATACAAACATTTGGTGATTTTGAATCAGAAAATGAAATTGCATCGATGGAAGGTGTTCTGGATGGTTTCTCGGAATCAGTTGACGAAGGTCTTAACGCTGCCGGAGAAGCTGTCAACGAATCCACAGACACCATGATGGGTGCCATTGAAGACAGCATCACAACGACACAAGATACCATCGTTGATCTGAAGGAAGATGCCAGCGCCGCAGTTGCTGAAATCATTGATGATGCCGATCAAGTTGTCGCGGCCAATCCTAATCTTATTCGTCAAGTGCAGCAGGCGCTTGCAAAAGCCGGCTACAAACCCGGCCCGGCTGACGGTGTCAGCGGCCCCAGGACATTGGCAGCACTAAAAAGCTTTCAACAGGACAATAATCTGGCATCAGGAGAGTTAACCAAAGAAACCCTTCGCGCACTTGGCGTAGATTACTAAAACTGAGTAGCCAGCATATCATCCTATTCTGCCAGGGATTCAAATCATTTCTTTTGACACCCCCTGGCACACAACAAGGACTAAGATAGGTGATATTGTCAGACGCATCGCATAAATTATTCCAAGAAACGGGCACTGTTGTTTTCATACAAAACGGAAAAGAGATCAAGCTCCGGCCAATATCATCAAGATCAATTAACTGTATAATAGAAAGCTTTGCTGGCTAGCAGCAAAATAAAAAATCCATTCATCCACATTGAATCTGTTTCTGTTTCCAGACGTAATGATAGAAAAATGGATTAAATACTTTCGATGTTGTTCTTATTCGGCATTTCATGCCTGAAACTGTTTTAACGAATTGAGTATAATTCTTCTGATCTTAAAAACAACTTACCACAATTTGTTGGATCTGAACAAAAATCAATCGTCGTTTAATGAAGTATTTTGGAGGTTTTAACCATGGGAGTTCCTTTACGCCAGCAGATTGCGGTTGGCAGCTATCTGATCAAACAAAAAATTAAAGGTGTTAAAAAATATCCTTTAGTACTGATGCTTGAGCCGTTGTTTCGCTGCAATCTGGCATGTGCTGGCTGCGGAAAAATTGCACATCCGGAAGAAACTCTGGACAAGCGTCTGTCTTATGAAGAATGCATGCAGGCAGTGGACGAGTGCGGCGCGCCCATGGTTTCAATTCCCGGTGGAGAACCTCTGTTGCAT
Source organism: Nitrosomonas sp. (assembly GCA_028577615.1). GTDB lineage: Bacteria > Pseudomonadota > Gammaproteobacteria > Burkholderiales > Nitrosomonadaceae > Nitrosomonas. The sequence goes on from JAJSDU010000012.1 coordinate 30,539, forward strand.
AAAGACATGCCGCGTATCGTTGACGGCATTATCAAACGCAAAAAATATGTTTATCTTTGCACAAACGCGCTGCTGCTCAAGAAGCGTATGAGTGATTACTCACCTTCGCCATATCTTACTTTTTCCGTGCACCTCGATGGCATGAAAGAACGCCACGATGCTTCGGTATGCCAGGAAGGTGTTTTTGATCGCGCGGTTGAAGCTATCAAATTAGCGCTGGATAGAGGCTTCCGCGTCACCGTTAACTGCACCCTGTTTCAAGGAGAAACACCAGAAGATGTCGCCGAGTTTCTGGATTATGTAACTGAATTGGGAGTAGAAGGCGTAACAATTGCACCGGGATTCAGTTATGAACACGCACCGAGGCAGGATGTTTTCATCAAAGGTGCGGATACCAAACGGTTATTTCGGGGTATCTTTGAATTGGGAAAAAAACTGAAACGCAAATGGCGACTCAATCACTCAGCGCTTTATCTGGATTTTCTGGCGGGAAATCAGGATTACAAATGTACGCCATGGGGAAATCCGACGCGCAATGTATTCGGTTGGCAAAAGCCATGCTATCTGCTGTCCGATGAAGGCTACGTCAAAACTTTTCAGGAACTGCTCGATACCACGCCATGGGAAAAGTACGGCAACGCCAACAATCCTAAATGTGCGCAATGCATGGCACACTGTGGCTATGAAGCAACTGCAGTGGAAGATACGTTGCGCAATCCTTGGAAAGCCTTTGTGATGTCCTTGAAGGGCCCCAGAACAACAGGCGAAATGATTGCAGAACCAATACCAAAATGGGCTGTTGAAGGAAGCAAGAAAGCAAAAAAACTCGCTGAAATCCCCGTTACCATTTCGGATAAATAATCGAATCCAGTCTACTGTGATTGAATAGCCAGGCTGAATCGCATAAACTTGTGCAATGGTCGAATTGTTAGTGCACAGCGCCACATATGGTGGCGCTTTGGGGGTGGTCTGCTGGCTGTCCTTGTTGCTACTTCCCTGGCGGCCGATCAGCACGCACGAACAGATTGAATCCGATCCCGGTCAGCAGCCTAACCAAAATTTGAGCGACATCACAGTGTTGATTCCGGCGCGTAATGAAGCACCTTTCATTCAGCACACACTTGACGGCTTAAAGGCACAAGGCGAAGACTTGCAAGTGATTGTAGTCGACGACCAGTCTACCGATGAAACGGCACAACTGGCCTATCAGAAAGGTGCACAGGTAATTACAGGAACTACGCCACCGACAGGATGGAGCGGCAAACTCTGGGCGCTCGAGCAAGGTCTTAAGCATATCACCACCCCCTATACACTGCTGCTTGATGCAGATATCACATTATCTCAAGGCATTATTGCAACATTGAAAAATAAAATATTGACTGAAAATCGTTCAATGGTATCGCTAATGGCAAAGCCGCCTATGGATACACTTATTGAACGCATGTTAATGCCCGCATTTATCTTTTTTTTCAAACTGCTTTATCCGTTCGGGCTGACCAACAAACCGGACTCACGGATGGCCGCCGCCGCGGGTGGATGCATATTGATCGAAACCCAGGCATTGCGCTCTGTTGGCGCTTTCAGCAGTCTACATGATGCACTCATTGATGATTGTACACTAGCCGCACGCATCAAACATTCCGGTAAAAATATCTGGCTGGGACTGAGTCATGCCGCATGCAGCCATCGTGGCTATCAAGGACTCGGGCCAATTTGGGAAATGGTTGCGCGCACAGCTTATACTCAGCTCAATTACTCAATGGTCCTATTACTATTGTGCACGGTCATCATGCTGTCGATGTTCTGGCTCGCACCTTTTGCGTTTTTATTGCCGCCCGATCCGAAAACTTATATGATCAGCTTAATTGCCTGTTCGGCAATGTACTATGCTTACAAACCGACTTTAAACTATTACCGCCGCTCCCCCTTATGGATTTTTACGCTTCCTTTTACTGGCACACTGTACCTTGCCATGACATGGACATCGGCAATACGCTACTGGCGCGGGGAGCGCGCTCGCTGGAAAGACCGTCACTATGAAAGCAAAACAGATCATTAAACAGTTGCCGTGGATACTGATCCTGATCAGCATCGTTCTTCTGCCACTCATTTCAGTCGTCAAAATCGCGAATGCGCAAGAACCGGAACCGGACAGCGCTTATGCGACAGTATACGATCTGCAGCAATCGCTGTTGCAATCCATGCGCGAAGGCGCGCAACTGGGTTTCTCCGGGCGCGTGGAATTTCTGACACCCGTTGTCAAACGAACGCATGATATTGATATGATTATCAAGACAATTATTGGCGCGACACTTTGGAACACGCTGAGCCAGGAACAACACGATTCAATAATTGAAATATTCCGTCAACTTAGCATTGTGACCTACGCCGGACAGTTTAAACAGCATGACGGCGAGCAATTCAATTTTATCGAGCAGCGTGATTTGCCGCGCGAACAAAAACTGGTGCGCAGTCAGCTCATACAAGGTGATGGCGGCATCATTAATTTTGATTATGTACTGCACCACACTGATGGAAAATGGATGATTATTAACATCCTGTTTGATGGCGTCAGCGATCTGGCGATAAAACGCAGCGAATATCGGTCAATCATGCAACGCGATGGATTTCAATCATTAATCGACATGCTGCAAGTTAAGATTGCCGAGGCAGAACACACCGAATAAGTATTTCATACAGTCCAAACAGTGAATCGCACGCTCTGTTTCTACTGCTTCATCGCTTGAAAGGAATTTTTGTGGACACTACACATGGCGCAAATTATCATTTTTTTGCGCGCTGGGCGGCTTTCTCCTACGAAAAAGCAATCTGGATCATTTTATTAAGCATCATTATTGCTGCCGCGAGTGTCGTATATACCACGAACAACCTGGGCATACATACTGACACGACAGATATGCTATCCGAAGAAGTGCCCTTTCGTGTCAACCACAAACGTTATAAAGAAGCATTTCCGCAGTTTGAAGACGCATTTCTCCTGGTTGTGGAAGCACCAACACCTGAAGAGGCACACGCAGCGGCCAAGCAGTTGAGTGGTCATCTGCACAATGATAGCGCGCACTTTTATGAAACAAGCTATCTGAGCGGCGATGCCTTCTTTGAGCAGAACGGTCTGCTTTACAAGAATATTGCAGAGCTTGAAAAAATCACCGACCGCCTTGCAGCCGCACAACCGCTGATCGCACGCCTATCGGAAAATCCAGCGTTGGATACTTTCGCATCCGTATTGACGGAAGCGGTCGATGAAATAACCCACGGAAGAAACCTGGATCTGGATGCAGTTTTCAGCGGCGTCAGTTCAACGCTGGATGCACGGCTTGCAAATGCGCCACGCGCGTTGTCATGGCAGATTTTACTCGACGGCGAACAACAGGCAGATCGCTATCAGGAAATCATTCTGACGCGACCGAAACTTGATTACGCCCAGTTATTCGCCGCGGAACAACCGATGAACGCAATTCGGGAGGCTGCGGCCAGTCTCGGCATTACTGCGGAGTCTTCCATAAAACTTCGCATTACCGGTGAAGCAGCGCTGGCTTTTGACGAATTGCACAGCGCGATGCGCGGCGCGCAGAATGCCGGCATACTCGCGCTTGTGCTGGTGATTGCGGTGCTACTGATCGCGCTGCGCACTCTCGGTGCGATCATGACCGTTCTTTTCAGTCTTGTTCTTGGATTATTGTTGACAGCGGCGTTTGCCACTTTTGCAGTCGGTCATCTAAATCTGATATCCATTGCTTTTGCCGTGCTTTATATTGGTCTTGGTGTTGATTATGCCATCCATTTTTTGCTGCGACATGAAGAAGTTCGTCGAACCGGTCTGCCGGTAACCGAAACATTGCCTAAGGCCAGCGGCGATATTGGTCGTGCTTTAATGATATGCGCGGTAACCACCGCGATCGGATTTTATGCCTTCATGCCGACAACGTATGACGGCGTAGCCGAACTTGGTCTGATCTCAGGTTCGGGAATGATCATCAGTTTATTGGTAACACTGACCGTAGCACCGGCGTTACAGCGTTATTTTCCGATTCGAATGATTAAACCACTCATCACCATAGAACCCGTTCACCGCATGCTGGAATGGCCGGGGCGCTCCCGCAGAACCGTTTATATACTCACCTTTTTTGCTGTTTCGCTATCTCTCCTGGCCTTACCACACATCCGCTTCGACTATAATCTGCTCAATCTGAACGATCCACGCGTCGAATCGGTAGAAACCTTCCGTGACTTGCTGAAAAATGCTGATGACTCGCCCTGGCACATTATCGCACTGGAAGACGACCAGACTGAAGCCGAACAGCTTGTACAGCAACTCACAGCCTTACCTGAAGTCGACAAAGTCGTTACATTACTCGACATGGTGCCGAATCATCAGGATGAGAAAGTAGCGCTGATAACGGAAATGGCAATGACGCTCGGCCCGATAACGTTTGCGCCAGTGGCGCAAACAGCAATTAATGTCGCCGTGCAGCGCGCCGCCTTGCAGGAGCTGCGACTGGCTTTGGATCAGTTGATTAATAAGCAGTCCGCGCATACCGCGATGAATACAGCGCAGGCACTGCGGGCCTCGCTGTCCAGGCTGTTAACACGACTTGATCAGCTTGGCGCTCACGAAGCACAGACACAGCTGCTATCCGCTGTAACGCATGACCTGCTGCATCTTTTGCCGGAATCTATCCACCGTTTGCAAATTGCATTACAGGCTGAGCCTTTCGACCGTGAAAACATACCTGAGTCCGTCAAAACACACTGGCTCAGTGATGACCATATTTTTCGCATCGCGGTTTATCCAGCTGAGAACATTGATGATAACGATACCCTGACTCACTTTGTGCGCGCAGTACAGCAAATAGCACCAGGCGCAACCGGTGTACCGGTCATCAGCCTGGAAGCCGGAGAAGCTGTTGTTAATGCATTTATTCATGCGTTTTCGCTGGCGCTGATCGGCGTGACTATCGCACTTCTGCTGCTGCTCAAGAGCGTGAAATCAGCGGCGCTGGTATTAATTCCATTATTGCTGGCCGCCTTGTTTACCGGTGCCAGCACCGTTTTACTCGGCATACCGTTTAATTTTGCCAATGTAATCGCCTTGCCGCTCATCCTTGGCATCGGCATCGATTGCAGCGTGCATATGGTGCACAGAAGCAGCAACACCGGTGAGGCTTATGAGAATCTGTTACATACCAGCACGGCGCGCGCCATTTTTTACAGCACCTTAACGACAATGGCTGGTTTCGGCAGTCTGATATTTTCACAACACCAAGGCACAGCGAGCATGGGACTGCTACTGCTGGCAGGCGTTATATTGACGCTTGTCTGCGTGCTGATTATTCTGCCAGCGTTACTGCATTCCCTGGAAAACAACAAAACGCCAGTTGCCTGACCTTTTTTGAAACGCAGTTAAGGCTTGCTGCTACGCATTAACGCAGCAGCAAAAAATCCATCAGTCTGATGCGTAGCAGGCGATAATTGCAGAAACTGATCTGCCAGAATAGAAATTCTCTGCTCCGCCAGTAACTCAGCGCAATTTAACAACTCGAATCCGGGATTTTTTTCGATAAAATCGGCGATGATTTCCTGATTCTCTTCTGGCAAAAAACTGCATGTCGCGTAGACCAGACGTCCGCCCGGTTTAACCAGCGCGGCAGCGGCGGAAAGAATAGAAGCCTGCTTGATCCTCAACTCTTCAACACTGTATCCGGACTGACGCCATTTCAAATCAGGATTACGCCGCAATGTGCCCAGTCCACTGCATGGCGCATCGACGAGCACGCGATCGATTTTTCCCTGTAGACGCTTGAGTCTGATATCGTTCTCACTCGTGATGCGCTGAATATGCACGTTTGACAAGCCGGAACGCTTGAGGCGCGGTTTTAGGTTATTCAGCCGTTTTTCGGAAGTATCAAAAGCATACAGCCGTCCTTTGGAATGCATTAGCGCACCCAATAGCAGCGTCTTACCGCCCGCCCCTGCACAAAAGTCAACAACCATTTCTCCCCGTTTGGGCGCAAGCAAATAACCCAGCAGTTGGCTGCCCTCGTCCTGAACTTCAATCTTTCCCGACAGAAACAATGGATGGCGATTAATCGCTGACTTATCACGTAAACGGATACCGCACGGCGAAAAAGACATGGCTTCAGCCTTAAAACCTTCCTGCGTCAGTATTGACAGCGCCTGTTCGCGTTTCTCCAGCAGTGTATTAACGCGCAAATCCAGCGGCGCACTTTTCTGTAATGATAAACCCAGCTTGAGAATTTCAGAATCTGACATGAAACGTCTTAATTTCTCCACCAGCCAATCCGGAAATTCCGCCCGAATGACCAGCGGTTGTGTTTCCATGACAACTGCCTTTACGTTTTTCAACCATTTGATCTCGGAATCTTTCGCCCAATGACTGATTTCGCGCAGATTGACGCCGCTGAATCGAATCAGATAGGCCAGTAATAGCGCACGTGGCGTCGCGCTATCGACGTTGTGTTCCAGAAACAGGCGGTGCCGTAAAATCTCGAATACAGTTTCCGCAATGAATGCACGATCATTCGCGCCAAGTTTCGGGTTTTCCTGGAAAAATCGCCGCAACACAGTATCCGCGGGATATTCAAGCGGCAGAATCATCCGCAGAGCAACTACCGTTTTATCCAGCAATAAAGGATTCAAAAACATGGGGAATGGAAATAAGTATTGAATGATGTTTCCTGGTAGATGGCTAGCGTCTACAGCAGGAAACATCGGGTTTATCGTAGCTGAGGTTGATCTCAGCAATCATTTTGTCAACTTCCAGCCCGTCTTTTTCAACGGATTGAATACGAACCGGTATCATATGGTAATCGGGTGCCAGCCATATTTTTCTTCGCATGGAATCATCCCGATCATATAATTTGGTCAACACAAGCGTATCCAATCTGCCGACGGGGGTATCCAGTTTCTCGTTGCTGATCTTGAATCGCATCAACTGCGTACTGCGCCCATCTGTCACATGAACCTTAAACAGCTTGCCGGTTTGCATTTTGTCCTGTACTTCCGCTTGTGGCATAAAAATAAAATGATAGGATAAACTCAATCGATCCAATGTATCTACCGCTAAAGGCTCTGTCGTTTCCTTGCCTTCATGTTTGAGTGTCAGGATCTTTCTTCTCCAGTCAAACAATGCCAGACTGGGTTCTTTATTGGCGCGCTGATCGGAATAATAATCCGGCTGCAGACCTTTATCGGTTATCAGCCCACGACTGTTACGTATGATGTTACCGGGCTTAATGACTTTGAAGATACCGGTGGCCTGCGCATTGCTGGAAATATTGAAAGTATGCGTATCGGCCTTCTGATCGATATCCACAATTTCACTCAACTCGCCGTTGCCAATACCGGTCGTGATCGTGTAGCCGACATGAATACGCGTCGGTATCTTATCGGATCTCAGTATTGAAGACCGGCTTGCCACTTCAGCAGCATAGGCCGGAATCGCATAACTCAAAAAAATGAGAAACAGGAGTATAGATTTCACGTTCAATCTTGCAATCCTGGCGAATAAATAACTGAATCGTGAACCGCTGCGCAGGACACAGTAACCATCTGCCCGGAAAGCCTGAGCCGGCCCTGCAAGAACCAGCGAACAGCCTGCGGATATATACGATGCTCGGCTTGCAGCACTCTGCTGGCCAGTATCTGATGCGTATCATCAGGCATAATGGGTACAGCCGCCTGAATCACGATAGGTCCATGATCAACCGCAGCTGTCACAAAATGCACTGTGCAGCCATGAATTTTAACACCATCCTGCAATGCGCGCCGGTGGGTGTGCAAGCCTGGATAGGCAGGTAACAGTGACGGATGAATATTAAGCAGCCGGCCTTGATAGCGCAGCACGAAACCATCGGTAAGAATACGCATAAAACCGGCGAGGGCGATCAAATCCGGTTGATGACGATCTATTTCAGTAGCCAGCGCGGCGTCAAACGCTTCCCGGTTCTGGAAATCACGATGATCAATACATGAAACGTGGACCCCTAAAGACTCGGCTATTTTCAATCCTTCAGCATCAGGAACACTGCTGATCACCACAATACGATCAATCGGCAGGCCGGCCTCCAGTAATGCCCGCATGTTACTGCCACGACCGGATATTAGAATAACGAGCGTTTTCATCGAATACTACCGCCAGAATCGCTTATGATTGCTTGATCGCTTATAAATACTTATTCTATAGCGATTGCAGGCTGGCTGGCTGGGCGCTCGATTATTTCACCAATACGCCAGACCGTTTCCCCTGCTGCCTGCAGATACTGCATGGCGGCATCAGCCTGATCAGCAGATACAACCACGGCCATACCTATGCCACAGTTAAAAACGCGCAGCATTTCGGCGTCGCTCACATTGCCCAGCTGTCGCAGCCAACTGAAAAGCGGCGGCATGATCCAGGCGTCCTGATGCAGCACAGCACAGGTATGCGCTGGCAAAATACGCGGCAGATTTTCGATCAGTCCGCCACCGGTAATATGCGCCATGCCTTTGACCGGAAGCTTTTTCAGTAAAGTCAGTAACGGCTTGACGTAGATACGCGTCGGCGCCATCAGGATATCACCCAGTGGTTTACCATGGAAATCCTGATCCAGATCGACAGAATGATTGCCGATGATTCTGCGAATCAGTGAATAGCCGTTGGAATGCGCACCACTTGACGCCAGGCCAATAACAGCATCACCCGGCGCGATTCTCGTACCATCAATAATCTGCGTTTTTTCGACGACACCGACCGCAAATCCAGCCAGATCATATTCACCGATCGGATACATACCCGGCATTTCCGCAGTCTCACCACCAATCAGTGCGCAACCTGCCTGCTCGCAGCCGGCGGCTATGCCGCTGACAACCACCGTTGCAACGTCGACGTCGAGCTTGCCGCAAGCAAAGTAATCAAGAAAAAACAACGGCTCCGCGCCAAGCACCAGAATATCGTTGACGCTCATGGCAACCAGATCGATCCCGATACTTTCATGCCTGTTCAACTGGAACGCGAGTTTCAGTTTGGTGCCTACACCATCCGTCCCGGAAACCAGCACCGGGTTACGGTAATTTCTGGAAATTTCAAACAGCGCACCGAATCCGCCGATACCGGTCAGAACTTCCGGTCGCAGTGTTCGTTTGGCAAAAGATTTGATATTCTGAACAAGGCGATCTCCGGCATCAATATCAACACCGGCTTCACGATAGGAAAGCGGTGTTATGGAATCTGTCGTATGCGTACGGTTTGGATAATGGTCATTCACGATATTTGAAGATGCTGCGGAAAATGTGGAATTTCTTGCTGTCTATTTTACAGCAAACCGGACACAATATTATCTTCTCATGCCGGTTTATAGATCCGGATTCTTTGATTGTCGATCAAACAGGCAAGTTCCGTCGTGCGAGGCGACCATCTGAAAATCGTTTCAGGATATTTTCCCGCTTGCTCTTTCTTATGGTTAGTGGTGATGTTAAAGACTATTTCCTGTGATCGGATATCGAATACCGTCAACTCGGATTTGGTTGGATCGGACGGAACCGCAAATCTGCACGCAAGATAATTTCCCGTGCTGTCCCAAGCCATATCAACCAATGGAAAACCCCGGCCATTGAATGTATAAACAGTTTCCAGAGTGCCCGCGCCACGAATTTCCACATCGCCATTGTCCGCATACGTCAGAGCAAAATACTGACCGTTCGGACTATATACAACGTTAGTGTTTACGAGATCAGCATTTCCGGTATCACCTGTAAAAGACAGTGCTACAGACCTGATTGTCTTTAGATCCGGCAGCGAAAGCAGGATCAATTTACGTCCCAGAACAATCAATTCAGGTTTATATGGATGCCGGCTGAAATCGAAAATATGCTCCATTTCAAGCCGGTTGATCACGCTGCTGCTTTTCAGGCTGATCAACCATAACTTAGCAGTTCCTTCAAGCGTTGCGCCGGGTTTAATCATTTCGCTGGCAGCGACATAAGAAAAGTCGTTATCCCGCTCGTTTTCCAAAAGCTTGAACCTGTTTATTCTGGAATTCAGCGGAATAGTCTGCGTGATATATCCGGTTATCGCATCATCGGAACGGGACAGGATATACAAAACATGATCAGCCTTGAAAACAATCGTGCCATCAGTCGTAACCGACAAAGATTGCATGTCGATCGTGCAATCTCCCTTTGCATCAAAAATTTCCTGCACCGCTGTGTTTGTGTATACGGAAGCGCAAAACACTTTACGGTTATTACCAAAAATGATGCCGCCATCAACAACGCCAGCGCAATGATAAACGAAGCAGGCTTTCCGGTTTGCATCATGATTACTTTGAACATGTTTCAAAAAACGGCCGATGCTTGACCATGCATTAAATGCAGATTCGTAACCGCATGGAACGTAAATAATCTCACCGTCCCAATCGAAAGCGCCATGCAGCGTTTCGTCTGGAAATGCATTGTTATGGCCGACAAACAAATCCCGGAAGAACCCGTCGGCGCACTTGCTCAATCCTGAACGAACACCCATATAACGGGCAACATCAAAATCAGCTATTTGTTTAAAATTCGCCATATCATTGCTCTCTCTTTTCTACCTGTATCAGATTTCGATTGTTTCCATAAACCGCAGATCAGCTTTTCTCCTTGACGAGATTGCATTATTCCTTGTCCGCAGCTCGAACTCAAGCGCGACTGGAAAAGAACAGATAGACAAAAGTCATAGTATAAGCATTAACCAGACTACGATTTTATGCATACAGCACACGGAGCACATTCCGATTCTCAGAAATAGAGGGCAAATCAATGATTCTTCAGACAATCATATATCCGCGTTATCTGTACAATAACAATTAAGCAGTCTGAATCTTCACTCCCTTGGATTTCAGTCTGCTCATCTCTCTCCTAAACAGGCACCTTTGTTTTCAAAGGTGCTCTTTTTTTCCGTATTGAGAAAGTTAATGCGGATATGGTTGTTCAAGTAAGCGTCTTTTCAAAAATAAGCGATTATTCCGATGATGTTTGATCATAGAGATACACTGGAAGACTTAAACAGCCATTTGCCGTTGAAAGACAAACTTGTCAGCGCGCATCGGGTCATTCAACAGAATCTTGATTTTGTAGCACGCATCGCCGTGACGTTATTCGATTCACAAACCCATGTTTTAAAAACCTATATCGACAGCAGTGGCGAAGACAACCCATTAAATAACTACCAGACATCGCTGGACCAGGCGAAGTCGCTGAGGGAGATACTTGAAAAACAGCGCCCACGTGTCGTCAATAACCTGATCACTTTTGAGGAAGGCGACCAGGAACATACCAGGCGCATCGGCCGCCAGGGTTATGCCGCCAGTTATACCATGCCGATGTTTCATGGAGGCGAATTTATCGGGTTTCTTTTCTTCAATTCGTATCAAACCAATGTGTTCACCGAAAAGACGCTCAAAGAACTCGATGTCTTTGGCCATTTGATCGCGCTGATGGTCATTAATGAACTGTCCACCGTTCATGTGATGAACGCCGCGTTGAAGACCACCGGAAAGATCACCCATCTGCGTGACCCCGAAACGGGCAGCCATCTGGATCGCATGTCGCGATACAGCCGGTTGATTGCGCAATCGCTGGCCAAGCAATATCAGCTTAACGACGAGTACATCGAATACGTTTTTATATTTTCACCGCTGCATGACATCGGCAAGATCTCTATTCCGGACAGTATTCTGTTAAAACCTGGGCCATTGAGTGATTCAGAACGAAAAATTATGAACACGCATGCGCGTAGAGGCCGGGAAATGATCGATGAAATCGTCGAAAATTTCGGGCTGGATGGTATCGCGCATATTGATATCCTGAGAAATATTGCAGAATTCCACCACGAAGCGATTAACGGCAGCGGCTATCCGTGCGGCAAAGTCAACCACGATATTCCACTTGAAGCACGTATTGTGGCAGTTGCTGATATCTTCGACGCACTGACCTCACGCCGGCCATACAAGGAAGCCTGGAGCAACGATCAGGCCTTTGATACGCTCAAACAATTGGCCGGAGAAAAACTTGACGTGGACTGCGTCAACGCGCTCATTGAGCATCGCGCCGAGATCGAACGGATACAATGTCAGTTCAATGAGGATGTTTACGGATAGAGGGATAGTGTTTTTCCAGTAACCTGTTCAGGATCTCACTGAAAAACGCACTGAAAGCGGGTACTGATACTGAAAAAAGAACTGCCAGACTGACGATCAGCCTGCCGCATAATGACTATTTCCAAAAAAATCGCCTGCACATCGAGTACGCACACCGGTATTTATTCAACTACTGCCACGCACCAGATTGACCATATCCGTCAGTCTCGCAACATCGAGAATATGCAGATCATGTCCTTTACGCAAAATCAGATTGTTGCGGGCCAGATTGCTAAGTTCGCGCGTTACGGCCTCGCGGTGCGTGCTGACCAGATTGGCGATATCGAAGTGTGTCGGAGAAGGAGAGACAACCGCAACATTGGGTCCCGTCATATGGTTTTTCGCCAGGCGCAGCAATTCAGCCTGTATGCGATTACTGACAGCGAGCGTACTGAAATCGTAAACACGCTCCGTTAATCGGCGCACTTCGCCCGCGAGCCGTTTGAGTATGGCTTCGGCCACCTGACGATTGGCATAGATAACATTCTTGAAATCAGTGGCTGTCATGGAAGCCAGCAACACGCTGCTTCTGGCGATGACTGTCGCCGAGCGCGACATCCCGTCGATTGCGGTCAGTTCGCCAAACATTTCTCCCGCTGTCAGATCGCACAGGATGACTTCATGGCCGGATAATGCGTGATAGGTGACTCTTATGTCTCCCTGGGCAATAAAAAAGACACTGTTTGATTTATCCTGAAAATGCAAAATTTCTTCGCTTTCTTCATAGCGATACCAGCTGCACATCCTGGCGACTTCCTCCAGATCGGAGGCGGACAGGTCGTGAAATTCCCTTATGGCCGAAAGCATTGCACATGCCCGATCAATTGGAATTTGACGCAGTGTAGCCATCCATTGCTCTCCCCGGATTATCATCCATATATTGGCCAACCTTTGAATCTGAATTCCTATTTAGGTTAAATACTAGCACAGGATTGATTCTCCTGAAATAAGTGAACCCGGCAGGACTACACTGATAATTACAGTACGCTTCCGCGAGGAAAAATTGTTTGCGCGCCCAAAAGGAGAATTGTGGGATAAATCACTGACTTTCTTCGCTTTTACAGATACGCTAATTGATGTCTAATAGATTTGCCTAGTTTATTCAAGGAGGTGTTTAAAATGAAAGCTGAATTTTCTTTTGACGAGTTTGATGACGTTTGTGCTGTTGAAGATCTTTTCGAAGATAGCCGTGTGGCAAGAATTATCGACGAAATGGAATGTGCAGATGACGACAACTATTTTGACGACAAGGATATTCGACGGGAAATAATCGGCATGTATTGATCGTTTCTTTCGAAGAAAAATTTCCTTAAGTTACAACCATCCGTTTGACGAAAGCCTTTTATCATTGGCATCATTGGAAAAAATGTGTTGAATTCTCACAAGACAGGGTTGTACTGAAATCGCAGTCCAATCAGTGCAACCCACTCGCATCGGGAAGCTTTTCAACAACATTTCAATCTTCTGTTTTTTCTTTCTTCTGAATCACCTCAGAACGCATCATTAAATTTTATTTCAATTATTTCCTGCAAATCTGCATGACCCTATTGTTTAAATGGGCAATTGCGTTCAGACTCTAGGCGTCCGTCGGGTTCAGGATTCATCTATTGCGCCCATGAGGTCAATGAGGTAACGGTTTATATTTCCTCAATTTTTGCATCGCGAAACCACATTCCGCCGCACACTCTCGCCATGCTCCGCAAAATCGAGAAAATCTGCACCCGCTCTTCCCACCTGGTTCGCTAGGATGACCTAGGTACGGCAGACACACAGGCAAAAAATTGCTTGAGTTAGAACAGCAATAGTAGTTTTCTTTCAAGAAATACCTTATAGAGTGAATCTATAAGTTAATAATACGAGGAAATTCATATGAAAAAATGCCATGGTTTGATACTGCTGGGTGCAGCAGGTTTATTTTTGCTGAGCTTCAGTTGCTGGGCCAGCGCTGAAGAGATAGTGGTTATGAATGAGGCGCGCACTGTCGCGCAATACAATTATATTATTCACATTCTCGCCATGCTGCTGGTCGGTTTCGGCTTTTTGATGGTTTTTGTCCGCCGCTATGGTTTTGGCGCGGTGACGGGCACATATCTCGTTGTTGCAACAGGATTGCCGCTTTATATTTTATTGCGCGCCAACGGCATTTTCGGACATGCACTGTCACCGCACACCCTGGATGCCATTTTATTTGCCGAACTTTCGGTAGCCGCCGCTTTAATCGCAATGGGCGCAGTGCTTGGACGGCTGCGCGTATTCCAGTATGCGCTGTTGGCGCTTTTACTGGTACCGCTTTATCTGCTCAATGAATGGATCGTACTGGATAATGCTTTCGGCTTGACCGACGGTTTCCAGGATACGGCCGGATCAATCGTCATTCATGCGTTTGGCGCCTATTTCGGCCTGGCGATGTCCATCGTACTGACCACGCAGTATCAGCGCAGCAAACCGATCGAATCGGATCCCACATCGGATCGTTTCGCAATGCTGGGCTCCATGGTGTTATGGCTTTTCTGGCCAAGCTTCGCGACAGCGCTGTCGCCGCTTGAGGACATGCCGCAAGTGGTTGCCAATACTTTGCTGGCGTTGTCTGGCGCGACAATTGCGACCTATTTTTTGAGTTACAAACTGAATGGCGGCAAGACATCAATGGTAGATATGGCGAATGCCGCTCTGGCCGGCGGTGTCGGCATAGGATCGGTATGCGATGTCGTTTCTCCAACGGGCGCATTTGGAATCGGCCTTCTGTCCGGCGCCATATCGGTTATTGGCTATGTTTTCCTGTTACCGCTGCTGGAGCGCCGGTTTAATCTTGTAGACACTTGCGGTGTGCATAACCTGCATGGTTTGCCCGGACTTTTGGGCGGATTCAGCGCGCTGCTGGTAGTGCCAGGCATAGCCACCGCACAATTAACCGGTATCGGCATTACGCTGGGTATCGCGTTGACCGGCGGCCTTGTCGCGGGTGTGATAATCCGGATTACCGGCACCACGCGTGAACCTTACGAGGACAGCGTTGAGTTTACGCATGTGACCGGACCGGAAAGTGAGCGGGTGAGTGATCAACTGCTGGAGCGCATGGCATCACTGGAAAACAAACTCGCCGTACTCGCAACACAGTCGCAGGGCATGTCAAAAGCGCCTGAGTCCGGGAACAGGGTCGCAGATCTGGAATTACAGATAGAGAAACTGGAAAGCGAGATTAGAAAGGCGCAATCCGAGTCAGGCCAGCTGCAGCCGAAATCTTGAAATCAGTAATTCAAACGGGAAATATCTGGAATTTCTGGTAAAACATGAAATTGACTTACGGATTGCTGTTTCCAACAGCAATCCGGCTGCGCCGATGGATGCGCCCGCTTTCATCTTTCGGAGCGGCCTATTGCCATGAACAGCCACGGATTTGCTATGGTGCCAATAACAGGGAGTCGCCCTGATGGATGAAATTGCATCGGCAAAACTGCTGTTAAAGGGAACGTATATTCTTTTAATTGAAGACAATCCTGCCAATCAGATCATCATTGGACATTTATTAGAGATGGTCGGCTGCAAGGTTGATTGCGCAGATAACGGTCAACGGGCGATGGAGAAGATAGTTGCGGCGCAATATGATCTTATCGTCATGGATGTTCAAATGCCGGTCATGAATGGTTATGAGACCGCGCGCCGCATCCGCGGCGAATTGAAATTCAGACAGCTTCCTGTTATTGCGATGACTGCAAATGCCACGCCGGAAGATCGCAAGCGTTGTCTGGACGCGGGTATGGACGATTTCATCACAAAACCGGTTTATCAGGATCAAATGTATCTGATACTCGCGAAATGGCTGCCCGGCAAGAAACAACTGGAAGAAATCAAACAGGAATTAGCGGATAGTCAACACAATCATGCTTTCATCAACACCAGCACATTAAGGCATGTATTTAACAACGATACCGAACTGATACGCAAATTCAGCCGAAAATTTATACAGGTTGCAGAAGAAGCATTAAACGAAATGGAAACGGCAAAAAGGCATCGCGACATCAAATCAATGGGACTACTGGGACATAAACTAAAATCTTCCGCACGAATCCTGGGTGCTCATCATTTCGCCGAACTTTGCGATGGCCTTGAAATCGCCGGCATAGACGATGACTGGCAGCAGGCTGAACAGCTTTCGAACCAGATTCTGACATCGTTTCAGTATATCAAACGACAAATACAACAGACGTTGCTGGAAACCGGCTAACTGCGCAAGCCCGGTTATTCTTATCTGCTGAAACAGAACGCGAATCTATTTTCTAGCGTCGGTTTTATTTACAGCAGCAGCTGTTTGAAATGTCGCCCTGCCTGCCAGCCTGACCAGAAACAGCACAGGTATTCCAATCATCGCAGTTGCGATGAAAAAGCTTTCATAGCCATACGCATCGACAAACTGTCCACTGAATCCCGCCACAAACTTGGGCAGCAATAGCATTACCGAACTAAACAGCGCATATTGCGTAGCCGAATAGGCGGTATTCGTGAGCCCGGAAAGATAGGCAATGAATGCGCTGGAAGCGATACCGGCTGACAGATTGTCGGCTGAAATCGTGAACACCAGACCGCTGACATCGTGTCCACGCCCGGCCAGCCAGACAAACAACAGATTGGTGGCCGCCGATAATACAGCACCGATAAACAATGTTCGCATAATGCCGATCCTGACAATCAACAGCCCGCCAATCGCCGCGCCCAGTATAGTCATCAACACGCCATAAACTTTTGAAACGGTGGCCACTTCTTCCTTGGTATATCCCATATCGACATAGAACGGATTACTCATCACGCCCATCACCACATCGGAAATGCGATACAGCGCGATCAGCGCGAGAATGAGCAGCGCCTGCTTGCCGTGGCGCAGGATGAAGTCTCTGAATGGCGCAATCAAGGCACCATACAACCATACCAGAAAAGATGTCAGCCGCGGACCGAGATTCCATCGGGCTATGGCATGCCGGGCATAGTGTTCATTTTCCGCCAGCAGCCTGCTGAATGGCACATCCGGCTCGCGGATAATCAGCGTGGTGATAATGCCGACGCTCATGCAGCCCGCCATGACCAGATACGCAAAACGCCAGGGCAGATAATCATAGGTTGCGGCAGATGAATCGATAGATGCGGCAATCCATAAAACACCCGCCGACGCCAGAATCATGGCCGTCCGGTATCCCGCCTGATAGGTTGCCGCCATGGCGCCCTGCAATTCCAGCGCAACGGCTTCGATACGATACGCATCGAGTGCTATGTCCTGTGTCGCGGAAGCGAAAGCGACCGCCAGCGCGAAAAAAACCATATGAGCAAGATTGATGACAGGATCAGTGCTGGCCATACCGATTAACGCCAGCGCGATAACGATCTGCGACAGCAACAGCCACGCCCGCCGCCGCCCGAGTATGCGCGTCAGCACCGGCAACGGCATGCGATCAACCAGTGGCGACCACAGCCATTTGAAGCTGTAGGCGAGTCCGATCCAGCTCAAGTGACCAATGGTTGTTCGATCAATTCCCGCCTCGCGCAGCCAGAAAGACAATGTACCTAGAATGAGCAACAGTGGCAGGCCTGCTGAGAACCCCAGCGATAACATTCCCAGAACACGTGGATGCGTATAAATACTGAGCGTCTTGAGCCAGCTCGAACCTGAAGCGGTTTTCATCAGGAATAATCGTAATGGATAATTAAAGGCGCATGATCCGAGAAGCGGGATTCTTTGTAAATCTCAGCTTCCCGGGCTTTGCTCGCAATCTCCGGTGTGGCGATCTGATAATCAATACGCCAGCCGACATTTTTGGCCCAGGCCTGACCGCGGTTTGACCACCAGGTGTAATGATCCGGATCGGGATTCAGTTTCCGGAAGACATCGACATAACCGATCTCGTCGAAAACGCGTGTCAGCCATGCCCGTTCTTCGGGCAGGAAGCCTGAATTTTTCTGATTCCCACGCCAGTTTTTCAAATCGATTTGCTGATGCGCGATATTCCAGTCGCCGCACAACAGGATATGGCGGCCCTGAGCGATCAATTCCTGCAGGATCGGAAAAAAATGCTCCATAAAAAAGAATTTTGACGCCTGACGGTGATCACCGCTGGAACCGGAAGGCAGGTAAAGCGAGACCACGCTCAAATCACCAAAATCGGCCAGCAGAAAGCGGCCTTCCTGATCAATTTCCTCGATGCCGATCCCTTCAATGACATTATCCGGTTTGTCGCGGCAGTAAATACCGACACCGCTGTATCCTTTCTTTTCAGCAAAATGAAAATAACCATGATACCCTGCCGGAGCGCTCATTTCCTGATCCAGATCGGAACGTTGCGCCTTGAGCTCCTGGATACACACAATATCCGCCGCCTGCGTTGGCAGCCATTGAAAAAAGCCTTTTCTGGCCGCGGCGCGCACGCCATTGACATTAAGCGTTATAATCTGCATCGTTTTTTTGATTCTTGTTTCATCATGTCCGACTATAAACAGGCATTTATCAACCTCGCGATTGAACGCAAAGTGTTATGTTTTGGTGAGTTTAAAACCAAAGCAGGACGATTGTCGCCTTATTTCTTCAATGCCGGTTTGTTTAACGATGGCGACTCACTGCGCCAGCTGGGACAATTTTACGCGAAAGCCATTCTTGCTGCCGGACTACCGTTTGATATGCTGTTCGGTCCGGCATACAAAGGCATACCGCTGGTCAGCGCCATCGCCATCGCACTGGCCGAGACTGGCCGGAATTATCCATTCTGCTTTAACCGCAAGGAAGTCAAGGACCACGGCGAAGGCGGCATTCAGGTCGGCGCACCATTGGCCGGACGTGTTCTGATCGTCGACGATGTCATATCGGCGGGCACATCGGTGCGCGAATCGGTCGACTTGATCACCGGTGCCAAGGCGCAACCTTGCGGCGTAGTGATTGCGCTGGACAGAATGGAACGCGGCACGGGAATGCTGTCAGCCGTTCAGGAAGTCACAGAAACCCACGGTATCCCGGTTATCAGTATTATCAATCTGGATGATTTGATGGATTATCTGCTGCATCATGACACATTGCGCGGTCATCTCGATGCGGTTACGCGCTATCGCCAGCGTTATGGCAGCCGTTGAGCCGACGAACTGTCCCGCCACCATTTCTATTATGCATCAATATTATCCGCAACATGTCTGATCAACGCATCGGGCAAAGCCAGGCGCTCCATCAGATAACACAGGCAGTCCTGATGGATAATCCGGATATTACGCGTCAGCATGGAAGGCATCACTGGCCGGCTGATTTTGAGCGCATTGCCATCCAGATGAAAAAAATGCGAGGACACTTCCCGATCGTGCTCGTCAACCGTTCTCAACGCAAGCGCATGGTGATTCTTCTGCCAGCCGATCACCGTATTTGAAGGCAGCTCGCGGAAATTAAGATGATCGATATGATCGATCAAACGCAAATCGGACGCATCACTCTGGAATCCTACCTCAACACCGGGCGCAACACGCACGACGGCAACAGTGTGAAATAACTCAATATCCTGCCTGGCGATCGGATGCTCCGGAATTTCGGCCAGATTCAAACAGGCCGATAAATACTCAATGGCATGCGCCAAACCCTGCGGATTATCGGGTTGTCCGCACTCCAGTGTCACCGATGGCGCAAGACTGGAAAACGCGAGAGATTGCACCCCTTCCGGACGGGTAAAGTAAATAACGGTACGGTCGAACAGTGTCGCCAGATGCAGAAAAGCGGTGTCAAGTTTGTTCACACAGGCATAGTGCGGGTTCAAACCCGTATTATTATGCACATCAATACTGGCGAACAGATCAGCATTTGCCATGAGCTGATAAACCTTTTCCGCCATCGCATATTCCGGTGCATCGCCGCCTGATCCCGCACCGCAACCGGTTGCGCCGGGCCAGATGCGATTAAAATCGGGCTGATGTTCGAGACGCCGTTGATGAAAGCGCGCAGCCTCAATGTTGCCGACAAAAAGCGACAGCGCACGGGGTAATTCATGCTTCTGATGATACAGAATATGACGTATCGCGTTCCATCCGACCGGCTCATTACCATGCAACAAAACAGAAATAAAAATCGGTTCAACGCGCCGTCCCGGCAATTGAAACAATGTCGGGCCATCGAGTTTTTTATATAACTCATGCGGCTGCAGATCAAGCAAGCCCTCAGGAAGATCTTGTCGGACAGTTAGCATGTATTTTTTTCATCTATTGCAGGTGTCAAACCGGCCATTCATGCACAGGTTTACCGGCGTATTGCAGTTGCGCATAAGCCGCTGTCAATGCCTGCATGTCATAACCGCAGTTTGCAGCGTATTGCTGCTGCCAGTGCGTACCGGTCTGTTCGCTTCGAATACGCTGTTCGATGATACCCAGATAATCATCAATATCGTGAGCATTGACATCGAGTTGCTCAAGCCCCCGGCGCGCTAGCGGGATCAACTGCCGCAGAATAAACGCTTTTGCATTCACGGTCTTTTCGCCCAGCCAGTAAAAATCGGCCGCCAGCCCCAAACGGGCAGCCTGGTAGAAATTATGCCGGGCATGATTGAATGTCAATTCACTCTCGGGCGGCTGCCGCCGTTCAATCAGACTTTTTACCGCGCCGGTAAACAGCGCCGCATTGGCTGTCATATCGACAATACTGGGACCGGCCGAAATGACCCGGTGCTCGATGCGCAAATGCGGTTCTCCATGCGCATCGAAACCGACCAGCGGGCGGTTCCAGCGCCAGATTGTGCCGTTATGCAAACGTAAATGCGCCAGCCTTTCGGGCAATTCATCAAACAAGACCGGAAGAACGGCCGGAAAGTGATCCAGATTTTCCTGGAAACATTCGAACAATGAATCAGCTACATACCCGGTGCCAAAGAAAACGCGCTTCAAATCCCCTTCGTCATCCGTGCGGTGCCCGCCAACGGATACCGCCTGCTCAAACAGAGGTATTCTTGTTTCCTCCCACAAGCACTTGCCGAACAGAAACGGCGCATTACCTGTTGCCGCAACCATTGCACCGGACAGAATAACAGCCGCATTATAATAGCGGGTAGCCAGATGCAGCGGAACCTGCAAATGCAACTGAAACGACGTAGCAGCAGCTTCCAGCATCACATCATCATGCTGCACCTGCAGATGCTCGCTACCTTTGATGTTGATATGTAACGGTCGACCGTGCCGCAATTGCAGTACCTGCTCATTCAGCGCCCGGTAACGCGGAGAATTCGACATGTTATCCAACGTCAGATCGGTTTCCTTGACTGTCGGCAAAATACCGATCGCCAGCACATCCGAGTCCAGTAACCGCGCCTGCCGACGGCACGCATCGTAAATCCGGCTGAGGTTTTTCTGCATATCACTGAACACATTTCCGCTCAAGTGTTGCGGCAGACTGTTGAGTTCTATGTTAAAGCTGGCGAGTTCATGGACAACCAGAGGATGATTCAGTGCTTTCAGAAACTGCTCGTTGACTGGCGCAGGTTGATAGTGTTTGTCGATCAGCCAGACTTCAAGTTCATAGCCGAACATTCTTTGCTCTGGCGCGAAACGTTGCTCCGAAAACCAGCTGCCGACCAATCGGGTTTCCTGCTGTAGCCGCGAATTAAATTTTTCAACTTCTTCGGCGCTGAACCGGCTGGATGGAATTTCATCGCCCATCATTCGCCTCCATAAAAAGAAAAGATGTTATTTCACCACTTCATCAGCATAGCCCATCTCTGCTTTCTGAAAGATCAATTGTAATTGACACACGGGTAATAAATTCGAATCCGAACCGCGACTACCTGCCTTTTTCGATTATATTACGTGCGATTTCGATAAATCTGCTGTATCTGAAACGGTTTTCGGTTTCGATCGGCGTTGCCACTATAGCCTCGGCCAATTGGATCGCTTCTTGTTTTTTCCCCATATCGTAGAGCGCTTCGGCGTAAAAAGCCCGGGCAATAATGTCACGAGGGTAAAGCGCTAATGCGCGCCTGAGATGAAACACTGCTTTTTCCTTATTGCCAAAACTGACCGGAAAACCGGGTAATCTAAAATACATGCGGCCAAGCGCTTTATGGCCGCCTGCATTATCGTAATGTTCATCCAGCGCAATAACGCGCAGAAACAGTTTTTCCATGGGGCGGGTCATTCTGAGGGAGTTTAAAATGCCCATTTCCTCGCTCAGCTTTCCCATCGCTACTGCTTTCCAGTATAGCGCCACAATCTCGTCGGCATTGCCCGCAAGTGCTTTATCCGCCGTTTCGAGGCAATTGTTGTAAAGCGCCATCCGCTTGTTTTTCTCACGCTCAACATCTGCATTGGCGCATTCCAGACGCGCCAACTCCGCAATCACGGCCGGATCTTTCGTGCTCTCGGCCAGCTGTCTTATCCAGGCCATGGTTGCCAGCAGCGCCGGTCTGTCGATGGCATTGCGCATTACCGCTATGTCTGTTTTTTTCCTGTAACCCTCGGGAAAAACCTCCGCTGCCGCTAAAACAGGAGCAGAACAACCCAGTCCTGAAAGACCAAGTATTGAACATGTGAAAAAAACAACTGACCAGCGCAGCATTGGGTTACTCCAATAGGTTCGCAGAAAGACACTTGGACTATAACACCGCATTCCAAACAAAATTCGTTCATTCTGTCATTCATCATCCGGCTTCCCTCGCAGGAAAAGCCACTGATGCCGAATCTTACGGTACGATAAGAATACAACAGCCACCACAGTCTATGCGTATGAGCAGTCAGTATTTTGCTGATTATTTGACGAAACCTTTGCGGCGTCAAGATAGAAAACTGCATTGAACCGTCATTATCCGCCCCATCGGCATTGATGCCGCACCCGAGCATCAAAACACGCATAATTCATAACGCAATATGTTATGGTGGCTTATTTGCCGGCTAGTTCCCTGCAATTGCTGCGATTTATTTAGCATGTTTTCCGGATGATGCGATCACAGATACCGCAGATCCAGCGATATGACAACAGCGCAACATAAACTGATCGCTTTACTGATATTTCAATATTCCAGGGTGTCGAAATTCTTTACACTGTTTTATAATTTTCCCTGACCGGAATTATAATGTATTGAATGAACGCTTGTTTTTATTCCGGCATGAATTTTGCTTATTCATTAGTTAAAGCAGTTCTTTTCAGGAACGTTATAAAATCAATTGCGTAAGTAAATGAACAGACCCAATATGAGCTTAAAAAGACCAATCCTATCACTGATTACAGTCTGCTATCTCTTGATTAGCGGCCCGGCAGCAGCGGAAACCCTTACCGCAGATTCTGCGACACAGCGTTTACGGGATGTCACGGATGACGCAAGAATACTCGTAGCGTTGGCGAAGCAGTATGAGCACGGCGAAGGCTTGCCCAGGGACTACAGCAAAGCCATCGAACTGTATTGTCAGGCAATCAGCCTGGGTTACGGTGAAGCGCTGTATGCCCTGGGCTGGATGCATGCCAACGCCAGAGGCGTACCGCGCAATGACGGCATTGCCGCGCAATTATTCAGCATGGCCGCCGATCAAGGACATCAGCACGCCTATAAAATGATGCGATTTCTCGATCCATCGTTAGAACCAGCGCTTCCGGAGTGCATGCAGTCAGTAGCGGAAAATGAGGACATCACCATCGACTATTCCGGCAAACCTTATTTTGATATCGTACAAATACTTGCGCCCCAATATAACCTCGATCCGGCGCTTGTCATGGCGATTATTACGGTTGAATCCGCATTCGACGCACAGGCGGTTTCTCACAAGAATGCACAGGGGTTGATGCAGTTAATACCGGAGACAGCCGAGCGCTTCAATGTCAAAAATACATTTGATGCGATAGAAAACATCAAGGGCGGCATGGCTTACTTGCGCTGGCTGCTTGCGTTTTTCAAAGGCGATGTCATACTCGCTGTCGCAGCCTATAATGCCGGAGAAGGCGCGGTAGAGAGACATAAGGGCATACCGCCCTATACGGAAACAAAAAATTACGTCAAAAAAATTCAGGCACAATACGCCAAAACCACGCATCCCTATCAACCGGAATTTGTTCACCGGCATGCCATGATCGCTTTATCCGAATATGAATAGCAATTCACAGCCAGAACGTCATTAATTCCCGCTACAATTTATTCATTAGCAGTTCAAAATTAAATTGTTTCTGGAAAATGTATATCTCGTATTTTCACCGCGCACTGTTTTCTAGCATTGTCTGCTGCCTGGCTCTGTTTATCGTCTTTCCAGAAGATGCTCAGGGAAATTGGCGTACGGCAAGCCGGATTTCCGCCGGTATTGCGCCTGATCCTGCGCTAACGCCTGAGGCTGTAGTGCAGGTATATGGCGCCCGTGCATTCGGCTGGCGTGGCTATTTCGGCATTCACACCTGGATTGCCGTAAAGCCAGTCAATGCACAAACCTACACCATTTATGAGGTGCTGGGCTGGCGGCAACGCAGCAGGCTGCCAGTGCTGGCGATATATGACCAGATTCCGGATAGGTACTGGTACGGCAGCATGCCCGTTATTCTGGCGGACAAACGCGGAGAAGGCGTAGACGCACTGATTGCGCGCATTGATCAGGCTGCGCAGGCATATCCATACCCGAAAAGTTATACGCTTTGGCCTGGTCCAAACTCCAATTCATTCACCGCCTGGGTTTCACGCGCCGTCCCCGAGCTTGAACTGAACCTGCCATCGACGGCAATCGGTAAAGACTATTTAGGATATCGCCTGATTGCCAGGCCACCGAGTGGCAGCGGTTTTCAATTCTCGGTTTTCGGATTATTCGGTTTTGTAATCAGCCGCATTGAAGGTTTTGAATTCAATCTGCTTGGACTCACTTTTGGCATTTCGCCGAATCCATGGATCTTCAAACTGCCGATCATCGGCGGTATACAACTCACTGCTTAACAAATGCGCTCGGATGCGTTGCTGTTCCAGCCGGACAGCTACTGCCGCGGACTGGAACAGTTCCAATAACACCGCGATCAACTCTTATTGATACTGATTTTTTTCACATTGGACTGATCAACCGCCTTGCGTGGAATGTTAATACTTAACACACCCTTATCCATAACGGCCTGTATATTGTCGATATCGGCATCATCCGGCACTGCAAGCACGCGCTGAAAAGATCCGAACCGCCTTTCCTTACGGTAATAATGCTGATCTTTTTCTTCCTGCTCCTGTTCTTTGATGCCTTTTATGACCAGAACCCTGTCCTGCAACTCGACTGACAGATCATCCTGCGCGAGTCCCGGCGCTTCGAGCGTAATCGTATACTGATTGTCGTTACTCGCAATGTTCACATCCGCTCTGAAAGCGGAAGCAAATTCATCCGAAAGGAACGGACTCCTGAATTCCGGACGGGAATGTATGGGAAATCCGAAACTGCGAAAAGCATTTTCGAACAACCGGTCTATTTCACGATGCAGCTGGCCCAGCTGCAGACCATCCGGAGATCGTTCCAGAGCCTGATTATCCCGCTTAACCGGCAGAGTTTTATTTCCACTTTCTTCATGTTTAAACCAATTCCAGGGATTGAGCTTGTGTAAGTCCATAATGTCGCCTCCTTTTTATCATTTAATCAGAAAAAACAGATCTCTGTGCCTGTCACCTAAGCCAGTAATCTGGAAATAATATGCGGTTCCTTGAATAATTTTTCAATACACAAACTGCAATTGATGTATATTAAAAACAGCGCTTTGCATCAATCGGGCACGAACAAGGAAACCACACGGCGCCGTTTTACTTCATTCCTGTTGCATTACGCGCAATGCAGCAACTTTTGCTGACCGGCTTTCACAGCGTCTCTTAAACTGTCGCCCATAAACAAGATCATGAATGTTCAGGAATCTGTAAAAATCCGCTTCTTGTCGCACAGTCTGCTCAAACAGCTGCAATTATCCTCGGCATCAGTAATTGCCAGTATCGAGCATTTATTACGCAGCCGTCGCTCTGCACAGGTCTGGAACGCACCCAAAGCAGTCATAACGCCACCTGACGGCAGGTACATGATGGCGACCCTCGCCGCAGCGGATAATCCTCAAATTCTGGCGGTTAAATCGCTGATGCTGAACCCCGCAAACACAGCCCGCGGACTGAAAAGCATCTATGCATTAGTCACTTTACTGGATAGCGATACGGGCATACCTTTGGCTGTTCTGGACGGCGGATGGGTGACAGCCGTTCGCACCGCCGGTTTAAGCGCTGTTGCCGCCAAACGCATGGCCAATGCAGATGCCACCGTTGCTGCATTTATCGGGTGTGGCGTACAGGCACACAGTCATTTGAACAGCTTTGCCGATTTGTTTCCACTCAAGGAAATTCGCGCGTTTGGGCGAGGCGCCGAGAATCGTGACGCACTTTGCCGCAGCGCCGAAAATCTGGGACTGACCGCAATCGCCAGCCAGACCGCTCAAGAAGCTGTGCATAACGCGGATCTGGTTATTACATCCGTGTCGCTTTCACCGGCTTTAAAACCCTTCCTGGATGCGCAATGGCTTAAGCCGGGCGCTTTTGTCACGATGACCGATCTGGCAGCGCCTTGGTTTCCGGAAAGCATGCCGGTTTTTGATCGCATTATTATTGACGATCGCGAACAGGAAACACAGATGCAAAAACCGCTTGTGCGCCCGGACCTGGTTTCAGGTGATTTGACAGCACTGGTTAATGAAGAAATCATGGGACGCTCGACAGCAGCCGAGCGCACTGCGTTTGTTTTCCGCGGTCTGGCATTGGGTGATCTGGCTGTTGCGGCGCTGGCTTTCCAGCGTGCGCACGCTAACCAACAAGGCATTCTGATTGATTTATGATGTTCATTGAACAGTCTCCTCAGCCAGGAAGCTGTCACGCAAGGCGTAAATTGATTTATAATTCGCTATTTATTCACAATATCCATTGTTTTTATAATCAAAGTTTTTGTTTGCAAGCCTGTTGGCAAAATAAGGGAGATCATCAATGCATATAGGCATACCTGCAGAAATACGCGGGGGAGAATCACGAGTAGCCGCCACGCCGGAAACTGTTAAAAAATATACTGCAAAGGGCATCCACAGCGTATCTGTTCAATCCGGAGCAGGCGCAGGCGCAAGCATACCCGATTCGGAATTTGAAGCGGCCGGCGCACGTATAATCGCCGATGCAGCTACATTGTACGGTCAATCTGAGATTGTCCTCAAAGTACGCGGACCGGAGTCTGACGAATTAGCCATGATGCGCAAGGACGCCATACTGATAGGCCTGCTGGCGCCGCATAAGATTGAAGGCATAGAAATGCTTGCAAGACATGGCGTAACAGCTTTTTCAATGGAAAAACTGCCTAGAATCACGCGCGCGCAGAATATGGATGTACTGTCTTCTCAAGCCAATATTGCAGGATACAAGGCGGTCATCATGGCGGCTGATATTTATCAGCGTTTTTTCCCCATGCTGATGACCGCAGCCGGCACGGTAAAAGCCGCCCGTGTTCTTATTCTTGGCGCAGGCGTGGCCGGATTGCAGGCCATTGCAACCGCAAAAAGACTGGGCGCGGTTGTTGAAGCCTTTGACGTAAGACCGGCGGCGAAAGAGCAGGTTGAAAGTCTTGGCGCAAAGTTTGTCGAAGTGCCGCTCACTGATGAAGAGAAAGCCAATGCTGAAACGGCGGGCGGTTACGCTACTGAAATGTCCGAAGATTACAAACGCCGCCAAAGTGAATTGATTCATAACAGGGCCATCGCTGCGGATATCATCATCACCACCGCGCTGATTCCCGGTCGTCCAGCGCCCGTATTAATCAGGGAAGAAACCGTAAAGACGATGAAACCAGGATCTGTCATTGTCGACATGGCTGTCGAAGCGGGTGGCAACTGCCCATTGTCGGAACTGGACAAAACAGTCGTCAAGCATGGCGTTCATCTTGTTGGCATCGCCAACATCCCGGGTCTTGTCGCAGCCGATTCCAGCACGTTGTATGCACGTAATTTGCAGAATTTTTTTAATCTGATCGTTGATGCCGAGGGCAAATTAAACATCGATCGCGGGGATGAGATTATTGCCGGCACCTTGGTATGCAGCGGCGGCGTTGCCAGTCCGGCTTAGCGAATATCGATTTACAGATATAACTACAAGTCCCGCCTGTAGCACACAGTTAACGAATTTTAAAGGAGCGAATATGATAGGTGATATCGATCCACTTATTATCAATCTAACTATTTTTGTACTGGCCATTTTTGTCGGCTACCATGTCGTGTGGAATGTAACCCCCGCATTGCATACCCCCTTGATGTCCGTAACCAACGCCATTTCAAGTATTATCATTGTTGGCGCAATGCTGGCGGCCGGCCCTGCCGAGATGGACTGGGGCGTATGGCTGGGCGCTGTTGCCGTTACGCTTGCCGCGATTAATGTATTTGGCGGATTTCTGGTAAGCCAGCGCATGCTGGAAATGTTCAAGAAAAAAGATAAAAAAGGAAGTGCGTAAATGTCAGCAAATATGGTAGCACTCGCGTATTTAGTCGCTTCAGTATTCTTCATACTGGCGCTGAAAGGCTTAAGTTCGCCGGAGTCGGCGCGTCGCGGAAACCTGTTTGGCATGCTGGGCATGGCAATTGCCGTGACCACCACAATGACGCTGACCCAGAACTGGACACTGATTGTTGGCTGTATCGCAATCGGCGCCGTAATTGGAACGCTCATCGCCAAACGTGTGCAAATGACGGCAATGCCGGAATTAGTGGCATTCATGCATTCGTTAGTGGGTCTTGCCGCTGTATTCATTGCCATTGCGGCAATCAACAATCCTGTCTCATTCGGACTGCCGGAAGTACTGCCCGCGGGCAGCAAGCTGGAACTATTCCTGGGTACTTTCATTGGCGCCATGACCTGGTCTGGTTCAGTCATCGCCTTTCTGAAATTATCAGGCCGCATGAGCGGCACGCCGATCGTCTTTACCGGACAGCATATGCTCAATCTGGTTCTGGCGATCGTCATGATCGGCTTCGGTCTGTGGTTCTTTTTCAGCGAGTCCACTAACTGGACAGCCTTTATCGTCATGACTGCAATCGCATTCCTGCTCGGATTCCTGATTATTATTCCGATCGGCGGCGCGGACATGCCTGTTGTGATATCGATGCTGAATTCCTATTCCGGCTGGGCTGCAGCCGGTATCGGCTTTTCCCTGGGTAACCCGATGCTGATTATCGCCGGTTCATTGGTGGGCAGCTCCGGGGCAATCCTTTCCTACATCATGTGCAAGGCCATGAATCGCCCCTTTCTGTCTGTCATTCTCGGTGGCTTTGGGAGTGATGGCGGCACTGCGGCGGCAACTGATGACGGCACACAAAAAACCTATCGCAGCGGCAGCGCTGAAGATGCTGCATTCCTGATGGGAAACGCGGACAGCGTTATCATTATCCCTGGCTATGGCCTGGCTGTCGCCAGAGCCCAGCATGCTGTCAAGGAACTGGCGGAACTGCTGCATGAAAAAGGCGTTAATGTGCGCTTCGCTATTCATCCGGTTGCAGGTCGCATGCCGGGTCACATGAATGTCCTGCTGGCCGAGGCGGAAATTCCGTATGAACAGGTGCTTGAAATGGACGAGATCAACAGTGATTTTGCAAATACCGATGTCGTACTGGTATTGGGTGCAAATGACGTTGTCAATCCTGCGGCCAATGTTCCTGGAAGCCCTATCTATGGCATGCCCATCCTTGATGCGCATAAAGCCCGTACGGTGATGGTTGTCAAGCGAAGCATGGGCGTAGGCTATGCCGGTCTGGACAATGATCTGTTCTATATGGATAAAACCATGATGATTTTTGGCGATGCCAAGAAAGTCGTTGAAAATATGGTTAAAGCGCTCTAGTCAGAATCCAGAACAGTGTGACAATGTTCCCGTAACATTGCCACACTGCCTGCTGCAATCTTCATGCTGTCTTTACGCAAAAATTCAGCAAAACCACGATTACCCAATCCCCATCTTAACCGCGGAAACCGTCTGCGCCTGAAATCTCTCTCCGAATCCATTAAACTGACGGGGATTGGCGGGCTGTCAGAACGGCTCAAGCACCTCTTCTTTTCCAGTCTGATCCTGATTATCGTGCTCCCGCGACAGGGTTGTTCGTTTCGCCAATATGGCGCAAAATACAATCAATGCAAATGTCAGCACGATGCAGAGCGCACAAACCACCGATTTTCTTATCAAGGAGGATAGACCATGGGCAAAAGACTGACCAGCCGTTACGTTCTGGTTGTACATGAAGTCACAACGACATCCGTCAAGATCTGGGTCGGCGCGTTACTGCCTTCGCTGGCAAAACCGCATAACTGGCGGCTGATTGTCAGAAAAGTTAATTCCGAAACCGACCGGAAAAATGAAACCGGAGAAATCATCAAAACCATCGCCCATATGAAAGAACAAGGCGATGTCTGGGAAAGACCTTTCGATCGCCTGGATAAGCGCTTTTTCAAAGTGGAAATCATTGACGGACTCGAACCCGGGCAGGATTACATCGTTGAATTCGAATCGCGCGTGGAACATGAATGGGAATTGCTGGAAAAATCTTTTCTGACCACACTGCCCCAGTCATTACCTGCTGCTGACGACCGTCCGTTTACCGTCGGACTCGGTTCATGCTTCTACACCAAGCATGACGGAGGCCGAGCCGGCCAAGCATTCGAGGCATTGTACCATCATCACCAGTACAGGCCGGACATCAAATTTCTGACCGGAGACCAGGTTTATCTCGATATCGGGCTCGGATGGTATCCATTAAGTGAGGATGATTGCCAGGATCGTATTGCCGACGATTACGCGGAAAGCTGGGATCTGATGCGCAGCATCCTGCGCCGCGGCGGTACCTGGATGCTGGCCGATGACCATGAATACTGGAACAATTATCCGTTTCTGAAAGGCATCAATCCCTACCTGACCACATTGCAGCATGATGAAGCCTTCAAGAAACGATGGGAAGCAGCGGCGAAGAGAGGCGTGCAAATCGTTCAGCAGATCCAGACGCTGCGGATTTTCAATATTGGCAATGATATTTCCTTTTGTATCGCGGATTTGCGATCTGAGCGGACAAAAAACGGCTTCATGTCCGACGCTTCTTTCCAGCAATTGCTGAACTGGATAAAACAGCTGACCGGCCCGGGCGTGCTCGTCATCCCGCAACCGTTAATCGCCGGAAAGGGAGACGTCAACGACAAAAACCTGCCCGACTGGCCGCAATACAATGAACTCATTGTTGCGTTGCAAAACGGCGGTCATGACATTGTCGTACTGGCGGGTGATGTACACTTTGGACGGGTTTCCCAGGTCATCATCGGCGGCAGCGGAAACAAGCTGATCGAAGTGATTGCCTCACCGATTTCAAACCTCTCGGAACTTAATGGTTATGCGGCAAGCAAACCCGATACTTCCAGCAAAACGTTCCCGGTCGCGCCTGTACCCGGCGTTCCCGCCAACCCGATTGATTATCTTGGAACGGTCACCACGGAAAACAAATGGTGGGACTTGCGTTTTCCGAGACCGAGGACGACTGAGCATCTGATGACGGCCGGTTTTTACCGGGACGGGCAATCGGTAAAAATGAAAGTTTATGCATGGGACGTCAGGAATCCGGATAAAAGAAGCGGTCTGCCGAAATCAATCCGGAAATTTGATATCGCCCCCATCGCATTGAAGTAACTTCAGGAAACTCGATTTCAGTGTCCAGTATAAAGCGCCCCGGCAGCGGGGCGCTTTTGCAGACCAGTCAGGCATTACATCGGAATCGGAACGTTCTCATATTCCCGGTTGATCGACCAGAAGGCGCTGCCCATGATTTGCGGCTACTGCCAGCCGGTTACTTCATAACCTTTTTCCTGCAAGCACCGATGTACGAAATTGACATAGGCCTGACTGGGTTGCGGTCTGGACGTTTGAAAAATTGCTCTCAGCAAACCCCAGGTAGCGCCGCTTGCCGCGCCAATCAGCGAACCCGTACCCGCCGAGCCGGAAATAGCGCCGCCAACCGCGCCGCTTGCCGCACCCATCCCGGCGCTCATGGCGGTGGTTGTCGCAATATTTTCCGCTGTGCCGCCACCTTCCCTGGCTCCGGCTGCTTCAGCCATTTTCCTGCAATATTCAATATCCTGTTCGGCGATATTCTGCCCCACGGCTTGATAATGCGCGTTGGGATACAGAATTGGCCCTGTACTGGAGCAGGCAGTTAATCCCAGTAACGCCAGCCCCGCAAACATCATCACAACCGGTTTCATCGTGGAACTCCTTTCTCGTCCGCTCATGCGCGGCAATTACTGATTGAGCAAAAAACAACATGACCCGCATTCAGTTACCCAGCTCATGGCACTCTTCTTTTTTCATGAATGAAAATCAAGTATACCCTTCGTCACAGCTTAAAATCCGGTTTTTTTATCACACCCATCATCTCCTTGGAACGATTCTCAGATGGTTTTGAAAAGGGAACTTTCAAGTTGTTGGGAAAGGGTGATTTTTCCTGATTCATCAACAGTTCTGAACCAATAATCAGTACCCGCGATTTCAGCGATTCTTGCTTAAAACGCAACGCCCCGCAATCCCGGATAAAGCAGGTTGATCTCTTCAAGCGGACGTTTCCGTCCAGGCGGGCTGTAAGCGGCGTATGCCGAGAGCTCGGTCGGTGGCAGGTATCCCATGATGCTTTCGAGTTCGGCAAGCCGGATTCCCTGTTTCACCAGGTAAATGATATACGTCTGCCGCAAAGTATCGGCGGTTATTTCCTCCGCTCCGGAAAATCCGGCATCGCTGACCGCACAGGCGAGCAGGGCATTCAAATCCGCTGATGTCAGCGGCTCGCCGGATGGGGTGATCAAATGGCAGGCTGGATTGGCAAAAAGGGATTGCGCTATCGGACTGAGCGGCAGGGTTCTGGGTGAGATGCCATGAATAATCAGCTTTCCGTTTCCGGTATCGATATCCAGCCTGCTGATGGCGGCAATTTCTTCCAGAGACGGGCCGCTTAACAGCAGCGCAATCAGCAGTTTTTCCCTGTTGCCGGCGCTATTGAACAGCGCGCTGACTTGTTCAACCGGTAATTCACGGGATTGCGGGCTGTCCAGGACGGGATGCTGATGCGGCAATACCGTGACTGGACGCAACACATTTCCGCGCGCACCGGGCAGCAGATCCGGCTCATACAGCGGAATGCCGGCAAGGTTAACTGCCGATTCGAGCGGCGCTTTGCGGGTCAGAAATTCACTCAACCAGACACAGAACAGACTGAACAGCGTGGAGCCGGCAACCGCGATCACCGCATCGAGCCAGTAATTCGGGCCAATCGGCGCGCCAGGCAGAAAAGCGCGCTCAATCACATCAACCTGCGGGTATTTTCCCGAGTATCTGGCCTCAATCTGAGCAAGCCTTTCCTGCCCTTCCCGATAAAGCGACTCGAGTCCTTCCAGATCGCTCCGCAGCGCTTCATGTTCAACGAATCGCGACGAAAATTCAGACGCCTTTGCTTTATGTGCGTCGAGCTGCGCACGGATTTCACGGGCAGCCTGCCGTGCCGCGGCATACTCCTGCTCGGCATCGGACAGTACCACAGCCTGTCCCTGCTGGCGCATGCGCTTGATTTCGGCTTCCAGTAATGCGAGTTGCTCTGGAATCACTTTCAATGTCGGCGACAGATTGAGAAATTCCTGCGTATAACGCCGGTTCAGATCGCCCAGTTCTTCACGCAATTCCTGCGCGCGGCTTTCCAGCAGACTGAGTGTTCGCGTGTCTTCCTGCGGCACCACCGCCTGACCGCGCGCTATTGCCTTATTGATCGCATCGAGCCGGGCTTTTGCCTTGACTTCTTCTTCGCTGGCGACATTGAGCGATTCGTTCAGACCCTTCAGGCGCGCCAGCGCTTCATTTTCTTCCCGTTCTATCGATGCAATATCGTTATGTCTTCTGAATTGTTCAAGCTCGGCACGCATGATGCTGATTTTTTCCAACAGACTATCCAGTTCACTTTGCAAAATTTGCGTGGTATCGCCCAACAGACGGGACACCTCTTTTGCTCTCGCGTCCAGATACACATCAATCCAGGTATTAATCAGCACTGGCAACAGTTCCGGATCAGGGCCTTCGGCGGCCATTTCAACCAGATTGGTTTCCGCAACAGCCCTAACGTCGAGCATCTGGCGAACAGCGTCTGGATTCAGGTCGATGGAAACGCCGGCATAATTCCCGGATTTCAACCGGCGGGAAGTCTCCGCGAGTAACTCGGCGCCCAGCAGGATTTGCCTCTGGATGGCGACATGCTGAATGTCCGCATCGTTACTCGATTGATCAATGGCTGTTTTAGCTACTGTCAACAGCGTAGCATAGCTGAGATACACCGCTGGCCGGCTAAAAACATAGATCATCGCAGGTACGACACAGACCAGGAACGCAACGATAAAAATGACTAATCTGCGCGATTTATACCAGGGTTCCGGTTCGCGCACAGGTGGTAGCCAGTGGGTAGTACTGGCGATCGAAACGATTTCCCTGAAGAATGGATTATGCATAAACGGCAAAGAATTAAAAAAACAAGGCAACGCGTTATTTTTCCACTGCAGGATACATAAAAACCACGCTCAATCAGATCACCCGATTCATCCGCAGCGTAATTCCACGCGATGCTCTTTGTAGTGTAACAGGCGCCGGAAGGGAAGAAAATATAAGACCGTTTTTTAGATTTGTTTATCGCTTGGAATAAACAGGCCTTTATTTATACTTTCCGCATGACGATGTTTATTGTATGAGCGTATCGACATGATAAATGCACCACTAACAAGGCAGTGAACGATGTTGAAAAATTTGAAAGATTCATCTCCTTCCACAATAGCGCGCGAAGCCCTGCAGCGATTGGCCGCATTAAAAATCCCCCCCACACCCGACAACTATCAAAAGATATACGATGAAATTACCGGTAACGGTAATGATCTGATGTGCGCAAATGCAAAAAAATTACTCTCCGAGCTTGCCACTGAAATTCCGCGATCTTCCCAGGAACTCATTAACTTCTCCAATACCCTTGCACGGGCAATCCGGGACCATGACTGGGAAAAATATAAATTAACTTTATTGAGCCGAGTTATTCCTCCAAATGACAAGATTGGCTCCTCAGTCAGAAAAACACCGCAAAACACCGGAATCCCATGGAACAAAACGATTGAACTGCTTCTAAAACAACTGGACGCAAATCACGGCAATCTTCTGGACACTGCCAGAAAGTGGGAAGAGTTACAACACGTTTTGTCACGGTTTTCCAATGATCCAGCGGAACTGCAGGACAAAATTCACACCTTGATTGATTCATGGAAAATTCTGGCGACAGATGCGGGCGGCAAAATTGAAGTGCTGGTGCAGGATAACGCTGATCCATCAATAACACCAGCCGAATCCACAGGCACAGTTGACAAAGCACTCAATCCTGTGCACTCACCGCAGAATTCCATTTTACAGCGCCAATTCATGGGTCAGCTACCGGAATTGCTGGCGCATATTCTCGAGCATGTGGCAACCATGCCACTTGCTGATCCGGCGTTTACCAAAGAAACAAACGATCTGGCGCAGGAAATCCGCCGCGTTCAGAGTAAGCAAAAAATGGAACATTTTATCAACGATTACACACAGTATCTTGAAAAGTTCGAGTTCAGTATCGAAGATAGCACAAAGTTACAACGCGGCTTGCTTCGTCTGCTCCACAAGCTTATTGAAAGCACCCGGCAATTATTGACTGAGGATGAATGGGTTAAAGACCAGATCGCAAAACTGCATGAAACCATGTCCCGGCCATTAAGTCAGCGATCAATTGCTCAGGCAGAGTCTCAGCTCGAGGAAATTCTGCAAAGACAGAACGCTATCAAGCGTAACCTGAGTGATTCGAGGGAAATTTTAAAACAAATGATCACCGGCCTTATCGGTAATATTGAAGCATTATCCGATGAGACCGGAGATTTCAACGATAAAATCAAGGACTGCGCGAATCGGATCAATCAAACCGAAGATCTGCAAGCGCTGAATGAGCTGCACGTGGAAATCATGAATGAAACCCGTAAAATGCAGGAAAAAGCGCAGCATTACCGCAGCGGATTTATCGCCGCCCGGGCGGAAGTGGAAGCCGCGCAGGAAAAAATCAATCAACTGGAATCCGAGCTACAGCATATCAGTGAAAAGATTCATGAAGACCATCTGACCGGCGTTCTGAATCGCCGCGGTCTGGATTTTGCGTTTGAACGTGAAATCGCGCGCGCAAAACGACTGCAACAGCCTTTATGTTACGCTTTGCTGGATATCGATAACTTCAAAAAACTCAACGATACTCACGGCCACAAGGTAGGTGATGATGCAATCCGGTTTCTGATCGCATCGATAAAAACCGCCACGCGGGCCGACGATATCGTCGCACGGTATGGCGGCGAAGAATTCGTTGTGCTGCTGCCCGATACAAATTTAAAAACTGCCATTGAAATAATATCCCGCGTGCGGCGCAACCTGACCAGACATTACTTTCTGCATGAAAACAACAGACTGTTAATCACTTTCAGCGCGGGAATCGCGGAATGCGGCGATCATGAGACACAGGAAGCGGTTTTCAAACGGGCGGACGCAGCGTTGTACCGCGCCAAGAAGAGCGGCAAAAACTTAATCCTTGAAGCCGTTTGATAACGCCGCGCTTTTGAAATAGCGCAGCCCGGGAAATGGTTATCCGTGTACTTCAACCTAGAAACCTCAGTTGACTGTTATCCGGAATGGCTAACAGCATGAATAAATTGAATAACCTGAACAATACCCGCTCATCCAAATGGTGAGTCGCACGATGGGATTTATAGCACGTCGTTTTTTAATTCTGGCTGCGTTGCAATTCGTTGTAATAACGCGCTATTACGCCTCATCGCGCCTTGCCGGAAATAAAAATCAACGCACTCTAAACCCCATTCAACCGAGGTTTTTAGGTTCAAAATTCGCAGCAACAGCTTCCCTTGCGGGAAGAAGGCAAAATGAGTAATAAAAACCGGGTGCTAATGCGCGATGCGCATCATGACTGCGGCAGGATGCGTTTAACTGGCTGTTAATGCACCCTGCCGTTTTTTTATAGCGCCGATCGATAATCAATGACGATGTCCTCCTCCACGGCCGCCCCGGTGACCGCCACCAAAATGGCCGTGACCGCCGCCACCATGATGTCCTCTGCCGAAGTGGCCATGTCCGCCGTGGGAATGTTTGTGCCCGCCACGGAAATGACCGTGTCCGCCGTGATGGTGTCTATGTCCACCCGAGAAAATTATGCTGCTGCGAAGTGCGGGCTGGAAGCCATAGCCGTAACCGGTTCTGCCGTAATAATTTGAACCGCCATAATAACCACCGCCGTAGTAACCGGCGCCGCCATAATAGGGTGTCGCCACACATCCACCAAGAAGAAGCAATCCGCCGATGGCAAACATGGTCAGCATTTTTTTCGTATTCATGGTATTTCTCCTGATCATAGTCCAGTTGCATGATCAGATAGTAGGCCGGTCACTATGAATAACAGCTGAATAGAAGCGGTACTAGTTCTTCTCCATGGTATTAATGAAAGCATTTGCTTCATTGATTGATTTTTCCATCGCAGCGATCAAAACGGACACATTGGATTCGATGTTGCCCAGTTCACCTTTCAATGATGAAATCGCCTGCGCATTCAGATTATGCTTTAGAAACATAACCTGATCCTTGAACACAGTGAGAATCGGCGCGATTTTTGCCTCGGCATTTTTCATCGAGGTGATCAATTGCTGATAATGTCTTTTTGTCGCATTCAGCTTATCCTGGCTGCTGCGCTTGAAATTGGCGTTACTGTACTGGGTAATTTCCTGTTCCCATTCCGCAAATAAAGCCTGAGACACATCTTCGATGTCTTCGATACGGCTGCGGACTTCTTCCGCTTTGCGGACACTGGCTTCATACTCATCGTTCAATTGGGTATACACGCTTTCAAGATTACCGCCGCGAAAATTGGTCACGGCAGTAAACTGCGCCAGCGCGGATTTGAATTGTTCCTTGGTTTCTTCCTGCGTGTCCCGCGCTTTTTCCACACGATGCACCATGACATCTCGTTTAGGAATACCTATTTTTTCAAGACCCTCGTAATAAAGGGTGGAACATGCGCCGAGCGCGAGCACCGATATCAATGCAATAAACAAGTATGATCTGTTCATGGCTCACTCCATTATTGTTGTTGAATTGAATAACTGTTTTACTGACTCATGAATCATCGCGACGCACTGCGGCGCAGTAAATGCCACAGGGCTTTCAATCCCCAGATAATCGGGAAGCGCCGCGCCTGCGGTGTAATCTCGATGCGCGTGCCGGTGTGCCGCTCTATTTTCCAGGCCGCATAGTCCAGACTGTCGCGAAAGGTCAGTGTGGCCTTGGACAGGCGCAAAATCGACAGCACAAGCCCCTGCCAGCGTCTGAGACGCCAGTGCCATACGGCAAGGCGGCGTGTCCTGGCGTGATTGCGGCATAGATAAGTCTCACTATCCGGTTGCTGGGTGAAAATTGCGCTCAACGCAGGAGAAGCCGCGTGCATTAACTGTGCAAAATCGGCATGATTATATTCAGCCAGATGGCGTGCGCGCGTTTCGCTCTCGGGACGCAATTCCGCCGCATAACTGAGCATCAGACACCGTGTCCAGATATCGTCGACAGAGAATGCAGCATTTTCCAGCGTTTTGCCGCCCGCCGCCAGAAACGACGTCACCGAACAGGCCAGTGCATGATATACACGCTGCCGGCTTGCCTCATCGCGCACAAATAACAGACGCGAGGGCTGCGCAAATCGCGCCCAGATATACGAGTGAAACCAGTAACGCGCGCCTTTCTCAAAATCCGGTGTCGATATGACCGCATATTTGGCGCGCAATATCCTTCCCTGGTGGGGCACTTCAATATAAAACACATTGGGCGCCAGCCAGGCATTCAGCATACCCAGATAGCGTTTGGCATAGGCGGCGCGATAATCGTTAACCAGCACATACAGGTCGCCAACACCTTCGTCCAGTGCACCGGAACGTAAACAGGAACCATACAGAATCACCGCATCAACGGCTGTTTTATATTCCTCAAGCAAGGCCTGCACAAGCGCCTGAAAGTCCGAAGATACCGGGCGCGCACTGTGTTCGGCGACTACGTCAAGCAATGCCTTGGGTGGATATTCGTTCGAAGTGGATGCGGCAGGTGTCATTGTTATTTCAGCCTAGAGCACAAGAAATGAAACAGGCCGGGTCGCTGTAATGCGCAGCGGTTCGTCAGGATCAACAGAGCGGTAAAGCTCACCGTCAACGATATACTCATCATTCAATTGCAGCGCCAGCATGCGGGCGTTATGACTGTGATAACCGTCCTGCGCCTTGAGCAGATGACCGCGGCCGGTCACCAGCGGCCATAGGGCACACCACAGTTTTTTGCGCTGCTGATCAACCCAGGTGATATGCAATGGCGCCGCCTCCTTTCCCCAGTACGGACGCAGATTCAACAACAGGCAGTCCAGCGCGCTGACCAGTGCAAAAAGATACGTGCCCTGTGACTGTTCGCCATTTTCCCGCGTTATGGTCATCGCTACCGGCGCCCATGTCCCATGATTGCCACCCAGAATCATTCCGGCCAGTGAGCGCATCATAACCAGGAATGTAAAAACACCGCCGGTAATGCCGACCTGTTTGATGCTGCTGCGTGAAAATTTGACACCGCGCGCGACCAGACCGGCAGCAAAAAACATGCCATAAACCGTATGCTGTCCATTTTGCTCGATACGCAATACCGGACGCTGAATCAATCCGGGAACCGGTTCACCGGCGCCTTGCAGATAACGCGCCAGCCGGCGCAGAATTTCTTCCGGTTTTCCACGCATGCCCAGATCGAGCGGCGTCATGTTGGTCGTACCGCCCGGCACGATCATCAGCACCGGCCAGTCCGCTTCCGGCACCGTCGCAAACAGGTGGCCAAGCACCGCGTGCGATGTGCCGTCCCCGGCAATAATCACCAGCAAATCGATACCGGATTCGAGCAGATGGTTTGCAGCCGTGACAAACCCCGCCGCGTCGCTGGCCTGACGGATCATGCCATTGGGTATCTGTTCCGCCGCCTTGAAAATAGCGTCCCCGCGTTTCTTCAACTGACCGCTCATCGGATTCAGCAACAGGCCGACCCGGGAAAATCCGGATTTCAGCCGCTCCATATTTGGCGCAGCATTTGATGAAATGGTCATGAACAGATCAATCCGGCTTGATCACGCAATCTTTCGGCGCTGTACGGCATATTAGATCCTTCCCGGATCAACCGGTGCGCGAGTAAACAGTTTCACCGCAAGCTGGTCACGGTCACACGCCGGGTCGATGTCCTGCAACCATGAGCGTAAGCGGCCTTCCTTCCGCGACACCTGCCAGCCGGCGAGAAGACGGCCAAACAGTATCGCGGTCGAAATCAGATGCCAGGCGACGACCAGCAACAACCCCAGGTCTGGCCGCCCGATATACCAGCCATACGTCAGTAAAATCAGGTTAGGATTGCGCCGCGCGGTAATCAGGCGGTTGAACGAATCAAATTTTCGCCAGATGAACATGTCGAATTTTGCCAGCCAGTACTGGAATGCCCCCTCACACAAACGCCCGCCGATATAACCCAGCAGCATCAGCCAGATCAGCAGTTCCAGATTGCCGGCAGGCGTCAGCGTACCCGCCAGACCAAGACCCCAGGCCAGATACCAGAGTGGCGGATGGATAATATCGAGCCCGTGATCGAGCACGTCGCCCAACCGGCTGGAGGTGACTGTCACCCGGGCCAGTTTGCCGTCCACGGTATCCAGAAAAGTCATGAACCAGCCCATGATCAATCCGGCAGCAAAAAAACCATACCAGAAAGCAACGCCCGCCAGAATCGCAAACACCACGCTGAGCCATGTGACATGATTTGGCTTCCAGCCATAGCGCACGCACAGATGCGTGCACCAGTAAGCCGGCAACGGCCAGACCCATTTGGTTACCAGATCAGTAACGCCTTTATACGAGCCCGCAAACAATTCTTTTTCCAGCCGTTTACGATTACGTTCGTTAATCGGCAGAATATAAGGCGGATCTTTTTTCTTCAGATTCTGTTGAAAGTCGATTTTCAGATCATCCAGCGCGTACCCCGGCAGGGCTGAAACCAGAATATTGTCTTTATTCTGCCGTTCAAACAGCTGCAGATAACGCGCGCCCTGCTCACGCAAAACCCGCATGGCGACCAGCCGTTTGTCATGGCTGTATAGCGCCATTTGATTTTTGATCGACAGCAGGGCGTTCAATACCCTGGCGTCAAATAAGTAATCCGCATTCAGAATCAATAAAGATGCATTTTCAGGCAGCGTTTCTATTTTCTCGGTCAGCCTGGCGTTCTCAATAGGTTTGATCATGCGCTGCAAACGCTCGCGCCCGGTCAAGCCCCAGACTTTGATTTCGCTTTTACCGGTAAGATAAATGTAAGTCGGTTTTAACATGTGTCATCCATTGACTGGAATTCTATTTCTGATTTCGGAAATGATGCGTATCAGGCATCCCTGATATTGGATACATGCTACTACACAATACAGAAGGTTTAAAAAATTCTTCTCAGCCAGAAAATGGCCAGAACAATAAGCATCACGCTCGGCGCGAGCGCGACAAACGCGGGATCCAGGCGTAACAGCAGACCCGCATTGGCGAGAATCTGGTCGAGCAGATAAACGGCGACACCGATTAACGCCGCCAGGACCAGCTTGTTGCCCAGGCCGGAACGGATCGAACCGAAGACAAACGGAATCGACAGCATCAACATGGCTATGGTCAATAAACCGCTGCCCGCTTTACGCCACAAGGCAAGCGCATAGGAATCGGCATCCTGGCCGGTGTTGCGCAGGAAATCGACATGACGCACCAATTCATACGGTGAAAGACTCTCCGGCGGTTTGGTCAGGGTCGCGATATCTTCCGGATCGAGAAACGAATCCCAGCTCAGTTTATTGAAACGGGCGATCCTGATGTCATCTTTGGAAAATTGACGGATCACGACATTGCGCAATATCCAGGGTTCGTCGCTGCGGACATCGGCAAAATCCGCCTGCACATGCGCCTGCAGGAAGCCAGATGCATCAAGACGCAGAATTTCGATGTCCGCGGCTTCTTTCGCATGCAGCATATAACCAATACGCAGTATATTCCGTTCATTGCGCGTCCAGATACCCAGCCCCTGCCCCAGCTCGGCTGTCTGATTCAGCGCCACTGCCCGGTTTGAAATGGCTTTTTGCTGAAGCTGCGGCGCAAAAAACTGTTCGAGCACGGCGATGAGCACTATCAACATAATGCCGACAGCCACCGGCGCAAGACTGATCTGCAGCGGCGAAAAACCTGCCGTGCGCATCGCAGTGAGTTCGGAATTGACCGCCAGCGCACCAAGCGCCGCAACCGTGCCGAGCAGCGCAATAAACGGCGCGATCTGGATAAACCGTCGCGGCAGCAACATCACGGTATACATGAACGCATCGACCGTATGGTAAGTGCCTTTACCGACGTCATCCAGCTGATCAAGCAGATCAAAGAAGCTGAACAGCGGCAGAAGAACAGCGGTTGCAATCACCAGACCGGTCAATACCTGAATAGCAATATAGCGATAAATAATCATTATCGCAGCGATAGCAATTTCTGTCCGGGCTTCAAGGCATACAACAGCAGGGCGACAAACATCAGCGCATAAAGCCACCAGACGCCGATGGTGGTATTGACGACACCCTGCTCCACCCAGTTTTTCGCCAGACCGCTCAGATTGTAATACACGGCAAACACCACAGCGGCGAGCAGATAGTTCCGGGTTGCCTTGTCCTGTCGCGGCACGGTCTGAATAAACGTCACTGCAATCAAGGCCAGCAGCAGGGTTGCAAGCGGACGGGAAATCCGCCACTGCAATTCCGCTATTTCCCAGGGTTCCTCGGATTCCCAGAGCGTCCGGGTCGGCGCAGCCTTGCG
This sequence comes from Nitrosomonas sp., assembly GCA_028577615.1. Classification (GTDB taxonomy): domain Bacteria; phylum Pseudomonadota; class Gammaproteobacteria; order Burkholderiales; family Nitrosomonadaceae; genus Nitrosomonas. The sequence goes on from JAJSDU010000012.1 coordinate 73,734, forward strand.
GCGGTAACGCAGCGCAAGCTCGCTGTCGGTAAAATACGTCAACTGCTCGAATTGAATCATGTCATCTTTGACTGCAGTATGCGATAACTGATACAGATAGCCCTCGGTCAGCAGGATTGTCGGCCGCGCTTCCCGCGACGGGTGCACCTGCTCCGCCTTTCTGGCGATGATGATTTCACTGACATCCGGTGTATTGATATAGTGAAAAATGTTACCCATTTCCTTGTTCACTTCATCCTTGCTTTGCACGTAAACAACTCTGCCGCTGCGCTCGCTGCCATAGAAACGCCCGGCCTGAAAGCGATTCGTATTCAATTCCGCTTCCGCCTGTGCATCGAGAATATAATTTTCAGCGTAAGCCCAGGGACGCACATAAGATGACAGCATGCCGCTGATGACCGCTACGGGTATCGCCACCATCAATACGATCAGGACAATGCGCTTTCCGCTGACACCCGAAGCGCGCAGCACGTTGAGTTCCTGATCTCTGTTTAATCTGCTCAGGCCGCTGATGATCGCGATATAGAGCGCCACCGGTATCAACACCTCCAGCGCGATCAGCGTTTTCAGCATGACCAGCTTGAGGAGCGCGGCCAGACCGAGTGATTCGGTCACAGCGCCGGCAAGCAGGCGCGCGCTGCTGAAACTGGCAAACAAGCCGACCAGAATAAAAATAACGACGATGAACGGCAACGCAAGTTCACGCGTGATGTAACGATCAATGACTCTCATACGCCCTGTCCGCCGTCATTTCTGAAAATCGATCACCACAGGCTCACCGCAGGCCGTTACGCTGAAACAATGAAACGGGCGCTTTATTGACAATGGATTCAGCCAGCAATAAATCCTCGACCTTATCGACATCAATACCTGCGCGCGGATCGGGCAGCAGAATTGGTTTAACACGCACGCCTGATTGGGCGGCCAGAGTATCCAGCGCATGCGCCAGCGACAAGCGGCCGAACACATACGACAGCACCACGCCGGGACTGACGATCCGGGCCATCAGCCGCCAGGGTCTTTTACGCAAATCCTCGACCTGCTGCCAGAAATGAATCAGTTTGCGTCCCTGCGGTTTGAAGGTAAACAGATTGCAGCCGCAAAAACCGCCATCGCGGAGCCGGAAAACGGTGCGCTTTGCACCAGGAAACGCCGCCGACATCTGGACATCGGTAACCACGCCCACCGTGGCATCAGCATCGGTTTTCAGCGATTCGGTCAGAAAATGCCGCACAATCTGCGGCGTCAGCAACGCATGATCCGCGGTTGTCAGCAGCACCGGTGTATCATCGGCCAGATGACTCAGACCGTGTTCTGCGCTGCGGCTGGGTGATTCCCTGTTCGGCAGCCAGGCCACTTCCCCGGAATCGATACGCTGTTTTAATGGTGGACAATCCGCGAGCCGTGCTTTCGGCGGGCCGCACAATACGACAGTATCAATTTGATCGCACGCCGTCAGCGCATCCAGCACGCGCATGATCATCGGCTCTCCGCCCACGCTGGCAAAAGCTTTGCACGCAGCGCCTGTATGCCGGGTAATCGGATCGGATGCCGTACGATCCGCGGCCAGTACCAGCGCGGCAAATTTAGACTGTTTTGCTTCTTCCGGCAGGCTCAAAGTGTT
>JAJSDU010000013.1 GCA_028577615.1 Nitrosomonas sp.
GACGACAAAGCGCTTGACCGCTGCATCCAGATCCTGTCGCAAGGCAACAAAACCGCCGTGGTGTGGAATCCCTGGGAAAAAATCGCCAGAGAAATGGCCGACCTCGAAGACACCGACTATCAGCACGTCATCTGCGTCGAAACCACCAACGCAGCAGATGACGTAATCGGCGTCGCGCCGGGCGGCGAATTCAGATTGGTGGCGGACTATCGGGTGATGAAGTAGCGTATGGACACGGTGGATTGGTGAAATGTAATCCACCGTGTTTGGCCGTCCTTCAACGGCTATCGGTGCATTGCGCTACGCTTAATGGCACCCTACTACACTAAATTTAATGGAGACATAAGTTAAAATTTAGAATGTTAATGAATATTTACTATGGTTATGCGACATTGCCGGAGAGGTTGTTAGACAAAATGTCGCTTATGTTACGTAAGGGGTTTTCACAGTGACCGAGCAACTTGCCATTACGCTAGCTGCTGCAACGGTAGGGTTTGCTTCTGCCATCTTCTTTTGCATTGGTAACGCTTCCAATACGTCCGAGAAAATACTGATTCAGGCTACCCCGTTCTGGGACTTCAGCGAACCCCTGGCATCTTCATTAGCCGCTCAGAGATCAGAATACGTAGTTGGTGCGCTGCTGCTTCTAGCCTCGTTTGTTCTTCAAATTGCGGCAGCTCTAATGTCTTCAACCACTCTCGTAAACCTGCCTCAGTATCTTCATATCTGGCCCGTATTCGTTCTTGTAGTTCTTGTTCTAACGCTGACAGTAGCCGCCGTAGCTGCCCGGCTTCTTTACGCACATACCATGCGCAAAATCCTTCGGTTAGAAGTGGCACGCAGAGAAGAAGACGAAAGGGTTGCAAAGTCATGAACCATGAAATACATTCGTTCATAGCCCGGTAGGATGTGTCGACCGCAAGGAGGCGCATCAATCAGGAAATAGTTTAAAAACAGGAAAACAAGCGAAATGACAGAATACCGGCGTGCCTATATTCCCGGAGGTTCCTGGTTTTTTACGGTCAATCCTGCCGAACGTAAGTCCAATCAGCTATTAATCGAGAAAATCGATTTGCTACGCAATGCATTTGAATACACAAAACAGCGCTACCCTTTTCGCATGGATGCCGTCGTTATTTTGCCGGATCACTTACACTGTATCTGGACGCTGCCACAGGCCGATGCGGATTTTTCAACCCGATGGAATATGTTGAAAGGTTACTTTTCCCGTTACATCGCAAAAGGAGAAAGCATTTCCACCAGCCGGAAATCTCGCCGGGAAAGAGGAATATGGCAACGCCGATTCTGGGAGCATCTTTTACGTGACCAGAATGATTTTAACCGGCATGTCGATTATATTCATTGGAATCCTGTTAAACATGGCTGGGCAAAATGCGCAAGTGACTGGCCTCACTCCAGCTTTCATCGTTATGTTGTACGAGGCGTTTATCCCGAGAATTGGGGAAATCATGAAGGTTATGATATCGAGGGGGTTGAATGACACAACCGATGCGCCTCCATTATGGTCGGCACATCCTACCGGGCTCGGTCGGGTTCTGATTGTTGTTTATACGTACCGCGTGGATACCATCCGGTTTATATCCGCGCGGCCCGCGACCAGGAAAGAGAGGCGTGCATATGAAGAAGGAATATGATTTCAGCAAGGCGAAACGAGGCGCCGTTTTACCGCAGAAGGGCAAGACACGAATCACGATTTACATCGATGATGATGTGCTGGAAGCATTCAAAAACCGGGTAGATGACGCGGGCCGTGGCTATCAAACCTTGATTAATGATGCGCTGCGCGCTTATCTTGGTAAAGCATCCAGGGTGCTCGATGAAGACACGCTTAGAAAGGTTCTGCGGGAAGAACTCGAAAAGATTGATTAAGTGAAAACAGCCGAACATAAACCCATGCAGCTGGAGTCAGTTGACGGCGTGATTGATGCGCAGTATCGTAAGTTGGCGTGAATAACCTGAACGCCAACATTGTTGTATGTGTTGGGGGTCGCAGGTTCACCGCCAACCTGCAACGCTGAAGCCAGTACCTGTCAACAGCCCGCTTGGGATGCTCGCATCAATGCGCGGCATCATCCGTCGCCACATTTTACAAAAACAGACAAACCATTTAATCTTTCGCACGAATTTTGCAGGTCATTGAAAAATGACCTTGGCTTTTATCCATAACCATTCAAAAAGCGCGAAGGAAACCCGCTCATGACCAACCCCTATCGCCAGCATCGCCGTATTCTTGTCGCGAGTCTGGTCGGCACAACCGTCGAGTTTTACGATTTCTACATTTATGCAACGGCGGCGGCGCTGGTATTCGGGCCGCTGTTTTTTCCGGCCAGTTCGCCTGCCGCGCAGTTGATGTTGTCATTTATGAGCTTCAGCCTCGCGTTTATCGCACGTCCGTTTGGCGCGGTATTGTTCGGTCATTTTGGCGACCGCATCGGCAGGAAATCGACATTGGTTGCATCGCTGATGCTGATGGGGATATCGACGCTGCTGATTGCATTCCTGCCGACCTATGCAATGGTCGGTTGGGTCGCGCCGCTGCTGCTGTGCATCCTGCGTTTCGGGCAGGGGCTCGGGCTGGGCGGGGAATGGGGGGGCGCGGCGCTGCTGGCGGTTGAAAATGCGCCGCAGGGGTGGCGGGCGCGGTTTGGCATGGTGCCGCAGTTGGGCGCTCCGCTTGGATTTCTTGCCGCCAATGGCTTGTTCCTGCTGATCGGCATGGGCTTGAGTGACGAGGATTTCCTGGCGTGGGGCTGGCGTATTCCGTTTCTGGCCAGCGCCATTCTGGTCGGGCTCGGTTTGTGGGTGCGTCTGAAAATCAACGAAACGCCTGAATTTGCCCAGGCGATGGCGCAGGAGCCGCCTGTGCGGGTGCCGATTGGTGAATTGTTCCGTAATCACGCACTGATCACTTGTGCCGGGACTTTTGCGGTGGTCGCCTGTTTTGCGATTTTTTATCTTTCGACCGCTTTTGCGCTGGCTCACGGCACTACCGACCTGGGGTATGACCGCGAGGTTTTTCTGACTGTCCAGCTTGCCGCGATTCTGTTCCTGGCGGCCGGTATCGTCATCTCGGGCATACGCTCTGACGCGACCAGCGCGGGGCGGGTGTTGGTATGGGGCTGTGCGGCGACGATTGGTATCGGGTTGATATTCGGCCCGCTGCTGGGATCGGGGTCGCTGTGGCTGGTATGGGCAGCATTGTCGCTCGCGCTGTTTGTCATGGGCTTTGTTTATGGTCCGCTCGGCGCGTGGCTGCCGTCACTGTTTCCGCCACGGGTGCGTTATACCGGGATATCCGTCGCGTTCAACGCGGGTGGTATTCTGGGTGGCGCTGCCGCGCCGATTATCGCGCAGGCGCTCAGCCAGAGCGGAGGCACATCGATTGTTGGCCTTTATTTGACGATTGCGGGATTGTTCAGCCTTGGCGGGCTGCTTCTGGCGCGGCGATCCAGCGAGTAGTCTGGATCGATTTGCGCCAGCCAGGCTTATGCTGTTTAGTCTGTAGTCTGGGCTGATGCAGTCTCCGATGACGCCATCCAGCGTATTAATCCGGATTGTCAGAAACCTGCTATAGCAATCCGGCTTGTTTACGACGACTGAAAGCAAACCCTGCCAGACCCAGGAAGACGAGGGTGAGTGAAGCTGGTTCCGGAATTTGCCGTGCTGTTTGTCCTTCTCTCCGCACATTAACGGTTAGCGTGGATTCAAGGAAAAGAAAGTCGCTTCTGTCATCTTGATGGCCGCTGGTAGTGCCGGCGTTTTGCAGCGTGACATTCAGGATGCCGTCATTCAACAGCATATTCCACTCACCTGAAATTGTGGCGGCATACGTTGCACCGCCACTCGTAACCATTTGCGTTCCGAATGATTGCGCATCAAAAATCAGTTGCACCGACTCTGATGCGCTATCCGTGCTCTCATCCTTGAAGCTGAGTGCAATTGAAGCGCTGGTAATGATATCGGTGAGCGGGTTGAAACCGTATGTCCCGTTCCAGAACGCGCCAGCGCCATCCTGATCAGTAATAATGCTGTGAGAAAAACTATATGACAGGTTGTTGCCAAAGGAGATAAGCTTATCGGGGTTTGGATCAACTTTGTCGATAAAAGTCATTGCTGTTGCATTGGCGCTCGTGGCTGCCAATAGAAGTGTTGTTCCGGCAATATAGCCCAATAGCTTGATACTCTTCTTGAAGATAGTCATTTAAGTTACCTCACGCAGTAAATTGTTGTTCCTAAATCAGGAGACAGGGAAATGCTGAACGGAACTTTATTGCAAAACAGTAGGAAAAAATATTGTACTGAGGTGCGCCATGAGAAAATAATATGGGGTATGTGTGCTGCTTCACATCAATGAACAGGACGATTCATGGATACTTATTTTGGCTTATAGAAACAGGACGGCGTTACTGCAGAAGCCTGTCCGGGTTGCGGTGATCGGTAAATATCTCGGACAGCTGTTGGCGGTGCTTGCTATCCTGATGCTGCTGCCACTGCTGGTTTCACTGGTTTTCAACGAATTTGAATTTACCGTTCGCTTTGTCATCGCCGAAATCCTGTTGCTGTCAGCCGGGTTGCCGCTGATGCGCATCGACGCGCCAGCCGGTCTGCAAACCAATGAAGGTCTTGTGATTTCCGCGTTGGTGTTTATGTTTTCCCCACTGGTGATGACCATACCGGTGATGGGCGCTGGACTTGGTTTTATCGATGCGCTGTTTGAAACCGTATCGGCTTTTACCACCACCGGCCTATCTGTCGTGACTGATTTGCAGCAACAGTCGCGAACTTTTCTGTTTTCACGAACCTATATGCAATGGATCGGCGGACTGGGTATTGTTGTTCTGACGATTGTGCTGCTGTTACGGCCAGGCATTTATCTCAGAAAGCTGGTCGAGCTGGACGAAAGCGAGGATATCGTCGGCTCAACAGTGCTGTATGCCAGACGCATCCTGCTGATTTACGTGATGCTGACAGTCGTCAGCACCGCTATGATCTGGATGGCCGGAGCCAGTTTTTTCAATGCGCTGACGCACGCGTTTTCCGCCGTCTCGACGGGCGGTTTTTCCAGTTTTGATAACAGTCTGGCCGGATTCGATTCGCCGTTTGTTGCCGGCAGCGTTATTTCAGGTTGCCTGTTTGGCGCGCTGCCGTTCATGCTTTATTTCCGCATCCGGCACTATCGTTTTTCGATGATTCTTCAGGATGTGCAGGTCAGGGCAATCATTTTCTTTATTCTGGGTATCGGTCTGCTGTTGACCGCTGTCTGGGTGCGGGAGGCGCAGATGCCGGTCGCGGACGCGCTGTATCATGCGATGCTGATGACGGTTTCCGCGCAGACAACCGCCGGTTTTGCATCGCTCGACCTGACGCAGATTGGTCATCACGGCTTGCTGATCCTGATGATCGCCATGTTTGTGGGCGGTTCACTGGGTTCAACCGCCGGTGGTATCAAGCTTTATCGCGCTTTAATCTTCTGGCGGGTGCTGCTGCACTTGCTGCAAAAAACCGCGGCTACGCCGCATGCCGTGATCGAACCGCATCTTGCGGATAAAACACTTGAAATAGATGAGATCAACAAAGCATTGCTGATCATCATGCTTTATTTTCTGGCGATTTTTTTGTCATGGTTCGCCTTTCTGTTTTCCGGTTACGAGCCGGTTGCATCGCTGTTCGAGGTTGTTTCCGCAGCGGGTACCGTCGGTCTGAGCAGCGGTGTTGTCAGTGCTGAGTTACCAGCGCATTTGAAACTGGTGCTGTGTCTCGATATGCTGCTCGGGCGGCTTGAATTTATCGCGCTGCTGGTGCTCGTATATCCGGCGACATGGATTAACAGGAGGTTTAACGTATGAGAATGGCATTCATAGGTGCGAGCTCTGTCGCAATAGCCACAGTGCGGACGCTGAGCAAGCAGGGTCATGACATTATCATGGTGGAAATTGACAAGGAGAAAATCGAACGCTTGTCCGAACAGATGGATTGCGGCTTTATTCATGGTGACGGGACGCGTCCGGATATTCTGAAAGAGATCGATCCTGAAAGCACCGAGATCGTTTTCTGTTTTACCCGCAATGATCAGTCGAACATCATTGCCAGCCTTGTCGCCCGGTCGCTCGGGTTTAAAAGGGTTGTCACCAAGCTGGAAGACCCGGAATTCGATCATATCGCCATAGAACTCGGGCTCGAAAGTATCGTGGTGCCGTCTCGAACGATCGCGCTCTACCTCGCGGACATGATCGAAGGGCGCAATATTCTGGAAATCACATCGATCATCAAAGGTGACGCGCGTGTCTACGCATTTGTAGTCCATGAGGAGATGGAAGGTCCCTTGAGTGCGCTGGAATTGCCGGAAGATTGCCGCATCATGTGCATTTACCGGCAGGATGAACTGATATTGCCGGATGCGGACAGTCAGCTGAAACTGGATGATGAAGTCGTCCTGATCAGCCATCAAAAGCGATTGAACGATCTGCGGGCGCGATTCAGCAGTAAAAAACGGCATGCAAACCTGTGATGTGTTTATCCCGGAGGCATTTTCAATAGCAACTCACGAAGGTATTCTGCTGAATTTACGAAGTGCAGCGTCGAAATCGGCCATGACGCCGCCTGACCGGCAAAATGGTATGATTTCAGTATCAGGCATGAATACCGAGGCAGCATGAACAATGTCGAGCTGAATCCACCGCTTTTCAACAACTATCATCCCATCATTTAAACAGGTAACTCAGATGTCAAATCAACCGCAACGTACACACATTTATCAGAATCACCACATGGACAGCACGCGCTGGGATTATTTTACGCCGCGCGATGATGATATCGTCATTGCCACATCCTACAAGGCGGGAACAACCTGGACACAGGCCATTGTCGCGCACCTGCTGTTTCCGGATGGCCGGTTTCCCGCTGCCCCGTTTGAAATGTCGCCGTGGCTGGATATGCGCGTTATTCCGCTCGAAGTTGTCCTGAACGGTTTGCAGGCGCAGCAGCATCGCCGTTTTATCAAGACGCACCTGCCGTTAAACGGTCTTGCGTATAACGAAAAAATCAAATATCTCTATATCGCACGCGATGCCCGGGATGTATTCATGTCGCTGTGGAATCATTACAGCAATATGAAGGAAGAGATTTTCATGCTGATGAATCATCTGCCGGGCAGGGTGGGGGAAGCGCTTCCGCCGCCACCGGACGATATTCATGTTTTCTGGAAAAACTGGATAACGCGCGGCGCGTTTGCATGGGAGAGCGACGGCTGGCCGTACTGGTCGCATCTGTCGAATGTTCAATCCTGGTGGGATTTTCGTCATTTGCCCAATATCGCGCTGTTTCACTACAGCGACATGCTGGCGGATACCGAACGGGAAATTCGTCGCATGGCGGCATTTCTCGAAATAGAAGTGCCTGACAATGCTTGGGGTGCGATCCTCAAGGCTGTTGCCTTTGACACCATGAAGCAGCAGGGTGAAATATATACCCCCGGCGGCGGTCAATTCTGGAAAGAAGGCGCAAAGACTTTTCTGCACAAAGGTACCAACGGGCGCTGGCGCGAGGTGCTTTCCGCTGAAGAACTGACACTCTATGATGCGGCCTGCGACAAGGCGCTGACCGAGGAATGCCGTCAATGGCTTGAACACGGCGGACGGGTTTGACTGGATACGGATCTCAAAAAAAACAGATTGGCAGGTATCCGCCTCGCGGATTTACCCGTTTATTCCACCGGTTAACAGCGCGATGAATTGATCATTGGCGGATTCCGCATGCTTTGATTCATCGTACCAGACTGGCTGAAACTGACCGACAGCAGGGCCACTCCAGTTCAGCCCCGATGTGGTATCAATCATTACCATGTACAATGCACTGCTGGTTTTTATATGATTTCATTTGAGGTGGCTGTAATGAATCTGGCTCAAGCAGGGAAGAACAATTTCTGGGATTCAAATGCCTGATTTGTATCATAAGCCGATTTATATTCTTGGTGCGGGCGGTATTGGCACCGTAGTGGCCTGGAGTCTTTCCCGGAAAGGTTATTCTGTTATTCTGGTGGACAGAAATTCTACCAAGGTGGCAGAGGGCATGAAAAATGGCGTAAAAGTTGACAACCATGGAACGCAATGGATTCCGTTAATCACTTTTGATGCGTGGGATCCGCCGATGGAGAGCATTGTTCTGTTGTGCACGAAAACCTACGATAATTCTGCAATACTCGCCCGTTTGCCGGATAATACTTTCCTGATTCCCATACAGAATGGTTTTGATCTGGAGCTGGAACGACGTGATCACGCAGGCGAGTGTATAGCTTCTTTTGTGTCGGAATGCCAGCGTGACCGTCCTGTGACTCGTATTTCCCGCCCTGGAAAGCTTTATGTCGGACAACGGCGGTCAATAATCACCCATGATGAGCGCAACAACCTGGAATCACTGGCGGCAGCGCTCAATGAAGCCGGTTTATTCACTGTTGAAATGGTGCAGGATATCCGGCCCTACAAGGCAACAAAGCTGATGTACAATGCGGCAATTTCTCCCCTGGCAGCAATAGCCGGGGTGGATAACGGAGAATTGCTGACCAATCAGTTGGCCAAAAAACTTTTTTTCGGCCTATTGAGCGAAAACTACGCGATTCTTCATCATGCCAAAATTCCATTGGCCCGCATCGGTCCGTTTCACCCTGACTGTGTGTCCCTGATTTTAAGGTATCCGGCTTTGGCTACATTTTTTACGATTTTCTTTCTTTCGTCATTGCGAGGCACTTATTGTTCAATGGCGCCTGATATTGCCATTGGATCCCATCGTACCGAGATTGAAGCCTATAATGGATATCTGATTCGATTGGCCGGTGATTTTCCTTGTCCATTGAATCGCGCGGTATTAGCGTTGATTGAAAAAGTATCGCAAGAAGGCTTGCAGCCACAACGCGAGTATTTACATTATTTAGCAGAAAATTTGCCGGCAGGTGTCTTGCAGTGATTCTGGTCACTGGCGGCGCCGGTTTATTGGGGTCTTATCTGGCCTGGCTGGCGTTCGCGGTCAATTCAGCAGAAAAGTGATGCAGCTTTTTTCCGTTACTTTCGCCTTAACGTTTCCTTCATGATCAGGCATGTCGTTTAGCGCAATGAACATGAGCGTGTTCTTTTCAGTTTTTACGCATCAGGCAGGCAATCTGGCATCGATCTAAAATCGTCATCAGGCAGTTATTTTATTGATTTATTACAGAATGCCGTGATGTGTCACAAAACTGTCATCAAATTTTTATAACATTATCCATTAGCGATACTGCGGAACGTTATATTAAAAAATCCGCGGCTATTTTGACGAGTAAAATGCGATGGAGTTGTTTGATGTCAATAACCGTTCTGGTCGTGGAAGATGAGCCTGCAATTCAGGATTTGATTTCATTTAATTTAAAAAAATCAGGACTTACGCCAATCTGTGCAAGCAATGCCGAACAGGCTACCGTAATGATCAATAATGTTTTGCCGGACCTTGTTTTGCTGGATTGGATGCTGCCGAACATGAGCGGTCTGGAGTTTGCCCGTCAATTGCGCCGTAACACGCGTACACAGGTTATACCCATTATCATGCTGACCGCGCGCATCGAGCTGGAAGACAAAATTTCCGGATTGGAAGCAGGCGCAGACGACTACATTACCAAGCCATTTTCCCCGCGGGAATTGACCGCGCGTATTAAAGCCGTACTGCGCCGCCGTATTCCGGAAATTTCGGATGAAGTCATTGAAGCCGGAGGGCTCAAAATTGATCCCGCCACGCATCGCATTCTGGCTTATTCTGATGATTCATGTTCTCAATACACGGAAATCAAACTGGGCCCGACCGAATTCCGCTTGTTGCATTTTCTCATGGCGCATCAGGAACGCGTCTATACGCGAACACAGCTTCTGGATCGTATCTGGGGGGATCATGTGTTTATCGAAGACAGGACCGTTGACGTGCATATCCGGCGGTTGCGTAAAGTGCTGGAAAAAGTGGGTAAGGACGATCTGGTACAAACGGTCAGAGGAACAGGCTACCGTTTTTCGAGTGAAAATGTCGCGCATAGCGAGGAATAGCCCGGCGCATCGTGCGTATCTGGCAGCCTGTTGATGAATACGAATAAACAGGAACCGGTCATGACGGATAGTGTAAGTTCAGGTGAATAGTTCCGCAGCAAATTCAATGCATTTGCAGTGATTGAATCAGTTGCTGGATATGCAGCACACGATCTTTCACATCCGGTATGAGAATCCGGATTTTCAACCGATCGGGGCCGGCGAGTGAATATGCGCGGTTATTCTGGATCAACTGGATGATTTTTGCGTGATCAATCGGCGGGTCAGGCTTAAACTGCACCTGAATGTTTTCCGCATGTGCGTCAATACGGATGATACCCAGCGGTTTTGCGGCAATCCGTAACCGATGGCTGTCGAGTAAGGCCCTTGCGGGATCAGGCAACAGGCCGAAGCGGTCAATCAGTTCACTCTGCATGTCATCAAGTTGCTCGTCTTCAGTGCAATTGGCCATGCGCTTATACAAAACCAGGCGTTCGTGAATGTCCTGGCAGTAGTTTTCCGGCAGCAGGGCGGGGACATGCAGATTGATTTCGGTGGCGATGCCCAGCGGGTGTTGCATATCGGGTTCGCGACCCGCCTTCAGCGACTGGATTGCGGCATCCAGCATGGCACTGTACAAACTGAAGCCGATTTCCTGCATTTCGCCGCTTTGTGATTCGCTCAGTACCGCGCCGGCGCCGCGAATCTCCAGATCATGCATGGCCAGATAAAAGCCGGCGCCGAGTTCTTCCATTGCCTGTATCGCTTCCAGCCGTTTTTTGGCCTGCGCATTCAATGATTGTTCGTCCGGTACGAGCAGATAAGCGTAAGCCTGGTGATGTGAACGGCCGACACGGCCGCGCAGCTGATGCAGCTGCGCAAGACCGAATTTGTTGGCATTGTTGATGATGATGGTGTTGGCGCTGGGTACATCAATACCGGTTTCAATGATGGTTGTGCACAGCAGTATATTAAATCGCTGCTGATAAAAATCATGCATCACATGTTCGAGTTCCCGTTCGTGCAGCTGTCCATGCGCGATATTAATCCTCGCCTCAGGTAATAATTCGGACAACTTGCTTTGCATATGCTGTATCGTACTGACTTCATTGTGCAGGAAATAAATCTGTCCGCCGCGCTTCAGTTCGCGCAGACAAGCTTCGCGTATGATTCCCAGTGAGAAATTGCTGACAAAGGTTTTGATCGCAAGCCGTCGCTGCGGCGCGGTGGCGATAATGGAAAAATCGCGCAAACCTTCGAGAGACATGGCCAAAGTACGCGGAATCGGTGTTGCGGTCAGCGTCAGGACATCCACTTCGGCGCGCAGCTTTTTGAGTTGCTCTTTCTGACGTACGCCAAAGCGGTGTTCCTCGTCAATGATGACTAGACCAAGCTGCTTGAATTGAACGGTTTTCTGAAGCAGTTTGTGTGTGCCGATGACGATATCGATCTGACCCTGAGCCAGTTCCTGCAGTGTTCTGTTCTGTTCTTTGGCTGAACGGAATCGTGACAATTCGGCTATTTTTACCGGCCACTGAGCGGCAATCAGACCAAAACGATCCGAAAAATTCTGAAAGTGCTGCTCAGCCAGTAGCGTGGTGGGAACCAGCACCGCAACCTGTCTGCCGTCAGCTACGGCGATAAAGGCCGCGCGTAAAGCAACTTCGGTTTTCCCAAACCCAACATCGCCGCAAATCAAACGATCCATCGGTTTTTCGGAAATCAAATCTTCAATAACGGACTTGATGGCGGCAGCCTGGTCAGCCGTTTCCTCGAAACCGAATCCTTCGGCAAAAGCTTCATAATCATGCTGATTCAGACTGAAAGCATGACCTTGCCGCGCCGCCCGTTGCGCATATAAATTGAGCAGTTCGGCGGCAGTATCACGCACCTGCTGCATGGCCCTGCGCTTGGCTTTGTCCCACTGGCTGCTACCCAGTCTGTGCAATGGCGCTGATTCAGGAGCAGCGCCGCTGTAACGTCCAATCAGATGCAGTTGAGATACAGGGACATATAATTTGTCGCCGCCTTCATATTCCACCGATAAAAACTCACTGAGCTCGCCTTGTTCACCTTCGCCAAGATCCATGCTGACCAGTCCCAGATAACGGCCTATGCCATGCTGTTCGTGAACCACCGGATCGCCGGGCTTGATTTCAGACAAATCACGCAGGATATTATCGGTTGATGTGGTTTTGCGTGATTCCCTCTCACGCCTCCCCTGAATATGTGTTACGTATAATTCGGCTTCTGTGATGAAAGCCAGTTTGTCATCGTCCAGAATGAATCCGTTATTCAGCGGGGATGCGCATAGCATCAAGGATTCAGTGCCGGCGAGAAACTGCGCGTAATTTTCGCAAATGAGCGGATGCAGGCGATATTGATTGAGATAGTCGGCCATCAACTCTCGCCTGCCCATGCTCTCGGCATGGATTAATATCCGGCCGCCACTGCCGGTAAAGCGATGAATGAAGGCAGTCAGTTTTTCCAGCGGATTTTCGACATGACGATTAACCTGTATGTCAGGCAATCGCTGGGTGTTAAAGATGGATGCGGTGTCCTGATCTTTATCGCTGGCTGGCAGAATTTCGATGCGTGAATAGGCTTTGAGTCTGCCGAAGAATACATCGGGCGGCAGGAAGAGTTCTTCCGGCGGTAGCAGCGGACGGTCAAGATCGGCGCGTAATAATTGATAACGGGATTGTGTATCACGCCAGAATTCATCCAGTGTCGGGCGCACATCCCGGTGCAGACAGATCAGCGCATTATCCGGCAGATAATCAAAAAGCGTTGCGGTCTGTTCGAAAAACAAGGGGAGATAATATTCTATTCCGGCTGGAGCAATACCGTTGCTGATATCTTTGTAAATCTGCTTTTTGGTAGGATCACCTTCAAATTTTTCACGGAATTTGCTGCGGAAGCAGGCACGGCCCTTTTCATCCAGTGGAAATTCGCGCGCAGGCAGGAGTCGGATGTCATTCACCGGATAGATGCTGCGTTGTGTATCGACATCAAAAGTCCGGATCGTATCAATTTCGTCATCCATTAAATCGACGCGGAAAGGCACCGCGCTGCCCATTGGAAACAGATCAATCAGTCCGCCGCGAACGCTGTATTCGCCGGGTGACAAAACCTGTGAGACATGCGCGTAGCCTGCCAGTGACATCTGGGCGCGCAATGCATGAATATCGAGCCGTTCTCCTTTTGCCAGAAATAAAGTATGCGCGGCGAGATATTCGCGCGGCAGGATGCGATACAGCGATGTAGTCAATGGCGCAATCAACAGATCGCAGGATCGGGTCATGACTTGATACAGAGTTGCCAGGCGCTCCGAAACAAGATCGTGATGCGGAGAGAAAATATCGTAAGGCAATGTTTCCCAGTCGGGTAGCAGATGAACGGATAATTCAGGTGCAAAAAAAAGTATCTCCTCCATCAGGCGTTGTGCATCCAGCGCGTTGGCGGCGATGATGGCGACCGGTTTCTGACGCTGGGCTAATTGCGCAAAATACAGCGCGTCGCTGGAATCGGAGGAAAAAGACAACCGGGTGACGGAAGAAGAAAAAGTAAACTGTTGTGACATTTGAGTAATACCTGGATGCCGCCTGCGACAGACAGAAATGATGGTGGCCAACTAAAGCCACGTATTATAGGACATTTTAGGCTTTCATTCTTTTATTGTCAGAATTTTACTATAAGGTATTTTTAGGCTTCTATTCTTTCATTGTCAGAATTTTACGGAATGTATACTTTTTTGATGAAATAAATTTCATGACTATGCACTCCCATGGATGATACCGGCACAGCTCGAACAGGTACTTTATACGAAGCGGAAATGTCAATTAAAGACAAGCTGATTGACATGATTCACAACCACCCTGATTTGCCGACACTGGGCAGTTCCATCGCTCAAGTCGTTCAGCTGGCATCCTCGGATGATCAGTCACTGATGCAGTTGACTAATTTCATTCTTTCCGACCCTTCGCTTACCTTGAAGTTACTCCGTTTGGCCAATTCAATCGCTTACCGCGCCACGGCAAGAACGGTTACGAGCGTTTCCGGGGCAATTCAGCTGCTTGGCATGGATACAGTGAAGGCATGTGCATTGGCATTGTTGTTAGTCGATAAAATGCCACGCAAACATGCCAGTGCGGTACGTACCGAACTGATGATTTCGCTGTCCGCCAGCCTGATAGGCCGTAACCTGGCCAAGCGCAGTTTGTTTCCCAATGCTGAGGAAGTGGCTGTGGCGGCCTTGTTTAAAAACATGGGCAGATTCATTCTGGCTGTCCATGACGACGAGTTGTATCGGGCGACCATGAAATTGACGATGAGAAAGGATTATACCGAATCAAGGGCATCGCTGGAGATACTCGGGTGTACATTTAGCTGGCTTACTGATTATGCGCTACGGGCATGGCATATTCCGGATCCAATCATACAGGCAATGAAGCTTATGCCGGGCAGAATTCTCAAATCGCCTAAAAATCGTGGCGAGTGGATGCAACAGGTCACTGAATTCAGTAACAGTGCAGCGCTGATGACGTTTAAAGATACGACATCGCACTCGAATCCGAGGGCCGAAGAACTGCTTGATCGTTTTGGTGGTGCTTTGGGTATTGATGCGGCGAAGCTTCGAAACATCGTGAATGAATCAACCGAGCAGCTCCGCAACATAAGCGCTTATGCCAGAGAAATCGCACAATACGATGATGAAAATACCGATCAATCGCCAGCAGGCCGTGACAGAAAAAATGGATTGACAGCGACAGCCGATGATGCAGACTTGTGGATTAACCAGACAGACGATTGTATCAATAGCTGCAAGCCGGCGAATGCGGCGGATCTGTTGCTGGCGGGTGTGCAGGAGGTCACGGCATTGCTGGCTTCAAAGCAATACAATGTCAATACGCTGTTGATGCTGGTTCTTGAAATCTATTACCGCAGCCTGGGCTTCCAGTTTGTTACTGTCTGTGTCAGGGATGTTCGGACCAATCAATTTCGAGCGAGAAATTCCGTGGGGCTTAACCATCAGAATATACAAAAGGGTTTTATTTTTCTGGATTCGGCGTCGTCGGATCTGTTCAACATCGCGATGCAGCGGAATGTGGATCTGGCGATATCTGATGCAACGGAACCAAAAATCCGCAATGCGCTGCCAATCTGGCATAGACGGCTATTACCCGATACTAAAAGCTTTATGATTTTGCCGCTGGTTCGGCAGAACAAGCCTGTCGGCCTGATCTATGCAGATCGTCCGGTGATCGCGCATGAAGGCATTACCGCCGGAGAAATGAAATTGATTAAGGCGTTAAAAGCGAATGTACTGGCTGCATGCAATATATCATCGCCTGATAATGGCTGATAGCGTTATGCAAGTGGCACCGTTACTCTGTTCTGGTGTGGGAAGCCAGGCAGGCGTGCCGGAAAGCGATGAGGGTTTTTTCGGCGCATCCCAGAACTGTTTTTGCGGGATACTTCTTTTTCTTTTTGTCCGTTACGCCAGATGGCAGGCCGGTCAATAGACCAATCCCTTCGGTCACATGTTTCATCGTGTAGATATGAAATTTGCCTTGCCTGACGGCATCAACCACACTGTAATCGAGCATCAAGTGGCGCTGGTTCTGACAGGGGATCAGCACGCCCTGTTCGCCCGTCAGTCCGCTGTTTTTGCAAATGTTGAAAAAACCTTCTATTTTTTCGTTAATGCCGCCGACCGGAAGGACATCACCGTACTGATTCATTGCGCCGGTAATGGCTATGCTCTGTTTGACCGGAATTCTCGACAGGGAAGAGAGGAGCGCGAAAAATTCGGCACAGGATGCCGAGTCGCCTTCAATCATCGAATATTCCTGTTCAAAAACAATCGACGCGCTCAAAGCAATCGGCGCCAGATGCGCGAATAATGCCGAAAGATAGTTCTGCAGAATGAGTACGCCTTTATCGTGGATCGGCCCTGACATATTGACTTCATGCGCGATATTGAGCAGACCGTCTTCGCCGGCAAAAGTATGCGCAGTAATGCGTACCGGTGTGCCAAAACGATGATCACCCATATCAATCTGGGTAATGGCATTCAATTGTCCTGTTTCCTCGCCTTGCAGCGCAATCAGGATATCACCGTCGGCGATGGCTTCCTGCAGCCATTGGTCAGGATAGTTATGGCGTAAGGTACGTGCATCTAATGCGGCGGCGATATCAATACACTCAACCAGATTGCCATTTCTTGCAATGCATAGTGCGGCGCTTTCCAGAATCAGCATTTCCGTGCGTGCAAAAATAGCGCTTTGCTGTGTTTGGTCATCAACTTCGCGATGGGATTCTTCCAATAAACGCGCAACCGCTTCGGCAGAGAAATGTGGCAGTTTCTTTGATTTGCAGATATGTGCAACAAAAATTGACGAAGCGTAATAGGTTTCCGGACTGGATTTGAAGCTGTCGGCAAAGTCGACCTTGACGCGGAAACGGCGAATGAATTCAGGATCTTCGTCCTGCAAAAAATAAAAATCTTCACGGGAGCCGACCAACACGATTTTGACGTCGATGTTGACTGCTTCCGGCATGATCGGTGCCGGTATGCTTGCAGCCAGGACAGATGTCTGCTCTTCGATCTGCAGTCGGTTGCAGCGTAGAAACCGGCGCAGTTTTGTCCAGACGGCGGCATCGGTTAATAAATCACTTAAATGCAGCATGATGAAACCGCCATGCGCCTTATGAAAACTGCCCGCACGAATACGCATGAAGTCGGCTTTTGTTTTCTCATATTCGAATGGATAGTCGATATTACCGAACAGCGTATGCATCAGCGGATTGTCCTCGAGAATAACCGGTGCACCGGACAGCGCGTGATTGTCCACTATCAGGTTGATCTGGTAACGCGATAACACCTGCTCCAGTTCATTTTGCCGTTTTTCGTCTTTCTCGTGATTCGCTTCGAACAACGATAGATTATCCAGAACATCCTGAATGATTTGACTGAAATAGGTTTTTAATTGCGTTTCGGTGCTGATTTTACGCGGCAGGCTGTCACGTATTTTTTTTATGGCCTGATTCAATAAAGGCTTGATCGTATTGCGCTTCAATGCCATTGCCGCGGTACTTCTTTCGCTGTCGATACGCTTGATTTCTTCAAAAAAATCGATAATTGCGGCATGCAGCTGTTGTTCTGTCTGATCAATTTCTGCCCGGCGTGTTTTGGGCAGTTTGAATAAATTGTCTTCAGTCAGGATTTTTCCTTTGTCGTCGAGCAGCGTAAAGACAATCTGGTCAGCTTCGCGGCGAATTGAGAAATTGCGCTCTTCAGCAAATACATCAAGCCTGGCATAGTACTTCGCTTCAGCGTCATTGAATTTTTTCAATAATTGTTCATGTTTGATTTTAAAACCTTGACCGCTCAGGCAGCGCGTGATTTCTTCAGGCAGTGATTTTGCAAAATGTAACAGGCATTGGCGCAGCTGGCGCCCTTGTCCCGCGGGCAAATACAAAGCGAGTGGATTTTCGGGAGAGGCGAAATTATATATGTAGCATAAATCCGGAGGCGGGTTGCGCTTTGCAGCTGCGCTGGTCATGGCCTGATGCAATAACGACGAGCGGCCGCTGCCCGCTTCACCCAGTACGAATAAATGATAATCGGATTGCTGCATGGCAAACCCAAAGTGTGCCGCCTTTTCTGCACGCTCCTGGCCTATCCATGACAGGGTGCATTGCTCGAGCGCGGATGTGTCTTTGAATCCGAGCGAATCAGGATTGATTTGAATGCGTAACTCAGCGGGTTTCAATGATTGTGCGGACATTTAAAGATAGAGATGAACGATTGATTGATTCTTAACTGTTTTGTGCGCTGATGTTCAGTCAATGCCCAGAAAGCCACCTGACTGATGATTCCAGAGCTGTGCATAGAGCTGATTATTGGCGATCAGCATGGCATGAGCACCTTGTTCGACAATGCGTCCCTGATTAAAAACAATGAGACGGTCCATGGCGGCAATCGTGGATAAACGATGTGCAATGGCAATGACGGTTTTTCCCTGCATGAGTTGATACAGATTCTGCTGAATGCCGGCTTCCACTTCAGAATCAAGCGCTGAAGTGGCTTCATCCAGCACCAGTATTGGCGCATCCTTTAGCAATACTCTGGCAATCGCGATGCGCTGCCGCTGACCTCCGGAAAGTGTCACGCCTCGCTCGCCAACATGCGCATCATAACCGGTACGGCCTTTGATGTCTTTCAGCGCCAGAATGAAGTCATGCGCATGTGCTCTTTTCGCTGCGTCGATCATTTGTGCTTCTGTTGCATCCGGCTTGCCAAACAATATATTGTCACGTACAGAACGATGAAGCAGCGATGTGTCCTGGGTGACCATGGCGATATTACTGCGCAGACTATCCTGTGTGACATTGCGGATATTCTGCCCGTCGATGGTTATTGCGCCTCGCTGAATATCATAAAAACGTAATAACAGATTAACGAGTGTAGATTTTCCTGCACCCGAGCGGCCGACGATGCCCACTTTCTCTCCAGGCTCAATGTTGAAATCCAGGTCATGAAAGATCCACGATGTGTTTTTTCCGGCTGGCCTGGAGGTATCGGGATCATCGACATGATACGAGAAGCATACTTTGTCAAACTGTATTGCACCATGCGTAACCTTCAATGTTTCTGCATTTGCAATATCTTTGACACTTTGTGTGTTCGACAGCGTATTGAGGCCATCCTGAACTGTTCCGATATTTTCAAACAGCGTATTGACTTCCCACATCACCCAGTGTGACATGCCGGTCAGACGTATTGCGAGACTCATGGCGATGGCGATTGCACCGGGGCCGATGGCCTGGTCCATCCATAATGCAATGCCAAGAACGCAGGTCGCGAATACGAGCAGCATATTGATAATCCAGACGCATATGTTCAATCCGGTTGCCAGGCGCATTTGCGGATGCACGGTATTCATAAATTCCTGCATACCGGCTTTGGCATAGGATGACTCCCGCTCACTGCTGGAAAACAGTTTTAAAGTGAGGATATTGGTATAACTGTCGACAATGCGTCCTGTCATCAGTGAACGGGCATCCGCCTGTAATGTGGAGATGCGTTTGAGCTTGGGAACAAAGTATGACAGTGTGCTGATATAGGCCAGCAGCCACACCAGCAGCGGAACACATAAACGCAGATCGGCGTCAGCGACGAGCAGCAGGGTTGTTATCAGATAAACCGTGACAAAAAGAATGACATCCAGCAGTTTCATGACAGTTTCACGTACTGACAATGCTGTCTGCATGACTTTTGTGGCAATGCGCCCGCTGAATTCGTGCTGAAAAAAAGCGTAACTCTGGTTGAGCAGGTAGCGGTGCGCCAGCCAGCGTATCCGCATTGGAAAATTACCCATGAGTGTCTGTTGAATGACCAGGGAATGCACAGACACGATGACCGGTATGAATACCAGTATGAAGAATGACATGGCCAGCAGGAGCGGCCATTCGGTCTCAAAAAATTGTGCAGTGTTCTGTTCTGTCAGCCAGTCGACCATCTGTCCCAGTACGGCATAAAGCATGGCTTCGCTGATGGCAAGACAAGTTGTCAGGAATGCCATCAAAAACAAATAAGGTTCTATTCCGCGCATATAGTGGCGGCAGAACTGATAAAGTCCTTTGGGCGGCTCAGTTGGGTGTTCGGGTGGGAAAGGGGTTATCAGTCGTTCAAAAAAACCGAACATGGGAGCACTCTAAGAATTCAGCGTTTTAAACAAGGCGAGGCGCGAACAAAAAATATCGATGTGGCATATCATGGATATGCAGGAAATATTTTTTGTGAACAATGGCGTATTGTAACAAAATATGGATTTCTAGAGATACCCATCGGTCATTCAATCTGTAAATATCGTCGTGTGATTCGCCGGTTGGATTAGGGGTATTACCTGAATTTCTCGCTTTGGTTCATGCTGCTAATCTTTTATGGTAACGATCAACCGGGGTTCCGGATTCAGGCATGCAGCAAGATTTCAGCCTACGCTAAGACGCTCGAATATTCGAAAGCCCGCAACGTAGGTGCCGATTGCCGAACCCAGCGTGGACAGAATGAAGATCAGTAAAATGCGTGTGACCTGATTATTCCACCATCCTTTTAATGTCGTTGTATCACTGCGCAAACGGTTAAAATCGCCAACGGTGGGTTTGCGTAAATAAATTTCTACTGCCGCGACAACCATCCCGGCGCCTATCGTGGGGTTCAATGATGTCAGCGGCGCGGCGCAAAAAGCGGTGAGGATACTCAAGGGATGCGCCAGGGCGATGGCGGCGCCAAGCGCTGACAGCCCGCCGTTAATCAATATCCAGTCCAGAACCATGGCCGTTCCGATTTCAGGACTACGTGTGAAGCCGATGAAAAAGCCGGTCAGAATCAATAGCACTATTACCCAGGGTAAGTATTTGAGCCAGTTTGAGGTCTCAGGTACTGCGTCCAGTTTGCTTATGGTGTCGTCGGGATTGTTGATCTGCCTGCTTTCCAGCTGATACTGCATGCCTTTCATATGACCGGCGCCGACAACTGCAAGTATATGCTGATAATTACTCTCACGGCTTTCCTTGACCAGCCGGGCGGACATATACTGGTCGCGTTCGGTGATTAAAGGTTTGAACAAATCCTTCTCGTTCTCGGCAAACTGAGAGAAGCTGCTCTCCAGTACGTCACCTTCTTTCAGTCTTTCAATTTCAGCTTCACTGAATTTTTCCTTGCTGATTACACTGCTGATCAGTCCGCTGAACAATCCGATACGCTTCCACCACGGAACGTTATGATAAATGCGTTTAAGTGTTGTGCCGATTTCCCGGTCGATTAGAAGCACCGGCAGTTTCGCGGCTTGCGCATCGTGAATCGCCACACGCATTTCTGCGCCCGGTTCGATATCGAACTGCTCAGCCATGCGCTGTTGAAAAGCGCCGAGCGCCAGATTGGCCGCGACCATGCTGGCCTGGCCTTTTTTGATGACCTGAAACAAATCCATTTTCGCCATGGCGTCGGGATCAGCTATTGCTTTATGGCGACTGGGGCATAACTCAACAGCCACCGCGTCATATGTTCCGGAAGCGATCAGCTCCTGAACTTTGGCCGCGCTTGCTCTGGAAACGTGAGCTGTGCCAAGGATAGTGATACTGCGACTATCCATTGTAATGGTTTTAATCGGTTCAATAGTCGTGCTGTTGCTCAGGGCGCAATTCTTGCCGGATAATTCTGACTTTGTCATAAGATCTGATTGGCTGATCTATCGGATGTTCTATCTGATCTGGAATCGCGGTACAGATGGAAAAATAGAAAGGATAGTCGTAGTAAAAAACTTAATTGGGTTGAACATTGTGTAAATATGACTCAAGAATATGATAAGAACCGTTTTTCTGAGTTGTTTGATTTAAATCACGGTATACGTTGGAAATAGAATTAAATTATGCATTTACTTATAACTTTGGACTTGTATTTTTTGGTTAGTATTTGAAACATATGCGTGTGATTCAATTCGATCCAAAAGTGAATACGTGCATGTCCGTTGCATTCACTTTATGATAAACCGTTATTGTACGGTATTTAAGTTTATTTAAGTTGTGTTTGAAGGTTTTATGACGAGGCCCTTTTGATCCCTGCTGAAGTAGGGATTTTTTTAGGCAAATACCGATTGTATTGACGCTCGAATAGAGGGCATCTCTAAAAATCCATATTTGCGAGCATCCGCTTTGCGGATGACCTGCTTACCCCGCCTCGTCTTGCTCATTTATTATTTAAAACGCTGAATTTTTAGAGGCGCCCTCGATGTGTTAATCAATCACCATGACGGGCATAATAGAGAGGCGTTGCTGGATTGCATTTGCAGCCTGTTGTGCCATCGCCAGATTGGTATAGGGGCCGGCATGGATTTTAAACAGACCATCTTTTTTTCTGATACCCACTGTTTTGCTCAGCGATGGAAGCCTTTGCTGGATCCGGGTCAGATAATTCCGCGCATTATGCACAGTACCGAAAGCGCCCAATTGAAGATAAGTTGCAGCCTGGCTGCTTTGTTTTTCTTCAGTTACGGGCTTCCGGGCGGGTAAAGCGGCAGCGATTTGCTGATTCTTGTATTCTTTCGGTATGATGGCTTCAACAATGACTTCACCGCTGCCGCCCTCGATAATGTTGAGTTTGTGCGCGGCAGTATAGGATAAATCAATGAGGCGATCCGAAAGAAACGGGCCGCGGTCGTTGATGCGCACAATAACAGACTTGCCATTCGTCGTATTAGTCACGCGCGCATAACTTGGCAGTGGTAGCGTGGGGTGCGCGGCAGTCATTTCGTACATGTCGTAGGGCTCACCCGATGCCGTGGGATTTCCATGATAACGTCGTCCATACCATGAAGCTGTGCCACGTTTCTTATAAGGCTGTAATGAGGTCATTGGTGTAAAAGATTTCCCCATTGCTTCATAAGGGCGCATGTTGATTTCACGCAGCGGTTCAAATTTAGGTACGGCATCCGGAATTGCATCGAGATTGCCGGGCGGATTATCTCCCGGGCCGTCATCGAGGTAGTAGCCGCCACCCTGGAGTGCTGTTTTTTGGTTGGAGGTGCCGGTAGCTTCGAATTGATCCAGGGTATTGAACTGCGATGTACTGGCGCAGCCTGATAAAGAGAGAAATACTAAAGGTGCTATTATTTTTGTAATGACGGTTGATAGCGAAGGAAGTGTGTTTCTACGAGTTGAAAGTCTTTTCTTCATGTTTTTACCAATTTAGGATGTGTTTGTATACTCATTAAAATACCAAAACCGAGTAACATGGTTACCATGGCTGTTCCACCGTAGCTGATTAACGGCAGCGGTACGCCAACGACCGGAAGAATGCCGCTTACCATGCCCATGTTGACAAATATATAGGTGCAGAATGTCAAGGTAATTGAGCCTGCGATAAGTCTTGTAAATTGTGTCGAAGCATTTGCTGTAATAACCATACAGCGCCCGATGACAATCAAATAGAGTAATAATAATAGAGAATTGCCGATTAAGCCAAATTCTTCTGAAAATACCGCAAAAATAAAATCCGTACTTTGCTCCGGTAAAAAGTCCAATTGCGCCTGTGTACCTTTCTGCCAGCCTTTGCCAACAACGCCGCCCGAGCCTATTGCTATCGATGATTGAATGATGTGATAGCCTGCACCCAGAGGGTCCTGAGATGGATCGAGCATTGTCAAAACGCGTCTTCGCTGATAATCGTGCATAAATGACCAGAGTATCGGAACGCAGGCGAGCGCGGTAACAAGCAGTCCTCCGATGATCCGCCAGGACAAGCCTGCAAGGAATAAAACATAAAAGCCGCTGACTGCAATGAGCAGCGCCGTGCCCAGATCGGGTTGACGTAAAATCAACAGAACGGGCAGCATCAGTATAAGTGTGGCGCCGACATATTCCTTCAGGCGCAATGTAATTTCATTTTTATCAAAATACCATGCCATCATCAGCGGCACGGCAATTTTCATTATTTCGGAAGGCTGAATGCGCGTGATGCCGATATTCAGCCAGCGGCGCGCGCCATTATGTATTTCTCCAAACAGTGCAACGCCAATTAACAATATCAGCCCGATCAGGTATAAGGGCAAGGCCAGACGCATGATTTGCTGCAAGGGTACATTGGCTACCAGCCACATGACGAGCAGCGCTACACAGATATGTAACGCCTGTTTGCCTACCCGGGTGATGTCGCTTCCTGTAGCGCTATACAGCGTAAATAGGCCTACGACCATCAGAAGAAGCAGGCCAATCAACAGAAATTTGTCGATATAGCGCGTCAGATAGTACCATAGTTTACCTGGATCAAACGCGGATGATTTAAAATAAGAACCGGATGTGCTGGCCATGATTATCTAATGGTAGTGATCATGCGCATGATCATGCCGGCTTGCCTTTACTATTTTAGCTTCTTTGGATTCCGGCAGCTTGCCGAGTAGATAGTAATCGAAGACCTGTCTTGCAATCGGCGCAGCTGTCGCGCCGCCGCTGCCACCATTTTCAACCAGTATTGACAACACAATGGCTGGCTGTTCAGCAGGAGCGTAGGCAACAAACATGGCATGATCCCGATGGTGTTCAGCAATCAGATCCGCCCTGTAGCGCTCATTCTGTTTGATTCCAATGACTTGTGATGTGCCGGTTTTGCCAGCAAAAGCATATTCTGCTCCAGCGGCCGCGCTTGCTGCAGTGCCACCTGGCCGGGTGACATCAACCAGCGCTTTGTGCACCAATTCCATATGTCTTGGATTATGGTCAACAGTAAATAATAATTTCTTTTCCAGTTCTTTTTCATAGCCTGTCTGGAGATTGGCGATTTTTCTGACCAGATGGGGTTGATAAGCTTTTCCACGATTGGCGATGATGGCTGTTGAAAACGCCAGTTGCAACGGAGTTGCCAGGACATAACCCTGGCCGATACCTACGGAAATCGTATCGCCGGCATACCATTTCTGGTTAAAACGGCGCATTTTCCATTCCTGCGATGGCAACAGGCCATCGACTTCGCCGAAAATATCAATACCTGTTTTGTGTCCCAGGCCATAGCGTTGAATATAGTTATGTATACGATCTATGCCCATATCATGCGCGAGGCTGTAATAATAAGTATCGCATGAAACAACGAGTGATTTGTGCAGATCGACCCGGCCATGACCGCCTACTTTCCAGTCGCGGTAACGCCGTTCTGAGCCAGGTAATCTGAAAAAACCGGCATCGCTAATGGCATATCCCGGTGAGCGAAAGCCTAATTCCAATGCCGCAAGCGCCATAAACGGCTTGAATGTTGATCCCGGCGGATAAACGCCGCGCAAAGCGCGATTGTTCAGGGGGCGATCGAATGCATTATTCAATTGATTCCAGTTAGCGTGATCGATGCCGCCGACAAACAGATTGGCGTCAAAACTGGGCTTGCTGACAAAAGCGAGCACTTCGCCATTATTCGGATCGATCGCGACGAGTGCACCGCGACGATTGCCAAAAGCCTCGTCAACCATTTTCTGCAGATCGATATCCAGCGTAAGTATCAGATTATTGCCGGACACGGGGGGCGTGCGGGACAAAACCTGGATTGAGCGGCCGGCCACATCGGTTTCAACTTCCTCAAAACCGGTTATGCCATGCAATTCTTTTTCATAACTTTGTTCGATGCCAATGCGACCGATAAAATGCGAGCCGCGATAATTGTCCAGTTCGTCCGCAGCTTCCAGCTGTTCAAGATCTCTATCACTGATGCGGCTGATATAGCCGACAACATGCGCGGCCAGCTCGCCATGAGGGTAATGCCGCATGATGCGCGCCTGGATTTCGATACCCGGAAAGCGATAACGGTTTGCCGCAAAGCGTGCAACTTCTTCATCAGTCAGGCGGTTGCGTATCGGAAGGCTTTTGAACCGCCTGTTTTCACGCATGAGTTTCCTGAACTGCTCAAGATCTCTGGACGAGATTTCAACAATTGTCGCAAGTTCTTCCAGGGCGGATTCAAGGTCAGGAACTTTATTCGGTGTGATTTCCAAAGTATAGGTTGAAAAATTCTGCGCCAGTATTTTACCGTTACGATCGAGAATAAGGCCACGGTTGGGGACCAGAGGCATAATCGTGATGCGATTGGCTTCCGCCAGTGTGTGGTAGTGATCGCGTTGCGTAACCTGCAGGTGAAAAAAACGGGCAAAAAGTATCAGAAACAGCAGGATGATAAAAATAGCGCTGATTGTCAATCGTTTGCGAAATTTGTAAAGTTCGAGCGGATGATTTCTGAGTTCTATATTCTGTTTCATAGTGAGTCGTTGTCGCTTCTGGATCTGAGCGGCAGGCTGAGTATGTAGGATAACACCGGCCAGAGCAGGGTGCCGGTCAAGGATGGCAGATAAAAATGCCAACCTGGAAAATTAGCGTCATTGAACATCGTGATCAGAATCTGAAGCGTTTGCATAACGATAAGTATCAGGCCGATTTGCGGCGCCTGTTTCATTAAACTGAAAATCCTGATCCGGCGCCGAAAAACAGAAGCAAGGTATACCACAGTGCAATATACCATGGCGTTATGCCCCAGGATGCCGGCATGATGAACATCCATCATCAGGCCGGCACAGAAGGCTAGCGTCATTCCCAGGCGCTGCGGCTGATTGGTGCACCAATAGAGTATGATCAGGGCGACAAAATCGGGTCGCAGGGTGAGCAATGGAGCGCTCAGTGGAATGAAATTCAGAATGAGCGCAGCAATCAGTGTCAGCAAAACATAGCCTGTCTTTGCCGGAATCAGCATCTCCTGATCAAGATATTGACCAGATGCTTTTTTTGTAGCATTGATATTTCTTGGTTTCAATGTTTGTTCGCCTCGGTCTGTTTTTCCCGTTGATCGGAAAGAGCGGATGCTGACGGTGGTAGAGACAGGATAAGCACCTGCCGGTTGCGGTCGACACCAGCGACTGGCGTTCCTGTAATTTGCGCAAAATGATCCGCTGAGTGGCGCTTGATATCTTTTATGACCGCTACTGGAAGACCTCTGGGATATACGCCGCCGATGCCCGATGTGACAAGCAGATCACCGATTCGAATATCCGTGTTGACCGACAGGTAGCGTAATTCGATTTCGTTGTTCTTGCCAGTACCGGAAATTACAGTGCGAACATTATTGCGTACGATTTGTATAGGGACAGAATGGTCCCGGTCGGTAATCAGGGTTACTTCGGCCGTTGCGGGATATACCTGCGTAATTTGTCCGATTACACCTTTGTTGTCAATCGCAACCTGTCCAGCGCGGATACCATGCAAGCTGCCTTTATTGATGATGATTTTATGACTGAATGGATCGCGTGGCGTATAAAGTATTTCCGCCATAACGGCTTTGGCGGTTGTTTTGGCTTCTATCGTGTTGACTGCGCCAAGCAATTTGCGTAAATGCGCATTTTCAGCTTCCAGCGCGTTAAGGCGTAGCAGTTTCTCGCTATCGCGCAGGTAGCGTTTTCTGAGAAAGTTATTTTCTTCAACAATATGTATATTCCCGATAGATGTCCGAATGACATCCTGAGCTCTGACAGGAAAAAGTGCGGCTTGCTGCATTGGATAGATGGTAATGGCTATAGCCTGGCGAAGTTCGGGAATATACTTGAAATGCAGATCTTCAGCGATAAGCAGGCATGACAGAAAGAAGCATAAAGCTAGCCGGGTAAGCGGTCCCGGGCCATGTCTGAAAAACTGAGGCGTTGAGTTCATTGCAATACGTTTTTCAGAGAATGAGCCGGGTACAGTTTAACAATTTTTGTAGTTTTCTCAGATTTTCCTGATTTTTTAATTGACTGTGGAAGCTAACCATAAGCAATCGCCGTAATCCGGCAATAATGTTCGGATGAGTAAGATTTACGTTTTCAGTCTACAGTCTGGACGTTCAAATAAAAATACGGGCTTGGCTAATATAAACACTTGATCAGTCATATAAAGCAGAGCAACACATACGATAATCAGTGTATGGCGCGCTGCTAGTCATTGGCGAAAATTCCGATGACATGGTCCATGTTTTCCAGTGCAATGCCTGCGCCGCGCGCCACACAGGATAACGGCTCATCGGCAATGATGACGGACAGCCCCGTTTCCTCCATGAGCAAGCGATCTATGTCGCGCAGTAATGCACCGCCACCGGTCATCACCATGCCTTTTTCGGCAATATCCGCACCGAGTTCGGGCGGCGTATGTTCCAGAGCCGTTTTGACAGCACTTGCAATACTGTTTAAAGGATCGGTCAACGCTTCCAGAATTTCATTGCTGGAAATGGTAAAGCTGCGCGGGATACCTTCCGCCAGATTGCGCCCTTTTACTTCTATTTCGCGTACTTCAGAACCCGGGAACGCCGAACCGATTTCTTTTTTGATAAACTCGGCGGTGACTTCGCCGATCAGCATGCCATAGTTACGGCGGATATAATTAATAATGGCTTCGTCAAATTTGTCGCCGCCGACACGTACTGAATTGGAATAAACAATACCACCGAGAGAGATGATGCCAACCTCGGTCGTGCCGCCGCCAATATCGACAACCATGGATCCGGTTGGTGATTCTACCGGCAAATCGGCGCCAAGCGCCGCCGCCATGGGTTCCTCGATCAATTCCACTTTACGCGCCCCTGCGCCATAGGCTGCTTCGCGAATGGCGCGGCGTTCCACCTGCGTGGAGCCGTAAGGAACACAGATAACAATGCGTGGGTTGGCGGAAAATAACCGCGGTGGGTTGACTTTGCGGATAAACATTTTGAGCATTTGCTCGGTAACGGTAAAGTCGGCGATTACGCCATCTTTCATGGGACGGATAGCGGTGATGTTGCCGGGTGTACGGCCAAGCATCTGTTTGGCGGCCAGGCCGACCTGCTGGATCATCTTTTTGCTGTTTGTGCCACTTTCTTCACGGATCGCTACAACAGACGGTTCATCGAGTACGACGCCCTGACCCCGGACGTAAATCAGCGTGTTGGCGGTACCCAGGTCGATGGCCATATCTGTTGAAAAATAGCTGCCCAGAAAATTGTTGCTCAGAAAATTAAACATAGTGGCAATATCCGTTATAAATTGATAATGATGCGCATATAATAGAAAAGGAATATCAGAAAATGATACGTTAAATCGGTGACGCCGTGATAATCTAGCGCTATTTTAATATAAGATTCTTAAGCCATATGACTTTATCGATAAATGATGTTAAACAGGTAGCCGGCCTTGCTTACATAAAGGTAAGTGAAGAAGAAGCTGAGGCTGCGCTGTCTCAATTGTCCGGTATTTTTAAACTGATAGAAACCATGCAGGCAGTCGATACATCGCATGTTGAGCCGATGTCGCATGCTCAGGATTTAGTGCAGCGATTACGTGAGGACAAAGTGACCGAATCCGATCAGCGTGATTTGTGTCAGTCCATAGCGCCACAGGTTGAAAATGGTCTTTACCTCGTGCCAAAAGTTATTGAATAAGAATTTATGCGGCTTAGGCTTATGATCCGAACCGGGAAATCTTCATAAAGCGCATGAAGTGTTAATCACGTGTAATCTGCTTTTAATGACAACGAAGCTGCGCCTTGTTTATATCAGGCCGCGTGCAAAAATCAAAAATGACAGTAATCGGTTAAAATGCAAGCGCAGCAATTCAGTAATTTTCTAACCGACATATTCTATACTTCCCGTTAAGTAAATACCAATCATGTTTAATGACAGTCTTAAGCAGCTATCCGAACGGCTGGCAAATAGAGCAATATCCAGCGTTGAACTGACTACTGAATTTCTCCGGCGTATCGGGAAACTGAATCCGCAATATAATGCGTTCATTACTGTTAACGAGGAAAAATCACTGGCTCAGGCCAGGCGTGCGGATCAGAAAATCGCCGCAGGAGAAATAGGACCTCTGACAGGAATACCTATAGCGCAGAAAGACATTTTTTGTGCAAAAGGCTGGTTAACGACCTGTGGATCAAAGATGCTGTCGAATTTCGTGTCGCCCTATGACGCGGATGTCATTGAACGATTTAACCAGGCTGGAGCCATTAATATCGGCAAGACCAATATGGACGAGTTTGCCATGGGGTCGAGTAACGAGACTTCTTATTTTGGCCCCGTGCGTAACCCGTGGGATGCCGTGGCTGTCCCGGGCGGCAGTTCCGGTGGTTCTGCCTGTGCGGTCGCTGCGCGCATGGCGCCTGCCGCTACGGGCACCGATACCGGTGGTTCCATTCGCCAGCCGGCGGCATTATGTGGCATATCAGGCATTAAACCAACCTATGGCACCGTATCACGGTACGGTATGATCGCGTTCGCATCGAGTCTCGATCAAGGCGGACCAATGGCAAAGTCGGCGGAAGATCTAGCGCTGATGCTGAATGTCATGACCGGTTTCGATGAACGCGATTCAACCAGCCTGCAGCGCGAGAAAGAAGATTATGCCCGCGATCTGAGCAGACCGCTGTCCGGTTTGCGCATCGGATTACCCAGGGAATATTTTGCCAAAGGCATGAGCAGTGATGTTGAAAAGGCGATCGAACAGGCGCTTGATGAATACCGCAGATTAGGCGCGGAGACTGTCGAGGTATCACTGCCGAATTCATCGCTATCGATACCCGTCTATTATGTGCTCGCACCCGCCGAGGCTTCCAGCAACCTGTCGCGATTCGACGGTGTGCGCTATGGTTACCGGGCGCAGGTATTTCAGGACCTGGCGGAAATGTACCGGAATACGCGTGCCGAGGGATTTGGTGCCGAGGTCAAGCGCCGGATCCTGATCGGCACTTATGTGTTGTCCCATGGCTATTACGATGCGTATTACATTAAAGCGCAGAAATTGCGCCGCCTGATTGCACAGGATTTCAAGAATGCATTCAAACAATGCGATGTCATCATGGGCCCCACAACACCGGCTGTCGCTTTTGATCTGGGCGAGAAAAGCAGCGACCCTATTCAGATGTATTTGTCGGATATTTATACCAGCGCGGCGAATCTGGCGGGATTGCCGGGTATGTCGATCCCCGTCGGTTTTGGCGACAAAATGAGACCGGTAGGCCTGCACATTATCGGCGATTATTTTTCGGAAGCGCGCATGCTGAATATCGCCCATCAATATCAGTTGATTACAGACTGGCACCAGAGAGCGCCGAATCTGTAAATACGGGTTGGTATTGCTTTGAATACTTTTCAATAAGAATAAATTCGGGAATTGTCATGCAGTGGGAAATTGTCATCGGTCTTGAAGTACATACGCAGCTTTCGACGCAATCAAAAATTTTTTCGGGCGCATCGACTGCTTACGGCGCGTTGCCTAATACGCAGGCGTCTTTTGTCGATCTGGCATTGCCGGGTGTTCTACCGGTATTGAACCGCGGCGCGGTTGAGCGTGCAATCAAATTCGGTCTGGCGGTCAACGCAAAAATCAACTCACCCTCTATTTTCGCGCGTAAAAATTATTTTTATCCGGATTTGCCGAAAGGTTACCAGATCAGTCAGTATGAACGGCCGATTGTAGAGGGCGGCAGTATCGGCATACAGATGGGTGAAACAGAAAAAACGATACGACTGACCCGCGCGCATCTGGAAGAGGACGCGGGAAAATCCCTGCACGAGGATTTTCACGGTATGAGTGGAATCGATCTGAACCGGGCGGGTACGCCATTGCTGGAAATTGTTTCCGAACCTGATTTGCGCAGCAGCGCGGAAGCGGTGGCCTACGCCAAAACCTTGCACGCGCTGGTGCGCTGGATCGGTATCTGCGACGGCAATATGCAGGAAGGCTCTTTCCGGTGTGATGCCAATGTCTCGGTGCGTCCACTCGGACAGGAAAAATACGGCACACGCTGTGAAATTAAAAATCTGAATTCTTTCCGTTTTCTGGAGAAAGCCATTGATTTTGAAGTGGGGCGGCAGATCGAAATTCTGGAAGATGGCGGTTCAATTCGTCAGGAAACCCGTCTGTTCGATGCGAACAAGGGTGAAACGCGCACCATGCGCACCAAGGAAGACGCCAACGACTACCGCTATTTCCCCGATCCTGATCTGTTGCCGGTGGAAATCGCGCCTGACTGGATTGAGCAGTTGCGCGCGTCATTGCCGGAGCTACCGCAAGTGCGGCGGGAACGTTATGTTATCGAGTACGGTTTGTCCGGGTATGATGCGGCGGTGTTGACCAGCTCACGGGAAATGGCCGACTATTTCGAAGCAATGGCCAGGCAATTGCCCGAATGCGCCAAGTTGTGCGCCAACTGGATTATGGGCGATATCAGCGCGCGTCTGAACAGAGACGGGCTGGACATTGCCGAGTGTCCGGTCGGGGCGGCGCATGTCGTGCAGCTGATTAACCGGATTCAGGATGGCACTATTTCAGGTAAAGCCGCCAAGACGGTCTTCGAAAGTTTATGGCAAGGCGAGCATGGTCAGAATGTGGATGCGATTATCGAGGCCAAAGGCCTGAAGCAGATGTCCGATAACAGCGCGCTGGAAAAACTGATTGATGATGTACTGGCGGCAAATGCGCAGCAAGTTGCCGATTATCGCGGAGGCAAGGAAAAAGCGTTCAACGCGTTAGTCGGACAGGTAATGAAAGCTGCCCAGGGCAAGGCCAATCCAGCGCAGGTCAATGCCTTGCTTAAGGAAAAACTCGGTTGAGAAGAAATACTGAATGCACCAAACCTGACAGGTTATTCAAATACGATGTGAAATAACGGTGTTCGGTGCGCTCAGTGCTTTAAATCAGATTAATACAATTCCGCGCGCAGGGTTTTTAATTTTTCGGATCCTGGCTGCAAAAGCTCGGCGCGCTGCAGATAAACTTTGGCTGTATGCGCTTTGTCATCGGCTATCGCTTTTTCGATAAAATAGACGTACATGTCGACGATTTTCTGCATGCCGGTGCGGGCATCGGCGTTATCTGGATCCACCGCGAGAATTGCTGCATAGTATTCCTGCGCGTTGTTACCTTTTGGGGTGGTCAGGCGCAGTTCTTTAATTGCCTGTTCGGCGTTGGCCAGGTATTGGGTCACGGAATGCGTTGCCGATGGTGCTACTCCGGCTGGCGGTAAATCAGGCGTTATGGCTTCCGCCGTGTCAATTGAAGCATCCGGCGAGTATGTTTCTGAAAGCCGGATATCGGCTGCGGCCTGTATCGCTTCGGTTATCGATGTGTCTGCCGTGGTTGTTTGTTCTGCTGATTCAGCTATGCTCGGTTCTGACCCGGTTTCCTGTAAAGTGTCGTCATCATTGTCTGCGATATAGGCATCCGGGTTGTCGAGATCAACAATCAAATCCGGCGCCTGGAAAGAGGCCGGATCGAAATCAGCATCAGGTTCAATGACATCAACAAATTCATTTTCTTCATCCGCTTCCGCAATGGTTCCTGAAGTGATCTGGTCTGTTT
The DNA here is from genome assembly GCA_028577615.1 of Nitrosomonas sp. Classification (GTDB taxonomy): domain Bacteria; phylum Pseudomonadota; class Gammaproteobacteria; order Burkholderiales; family Nitrosomonadaceae; genus Nitrosomonas. Next base: position 32,954 of record JAJSDU010000013.1, read on the forward strand.
GCCGTGGCGCCGGTGTAATAGCGGCGATCATGTCCGTGAGGCTGTTTTCAACGGATTCAATCGCGCCATCCTCATCGCGGGAGGACATTAATTCAACTGCTGTCAGGGCCGCTACTATGACGATAGCGCCCACCCAAAGTGCGTTGCTCGATTTCGACATGAGATACTCCTTGTCTTATATTTTTAAAAATGGTTCGCCAATATTGTACCCGAATGGGGGAGTTGTTCTGTCATTCTTTCTCAGGGTATTGATTTGTAGAAATAAGTTTATATGGCTTATGTAATTGCATGCCGGAAAGTAATATATGGCTGATCAGCATATTGCGTCATGCACGCTTTGGTACCGACCAGTTCCGCGTAAGCGCGCCAGCTGAAATACGGACCCGGATCGGTTTTACGTTCCGGTGCGATATGGTTATGACCAACAATATCGGCAATCGGGTATTGTGCGCGCAGGCACTGAGTCAGCGCCGCTAATACGGTATACTGTGCGTCTGTGAAAGGCGTATCATCGCTGCCTTCCAGCTCAATGCCGATGGAAAAATCATTGCAGCGTGTTCTATTCCGCCAGCAGGATAATCCGGCATGCCAGGCGCGCAGGCTGCAGGGAACAAACTGCATGGTTTCGCCATCGCGGCGGATAAAAAAATGACTGGAGACTTTTAATCCGCTGATGGTAGCGTAATAAGGATGTTTTTCCGGTTGCAACCGGTTGGTAAAGAGTTCCGTAACGCCATTGCCGCCAAATTCACCCGGCGGCAGGCTGATGTTATGAATAACCAGCAAGGTGATGGTTGTCCCTTCCGGACGTTCGTCGCAGTTAGGCGAAGCGATAAACTGAATGCTGCGGGCGCTGCGGATACCGTTATCGGAATCCTGAAGCATGCCATCGGCAGTGATCCGCATGATGTTTTTCATGGTTGTTGCGGGCTAATATACTGACTGATATAAAGGCATCTCTTAAATTCCAGATTTTGTCACAACACTTGGTTACTCGCAAAAAATGTTTCCTTGCATATCAATCCTATATGGTGTCAACATTTTTTGCTTGCGTCACGTTTTGCTCATTTTCTGTTTAGAACTTTGAATTTTTAGAGACGCCCATAAAACTGACGTGGAAAAATAACAATCTTTCTCAATCTCTGCAATGGTATCCGCTAAATTCATTACACTCGAAGGCATCGATGGCGCTGGAAAAACCACGCAGCTGGAGTCACTCGTCAAATGGCTGCGGGAAAAGCAGGTGACGGCAGTTGTCACGCGGGAGCCGGGCGGCACGCCGCTGGGCGAGCAGTTGCGCGCGATGCTGCTGGATAATTCGATTGTCATGCATGCGGAAACCGAAGCACTGTTGATGTTTGCCGCGCGCCGCGAGCATTTGGATAAGATTATCATCCCGGCACTGGCGCAAGGCAGCTGGGTCGTGTCGGATCGTTTCACCGATGCCAGTTTTGCGTATCAGGGCGGGGGCAGGGGGCTGAAATGGGAAAAACTGGAAGCACTGGAGTCCTGGACACAAGGCATGTTACAGCCCGATTTGACCGTTTACTTCGATATTCCTGCCGCGCTGGGACAGCAGCGTGTCAGCGCGGTTAAAGCACGTGACCGCTTTGAGCAGGAACGGATGGATTTTCACCAGCGCGTCCGTGAAGCTTACTTAATGCGCGCCAGGCAGTTTCCACAGCGTATTCACGTGATTGATGCATGTCAACCGGTCGATGCGGTCAGAGCCGCTGTCGAACAGCTGTTAACAAACCTGCTTGAAACGGGGAGCGCGTGACTGCTGTATTGCATTGGCAAAAGGCGCTGTGGCTGGCCATGATGCAGAACGGCCATATCCGTGGTCACGCTGTCTTATTGAAAGGCCGTAGCGGTATCGGTAAATTCATTTTTGCCCGCTTTCTTGCGAAATCCCTGTTGTGCAAAAATCCCGCTGCCGATCATATGGCTTGTGGTGATTGTGTCAGCTGCAACTGGTTTGAGCGGCAGACGCATCCTGATTTCGTTATCATTTCACCGGAAACGATGCTGTCCGATCCAGCAAATGCGGTGCAATCTGACAATGAGGGTCTGCCGCCGAATGAAAGCAAAATAAAAAAGAAACCCGGTCAGCACATCAGCATCAGCCAGATCCGTGAACTGGATGATTTCGTGTACCTGTCAGGCCACCAGTCCGGTTATAAAATTGTATTGATTTGTCCCGCGGAGGCGATGAACGGTGCGGCATCCAACGCGCTGTTGAAGAAACTCGAAGAACCGCCGGAACAGGTTTTATTTATACTGGTTTCACATCAGCCGCATCATTTACTGCCAACCATCAAAAGCCGCTGCCAGCAGATTGCCATGCCCGTTCCGGATACGGAAGCGGCGATGGAATGGTTGCGACAGTCCAGCGCTACCAATGATATGGATAAATTGCGCGCATTACTGGCGCTGTCGGGTTATTCTCCACTTGCTGCGCTGGCGCTTGCAGAAAGCCATGAGGCGCATCGGAAATTCATCGACAGCATCTGCAGGGTGGATCAGTTCGATCCGCTTGCGGCAGCGGAAGCACTGCATGATCTGGATCTGGTCATGACGGTCGAATGGTTGCAGAAATGGTGTTATGACCTGTTAAGTTGCCGCATATCCGGTGTTATCCGCTTTCATCCGGATGACGAGGCGCATATCCGGACGCTTTGTCAACGAGCAGCACCGCAATCCGTTCTGGCGTATCTGCGGTTCCTGAATACCCGGCAGGCGCTGGCGCGTCATCCGCTTCAGGCGAAGCTTTTTCTTGAAGAGTTGTTCATCCGGTATGCCGGGCTGTTTACGCCGGCACTTTCCGGGCTGACGTGAGGTGTGGTCTGAGAAGAATCTGATTACTCGCCGGGCTGCAATGTCACCGATACTTCCATGACTTGGCCATCACGCAAAATCGTGATTTTTATTGTGTCGCCGACACGATATTCATCCAGGCGGGTCATGAGCTTATCGACCGTAGTGACGGGCTTGTCGTCAATGGCGATAATAATATCCTTGGGCGCAATTTCGCCGCCGGGTGAGATGACCGCGCCTTTGAGTCCGGCGGCTTCCGCGGCGGATCCGCGACTGACGCCGAGAATGACAATACCGTTCACATCCAGCATGCTGGTCAGGCGGTCATTGAATTTGCCATCGACTGTAATGCCCAGCGCCGGACGGATATACTTGCCACGGCTGATGAGTTGCGGCACGACCCGGTTGACGGTATCCACCGGTACGGCAAATCCGATGCCCGCACTGGCACCGCTCGGGCTGTATATGGCAGTATTGATGCCGATCAGGCGGCCAGCCGAATCAAGCAGGGGGCCGCCGGAGTTGCCGGGATTGATGGCCGCATCGGTTTGAATCAGATTGTCGATAATACGGCCGCCTTCACCGGGGAGTGACCGGTCAAGCGCGGATACAATGCCGGTGGTTAATGTCCAGTCCAGACCGAATGGATTGCCAATAGCAAACACCTTCTGGCCGACCTTGAGATCACGGCTGGTGCCCAGCGGCACCGGTGACGGCCGCTGGAAACCAATGCCGATTTTCAGCACGGCGATATCATGCGCGGGACTTGCGCCAACCAGCGCCGCTTTGTAGTCTCGTCCGTCAGCCAGGCGCACGGTTGCTTCGCTGGCGCCCTTGATGACGTGAAAATTAGTGATAATATGCCCTTGATCATCCCAGATAAATCCTGAACCCGTTCCGCTCGGTACGGAGAAAATATTGCGCGTCCATGCATCCCGAACATGTTGTCGGGTGGTAATAAAAACGACGGCGTCACGCGAGTTTTCGAACAGTGCGATGGTGCTCTGTTCATCTTCGGCAAGATTGCCGCGCGCCACGACGGTGCGTGGCTCGGCCTGTTGACGTTCGCCGCTGGAGAAAAAATAATCCCAGGCGAAATAACCGGGCGAAGCGCGTAGCAACAGCACCAACAGCATCGCTGCGATGGTGATCCAGATTAAACGGGATAAAAATCGACCGTTATCGGACATGCGGGTGTACTCCTTATTGAATATCAGGCAAAGCGGTTAATCTGAATGGTTAGGAGTCTACCGGACTTAAGCAATCGTAGCGAGCCGAGTGGGAGAATGAGTGCAGAATTTCTCAATTTTGAGGCGCATAGCAAGACTATGTAGCGAAAAATTGAGGAAATATGAACCGTTATCCCATTGGCGCAGTAGATTAGTCTTATGTCCGGCAGACTCCTAGAATGGCCCGGTGATTTCGTACGTCACGCCGCCTTCCGGTTTCCCCGAAGCACCGCGCTGCGAACTGAAGTATAACCGCGAACCATCGGGACTGAAAGCCGGGCCGGTAATTTCTGAGCGATCCTGTCCGACAACTTGCAGCAAAGGCCGGATAGCCCCGGGCGCAACGATGACAATCTGCATATCGCCGTCATCTTCGGCAACCAGCAATTCGCCGGCCGCATTCACGGTAATGTTGTCGACGCCGGATAGCACGGGGCGCAGATAAAAAGCGGCATTATAAACGATGGCCAGCATTTTGCTGCGCGTGTCATATGACCAGATCCGGTCATCGCCTTTGGTCGTGAAGTAGATCATGCCCTCGTGGAACCAGATGCCTTCGCCGCCGTCAAACCGCGTGCCGCGGTCGATCTGGTGGCGTGTCGGTGTGTGCATGGCCAGTGGATCGGGCAGCGGATGCCAGCGCACCGCACCGATACGCCCGTCAATCACTTCGGCGACTTCGAGCACGCCATCATCCAGATCGGGATTGCCAGCCGCATCGTACCGGCGGGCGGTGTAGCGGTAGAGACAGCCGTCGGTTTTGTCTTCCGTCAGATAAAGCTGTTTGTGCAGCGTATCGACGGCAACCGCTTCATGCTTGAATGTGCCGAGCGCGGGCCTTAAACGTGGCACCTGTTTGTTGAAGGGATCGCACTCCCAGACCTGTCCCCGGTCATATTCTTCGCAGGACAGCCAGGTTTGCCAGGGCGTATGACCGCCGGCGCAATTACGCGTGGTATTTTTCAGGATGGCATACGCGTCAATGAGTTCGCCCTGCCGGTCAAAGCGCAGCGCGCCCGCACCGCCCTGCTGTTTATCGAGCTCACTGTTGGAGACATAAATCCAGCCCCCGTCGGGCGTGGCAAAGGTAACGCCACCGTCCGGCGCGGCATGCCAGCGATAATGAAAAAGCGCTTGCCCGGAGCGCGCGACAATGCGCGACCTGAAGCCTTGCGGCAAGCGGACGCCATTGTGGTCGGGCGGCAGCAGGCCATCCCGGACGGCATGAATCAGCGGCGCGGCGTGCGCGGATGCCGATAACCAGTGCCCGGAAAAAAAGACGCCAAGCCCACCGATCAGACTGTATTTCAGCAGCTTGCGGCGCTGCGGTTCAAATTGATTCATGCGCATCATGCAGGATTCCTGATTTACCAAAGTGAGTCGTTTGAGAAGTATGTCGTTTTGTACTTGAAAAACCGGTTTTTTACAACCCGTTTATGCGATTTTCCCGCAGCGGAAGCAAATGTTCAGCCAGCCGGTAACCACCTGAAAAAAAACAGTTCGCCTTTCAAAAAAACTCCGCTAGAATCCGGTTTCCTTTAACAACAAATGGAGTCCAATAAAATGCAATGCGCAATGAAAAAATAATGCTGACGCTATGCCTGATGATCATGAGCGCTTCCAGTTTCGCCATTGTCAATTTCAGCACCAGCACCGGCGCGCTGGTCATGCGCGACGTGGTGGTGGACGATACCACCGTCTATGACAGCGTAACGCTGCAACTGAATCTGGCCAACGGGACTTTTACCATTCTGGATGCAACGTTGAAAGATACTTCTTTTTCAAAAAATGTCATTGATTCAGTTGCGGAAAATGGTTTAAAGGTCGACTTCTATGGCTGTGCATTGACAGGAAAGAATCAAATTACGTGCATGACAAAAATTGTTGCAATAAACGACAATTTGCTAATGCATGTGAATATTCTTCAGATACCTAATGTAAATGGTGGTAGTCGATTATGGGACAACTTAAGCAATGAGTACAGTCCATCTACAGCAGTTGCTCTTGATAAAACAAGTACGGCTAATCTACAATTTAATTTGATTCAAGGAATACCTGTAGAAGTAAAATTTATTTATAACAGCATAAAATCTAACGCGGAATCTATTTCCATTTTTCAACCACAATTTTATTTTAACTGCGGCTATAACATATATAGCTGTACTTTTTTAAATGGAAACTTCACAGATATAGACTTTTAATCCAATCGGATTCGTATAACCCGCATACATGCCCGATTAGCCTGTCAACACCAAATAGAAATGTCCGATTAGCTTTGCGTAATCGGGCTTTTGTGCCACGCTCCGGGAGGATACAGGCAAAATGGGCTGCAGCTTTTTGATTTTTACAATTGAGCCTGTTATGCTCGATTAACTTCTCTCTGTATATCACACTCAGTAACGCACCGATGCGACCGTCAATTGCCCTGAATCTCAACCGGAATGCCGTCCGCGAGACGGTGGGCCGCTTTCGCGCGGCAAACCTGCGTGTATTCGGATCAGTGGTTCGTGGCACAGACAAAGAGGGCAGCGATCTCGACCTGCTGGTTGACGCCCTTCCTGGCGCAACATTGTTTGATCTCGGCGGATTGCAGATTGAGCTGGAAGATCTGCTGGGTGTTCACGTCGATTTGTTAACGCCCGGTGACCTGCCAGCGAAATTTCGTAACCGGGTACTGGCTGAAGCGTGTCCCGTATAGGAATGAATCGTCTCTCCGACTATCTCGATCACATGCGCTCGCGTAGACCCGATTAGCCTTGCGTAATCGGATATTCGTGCCAATCGGACTTCCATGCTACACAACCTGGATGCCAGGTTACGCTTCGCTAGCCCGGTCTACACGCTCTGTTTTTTTGAAAGGTTTTCAAAGTAACCAGATCATAATAATGCTATAGTTATCCAATGGTAATACCTTTTAATATTTTTTATTAACACTGCTATGGCGACATCAATCAAACTCGACGAAGACCTGAAAAATCGAATTCAGCATCTGGCGAATCGGCGTCATCGTTCCGCACACTGGATTATGCGCGAAGCGATACGTGAGTATATTGAACGTGAGGAAGCAAGAGAAAGCTTTAAACAGGAAGCTTTGGAATCCTGGACGGCTTATCAGGAAACCGGGAAGCATCTTACCGGTCAGGAAGTACGTAATTGGTTAAAAACCTGGGGAACTGAGAAAGAAACAAAAGCACCTTCATGCCACGAGTAATGATTACTGAAGGCGCGGTAGCAGGGTTGGAGCGCTGCCGTTTGTTTTTAGCGGATAAAAATCCTCAGGCGGTATTGAAAGCTGCTCAAACTATCGAACAAAAACTTGCTATTCTGGAAACTGATCCGAGAATAGGTCGGCCGCTTGACGATTTTCCTGAACTGCGAGAATTGGTTATTCCTTTTGGGGATTCAGGTTATGTGCTCCTTTATCGCTTTGATGAAAACAGCAACTCAGTTGATGTACTTGCTTTCAGACATCAGAAAGAAGCAGGGTATGAATAAAACTGTATGCATAATCGGTTTTTTTCAATCAATTCGTATCGAAAGGCTGTGTAGTCCGATTAGCCTTGTGTAATCGGGCATTCGTGTCAATCGGGCTTTCATGGTCTAATCGATATAAAACAGACCACGCTGACGCTGCATGCGCCAGCCGGTTTCACCTTCCTGTCGGCAGATGCCGTAGCGGAATGACGGCGGCAGTGGCGGAAATTCAAAACGCAGATCGTAAAACCAGTAGCACAGTCTGCGGTCGTTTTCTTCCACCCGTTCGAGCACGGGAAAGGCTGAGAATGCGCGGAAAGATTCGAATGCCGGTGCATTCCAGGCGTCACGGATCACATCCCGACGGTGCGGATCGTCGCCGAACTGATGATAATCAGTCCATGCGTTTTTTGTGACGGGCCGGTACGCCGCCGCGATTTTCCGCCATGGCCATAAATCCGCTGCCGATTCATGACCGGATAACGGTGCTGTTTTGCGCAGATGAACCCGTGCGACGTGGTAATTGCCATTGTGCCGGACGATCAGTTTCCAGTGAAAAGGGGAGAGCGGTTGCGGCAGTACACTGACTATCGCAGAGTGCAATGCATGGGCTTTCACATAATACTGCGCCACCGCGATAGCCTGATGATGTAAGGTCGACAGAAAGAAAACATAAATGCTCAGTCCGGTCAATGCAGCCACTGCGGTTGCCCGCTGGTGGGGATAAAGCCAGGATGCAACCAGTCCCGCGATGATGATCAGACTGAACCAGGGATCGATGACAAAAACCAGCGGAAAGGAATAACGTTCGGTCGAAAGCGGCGCGAACAGCATCAGGCCATACGATGTGATCAGATCGCCCGCGATATGAATGGCCAGTCCAAGACAGGCCGGAATGAAAAACAAACGCCATGCATAGGGACGGAATAATTGCGCGAGGCATTGCGCCAGCAGCCAGGCCCATAGCGGGAGCAATATCAGCGAATGCGTCGGTCCCTGGTGCCAGTTCAGATACACGATAGTGTCGATGAGCCGCAATGCAAAATCGATATCGGGAAAAGCAGCAGCGACAAATCCGGTGGCGATTTTCAGCCGCAGTGGCAGCGCGGGAGATAGTTGTTGATGAGCCGGCGGTATTGTCTGTCGCGATCGCCGGGTGGCGGCGCGAACCAGCAGGGCGCCGCTCAGCGCATGCGTCAGCGGATCCATTGTTTACTGTGGATTTGCGCGGTTTTCCATGGGGGAGGATTCCTGAGCCGGGGTTAAGTTTGATGCAAATGTCCCGGAAGCGCTTGCAGCATTTACCGGGAGAAGCCGGGGTTCTATTTCCGGACTGGAGTGCGCGTCGGATGTATCGTCCGTATGGCGGTGCGCAGCACCGTATACGGTATGGTCCAGAATTTCAGCCAGTTGCAGTTTTTGCGCCAGAAAGTCGCTGGTTTTCTGCGATCCGGGAGATTCGTCGAACATCCAGTATGTGAATGTCGCCAGGTATATCGTGGTCAAGGCGGTTTCTTCCAGTGCGCGGCGTATAAATGTAGCGTCACGTTTTGCCGCTTCGCGTATCCACTGCACCGTGCGGCTTATCCGCATGATTGCGGGAATTTGTATATGAATATGACCCGGCTCCAGCTTTGAGCCGATCATTTGCCGTATCACCATGCGGTGATCGGCCATGGCGCCGAGCCATGCCATGATCAGCCGATGCAGGCGCTCACGTGATGGCATCGCATGAAAGTCATTCTGTTCTACCGCTTTAAGCATGATGCCATCAATACGATCAAACCAGGCGTCAATTAAATCTTCTTTTTCACGGAAATGCGCACGGATATCATCCAGTGTAATATTGAGTTCCGCCGCAATATCGAATAACCGGACAGCTTCCCAGGATGAGCGTTCGGCAATGGCAACAGCTGTGGTGACAATGGTTTCGCGGAGATTGTTGTGTCCGATCATGATTGAATCCTCCAGAATAGGATGCTGCATCAGCCAAAATATGAAAATGCACGCTTGCTGTTGTTGGTTTGCCCGCATCTGAAGCTTGGTCGTTGAGCATCCTTGATACGGTAATATTATGATTTGATGCGCGATGCAGCCATTTGCCAGTGAAAACTATAGCATAAAAGCCGAATGCGGACGCAACAGGAAAATACGCCATGTAAATCGGCTGACAGGTTGTTCAACAGAAAACAGGATTACGCTGAGATGAGTTCGATGATTTTTTTGCCTGGTGTAATGCGTGTGATAAAAATTTTGAAAGCACAGTTTTTGTCCACAAAAACTGTGGATAACTTTGTGGATAGAATGTAGTTTCAATCAATAACCTGCCTTTATATAACGGGATTTTCTAATCCGATTAATTTTTATGCTGAATAAAAGTCATTATTATTCATGTAGTTATCATAACATCCAGTGTTTATGGGGAATTTGCATTGAATTGTACGGATACTTCCTGAAATTGTGGATGATTCGCGGTTGTCAAGCATTTTTTAAAAAATAAAAAATGTTATGTTTCACACATTGTTAAACATAATAATTCATCCATTACCGAATTAAATGCGCTAATAGGCTGTTGTTTATCGTTTTACATTCTTTGTCCAGGTTTTTTATTTTGCCGGGCATTTTATTTTTATGTGTATTGTCCGTAAAATTACTGTTTTAAATTTTGCTGTGGTGTTATTCATTACATGCTGAATGTTCAGTCGTTAACCTTCCTTCAGTGCGGTACGGCATTGCTGCAAGACTGCAATCTACAGGTTTTTTCCGGGGAGCGCGTGGGCCTGGTCGGCAAAAACGGGTGCGGAAAATCAACTTTGTTTCGCCTGATTCGCGGCGCAGTCAAACCGGATACGGGTGATGTGAATTTACAGACCGGTAAGACCATTGCATATGTCGAACAGGAAATTATCAGCTCTGATCAGACTGTGCTTGATTTTGTCCTGGATGGTGATATTGAATTACGCCAACTGGAACATATCCTGGGGCAGGAAGCGCACGATACCGCGTGGTTTGAAGCGCAGCAGCGCTATGAAGCGATTGACGGCTATGGCGCGCAGGCGCGCGCCGCGCAGTTATTGAACGGGCTCGGTTTCGCCAGTGATGCATTGCGGCAGCCGGTCAGCGCGTTTTCCGGCGGCTGGCGCATGCGCTTGAATCTGGCGCGTGCATTGATGCATCGCGCGGATTTGCTGCTACTGGATGAACCGACCAATCATCTGGATCTCGAAGCCATTATCTGGCTTGAACACTATCTGGTGCGTTATCCGGGCAGTTTCATTGTCGTTTCACATGACAGGGAATTTCTCAATGCCTGTACCGAAAGGATCGCACATGTGAATAATCGCCGGATTGATGTTTATACCGGTAATTATGATGATTTTGAGCGCGCGCATGCCGAACGCCTGCAACAGCACGCGCAGGCCTATCAGCAACAGCAGAAGCAGATTGCGCACATGGAGGATTTTGTTCGCCGGTTTCGCGCCAAGGCGACCAAGGCAAAGCAGGCACAGAGCCGCGTCAAGGCTTTGGAGCGGCTGACACGAATCACACCGGCGCAGATGGAAAACGGTTATTTTGAATTAAAATTTGACGCACCCGAGCATAGTCCAGATGTGCTGTTGCGGATGAACGATGTCGCTTTTGGCTATAGCGGCAAGCCGGTGCTGGAGAAGATTCAATTGATCCTGCGGGCTGGCGCGCGGATTGCGCTGCTGGGACCCAACGGCGCGGGTAAATCAACATTAATCAAGCTGCTTACGGGGGAAATCAGTCCTGATTCCGGTACCGTGGAATCCGCGCGGGAGGTCAGTGTCGGCTATTTTGCGCAGCATCAGCTTGAGCATCTGGACAGTAATGCTACGCCGTTGCAGCATATGGCGCGTCTGGCGCCGGCGCAGACAGAGCTTGAGTTGCGCAACTTTCTGGGTCGTTTTGGCATGGGTGGAGATGCTGAAAATCGACCTGCAGGTACATTTTCAGGCGGAGAAAAAAGCCGTCTTGCGCTGGCATTACTGGCATGGCGGAAACCACATGTATTATTGCTTGACGAACCCACCAATCATCTCGATCTCGATATGCGCGACGCCCTGACGTTTGCGTTGGATGCTTATGCCGGCGCTGTGGTGCTAGTGTCGCATGATCGCAGTCTGGTGCGCGCGGTCGCGGATGAACTTTGGCTGGTCGCGGATGGCCGGGTGCGAGTGTTTGACGGTGATCTGGATGATTATAAAGACTGGATCGAAAACCGGCGCATGGAAGAAGCTGTGCAATCACGCGTGGTCATGAATAAAACAGGACAAAAGCCAGCGGCGCGTTCAAACAGGAAAGCGTTGCTGTCCAAACAGTCAAAACTGGAAACCGCCATGAATGCTGCACAAAAGGAATTGGCCGAAGCGAGCCGTCAATTGGCTGATCCGGCAACCTATACGCAACGAACGCGCGGCGAGATCGACCAGCTTAACGCGGCGTATCATGCGCTGAAAACGAGAATCGACGCACTGGAAGAAGACTGGCTTGAACTGGAAATGGCGCTGGAAGAATAAATAATTAAATGCCCGCAGTCTCTCTCTGGCGGACAGCAGACGGTTCCGGAGCCAGCCGCCTTATTATAACGCCGTGCGTACACGATAAGTCAGTATCGTCTGGCTTTCAGCCGGTATTTCGATTTGCCATTCGGCAAGGTGCGAAGCAACTTTCTGGTGAGGCAGCGACGCCGAGAGCATGTGCCAGTCACCCGGCACCGGTTCACGTACAATCACCGTTACTGTTTCTTTTTTTGCATTACTCAGAATAATTTGATGTGCCGTTTCAAATTGGCGGGTCGTTTGGTCGGGTGAGGGGATTTTCTTGAAGTCGGTCTGCTTTTTCTCGGCGGAAACATCAAATGCCTGTCCCAGCTTGAGTTGTGCGGTTGCATTATTCGCCGTGTGATTCATTCTGTCTTCGCCGATAAAATGAATATCGCCCTGTGGATCAGCCTGATAGGCGCGTACAATGCCTCCGGGCAGCGGAATGCCGAGACCGGTGCCTGTATTGTTGAAACTGACATAACTATCAACCGCCTGTTTTTGCGTGGATGACTGGTAATGGCTTGAATAATAGTGGCTTTGTCCTTCCATGATAAATTGCTTTTTAACCGGAACGCCACGTGCCGACAGAAACGAGACCTGCACGGTCTGATTGTCGCGCAAAGTAATTTTTTCCGGCAGGATATAGCGATGCAGCTCAAAATGCGGTTCGGTCGCCATGTCGGCATAAGTCGCGGCGCTCAATGTTTCGACTTCTCTGCCGAACCGCTTGGCGGCAGGGGCTCTGGCAGGGTCGATCTGGTTGATCTCCCCGGCGATCAACTGTGTTTTTGCTTGATGAAAATCAATGCCGCTCTGGTTTGTTAAAGCGGCAAAGCCGGTCAGACTGGCATGACGTTCATCAGAATCAAGTTCCAGAATATAGTCCGCCTGCCAGGATAGTCCATGCGTTAGATAAGTCAATTCCAGATCATGTCGGGAGTGACTGCCGGATGCCGTATTCAGCAAGATGTGCATGGCCGGTTTGTCGTGCAGGTTCGGTGGGATGGCTGGATAGGCGATACGGCCCGGTATGTCTGTTTCGATACGGTCGGCAAATCTGAGTACCACTCCACCGTCTGTGGATAACAAGGTTGCCGGTTCGCGGGTTTCTTCTCCTGTAACAGGATGGGCGCGAATGACGGTAATTGTTTCGCCGATATGGCTTTCAAGCAGATTCTGAGGCGTTAATCGCTTCAAATCAAAGTGCTGGGAAAGCACCTGGAAATGCCCTGGGTGCTTGAGGTGTCTCAGCCAGGCTGTTTCCGATCTGATTCCGGAGGCTATGTCCTGCCAGACAAGCCGGGTGCGGCCGTTGTCCAGAGTCAGACTGCGTGTATCCTTGATCAGCGCCAGATTGGACTGGTACAGTGATATGGCGAGGCTTGTCTGATCGGAATGTGCGGCTGTTTTTTCGGCGGCAGCCTGCGCATTGTTCGTCCAGTTGACCGCCGAGAGTGCAGTGACGAACGCAATAAATAACCGGTATCGATTGAAAAACTGCTTTGATCTCGCACGATTAAGCGTTTCCTGGAGATTACCTGCGGCAAAATACGTTTTCATCATATACGCTCCTGTTTCGGTTTCTTGCGGGGAAGTGCTAATAATGCTTTAACAGGCAGTGCAATATCAAGTTGTTATTCGCGGTTAATCCGCAAGGCAGAAGAACTCAGGCAGCAGGGACAAAGGAACAGCAGGATTAAAAATTTACACGGGTTCTGCGCGTGGTTGCGACATCAATCGCCTGGACGGCTGGCTCATAGCCGGTGTCTGATGACTGGTTGCCTTGTGATGTGGAGGTGTCATCGGTGATTGCCTGCTTGTTTGACTGCTGCGCTGACACCTGAAGCAATGTTTGATCCTGTGAAGACGCTGTTGCAGCCAGAGCTGCCCGAATTCTTTGCGTGGCCGCCGTGATTGCTTTTTTGTTTTCTTCAGAGCGTGCAATCAGCGCTTCATTGGCCATACATTCAACAGATTCGCGCAACATTGCTTCTTCAAGTGCTTTTGCCTCAAGCTCGATGCGCTTCTCGATAATCGCCAGCGCATCGGCTTCTGCTCTGGCTTTGGCTTGAGCAAGCTCGGTTGCTTTTTTTTCCGATTCCAATTGAGCCCTGGCCTTATTTGCCGCATCCATTTTCGCCTGGGCGCGAATAACTGCCAATTCGGTTATTTTCCGTTCGATCTCCATTCTTTCCGCGGCTGCTTTTCTGGAATCCGCTATTGCCTGAGCGCGAAGTTGCGCATCCTCCAGGAGATGTTGATCAATTTCGGCCTTAGCGCTGAGTTCCTGGATGATTTTTTGCGCTAGCAGCGCTTTTTCCTCCGCTATGGCGCGCGCATGCTGCTCGGCGGCTAACTTTTGTTCAGCAGCATTTTTTGCTGCACTGTCGGCTTGCATGCGCGCATCGATTTCTTCAATAAGTTTCTGTTCGGTTTCATAACGCGCCTGCTCAGCCTGTGCGGCTTCCATCTCCGTTTTTAGCTGCTTCTCAGCATTATCCTGCGCATTTTTTTCAGTTTCCAGACGAAGATTGACCTGTTCGCGGATTTCATTCGCGAGCTGGATGCGTTTCTGTATTGTCTCTATTTCTTTTTGTTCAGCAATTTTATTACCTTCGATCAGTGCGCGTAATCTGTTGCTTTCTTCGATTTTCACTTCGGCCAGCGCCCTGGCATTCATTTCTGCAGCGATAACCGCCATGGCAGCCTGTTGTGCTTCTTCGGCGATCCCGGCGTTTTTTTCAGCTAATGCCGTTGCTTCTTTCTCAGCGTGCAGTTGGGCATTGATTTTTTCCAGCGCTACAGACTCTTGTCTTGCACGTTCCAATGCTTCTTCCACCAATGTTGATTCTGCCTTGAGCCGAGCTTCGAGCAGAGCCGCAGTTTCCTGCTCAGCCTTAAGTTTTTCTTCAGCGAGCTGTCTGGCTTGTATTTCCTGCTGCTGGTTGGTTTCCGCATAACTTGCCGCGTTGATTTCCGCCTGTTCGCGCGCTTTCGCCGCGTTACTTGCCGATGTTTCTGTTTTAATGCGGTTTTCCATCGCATGCCTGGCATCGGATTCCGCTTGCAGGCGCGCTTCGGCCGCAGCTGCGGCTTGAGAAGCTAACGCTTCGTTTTCCAGAGCGGCTTGCGTTGCGGCAGCTTCCAGTTGCAGTCTGGCTTCAGCGGCCTGCCGGGCATTAGCTTCCGCTTTTACCCGCTGTGCCGATTTTTCATGTAGCTCGGCTTCCAGACGCTGGCGCGCCCTGATTTCCTCGGTTTCCTGCTGCTCGGCTTCCTGGTTTGCTTTGATTAAAGCCAGTAATTTCTCATTTTCCCGTATCTTTTCTTCGGCCAGTATTTGAGCGGTTGTCTCAGCCTGGGCTACAGCGAGCGCTGTTTGCCGCGCTGACTCAGCTTTCGCGGCATTCTGCCGGGCAGCTTCCGCAGCGCCTTTTTCCGCCAGCAGTTGCGCATTGACTTGATCGAGCGCTATCGCTTCCTGCCTGGCGCGTTCGCGTTTTTCTTCAACGAGAGCGGTTTCGGTTTTAAGTTTGGCATGCAGTATGATGGCCAATTCTTTTTCGCTATTGATTTTTTCTTCAGCCAATTGTCTGGCATGAGTTTCTTTTTGCCAATTTGCTTTGGCTTCATTCAGGGCAAGCGCTTCGGCATGTGCACGTGCCCTGGCTTCTTCGGTTGCCAGAGTTTCGGCTTTCAGTTTCTCCTCGGCCGTGATGCGCGCATTGGCTTCCGCTCTTGCCCGGGCCTCGGCGGCAACTTTTGCTTTTGTTTCGGCTTCAAGTCTTTTCTGGGCTCCCTGAATTGCCCGGTTTTCTGCGGTCAGGCGTTCCTGATGCATTGTTCGGAGCTGTTGCTCAATGTCTTCCACCGTAACCGGGGACTGATTTGTTTTGACAGGCTGATGCTGATGTGACTGCGCCTCGGGTGTGTCGAAAAAATACAATTGATCGCCGGTTTCATTGGTGTCCATCCCATTCAATGACGCCTGGGCTGGTGATAATTTTCGTAATGATTGAATTAAACGCGACTTGAATGTCATTTTGGGTCTGATATCACCTGTCAGTGTATTAAAACTTGGGATAACCTGTTATTTATATGAAATTCTATCAATGGTTGGAGAACTTTCTGCGCGAATAAAGCGGCATTATTCAGCTTATTTCTATTTTTCTGAAAGTATTATCATCTACCGGCCATAATCTGATAAAGATCTCATGGTGTTTTGATTTCGGTCAGATTCACCAGGCTGGCCATGACTTCGAATCCTTCCATTACCAATTTTTCCAGTACAGGTGAATAAAATATAATGCTGAGCGCAAGCATTAAAAAGCCGATTGATAGCGTGATTGGAAATCCGACCGCAAAAATGTTCAATTGCGGCGCGGCGCGGGTCAGAATGCCGAGTGCAAGATTGGTGATCAATAGTGCAGTCAGCACAGGCAATGACAACAGCATGCCGGATTTGAAAATTTCGCTGCCCCAAAGCACCAATGCATTAAATGTCGGCAGATTCAGGCCTTCCGGTCCTACAGGCAATGTATTAAAGCTTTGTGCGATCAATGCGATCATGATGAGGTGACCGTCAATGGCAAGAAAGGCCAGGCTGGCGATAATTCCCAGGAAGCGGCTGACCAAGGCCAGTTGTCCCGAATTCTGCGGATCGAAAAATATGGCAAACGCGAGACCCATTTGCAAACCAATAATTTCTCCCGCCATTTCCACGGCGACGAAAACAATGCGCATGACCAACCCCAGTGCGGCGCCAATAATAATCTGCTGTACCAGAATCATAAGTCCAATGCCGGAGTAAGGGTCTACCTGCGGTAATGGCTGTTGTATGGTCGGCGCAATGATCAGCGTCAGCAGTACGGCGATACTGATTTTCACTCTGACGGGTATGCTGGGGTTGCCGAGAATCGGCGCGCTGGCTATCAATGCCAGAATCCGGAATAAAGGCCACAGAAATGCTGCCATGGCGGTATTCAGATCGGCGTCGGTTATGCTAATCATTTATTTCACGGAAAATTGCCGATTCCGGGCATTTATATTTCAGCGGGCAGAATGACGTAAACTATCAATTTGTGGCAAGCCAGGGAATACCCGTAAACATTTGATGCATATAATCGGTCATGATACTGATCATCCAGGGGCCGGCCAGTAACATGATGAGAAACATGACAAATAATTTGGGAATAAAAGACAGCGTCATTTCATTAATCTGTGTCGCCGCCTGAAATATACTGACAATCAGGCCGGTGATCAGAGCCGCCAGCAGCAGTGGCGCTGAAACCATGAGTGTCACTTCTAGCGCCTGCCGGCCAATGGTCATTGCATTTTCTGGCGTCATGCCGTTTTCTCCTTAATGTCAAACATAAAAGCTTTGTGTCAGTGAGCCAATCAATAGATGCCAGCCGTCTACCAGTACAAACAGCATGAGCTTGAAAGGCAATGAAATAATCATGGGTGAGAGCATCATCATACCCATCGACATCAGTACGCTGGCAACGACCATATCGATAATCAGAAACGGAATAAAAATAATAAAGCCGATCTGAAAAGCTGTTTTCAATTCGCTGGTGATGTAGGCGGGCACCAGTATTTTGAATGGTACCTGTTCGGGACTGTCGATTTCATCGTGATCCGAAATTTGGATAAATAGCGCCAGATCGCTTTCCCGGGTTTGATGCAGCATGAACGTCCGCAGTGGATCGCTGGCGATTTCAGCTGCCTGCGTGATGTCGATTTTATCTTCGGAAAAAGGGAGATAAGCTTCGTTGTAAATCCGGTCAATAACCGGCGACATGATAAAAAAACTCAGGAAAAGCGCGAGTCCGATCAACACCTGATTGGGTGGCGAGGATTGCGTGCCCAACGCCATGCGCAGCAACGACAAAACAATGATAATGCGGGTGAAACTGGTCATCATCAGCACGACCGCCGGTATGAAAGTCAGCGATGTCAACAGAATGAAAGTCTGCAAGCCCAGTGTATAGGTGGTGGTGCCATTCGGGCCTGGAACGCTTGTAAATGCGGGGAAGCCTGATTGCTGCGCCGCTACCGGCAAACTGACAGCTGCGAAGAACAGACCTACGCAAACGGCGGTGAATTTAAAAGAGCGGTGCATATGTCAGGGCATCCTGTGAAAGATTGATTCTAAACAACCGATCGGGTCATTCGGTATGTAAACATCCGAATCGTTTGGATCGCTTTAATCAGTTTTTGCTTTTTCCGATACTGCTATCCAGCGCATCGGAGAATTCCGATGCGGCGCGCTTCGGTGTTTTATTTTCCGGTTCGAGTGAGGTTTTTTCCAGGGTATGCAATTTGGTGACCTGGCCTGGAGCAACGCCGAGCACCAGCCATGTTTCACCAATTTCAACGATAATGACGCGTTCGCGCTGACCGACGCCGGTAGCGGCTACAATTTTAAGATAGCTTGAAGATATCGCCGGAATAATGGAGAAGCGCTTCAGCGCCCAAGTGCTGACGAGGATGACAACCAGCACCAGCAAAAGACCAGTGATCATTTTTGTCATGCTGTCGGCGCCAATGATTGATTCCGGCGCAATCGGTGTTTTCTGCGCTGTTTCAGCAAACACCCGGGTTGAAACGATGAACAACGAAATGAATGATAAAAAGGCTGAGAATTGTTTTGGCATGATTTAAATATATTATCGATTGAGTTTGCGAATCCGCTCGCTCGGTGTGATGACGTCCGTCAAGCGGATCCCAAACTTATCGTTTACAACGACGACTTCGCCCTGTGCGATCAGGCAACCGTTAACCAGTACATTCATGGGTTCGCCAGCCAGTCCGTCGAGTTCGACAACTGAACCCTGCGCGAGCTGGAGCAGATTCTTGATGGCGATTTTAGTGCGGCCCAGTTCGACGGTCAGCTGCACCGGGATATCCAGAATCAAGTCAATATCGTTGGCGGTATTCCTGCCCAGGCTGTCAGATGAGAATTCCTTGAAAACGGTGGCCTGTGCATTTTTTGCACCTGAAAGCGCGTTATCCTCAGCTTCTTCCTGACGCTTTTTATTCGCGGTGCCGGAATCGTTTGCATCCGCTCCGGTTTTCAATGACGTATCATCATTTTTATTGGTGGTATGCGGGGCGGCTGTTTCCTGTTCGGCCAAAGCTGCCGCCCAGTCGTCCTCCGCATTCAGTGCATCGGTGGTCGTTGTATCTGTCATGTATATCTCCCGGGATTAGTCTGTTTCGGTTTGGGCGAGCATTGTGTCGACTTTAAGGGCATACTGGCCATTTATAATGCCGTAGCGGCATTCCATAACCGGTACATCGTCAACCTGTGCGCGAATGATTTCCGGGATATTGATGGGTATGACATCGCCAACCTGCATGCTTAGAATTTGCTCAAATGTAACGCGCGCCTGTCCAAGATTCGCAATCAATTCGACTTCGGCGCCTTGAATTTGCTTTGAAAGTGATTTGACCCAGCGCTTGTCTGTTTCCATCTGTTCACCTTGTAATGTGCTGTAAAGAATATCCCGTATGGGTTCAACCATTGAGTAGGGCATGCATACATGAAATTCGCCGCCATGACCGCCCAGGTCCAGATCAAAAGAGACGCAGACAACGACTTCATTCGGTGTCGCTATGGAAGCGAACTGTGGATTCATCTCGGAGCGGATATATTCAAAGCTGACCGGGTAAATCGGCTTCCACGATTTTTCATATTCCTCGAATACAACATTGAGCAGGCGTCTGATAATACGCTGCTCGGTTTCGGTGAAATCCCGTCCTTCGACACGTGTGTGGTGACGTCCGTCGCCGCCAAAAAGATTATCGATAATCAGGAAAATCAGATCAGGTTCGAAGACCATCAGCGCTGTGCCGCGCAGTGGTTTGATATGCACCATGTTGAGATTGGTTGGCACGACCAGGTTGCGGACAAATTCACTGAATTTGATTACTTTGACTGTGCCTACCGCGATATCGACCGTCCGGCGAATGAAGTTGAACAGCCCGATACGAAATAACCGCGCAAAACGTTCATTGATAATTTCAAGCGTGGGCATCCGCCCGCGCACAATACGTTCCTGTGTTGCAAGATCATAGGTTCTGACCCCGGAAACATCCTCTACCTGCTTTTCTTCGTCCTGCTCGCCGGTTGCGCTTCTGAGCAGCGCATCAACCTCATCCTGCGAAAGAAAGTCTTCAGCCATGTTATGTTATTGAATGACAAATGAAGTAAATAAAACATCCATCACTTCTTCACGCAGTATTTCGGAATCAAGTGTTTTCCGGATTTCATCGACTATCTCGGCGCTTAATTGCTGCTTTCCGCTCAACGGCGACAGGTCGGCCGATGTTTTACTGGTCAGTAGCAGCAAAATCCGATTGCGGATTTCCGGCATTTTTTTGTCGATTTCCATCGAGATATCCGTGTCGCGGATTTTTACCGTCAGGCCCACCTGCAGATACTGATTTCGTTCCTCAGGCTGCAAATTGACTGTAAATATGTCGAGTTCCTTGAATGCAGTCGGTATTTTTTTAGGCCGTGCCGGTTCGTACTCATCGTCCTGCTGCCCCTGCATCAAGAACCATGCGCCGCCTGCGCCTGCGCCAATGGCCAAGATTGTGACCACAATCATGATAATAAGCGCTTTTTTACTACTTGGTTTTTCTATCGCTGCTGTTTCAGACATGGCACTTTGCTCCTGAATTTGATCTGCTGCATTATGAGAGATGTCGATTTGCGGTGATAAGTCAAATAACAAGCAAATAACATTGCTTTTTTTGCACTACAGACTGAATTTCTGGCAGTTGATGCCGGAATTCGGGTTTTGGTAGCCGAAAAACAGCGGATAAGATGGATTTGGTTGTGGTTGCGATCTGGCTTTATAGAGAGGCTTCAGCGATGCAATACTTCGCTAAAGCTCTGTGAGCGAATTGGATTGCTTGATTCAGTTATTTTGTGGTCAACAAAACAATGTTTTCCTCGAGTCTGCTCAGACCGAACTGCTGGAAACGTCGGTTCTCATGGAGCACATCGACCTGCTTGAGTAGATTGATTTCGGCATGATGCTGGTACAGCATGTTGATTTCTTCAACGGAAACGGCATAGGGCGGACCCTGCATTTCAGTTTGAGGATAATCGAAACCGATCAGCAGTATTTGTGCTGCTGGTGGCAATAGATGCATCATATGCCGCACATACCGCTTGCGCGTATCCGGGGGAAGTGCTACTAGCGATGCACGATCATAGACGGTGCTGACTTTATCCAGATGTTTCTTATTCAAATCAAAAAAATCCCCCAGCAGGATCGTTATGTTGCCGGCAACATAACGATCAAAACCCGGGTCTGGTTGTCGTGAAGGAATGATTTTATTTTCCTGGAAAAATGCGGTGACCGCCAGTTTGCTTAATTCCACGCCAAGTATGGAGTGTCCCCGATCGTGCAGCCAAATCATATCCCGGGATTTTCCGCACAGCGGAAGAAAAACTGTACTGTTATCCGGAATGTTCAGGCGTGGCCAGTATTCCAGAAGATACGGATTAAAGCCTTCCTGATGAAAGCCGATTTCGTTGCGTTTCCAGCGATCAAGCCAGTATTCGTGAGTCATGATTAAGAATGGATTTTTCAATGAATGAATGGTGTTTGTGCAGTTTTGTGTATAGTACTTTCATGTACTGCGCCGGCAGCCATGTATCATGGGATGATACAGTGCCCAATGGAGATAATCGATAGATCAGTATGTTTATGAGACCAGTTCATGCAAACAACCCGGCAATCATTGCAGTGCTGCTTTTAATGCTGCTGCCGGGTTGTGTGCATCAGCAATATGCGACAACGCCTTATCCGGCCTGGGGCGAGGAAAACGGTATTCCGCAGCCCGGTGATCATCCGCCTCTGTTGCTGCGAACAGCGTATCCGGGAGAAGGTGTGAAGCCGGAAGCCTGCTTACTGCTGGTTCATGGCATGAATGAGCATATCGGCCGCTACCGTGATGTCGCGCGCTACTTTATGCAACGGAATTTTATCGTCGCCGGATTTGATTATGAAGCGCATGGTCTATCCAATCCGGTTTTATGGCAGGCCGATCAGGCATTGCGGGCAGGCACTGCAGCTGTGGACGTCAGCGCGGCTTATCTGGCGCAAACCGCGCTTGGCAATCTTGATCCCGCGCGCAAAAGTCTCGATCTGGCGTTGCAGAAAACTATCGCGCTTTGTGATGCGCATGGTGAAGCGGATTACCCAGTCTTTATACTATCGCATAGCCTGGGTGCATTGGTTACAGCGAGCTTCTTGCTGCAAAACCGGAATGCTGTAACTGAACGTGTGCAAGGTGTTGTTTTTCTCGGGCCGGGTTTTGCCGTAAGTGAACCACCCGGCTGGCTCGGCTGGCTGGCCAATCCGGTCATCAAATTATCATTTTATGCCGAAACGCACTTTCTGAATCCGCATGATGAGCCATTTCCGCTTATGGCGTTCAATCAAGTACTGGCATTCCTGACAGTGCCGATTCTGGAAGGCGTGTTTGAAATATTATCCTGGCCGGGGCTGCGGCGCGTATTTTCGCCAGTTACCCCGGCCTGGGTGGTCGATTATCTGACCGATAGTGCGGAAGAAAAAAAGAAGATTCGGGAAGACAGCTGGATCATTCGCCGCACCGTGCCACGCTACGCAAAGGGTGTCGAGGAAGAGATTGTACTCTTTCGCCGTCAAATGCATGCGTTTGATACCCCGTATGATCTGATTTATTCGGCGCAGGATCCGATTACACCCGCCTGGGGCAATGAAGATTTTATTCAGGCAACACTGAATAACCATGGTGACAATCGCTATCTTGAACTGGCCGACTCACGTTATCATCAGCACCTGTTTCTAACCGAGCCGCGCAGAAGCGAAGTTTTGCAGCATATTGCGCAATGGCTTGCGCATCGGATCAAGGTATTGAACGATGCACAAGGCAGCAGGCATTAAATTTAAGTCCAGCGGATTGGGATAAGTATTTTTCCTCTGGAAAGGCTGGTGTAATAAACGACACACTGTTCACAAATACGCAGGAGGTACACCGGTTCCGCGCATGCGAACCGGGCGTATGCGCTGGGATGCGTGCACATAGCGGAATCCGGCGTTTGAATGGAAGAAAAACGACAGTGATTTATAAAATGCCTGACAGATTACTGACCGGTATCGGATTGTGCGTCCCGGTAATCTGTAAGCAATCCGAGCAAAATCACTGTCGCGCCCATAACAAGATAAAAGTACATTGCGGCTGGTTCTTCGGCAAAACTCAGTATAAAAGGAACAGCCAGCAGCGTCGGGCCAACGATGCGCTCGATCCAGCCATGCAGCGTAAAGGATAATAGCTTGAAAATACCCAGAGGAAAGTCTGTTGCCAGAGTAACCATCAAATGTACACCGGCAAGTATATAAGCCAGCATTGCAGGCATCTGGCTTAAGCTTAAGACTGTCGGTGCAAGTAAAAAGATACCGACGGTCAGATAATCCAGATAACCGTGCTGACGTGCAGAAATCATTTTCATGGTTTTACTCCTTTTTTGGCGATTGATTGATAACAACGCCATTTTAAGAAGCAGGCAGGTGTCAGTCTGTTATCCGGAAAACAGTTTTTGATAAAAATTCAGCTTTTATGAAAACTGCCTTGAGTAAAGGCGGTATCGTTGATGCAGATTTGATCGCGTGTGTATTCCAGAAAACCGCGATTTCTGAAGTCATTCATGAGGGTACTGACCACGGAACGGCTGGCGCTGACCAGATCGGCCAATTCCTGCTGAGTCAGGAAAATTTCCAGTGAATAACCATGCGTGCAGCGCGCACCGAACAGTTGCGCCAGTTCCAGAAGCGTTGAGACAATCCGTTCTTCGACAGACTGGGTCAAAATCGTGCGCAGTTTATGCTCAATTCGCTGTTGCCGGGTGTGCATCAACTGGAAAATCAGCCATGCCAAATCCGTCCGGCTGGAAATGAGTTGCCTGAAATCATCGTGCCCGATGCGATAGCACACTGTATTGCCCAACGCCTGGGCGCTTTCTTCCATCGCTTGATCGATGCTGTCGTTTTGAACGCAACCAATGATATCTCCCTGTCTGAGCAGCGCCAAGGTTAAAGTGTTGCCCTGCAACGTTAGACAGGAGAGTTTAATAATGCCTTCTCTGATCAGGAAAAAATCAGTACAACGATCCCCCTGACGGTAAAGAAAATCCTTGTTCGGAATTTCTATTGTACGGACAGATGGGTGCTTTTTTTGCCAGCCCTGCAGATGCCGCTCGAAAATGGAATGGAGTGCCTGGAGTGTCGTGTTTGTATCTTTGAGATGTGACATGGGTCAAGGGTCTGTTCAGAATTGAAAGTAAGCATATCCGCAGCAGGTGCCAATTTCTTGCGTGTTCGGCGGCATGGTAGTTCCTTCATTTTTAATAGAAGCATGTTCTATTATAGCGTTCCACGCAAGCATGACCCGGTCGAGTAACTGAATAAAACACTCCGGAAGGAGAGTGATAGACCTGATCTGAATCTGTAAATCAGTGTTTAAAAGTGATTCGACTGGGGAAGAACTTCTATATTTTTGATTATGAACACTTTTAATATCGTTTCCGGAGATGATTGAAATCCTTCAGCGTATAGTCGAGAGTAATCCAGTTTGCCGTTGTTTGCAGATTCTTAATGAAAATTCCGGAGGATGGAAGCAGGACAGGATTAATCGGTTTCATTTTTTTGAAAGTGCAGAGAGACGATGATGATATTATACGATACGATGAACAGGCCAGTGTCCTGGAAAAACCAGCTTTGACTGAGGATTGGTTTTGCTTGTCATGTACGGTGCTGTACCAACTAATACGAATGTCTTACTTAAATGTCAAATCAAAAAACTCAGGTAATGCTGATAGATGATCATGCCATGATGCGCCATGGCATCACATTACTTGTCAACAAGGAACCTGACATGCAAGTGTGTGCTGAGGCTGGTGATGGTAGAGAAGCCTTGGCGCAGCTGAAAAAAAATAGACGTGTGGATATCGTCTTGCTTGATATAACACTCAAAACTGTTACTGGTTTCGAAGTCATTAAAGGTATACATCTTCTGACACCCGCATTGCCTGTACTTTTTGTTTCCATGCATGACGAAGAAGTTTATGCTGAACGAGCTTTACAGGTTGGCGGACGCGGTTACGTTTCAAAGCAGGAAACGGGTGCTGTACTGTTAACTGCGATTCGCGAAGTGTTAAAAGGCAATATTTATCTGAGCAAGAAAATGCATGTCAAACTGCTGAGAAAAATTACCGCTGGGTATTCTGAGCCCGAGCAATTGATTAGCACGTTAACTGTCAGTGAGTTTGAAGTTTTTCATTTGATCGGCGCAGGACATAGCAGCCAGGAAATTGCCAGACTGCTTAACCGCAGTGTTAACACAATTGAAACGCATCGATTTAATATTCGTACCAAGTTAAATTTAAAGGATGGCGCAGATCTGATTCGCTATGCATCGCAATGGAATTTAGCTGAGCTGAGAAAAGCGATGTCTTAACTGCCTGCTGTAAATCGGTTAAATCATTTCGATTCACTCGAGTGCTATCCGGTCGATGGGCGAATCAAAGTTTTCCCCAAAGTATTTACTGTTTTCTAATGGTTTGTCCGGGATATTTTTTAGCAGGTTTTTCCGGAATCCATTACTTCTCTTTACTAATCCGGTGATATTGATTATTGTACAGACGGGGCAAAACTGAAAATTGCCTCTACCGAATATGGCTTCGTATTAACAACGGGGTTCAGTGGGTTTCCAGGTTGGTTCGATCTGCCGCCGTCAGATGGACATCGGATTCAGACGGGATATTGAGGATCATAATTTCGGTGATCCTGGCTTATGTTTACTTTAAATAACTTCCGTCTTGTACTGGACGCTGCTGGAGTACATTCAGAATAAATATACTAATAATAATTGATTAATTTATGTCAACCTCAAAAGCACAAGTAATGCTGGTGGACGGTCATGCCTTGATGCGGCAAAGCATCGCGATACTCATCAACGTGGAACCTGATATGGAAGTGTGTGCTGAAGCTAAAGATGGTTGTGAGGCGATGACAGCATTAAAGCAAAACAGCCATGTGGATATCGTGTTGTTAGCAGTGACCTTTAGAACAGTGTCAGGTTTTGAAATAATAAAAGATATACAATCTCTGTATCCTGCGCTGCCCGTACTTTTTGTTTCCATGAATGACGAGGAAATTTATGCTGAGCGCGCTTTGCAGGCAGGAGCGCGCGGCTACGTCATGAAGCAGGAATCCGGAGCGGTGCTGGTCAAAGCTATTCGTGAGGTACTCAAAGGTAACATTTTCTTGAGTAAGAAAATGTATGTAAAACTGTTGAATAAAATAACAATAAAGCGTTCTGACACTGAACAGCTGATCAACACATTAACACCGAGCGAATTAGGAGTGCTGAATTTAATAGGGCAGGGACACAACAGCCAGGAAATTGCCAAATTACTTCAGCGCAGCGTAAAAACAATCGAGACACATCGTTCCAATATTCGCTCCAAGCTGAATTTGAAGGACAGTACTGAATTGATACGTTACGCAACGCGATGGGTCAGTGGACAACAATAGACTCGCCAGCGTTAGAGCAAGCTGGTTATTATAGGGATCACGATCTGGCAGGCTGCTGAATACTATGTTCGAAGCAGCCGCAAGGCAAAAGCAGGCGGGAAATCGGAGTGCATACACGATAAATGCGCATTTTGAATCCGTTGTTAACACCTTCTGGCACTAATTGTCATTTTTAATTTCATCAGTGTGATTATGATGTTTGTTGTCGACCGGATGAGAATGAATCAGATTGCCATGACGATGTAAATTTGCCTGCAGAGTGATTCTCTCCCGAATATGTCTGATCATTACAGAAAGGCAAAATATAAAAGCGCCGAATAAAACTATGGTTGCACCAGAAGCAACGTTAAAAAAATAACTTAAATACATACCGCCAGCTCCGATCACAACACCTATTGCGATAGAATACAGCTGCATGAGGCTGAAACGATCGGTCAGCATGCGAGCTGTCATTGCAGGCATAATTAATGCTGCCGCAATCATCGTTACGCCAACGATGTTCATGGCGACTATGACGGACAGCGTGAGCAGTAATGCAAACAATAATTGCAAGGCTTCCGTTTTAATACCAAAAATTTGCGCTGCTTCCTGATCAAAAGTCGCAAACAGCAACGATCTGTATGACAGAAACATGATGCTCATCGTGATCGCTGTAACCAATCCAATGATCATCAAGTCGCTGTTCGTTATACCCAGGATATTGCCAAATAATGCGGACTCGAGGCTTTTGTTTAAATTACGTTGCTGGCTGATGACTGCTACGCCAAGCGCAAAAATAGCGGTTGTGACAATACCGATGGCGGCATCCGATTTGATTTTTCTGTTTTTTGTCAGTTGATTAATCAATAATGCTGCAAATAGCCCCATAACTCCGGCGCCAATATAAAAATTGAAA
The DNA here is from genome assembly GCA_028577615.1 of Nitrosomonas sp. GTDB lineage: Bacteria > Pseudomonadota > Gammaproteobacteria > Burkholderiales > Nitrosomonadaceae > Nitrosomonas. The sequence goes on from JAJSDU010000013.1 coordinate 60,537, forward strand.
TTGAGCACGAACCCAATCACCGCACCGCCAAATGCGGCATGCGACAAACCATGCCCGACATAACTCATGCCGCGCAGCACAACATGTACCCCGACCAGCCCACATAAAGCACCAACCAGAACAGCAGCAATTAAGCCATGCCGGAAAAATTCGTAATGAAGCGGTTCCAGAAAAATCTGCATTGCCGCGTTACGTATTGTGCTTGAACTTTAAGGGTGTGCTGTTGGCTATCAGATGATAGTCTCCGTGTTTAATAATGATAATGTCACTGCCATAGGTTCTGGTGAGAATGTCGTTGGTAAAAATATCGCGTGGCCGTCCCTCGGCAACGATACCGTTGTTAAAACAAATTACCCAGGGCAGATGAGATGCGACAGCATTTAAGTCATGCGTTGTCAATATGATGGTCATGCCTTGGCTGTTAATATCACCCAGCAAATGGAGAACCTCGTGCTGTGTTTTGATATCCACGCCGGAAGTTGGCTCGTCAAGCACTAAAAGCGTAGGGTTGCTGATTAGAGCACGCGCAAGAAATGCGCGCTGACGCTGCCCGCCGGACGTATGAGCAATATGCTGGCGCAGGCAGTTATAGATTCCCAATTTTCCGGCCAAGTCCTCGACACGTTCACGTTCCTCTTTACTCTGCCATGGCAGGAAGCGTTTGCCGGTATAAAGACCCATCATGATGACATCTTCCACAGTAACCGGAAAACTCCAGTCAACACTTTCCAATTGTGGAATGTAACCAAATTTCTTGTTGCGTATACAGTCAACCGGCTGGCCGTTCAACAGGATCTGGCCGCAAAACACCTTTTGTGCGCCCAGAATCGTTTTAAGCAGCGTTGTTTTACCACAGCCGGTCGGACCCACTATGCCGACAAATTGTCCTGTTTCTATTTGAAGCGATAAGCGCGTAAAAACAACATTATTTTCATAACTGGTTGTAACATCAATCAACTGAATGGCAGGGCTCATCCTGCGAATTAATCAATCAGGTTGCTGGTGTCTATATGGTCGGCGCAGGACGGATTACCGCCTAGTGCCCCAGTAATAATTTTGATGTTGTTAACCATCATGCCTATAAATGAATGATTGGGTTTTTCCGGTAATTCATCATCTGAGAGCTCGTCTACAAAGACAGCACCTGATTCACGGGCAATTTGCTCCATAATTTTGCTGGGAAAGACTTCGGACCCGAAAATTGCCAGAATTTGTTCACGTTTAATTTGCTCGATGATATGCACAATATCACGGGGGCCGGGTTCGGTGAAACTTGCCGGTTGTATTGCCGCGATAACTGCCATTCCATAGCGTGGCGCAAAATAGGCAAACGAATCGTGATAAGTTACCAATTTGCGATTGCTTTCAGGAATGGTGTCAACGCAGGCAAAAATCGCCTGATCAAGCCGGGTCAGTTTGGTTATATACGTCGATGCATTGGCTGCATATAAGTCCGCATGGCGGGGATCATATTCAGACAGCCGGTCGCGAATGAGCGCTGCATAGCGTATTGTCAGCGCAATGTTGGGCCAGAGATGTGGATTGGGATTGCCCTGTTCTTTAGGAAAGCTGAAATCATATTGCCATTCTTCCTCGGGCAACGTTTCGTTTGCCAGATGCACAATCGGTGTATCGGTTTTTTTTACCTTTTCAGCCAGCTTGATTGTCGGTACCTCGAGATTCAAGCCGTTTACAATGATGATATCCGCGTTAGCCAGCGTTTTTGCATCACTCGGAACAGGCTCGAATGTGTGCGAATCCATTCCGTTCGGAACAATGCCGGTTACTTTAATCAATGAACCGCCGATGTTTTCTACAATATTGGTTATTGGCGGTACAGTTGTTACGATGTGCAGGCTTTTGTTCGTCTTTTCGGCTTGTACTGGATTCAGAATCAGGCACAATGCCATAACAAAAACCAACCGGAGCAGAAGTTGTAGTGATGGCTTTTTCATGGGAGTGTGTTGAATCTCTCAGGACGATTGGACATCGGTTGCGCGATGTATTTTCTGGTGTGCTGGAATCGGCGCTAACGGGCCGTGACCATGGCTATGATGGTGGTGATCATGATCATGTGAATGCCCGTCGTGATGATGTTCGCCCGTACTGTAGGCGCCTGACTCCGGTTCGAATTGCGCCATTTCTTCAATCACCGTTGCGCCGAGTCCTTCCAGCATTTCTTTCAGTACACTATCCTGATAGATTCGCAGATAACCATCCGCTACCTGAGTAACGGTGTGGCGGTTGCCTAAATGAAAAGCGCAGCGCAGCAGGTCGTGTGCTGAATTACACGTAATATGGTATGTCGGTTCCTCAGCGGAGATAATTTGAACGACTTTACCGTCATCGCTGCTCAGCAAGTCGTTATTACGCAAAACTGTGCCGCGTTGGATAAGAATGGCAACTTCTTCGCCTGAAGCCAATGCAGTTCGCAAGCGGCTGTTAACACGTAATTCGTAGGGTAGAACCAGTTGCGCGTAGATTGGGCCTGTGTGCGATACTTTCGCATTCAATATAAGCATTGATATTCCTTTGTCTGATTCTGTTGCTGAAGGATGCCTTCCGCATTTGAGAATTATGTTTCCTGTTTAGTCACCCGGTTGTTTTGGGGATGACTAAAACCGGAATTCTGGTCATTCTTAAAACTTTCTGTACAGTACTGCCAATAAACAAACTACCCAACGCGCCTCTGCCCTGGCCGGACATGACTATGGTATCGATAGCATTGTTTTCAGCGTATTTACATATTTCTGCCGCAACATCTTCTTCGCATACAACAACGTCGGTATGTACATTCGCATCGGCAAAATACTGATGGGCGAGCATGTTGAGCTTGTCTTTCATTTGTTCTGAAACTTTCCTGCGATATTCCTGAATAGCGCTCGGATTGGGGGTTTGTTGCAACAGATCCGGCGGCACATCGCCGGTTTGAAGAATACTTAAAAGCCAGATTTGATTTTCCTTTGCTTTTGCCGCATAGGCGACCGCAGCAAATGATGCATCGGAGAAATCTGTAGTCACTAATAGTTTTTTAGAATCCATGTCGAGCAGATCCTCTTCAGTTTATTGAAAATATTGATTGATTGATTTCTGCCTAAGATTTCTGATAGCGCTGATATACGAGCTTACACATATAGACATAGACTGGCTTTCCCGATGTGGTGGTCTGGAAAGTGATACGTACTGGCATGTGGCATTCTCTGGCTTCAGATTTCTAAATCTGGTGCTAGTAGACTTCAACTCGTATAAAACTGTCAATACTTTCCAGTTGCGCCTGAAGAGTTGATAAATACCATTTTTTTGTCTTTCAGATTTTCGGTGGGGATATATTTCTACTGAACTGCCTGTGTTTGGCCTGACATTAAAACCGGCATCTAATACTTTACCCTAGAAAGAAATAAAAGTTTCCCTGATTAAAAAATAACAAATTTCCTGAACTGGAAATAGCAATTTTCCTGAGCAGAAAACAAAAGATTCCCTAATGACAGAGGATTGGTAGTTGACTTAATATTTCCAACCGTTGCGTATTCTGTATTAATATCCTGAATAAAAGACGCATTTACAATCGCATGAAGCACGCGTCATTACGGATGTTTTGTACAACTTAAAACGCGTAATCAAATTGGTGCGCATAAAGATAAAGAAACAGGTCATCGTTTTTATGTTGAGCGTTTGGTTTTATTTCTTGCTGCTTGCGATAAAGGAACTGACCAGATGATCGAGCCAGGCCCATGAATACGGAATCGTGATCAAACGTGACCGATTTTTCCAGAAAATTGTTGCCGTAGAGAAATATCCATTCTGATTTTTATATGTGTCAAAAAGTTTTGTACTTGGACTGGGATTATTTAGTGTTTTGAATCAAAATTTTACTGTGGATCGTTTGTCGCCATATTGAAATGGGAGATAATGAATGAAGTTTAGTTTCTTATGGATGTCCCCGGCATCCGGCATTAATGGGAGCTGGTCGAAAAATGAACAGCGACGGCAGCAAGGCGATATATGTAAAAAATATAAGGAGTTTCTTGGAAGTCTTGTTTTATCGACGATTGTAATACTCACGGGAACGGCCTATTCATCATGTATTTATGCGGAAGTTTTTAATAACAATGGTTTTAAAGCTACACCTGGTCATGACGAAACAGGTGGTGTAGGCGATAGGGAAAAACAGGATTGGTGGCTTAATGGCAATAACTTCCAAAACAATCATGCCAGAATAGGTGATGTAAAAGTCGGATTCGACAAATATAAATTCCGAATGGAATATGATGATTACCGTTGGCTGACCATTGGCGCCGGTTATCGAGGCTCCGGCGTGTGGGCGCAAAATGCCCAAAACAATTATCGGGATCGGTACAGCAATGACAATGCCCGTATCTATGTGAATGGCCAGATCCATCGCTATATCAAGTTTGAATTCAATACTGAATGCTTCTGGTGCAACAACACAGATAAAGGCGATAACCCGAAAATTCTTTTCACTGTACTGGATGCGGTTGGCAAGTTTGAATATAACCGTTATTTCAATATCTGGGGTGGCCGTATGTTGGTCCCGACAGAACGTGGAGAATTGAGCGGTCCCTTCTTTCAGGCAACACACGATCCTTTTAAAACGCCCTTTTTCTCCAGCGATTTCAGTACGAACTTCGGCGCGGGCGGAGCCGGCCGCTACGGCCGTGACGACGGCGCTACGTTCTGGGGTAGTCTGGAGCCCGGTTTTGTTCCGGGCACGCTGAGCTACGCGGGCGGTATTTACCGGGGATTGAGTTCCAAAAACAATCTTGGCCCCAATCAAACGGACAATGTGATGTGGGCGGGCCGCCTGACTTACAATTTTTTAAACCCTGAACAAAATCCCGGTTATTACACAAGCCAGACTTATTACGGTAAAGCTGGCGATATTCTGGCGCTTGCATTCGGTTTTTCCTATCAAAAAAATGGCGCCGGTTCACTTCTGCATAGCAGCGATTTTTTGGGCTGGGTGACGGATGCGGTATTCGAGAAAGTGCTTCCTGATAATCTGGGCGTTCTCACCTTTAATGGTGAATATAAGAAATTTTATGCTAACTATGACAGGGCCGCATTTTTAAACGGGGATTGTTTCTGCATTTTTGACGGACAATCCTGGACGGTCACCGGACTCTATTTAATTCCTGCCAGAATTGGAATTGGTCAATTTCAGCCATACGGCAGATTTACCAGCGTACAACCCGATAACAGCAGTAACCGTGAAGAAATCGAAGGGGGGTTGAATTATATTATCGATGGCTTTAATGCCCGGATCTCGGCATATTATCAATATGGTGACCTGTTTACGAAAGGTTTGAATTATGCGCCGAATGCCCTTGGAGAAAAGGTCAATGTTTTTAAACTGTCATTTCAGATACAAATCTAGTCATCGAAAAATTTGAACAGCATAGAAAGCGGCATGGCGCTTATGAAATAAAACACCTATAAAAATGTCCATTTATCCAAATTTCCAACACATTTCAGAAACAGGGGCTTCCGTTATTGACAAAATAAGCAGCAGCGAGCAACCGGGTATCAGCGAATCGCGGATAACCAGTCAGGCACAACTTAAGCCGGTGCAGCCAAGCTCTGATAAGAAACCGGATGCGAGTATCATGCTGACGTTTGACAAAGACGCAGGAAAATCAAGATTGGCTTTACGCCAACACTTTGGACAACTCTATGTACAAAAGCCTTTTTATCCCGAGGGGCCGGAAGTTTGTCATGTCGTACTGGTTCATCCGCCTGGTGGCGTTGTCGGGGGCGACAGGCTGGAAATTACCAATCATGTCGGACCCAACGCCAATGTACAGGTGACAACACCGGGCGCCGCAAAATGGTATCGATCCAATGGTCACGTTTCATACCAGAATGTGACGCTTGACGTAAAAACAGGCGGCGCTATGGAATGGCTGCCGCAGGAAACAATTTTTTTTGACGATGCGCAGGTTGAACTGGTCCAGAATGTCAATCTGGAAACAAAATCAACCTATATTGGGTGCGAGATTTTTTGCTTTGGCCGCACCGCTCATGGCGAATCGTTTAATTCGGGACGAATCAGGCAAAAATTCAGTATACGTCGCGACAATCAATTAATCTGGTATGAACAGCTTAATTTGCTCGGTGGCGACAAAGCAATGCGCAGTTCGCAGATTCTCGCGAATAAAACTGTCTGCGCTACGCTGCTGGCCGTAAGCGATTCCATTCATTCCAGCGATCTGATCAATGCGCTGCGCAGCCAGGTGGCTGATGTTGACCATGGTGCCGGAATGCTGGGCGTCTCTCAGATAAAGTCGGTGATCGTGGCGCGCTATCTAGGTAATTCCAGTGAAGTAGCACGTGCAGTAATGTTGAGACTCTGGGATGTTTTGCGTCCGGCTTTACTCGGGCGCGTGGCTGAAGTTCCACGCATGTGGAATACCTGAAAGCACAACTCAGTTTTTACAAAATGTGTTTTATTGTTTCATGCATTTTTAATAACCAAGATACAAGGAGGCAATCATGGATCTAACCCCAAGAGAGAAAGACAAACTTCAAATATTTACGGCGGGATTGCTAGCGGAAAGGCGTAAGGCGCGCGGCGTGAAGTTGAACTATCCGGAAGCAATTGCATTGATTACATGTGCCGTGCTGGAAGGCGCCCGCGACGGACGCACGGTTGCCGAACTTATGTCTGAGGGCGCCCGCGTATTAACGCGTGCGGATGTCATGGAAGGTGTTCCTGAAATGATCCACGACATTCAGGTTGAAGCAACGTTTCCGGACGGCACCAAACTGGTAACCGTTCATAACCCGATATCCTAATCTTTCTGGAAGGAGAATATGACCATGATTCCTGGAGAAACCATTATTGAAGCCGGCGAAATTGAATTGAACGTCGGCCGCAGGACCAAAACGATCCGTGTCGCCAATACAGGAGACCGGCCCGTACAGGTTGGTTCGCATTTTCATTTTTTTGAAGTGAATTCCGCGCTGAATTTTGACCGGCAGGAAGCCTACGGCATGCGATTAAATATCATGGCAGGCACCGCGATCCGCTTTGAACCAGGGCAGGAACGCACTGTTGAGCTTGTTGATCTGGCAGGGAGCAGAATAGTCTATGGATTTAACCAAAAAGTTATGGGACCGCTTGTTTAATCGCATCGGCGATAAGCGACAGCCACAGGATAAACAATCACAGGGAGCAGAAAAAATGAGCTTTAAAATTTCGCGTCAGGCATACGCCGAAATGATGGGACCGACGACCGGGGACAGAGTCCGTCTGGCGGATACTGAACTGTTCATCGAAATTGAGAACGATTACACTGTTTACGGCGAAGAGGTCAAATTCGGCGGTGGCAAGGTCATTCGCGACGGTATGGGGCAATCGCAGCGCAACCACGCGGACGTCATGGATACCGTCATTACCAATGCGATCATTATTGATCACTGGGGCATTGTGAAAGCAGACGTCGGTCTGAAGAACGGCAGAATCGCAGCCATTGGAAAATCGGGCAATCCGGATATACAGCCCGGCGTCACGATGGCGATCGGTGCCGCCACGGAAATTATTGCTGGTGAAGGCCAGATTCTTACAGCAGGTGGACTGGACACGCATATTCACTTTATCTGTCCGCAGCAGGAAGAAGATGCCTTGATGAACGGCATCACCACAATGCTGGGCGGCGGTACCGGTCCTGCGGTTGGAACCCTGGCAACAACCTGTACGCCGGGTCCGTGGCACATCCAGTCAATGCTGCGCGCTTCCGATGGCATGGTCATGAACACCGGTTTTTTTGGCAAGGGAAATGTCAGTCTGCCTACCCCGAATGAAGAACAGATTTTAGCGGGCGCCTGCGGTCTGAAGCTTCATGAGGATTGGGGTACAACTTATGCGGCGATTGATAATTGCCTGACCGTCGCGGACAAATTGGATGTACAGGTTGCGATCCATACCGACACGATTAACGAAGGCGGTTATCTGGAAAACACCATCAAGGCGATGAAGGACAGAACAATCCATACGTTCCATACCGAAGGCGCGGGCGGCGGACACGCGCCGGATATCATGCGGGTCGTCGAGCTGGATAATGTATTGCCTTCATCAACCAATCCAACGCGTCCTTACACACGCAATACGCTCGACGAACACCTGGATATGCTCATGGTTTGCCATCATTTAAGTTCATCCATTCCTGAAGACGTTGCCTTTGCCGAGTCGCGGATACGCAAGGAAACCATCGCGGCCGAGGATATCCTGCATGATATTGGCGCCATTTCCATGATGTCGTCAGATTCACAGGCCATGGGGCGTATCGGCGAAGTGGTGACCCGAACCTGGCAGACCGCGCATAAAATGAAAGTGCAGCGTGGCGCGCTTAAAGAAGATTCGGCAAGAAACGATAATTTCAGGGTTAAGCGTTATATCGCGAAATACACGATTAACCCCGCGATATGCCATGGCATTTCGCACGTGGTGGGATCGATTGAAGTTGGAAAATATGCCGATCTGGTGCTGTGGAGGACAGCGCATTTCGGCGCCAAACCTTCTCTGGTATTGAAAGGCGGCATGATTGCCGCTGCGTTGATGGGTGATCCAAACGCATCAATCCCGACACCGCAGCCTGTTCACTACCGGTATATGTTTGGCGCATACGGCACCGCGCTCAGAAACACCTGCTACACATTTGTATCGGCAGCGTCTTTGGCGGCCGGTCTGGTTGATCACCTCAAAGCCGACAAACCATTGATTGCGGTTAAAAACACGCGCGGTCTGCGCAAAAAGGACATGATTCATAACAGCGCCACGCCAAAAATGGAAATCAATCCTGAAACCTATGAAGTCCGCGCTGACGGTGAATTACTGACATGCGAGCCGGCGGATACGCTTCCATTGGCGCAACGCTACTTTTTATTCTGAAGGCAGGTTACTGGCGTCGCCTACGGTAAAAGAAAGCGTGTTGAATCTTTCTTTTACCGGGGAAGTGCTGAAGGTATCGCTTTAAACAGTATAAAAAGTTGAAAAATAATCCTGATGCGTGAAGGAGCTGATTCCTTCACTCTCAGCATAAAATTGATACCGTGCAAGCACCTGCCGAATCGATTGCTATTGGATAACCGACGAAGAATACCCGCACACACTGCCCGAGAAAAAAATGACAACTGGCATACCACACATCACTGAGTTATTGCGTTTGCTTCATCTGGCAAGTCCGTCGCTGCCGATCGGTGCTTATACCTACTCACAAGGACTGGAAACGGCAATCGAGGCTGGCAGTGTTTCCGATGCAGAATCTGCATACGATTGGATTTCAGAATCCTTGTCAGTCGTGGCTGATTTTGAAGCGCCTGTTTTCTGGCGTTTGCTGCGCGCCTTTTCAGATAACAATAGGGCAAATGTCACGCACTGGACGGAATTGTTTCTGGCAGCGCGCGACACGCAGGAGTTTCGCGCCGAAACGATTCAGATGGGTTATTCATTCAACAAACTGATACTGGATTTGGAAATCGCGGATGAATCATTGCGGGCGATTATGGCAAGCCAGGCGGAAATTCCCCTACCGACGGCGTTTGCCTGCGCGGCTGTTGCATTGAAGATTTCGCCTGACGTTGCCTTGTCAGGATTTTTATTTTCAATCGTCGAGAATCAGGTGCTTGTATGCGTCAAATCCGTGCCCCTTGGGCAAGTCTCGGGGCAGCGCCTGCTGCTTTCTCTGCATGCGGATATAGCAGCAACGGCCAATCATGCAAAGCAGCTTGAAGATGATGAACTTTCCAACTGGTCGCCGGGCTTATCCATTTTGTCGATGATGCATGAAGTGCAATACAGCCGGATTTATCGATCTTAATTAAAACAATTACTCGGGATATAACATGACACATAAATCTAATCCACTCCGTGTTGGCATCGGCGGGCCGGTTGGGTCTGGTAAAACCGCGCTGTGCGAGGTGTTGAGCAAAAGAATGCGCGATCAATATGAAATGGCGGTTATCACCAACGACATTTATACCAAGGAAGATCTGGAAATATTACTGCGCGCGGAAGCTTTACCGGCAGAGCGATTGATCGGCGTTGAAACAGGCGGTTGCCCGCATACCGCCATCAGGGAGGACGCATCAATTAATCTGGAGGCAATTTCCCGCATTACTCAGGAATTTCCCAATCTCGATCTGGTGCTGGTTGAATCCGGCGGAGACAATCTGGCGTCTACGTTCAGTCCTGAATTGTCCGATCTGACCATTTATGTCATTGATGTGGCGGGCGGTGAAAAAATACCACGGAAAGGCGGCCCGGGGATTACGCGTTCGGCACTGCTGGTTATTAATAAAATCGACCTGGCGCCGTATGTCGGGGCCGATCTTGAAGTGATGGCGCGCGACGCCAAGCGGATGCGTGGCGACCGGCCATTCGTCTTTACCAATTTACGCACCGGTCAGGGGGTACAGGAAATTATCGATTTTATTGTCAAGCAAGGTTTGCTTGAAGAAATGAAAGCGCATTAATTTTTTGACAGAAAACTCGAGTTTCGAGTACAGGGAATTTTTAATCGAACTTGATCCGGAGATAAAAAATGCAATGGGCGATAAAACTGGACATGGCTATACCACGTCCGATTCGAGTAATCCTGCGGGGCGTTGGCCAGGTTTTTTTTTGCGGTAATGCAATCACAGGATTGATTTTTTTAATTGCACTTTATGTCGGTGGTGTAACTGCTGGACTTGCGGCCACCGTTGGTGTTGTGGCCAGCACCATTACAGCGTATATACTGGGTTTTTCAGAGGATGACATTGACGCAGGGCTTTACGGCTTTAACGGAACGCTGGTTGGTCCCTGTCTGTTTTTGTTTCTCGACAATACGCCTTTACTATGGGTGTACGTCGTTTTCGCTTCCATACTGTCGAGTGTCGTTCTGGCGGCCCTGATACGGATTCTGACACCCTACAAAATACCTGCTTCGACGTCACCTTTCGTCCTGACCTGCTGGATGTTCATGGTTGCTGTTTATTCATTTGACAGCCTTTCACGCGGTCCCGTGCTGTCTGCACCCGGCATCCCCGAAGCAATTGCAAGCACCGATCTGCCGGTGACAGCCTGGCTGTCCATGGCGAATGAAACAACTGAATTGTGGTATGTGGCATTGACGAAAGGCATTGCTGAAGTCATGTTTGCGGACAATGTTCTGGTCGGCATTTTATTTCTGACCGGCATCGCGATCACTTCCTGGCGGGGCGCCGCTATGGCGCTTTGCGGTGCATTTGTCGGCGTGCTGACACCGGTGCTGCTCGGTGCAAGTCAAAATTTGATAGAAATGGGATTGTACGCATTTAATCCTGTATTAACCATGATGGCCATTGGCTGGGTTTTTCTCAAACCTTCCGCTGGAACAGCCGTCCTGGCGCTGCTGGCGGGTATTATGACCGTGATTTGCCAGGCCGGTCTGGCCAATTTTCTGGCGCCTATCGGGTTACCCACGCTGACATTCCCGTTCGTGCTGACCATGTGGATGTTTCTGTTCGCAGCGAGCATGTCTAAACACTGGTCATCATAAATCAATCATGGAGTGAAAAAATCCTATGCAAGAAATCGAGAAAATCACGGAATCAGGAAAAGAAGAATCTCAGCAAAGACGCTTATTGCTGAAAATGCTGGCGGCATCTCCGCTGGGTCTGGCTTTATCAGTACCTAATGAGGCGAATGCAGT
>JAJSDU010000014.1 GCA_028577615.1 Nitrosomonas sp.
ATTCTGGCTACGTTGCAATTCGTTGTAATAACGCGTTATTACGCCTCATCGCGCCTTGCCGGAAATAAAAATCAACGCACTCTAAATCCCATTCAACTGAGGTTTCTAGGTTGAACAGACCCATCTATTTTTCCAGCAATGGGCTTGCCGGAAATTCCAGCGCTTCCTTGATCGCCACCAGCGACAGCACCGCTTCACGGCCATCGATAATGCGGTGATCATATGACAGTGCCAGATAACACATCGGACGGATGACAATCTGGCCGTTCTCCACCACCGGACGGTCTTTCGTCGCATGAATGCCGAGAATCGCGCTTTGTGGCGGATTGATGATCGGCGTTGACAGCATCGAACCGTAAACACCGCCATTGGTAATCGAGAACGTGCCGCCGGTCAGTTCTTCAATGGTCAACTTGCCATCGCGCGCGCGTTTGGCCAGATCAGTAATCTGCTGCTCGATCTGCGCCATCGTCAGCCGGTCGGCATTGCGCAGAATCGGCACAACCAGGCCGCGCGGGCTGCCCACTGCGATGCCGATGTCATAATAATCATGATAAATAATCTCGTTACCTTCAACCGATGCATTGACAATCGGGTATTTCCTGAGCGCCGCGACAACCGCCTTGACAAAAAATGACATGAAGCCCAGTTTTACGCCATGCTCTTTTTCAAACTCAGCACGATAACGATTGCGTAATTCCATCACCGCCTGCAGGTTGACTTCGTTGAATGTTGTCAATATTGCCGCGGTTGACTGCGATTCGACCAGCCTTTCCGCGATACGCATGCGCAGCCGCGACATGGTCACGCGGCGATCGATGCGCCCGCCGCTTTCAGCCGTTCCGGATGCAGCGGATTCGCCCGCCGTATCCGGAGCGGTTCTGTTCGCGTTTTTTTCTTCAGTCTTTTCTTCCTGCACTGGCGCGCTTTCCGAATGGTTTTCCTTGGTTTTGCGTTCTAAATAATCCTGCACATCTTCGCGGGTTATGCGCCCGCCTCTGCCGGTACCCTTGATGGACTCGGTTTCGGAAGCTTTAAGGTGATTTTCCTCGGCGAGTTTTCGCGCAGCGGGCATCAGCATCGGGATGGTGGAATCGACTTCCTGCCCTGCATCGGACGCCATCTCTCCAGCTCCGGCTTTTTTGGCGTCAGCCTCCTTTACAGGTTCAGACGTGGTTTTCTCCGGCTCAGCAAACTCAGCAGATTTCGCGGCGCCTGCCGCCTCGGTATCGATGGTGGCGATGACTTCGCCGCCGGTTACCGTTGCGCCATCGCCCTTGATGATTTTATTTAACACGCCGCTCTGCGGGGCGGGCAACTCGAGTACTACTTTATCGGTCTCGACGTCGATCAGATTTTCGTCACGCTTAACGGTGTCACCCTGTTTCTTATGCCAGGAAACCAGCGTCGCTTCCGCGACGGATTCAGATAACATGGGTACTTTGACTTCAATTAACATAGCGCCTCCTCTGCTTCAGATTTTTTCCCGGAATGCCGCTTCGACCACTTCTTTCTGCTGCTGCTTGTGTATCGCCAGATACCCCACGGAAGGCGATGCCGATGACGGACGCAGTGCATAGCCGATGGTCTGATCGGATCTCATGTTGCGCAGCAGATAGTGCTGAATGCGGTGCCATGCACCCTGATTACCCGGTTCTTCCTGGCACCAGACGACTTCTTTCGCCTTGCCGTAGCGTTTGATCTCCGCCTTGAATTCTTCATGCGGAAACGGATACAGCTGCTCAAGCCGGATAATCGCCATATCGGTTATCTGTTGCGCCGTGCGATGGGCGATAAGCTCATAATAAATTTTTCCGCTGCAAGCGATGATCCTGCGGACTTTCTCGGGATCGATCGCCTCGACTTCGGCGATGACCGGACAAAACATGCCTTCGGCCAGATCTTCAAGGGATGAGGCCGATTCCCTGAGCCGCAGCATGCTTTTCGGACTCATGATAATCAGCGGCTTGCGCATATCACGAATCATCTGACGGCGCAGCAGATGAAACATCTGCGCTGGCGTGGACGGTACGCAGACCTGTATGTTGTAATCCGCGCACAGCTGCAGATAACGTTCCAGCCGCGCCGAAGAATGCTCCGGCCCCTGTCCTTCGTAACCATGCGGCAGCATCATCACCAGACCGCACAGGCGTCCCCACTTGGCCTCGCCGGAAGTGATGAACTGATCGATAACCACCTGCGCGCCATTGGCGAAATCGCCAAATTGCGCTTCCCAGATAATCAGCTCGTGCGGCTGCGCCGTCGCGTAACCATATTCAAAACCCAGCACCGCTTCTTCCGACAGGATTGAGTTAATAACCATGAAATCGGGTTGTCCGGGCGTAATATGGCGTAATGGAATATAGGTGTTATTTTCCTCAAGCGTTGTATCCTGGTTGTGCAAAACGGCATGACGGTGAAAAAACGTGCCGCGTTCGGAATCCTGTCCAGAAAGCCGCACCGGGAACCCTTCATAAAGTAATGCCGCGTAGGCCAGATTTTCAGCCATGCCCCAGTCAAGCGGCAGTTTCCCCGCACCCATCTGACGGCGGTCCTCAATAATTTTTTCGACCCGTTTGTGTAATACAAAATTTTCCGGAATATCCGTCAAGCGCGCCGCCAGCTGCTTCAGAATGTCAAGCGATATACCGGTTTTTACCGGCGCGTTCCACTTGATCGGCTGCATGAAAACCTGCCAGTTCACTGAATAGGGCGATTTATAGTTGTAGCGGATTCTTTTATTCGGATTGATCCCGGCATCCATCGCTTCGCGGTAAGCCTGCACCATGGCTTCCGCCTCTCCGGACGCAATAATGCCATCCGCCTCGAGTTTCTCGGCATAACGCTGCCGTGTCCCTGGATGCTGGTTGATAACCTGATACATTCTGGGCTGCGTCACCATCGGATCGTCCTGTTCGTTATGTCCCAGGCGGCGGAAACACACCATGTCGATGACGACATCTTTATGGAATGTCATGCGAAAATCCAGCGCGAGCTCGGTAATCATGCACACGGCTTCCGGGTCGTCGCCATTCACATGAAAAACCGGCGCTTCTATCATTTTGGCAACATCGGTGCAATACAGCGTGGAGCGGCTTTCGCGCGGATCCGAAGTGGTAAAGCCGATCTGGTTGTTGATGATGATATGGACTGTACCGCCCGTGCCATAACCGCGTGTCTGCGACAGATTCAGCGTTTCCATCACCACACCCTGTCCGGCAAACGCGGCGTCGCCATGAATCAGCACCGGCAGGACGCGATCTCCCGCCCTATCCATCATGCGGTGCTGCCGTGCGCGCACCGATCCTTCCACAACCGGATTGACAATTTCAAGGTGCGACGGGTTAAACGCCAGCGCCAGGCGCACCAACCCGCCCGCGGTATCCATCGCGGAGGAAAAACCCTGGTGGTATTTTACGTCGCCTGAGGGCAAGTCCTGGACATATTTCTCTTCAAACTCACGAAACAAATCCTCCGGCATTTTACCGATCGTATTGACCAGCACATTCAATCTGGCGCGATGCGCCATACCGATGACAACTTCATTGATGCCGGATTTGCCGGCGCTTTCCAGCAGACAATCCAGTAACGGGATAATGCTTTCATTGCCTTCGCCCGAGAACCGCTTCTGACCGATGTAACGGGTATGCAGGTATTTCTCCAGTCCCTCCGCTGCACTGAGCCGTTCGAGAATACGTTTCCTGTATTCACTGCTGTAGGCCGGATTGGCGCGTTTGGTTTCGAGTCTGGCCTGGATCCAGCGCTTCTGTTCCACGGACGAAATATACATATATTCCGCGCCGATGGTTCCACAGTACGTTTCTCTCAGAATCTGCAGAATTTCCCGCAATGTCGCACGCTCAGGCCCGGCAAGCGAACCCGTGTTAAATACGGTGTCCATGTCTTTTTCGGTAAAACCGAAACTCGCCGGATCGAGCTCTGTCCGGCAGGGTTTCGGTTCACTTTGCAACGGATCGAGTCGTGCCTGGCTCAGCCCCAGATACCGGTGCGCATTGATCAGCTGAAGCACGGCAATCTGCTTACGTTCATCCGTATCTGCCAGGATGTTTTCGGGCAAAACAATCAGACTATCCGCGCTTCTGTTGCTGCTGACACTTTTGAAAAATTCTTCCGCCTTTTCTTCAGGCCGGCTCTTGATCAGCTGGCTGACTGAAATATCCCGTGACTGGTGTAAACGGTCGAAATAATCACGCCACAGCGGATCAATCGAGATCGGATTATGCAGGTATTCCTCATAGATGGCTTCAACAAAAGGCGCATTAGCGCCAAACAATACGGAATCCTGCTGCTGTTTATTCATCACTGTGCTTCGCTGCTCAAGAATTATCGCCGAAAACCTTCCGGCACATCCCGTTTGACCGTGCCGGTGTATAACTGCCTGGGGCGGCCTATCTTATGGTCCGGATCGGAAATCATTTCATTCCATTGCGCCACCCAGCCGATGGTGCGGGCGACCGCGAAAATCGCGGTAAACATGCTCGTCGGTATGCCCAGGGCGCGCTGCACGATACCGGAATAAAAATCGACGTTCGGATAGAGCTTGCGGGTTATAAAATAATCATCTTCCAGAGCGATTCTTTCCAGTTCGAGCGCCAGTTTGAATAACCGGTCATTTTCCAGTCCGAGCACGTTCAGCACTTCATGGCAGGTCTCACGCATAATTGTCGCGCGCGGATCAAAATTCTTGTAAACCCGGTGGCCAAAGCCCATCAGGCGATAATTTTCGTCAGGATTTTTGGCGCGCTTGATATATTCGTTAATTCTTGAAACATCGCCGATTTCTTCGAGCATATGCAGGCAGGCCTCATTCGCGCCACCGTGCGCAGGCCCCCACAGACAGGCAATGCCTGCGGCGATACAGGCAAAAGGATTGGCGCCGCTGGAACCAGCCAGTCTGACGGTTGATGTCGATGCATTCTGCTCATGATCCGCGTGCAGTATCAGAATACGATCCAAAGCGCGGACGATTCTGGAATCAGCCTTGAATTCCTCGGATGGCAGAGAAAACATCATGTGTAGGAAATTTTCCGCATAACCGAGATCGTTGCGTGGATAGATGTATGGCTGGCCGATATTATATTTGTACGCCATCGCTGCAATGGTTGGCATCTTGGCGATCAGGCGTATCGCCGATAATTTGCGGTGGCGCACATCTGAAATATCAAGCACATCATGATAAAACGCAGACAATGCACCGACAACGCCGACCATTACCGCCATCGGATGCGCATCCCGGCGAAATCCGCTGAAAAATTTGACCAGCTGCTCGTGCAGCATCGTATGGCTTTTAACCAGCCTGTCGAAGTCGGCTTTCTCGCCATCCTCCGGCAATTCGCCATGTAGCAGCAGGTGGCAGACTTCGGTAAAATCACATTGCCGGGCAAGCTGTTCTATCGGATAACCGCGATACAACAGAATGCCTTTATCGCCATCAATAAACGTAATTTCAGATTGATTGCTCGCCGTGGACAAAAACCCGGGATCGTAAGTAAACAATCCACTTTTGGCATGCAGCTTGCGGATATCCACCACATCGGGTCCCATGGTGCCGGATATGACCGGCAATTCAATCGGTTGACTGCCGTCATCCAGAGTCAAGGTCGCTGTGCCTTTTTGTGTCATTCTAACTTCTCCCCAAATAATGTTGACTCAATCATTCAGCATTCCCGCTGTTGATAGTATATTTTTTGTCCGTTGCGCTGATTTTACAACAGCGCTCAATATGCCCGCATTCACCATTCACTTGAACCCGGCTTAACACTTTTGCAGCAGGTTCAATACCGGTGTCAGATTTTCTTCCCGTATCGTTTCACGCGCACAGATCAGATCCCAGAGTTCATTGTCGGAAAGCGACAGCAACCGATCAAATTGCTGTAATTCATCCGGGCTGAGCTGGCAATAATGGGCTTCCATAAAACGTTGCAAAATAATATCCAGCTCCAGCATACCGCGCCGGCAACGCCAGCGGGCACGCTCGAATTCCTTCGATTTCATGTCGTGCGCTTGACCATCATATCCTTGATTTTGCTGATCGCATCGGTCGGATTCAGCCCTTTCGGGCATGACGCCACGCAATTCATAATGGAATGGCAACGGAATAGCCGATAAGGATCCTCCAGGTAATCCAGCCGTTCCGCGGTCGCCTGATCACGGCTGTCCGCAAGAAAACGGTATGCCTGCAGCAGGCCCGCCGGACCGACAAACTTATCGGGATTCCACCAGAACGAAGGACATGCCGTCGAACAGCAGGCGCACAATATGCACTCATACGCGCCTTCCAGCGCTGCACGTTCTTCCGGTGATTGCAACCGCTCGGTTTCCGGCGGTGGACTGTGATTAATCAGATACGGTTTGATTGAATGATACTGATTATAAAATTGCGTCATGTCGACGATCAGATCACGAATGACCGGCAATCCGGGCAACGGACGTACCTCAACAGGTTCTTTCAGACCACGCAATGGTGTAATACAGGCAAGTCCGTTGCGGCCGTTGATATTCATGGCATCCGAACCGCACACCCCTTCCGTGCATGAACGTCTCAAGCTGAGACTGTCATCCGAGGATTTAATGCGAATGAGGGCATCAAGCAGCATCTTGTCCGTTGACGCCAATTCGATATCGTAATCCTGCATATAGGGCTTTTCATCTTTATCAGGATCATACCGGTATACACGAAACTTCATCACCGACTCCTCTATTCAATTTTCATCATAGGCAGACATCAGGATGCAACCCGACCAAGCAGCAGCAGTTTAGCAGAAGGAAGACGGTAAGGTACAGGATATCTTATTCCAGTCGAAGCCTGCGACAGACTGGATTTTTCGCGAAAAAATCACGGTTTTCCGATTAACAGTCGTCTGTTAAGCCGCGGCCAGCCAGGAAAACACCCCCTTGGGTTCAGCCGTATTTTTTCCGGTTACGGCGCCGCCGGTTATGCGCGCGCCGCAAATCATCCTCACTCGGCGGCGCAGGTTTTTTATTCGCATACGGATTGTGTCCGGCTTTAAATTCGATACGCAGTGGCGTGCCCTGCAAATGAAAAGCCGTGCGGAAGTAATTCTCCAGATAACGCCGGTAGGTATCCGGAATGTGTTCAAGCATATTGCCATGAATCACAATCAATGGCGGATTGGATCCACCCTGATGCGCGTAGCGCGGCTTGGGACGCGACACGCCTCCGCGCGGCGGCGCGTGCTTTTCAACCGCCGCCAGCAAAGCACGCGTCAACTTGGGCGTAGGCAGTTTTGCCATGGCTGCGGCATAGGCCTGATCGACCGAAAGCAGGAGTTGCCGCAATCCCGTGCTTTTCAGCGCGGAAATGAAATGCAGTTTGGCGAAATCAAGAAAACTCAGCTTGCGGGAAAACTCAAGTTTGACCAGATCGCGATGATAACTGTCGATACCATCCCATTTGTTAATCGCCACTACCAGCGCACGGCCTGACTGTATTATAAAATCGGCGATATGCGCGTCCTGTTCGGCAATATCCAGACTGGCGTCGAGAACCAGCACCACCACATTAGCGTCTTCGATGGCCTGCAGTGTTTTGATCGCGGAAAATTTCTCAACCGTTTCATTGACCTTACCCCGGCGGCGCAATCCGGCGGTATCGATCAATGTGTAGTGTTTGCCGTTATGTTCAAATTCGATATAAATGCTGTCACGCGTGGTTCCGGGCTGATCGAATGCGATAACACGCTCCTCACCCAGCAGACTGTTCACCAGTGTCGACTTACCGACATTGGGGCGCCCGACTATGGCGATTTTCGGCTGCTTGTGCCGGTCCTGTTCCGCATCATTTTCTCCAACCGGATCCGGAAAATCGGCAAGCGCCAGCGAAACCAGCTCATGAATATGATCACCGTGCAATGCCGAAACCGCGTAGGGCTCACCCAGGCCGAGTTCGTAGAATTCCGCGGTCACCACGGCTCTCGCCATGCCTTCCGTTTTATTGACCACCAGCATGATTTTCTGGTCTTTCTTTCTCAGCTGGTCGGCGATAATCTTATCCTGAGCCGTTACGCCCTGCCGCCCATCCACGATAAAAAGCACCTTGTCCGCCTCGTCGATAGCCTGCATGCTCTGCTGCGCCATGGCGAACAGGATACCGTCCTTAACCACCGGCTCCAGTCCTCCGGTATCCATCACCAGATAAGGTTTATCGCCAATCCTGCCATGACCATACCGTCTGTCGCGCGTCAGTCCGGGAATATCTGCAACGATGGCATCCCGGCTTCGCGTCAGGCGGTTAAACATCGTCGATTTGCCTACATTAGGCCGGCCAACGAGAACAAGTGTGGGTTTCATGATGATCGGGTACGGTCGTAATTCAATCTGCGTTTTTGGAAATGGATCTGTTCAGGAATCATATCAATGACGCCCGATCCTGCCGGATTTAACAATGAAAAAGATAAAAAAACAAATACTGCGCTGAAGATTTATTTCGTTCTAAAAGCAAAAACACCGCCTTTAGCCGTTTGCACCACAAAGCCACCCGGAATCTGCCGTGGCTGTGACAGAATCGCACTGCCATCGGTCGGCGATCTCGCCAGTATGACACCGTCATAGTTTCTCAATAGATTGACATATCCGTTGTCATCGCCTACGACAATGTGTTGTCCGTCGATCAGCGGCGTGGTCAGTTTTTTGCTGCCCAGTTTGGCCTGCTTCCACATACTGGCGCCACTGCGCTTGTCATAGGCCGCGATAACGCCATTGTCCTCGGTGACATAGACGTAATCCCTGTCCATCACCAGACCGGCGTCACTGGAAGATTCACGTGACCAGATCTGCGCGCCGTCAATGATCTGAAAACAGCCGACACGCCCTTGATACGCTGCAGCGCAAACCAGCTGATCGTCGATGGCCGGAGAACTTGTAATATCGGTCATGCGCTCAAGCTCGGTAACACCGCGCGGTTGCGAGACGATGGCTTCCCACCCCACATTGCCATTAAACAAGCTCATGGCAACCATTTTGCCGCCGGCAAATCCGGCAAATACAGCACCCTGTGTGATGGCAACACCGGCCACACTGCGAACGGTCAATGGTGGCGTGGCGCCCTGATAGACCCATTTATTCTCGCCGCTAATGGCATCAAGCCCGTAAATACGCGCATCGACAGTGCGCACGATAACCATATCGCTGTGAACACGTGGCGGACTTAAAATTTCACTGCTGACCTGCGCCGTCCACAGCGCATGCCCTGCACTGTTATAGGCCAGCACTTCGCCTTTGGACGTGCCGACCAGAACCATGCGCTGGTCCGCGCCCACACCGCCGGAAAACCGGAATTTCGTTTTGATCACCCAGTCCACTTCTCCGGTTCTGGGATCCAAGCTTGTCAGTTGCCCCTTTTCATCAGCCACGTAAACAGCTTCGTCGTCATAGGCGACAACAAAGCGGGCGATCTTGCTTTCGCCGACACGCTGCTGCCAGATCTGCGGTATTTCATCTAGCGCTTTAAGCGCAGCCAGCTCTTCAGGGTCAATGACAACCTTTTCCTCCCGCTCCATCAATTCCGCCATCTGGTAGCCAAATGCCTGAAACAAATTGGGATCAAACGGTAATGGCAGATTACTGCAGCCGGCAAGCGCCAATACCGGGAATAATGCCGATAACCTGGAAAAATTACGCACGAACACGTCAATCGCAGATTTATCGTTTACTTATCGGACTCGCTGCTTTCATCGTCACTGTGTTTTTCACCGGAGCCATTCATATCCACAGGCGCAGTGGTTTCTTCAGTCTGTTCCGATTCTTCGATGTGCAGTGAAGACGCATCGGACTCACCGGCTTCATCACCGGCGGCAGCTTCCTCGGTCGCGCTGGCCGCATCACTGTCGGCAGAAACAGCTGACTCATCCGCCTCATCGATTCCGGCAGACTCCAATGCCTCAACCGCATCGGCCGATTCACCGGCATCATTCGCGCTACGTCGCGCGTCTGTGTCTGTTTTTCCGGTTACATTCGATTGACTATCCGCACCATATTTGAGCAATCTTTCCGCGGTATAAGGTTCACTGAGCGCATCCGCCTTCATTTGCACGATATTATGATAATTGGTGTTCTTGCTGAGCGCGTTCACTGCCGCTTCATACGCAAGACGCGCCTCGTCGATTTTTCCGGAGGCAAGCAGCACATCGCCTTTGAGATCGGCGTAAAGTCCGCTGAAAGCACTGCTATGTCTGGTGTTCAACTGCTGCAACGCCGCCGCGTAATTCTTTTCATCCAGCAAAACAGTCGCCAGCCGCAACCGGGCCAGATCGATCATTTCGGGTTCCTTGGCGTTCTCCATGACCCACTGCAGATGCGTCTTGGCGCGCTGCAAGTCACCCGCATCGACACTGGCTTTGGCTACAATCAACGCAGCTCTGGGTGCATATCCGCTAGATGCGTAACCTTCAGTCAGCAAATGCGCGGCATCGGTAATTTTCATAAGGTCTCCGGTCGTTTGCACCTGCTTCAGCAGTGCATACAAATCAGCGGCCTGCTGCGCCTGCTGACGCTGAAAATACTCCCATACCTTCGTACCACCGATTGTTGCGACCGCTACTGCCAGCATGATGGTAATAATGGTGCCGTACCGGTTCCACCATGTTTTCAAGGTGTCCAGTTTTTCCTGTTCTTCAAAATCAACTCTTGCCATTCTGATTTCCTGAAAAAAATATCATCTACATGAAAAATTGCCTGAGCCGTTTATACCCGAATCAATTCACAAACCGTATTCAAGTCAACTCTGGCCTGGTCGGTAAATTCCCGCAATGATTTAAGCGTGACCTGCCGCGCCAGTGCCTCATCGTCTCCTATAATCAGTGCATAACGCGCGCCGCTTGCGTCCGCTTTTTTCATTTGCGCTTTGAAACTGCCGCCGCCACAGTGCAGGACAACCCGGCAATTCGCATCACGCAGATATTCAGCCACTTGCCAGGCATATTCCGCAGCCTGGACGCCCTGATGCACGATATAAATATCAGGCGCCGGTTGCGCAATCGTCTTGCCGCATTCATGCATCAACGCCAGCAAACGCTCGACACCCATGGCAAAACCGCAGGCCGGAGCAGGTTTTCCGCCGATCTGTTCAATCAGGCCATCGTAGCGCCCGCCCGCGCAGACAGCGCCCTGCGCACCCAGTTTGTCGGTAATCCATTCAAAAACTGTACGATTGTAATAATCGAGTCCGCGAACCAGACGGGGATTAACTTCAAAAGTGACGCCCCGGGCGCGCAAAATCTGTTGCACTGCTTCGAAATGCAGCCGGGATTCTTCATCCAGGTCATCAATCAGCCTGGGTGCTTGTTCGATGATGGATTGCATCTGCGGATTCTTGCTGTCCAGAATACGTAGCGGATTGGCGTGCAGCCGTCTGCCGGCTTCCTCGTCCAGCGCGCCAATATGCTGCTCGAAATATTTGATCAGCCGCGCACGATGCAGTGCCCTGGACTCCGCATTTCCCAATGTACCGATTTCAAGGCGCAGACCGGTTATGCCAAGCATCTGCCATAACCGGGCACACATGATGATCAGTTCCGCGTCGATATCCGGTCCGGAAAAACCCAGTGCCTCCACTCCCACCTGATGAAATTGCCGGTAGCGGCCTTTCTGCGGTCGTTCATGCCGAAACATCGGCCCGGAATAATAAAGCCGCTGCGGCCCGCCATACAGCAGATTATGCTCGATCACCGCGCGAACGCAGGATGCGGTGCCTTCAGGGCGCAATGCCAGATTGTCGTTATTGAGATGGTCTACAAAACAGTACATCTCCTTTTCAACAATATCGGTCACTTCGCCGATGGAGCGCACGAACAGATCGCTTTGCTCAACGATAGGTGTGCGGATATTTTGATAACCGTACATCGCCAGCCAGTCCTGCACGGTTTGTTCGAAAAACTGCCATTGATACGCTTCGCCGGGAAGCGTATCGTTCATCCCGCGAACAGCCTTGATTATTTTAGTCATCAGCCCGCTTTTCTCGGGTATTTTTCGCGCACATAATTGTCGACAATCTGCCGGAACTCGCCCGCGATGTTATCGCCTTTCAAGGTTACCGTTTTCTCGCCGTCGACGAAGACCGGCGCGACCGGGCTCTCGCCCGAACCCGGCAGGCTGATGCCGATATTGGCATGCTTGCTTTCACCCGGGCCATTGACCACGCACCCCATTACGGCCAGTGTCATGTTCTCCACGCCGTCATAATGCTCGCGCCATACGATCATTTCCTCACGCACATAAGCCTGTATGCTTTCAGCCAGTTCCTGGAAATAAGTGCTGGTGGTGCGTCCACATCCGGGACATGCCGCGACCAGTGGAACAAATGCGCGCAAACCCATGGTTTGCAGGATTTCCTGCGCGACAACCACCTCGCGCGAACGCGAGCCGCCCGGCTCAGGCGTCAGCGAAATCCGTATCGTGTCGCCAATCCCTTCCTGCAGCAGCACCGCCAACGCGGCCGTGGACGCCACAATCCCCTTGGATCCCATGCCCGCTTCGGTCAATCCCAGATGCAAAGCGTAATCGCAACGCGCAGCCAGTTCACGGTAAACCCGGATCAGATCCTGCACACCGCTGACTTTGCACGACAACACGATATGGTCGCGCGGCAATCCGATTTCCTCGGCTTTTGCCGCACTCTCCAGTGCGGATGTGATGAGCGCCTCGCGCATGACATAAGCGGCGTCCTGCGGTTCACTGGCGCGCGCGTTTTCATCCATGATACGCGCCAGCATTTCCTGATCGAGACTGCCCCAATTGACACCAATGCGGATCGGCTTGTCATATTTACATGCCGTTTCAATCAGCGTGGCAAACTGTTCATCCCGTTTCTTGCCTTTGCCGACATTGCCGGGATTGATACGAAACTTGGCGAGCGCCTGCGCGCATTCCGGATACGCAGTCAACAGTTTATGCCCGTTGAAATGAAAATCGCCAATCAACGGCACATGACATCCCATGTCATCGAGCCGCTGACGGATACCTGCGACTGCTTTGGCCGCTTCAAGCGAATTGACGGTAATGCGCACCAACTCTGAGCCGGCGCGCGCCAATTGAAAGACCTGTTCAGTGGTCGCAATTTCATCGGCGGTATCGGTATTGGTCATTGACTGGACGACGACAGGAGCACTCCCGCCAATCCGGACGGAACCGACTTTAACCCCGACAGAAGCACGCCGTAACGAGGCCGGATTATGTTCAGACATCATTTTTCATTATCACTTTCGATATTCCATTATCAAGAAAAGAATTCACACTGAGCAATGCAGATATTATTCAAGCATCAAGTGCGCGCTGCCTTTGGTTGGATGCGTATAGGGATTGATATCAACCGCCCTGTCATTATAATTCAGTTCGACAGCCGATGCTTTGCCGATCGATACGGACAGCGGCCTTTTGCCGCTCACGCGCTGTTGCGTTCCACGGGCATTCTGCTGATCAAAAATGACATCGTCATTACCATCGATTACTTTGATATGCGTATCGGCCGTAAAGTTAAAAAACAGCGTGCCTACAGTATTCAGGTTCGCCATGGGCAACGGGGTAACCACCGATTCCGATGCGCGTGTGCCGGAATTGAGCCTGGCCGGCCCGGCAGGATTCGCGGACAATTTCAAAGCAGGCAACGCCAGTTGCAATTCCACCGCAGCCTGACCATCGCTTCGTTGCACGACCCGTTCCTTCTCGTGGATATTTTCTTCAGCTGCCTGCCATAGCGGTAATTTTTCGTACAGAAAATAACCCACACCCGCCAGAACGATCAGCAGTGCCATGATTCGCAGGAAATTACCGCTTCCCTGTTTTTCCCTGGAAGAAGGCGCCATCTCCTGAATCTTAAAAGGTGTTTGTTCAGCATGATTGGCATGGGCCGCATGCGTCGCCGTTGCCATGAACCCAGGCAGCATGCGCACTGCGGCATTGGCGTCGAGCTGCATCAGACTGGCGTAATTACGCACAAATCCGCGTACAAAGGTACGCCCCGGCAATGCATCGAAATCCTCTTTTTCAATCGCCTCAACCTGCTGAACTGAGATGCGTAATTGGCGCGACACTTCTTCAATACTCATTTTTCTGGCTTCGCGCGCTTGCCGCAGCATACGTCCCACACCTTGAACAAGGCTGGCCGTGTCCAGTATATTTGCATCCTGCGCTTCCGCATCCGTTTTATTTTTCAGGAAATGGCTGATTTCAGGTTCATTTTCCGGAAACGTTCTGTTTTCCAGTGATCCGGACGGGTCCGGGGTTGTTGATGAGACACTCGGATCAGGCAGTTCACGTTCAGTCAGAACAGTATCGTCATGTTCCTGCGTAGAATCCTGATCGGCTTTCCTGCTGTCATTATTATCGGTGTTATCAAAAAGATTACTCATCTATAATCTACCCTCTCTTGCGGCCCTGGCTTCTTTTGAATCGGGGAAAAGTTTCTGGAGTTGAAACATATAGCTGTCAACCGCGCGGGGATTGTTCATGGCACGCTCGATGTGTATCCCAAGCTCAAGGCTCTTCACGGTCGGGGAATATTTCTGTTTGAATTCAGTCAACCTGGATTGCGCCGCAGCCAGTTGACCCCGTTTGAAATCCATTTCGATCAATCCGACCAGCGCCGGTCTGTAGCTTGAATGCAGCGTTAACGATTCGCGTAAAAATACAGACGCTTCTGCAAAATTATTCCGCTTAATCTCGCAAAGTCCCGCATTGGCATAGGCAATGTACCGGGTCTCGTAAAGGGGATCGTTAATAGCCCGCATGAAATGATCAATTGCCTTACCCATCTGATCGGGATGCCGTTCGCACAGAAACCAGCCGTAATTGTTGTGAATTTCCGGATCATCAGGCGCGAGCCTCAACGCACGCTCAAAACTGGACTGCGCTTTACTGTTTTCATCAAGCGTCATTTGGATCAATCCAAGCACATTATACGCCGGGGCATAATTGGGATTGGACTTTAAAGCAGCATCAACTTCTTCCAAAGCGACTTTATACTGTTTCCGGAAGAAATATTCAGATGCCAGTTCGGTATGAATTTTCGCGCTTTTGGCGATACGCGCGGCTTCCTGTTCCGGCGTCAATATGACGCCACTCGGTTCATGAACGCAACCTGACGCGAAGATAACCAGCAAACAGCACAAACAAAACAAATGGATTTTATTTCGAACGTACATTATCGTGTGGCCTCCATTACATCCCTGTCCGCACAGGCATTCGCCGTCCGGCGCGTTTTGTCCCGCACCTGTCCGGCAAGTTGTCCGCATGCGGCGGCAATGTCATCGCCTCGCGTTCTGCGGACCGTCGTGACCAGACCGGCCTGCATTAAAACATCGCGAAAAATACGGATCGTTTCAGCGGAAGAGCGCTTAAATCCGGAATTCGGAAACGGATTAAACGGAATCAGATTGAATTTGCAAGGCACATCCCTAACCAGTTCCACCAGTTCGGCAGCGTGTGCGATGCTGTCATTCACGCCATCCAGCATCACATATTCGAATGTAATGAAGTCTCTCGGCGCAGCCGACAGGTAACGGCGACATGCCGCCATCAGTTCCCTGAGCGGATATTTTTTGTTGATCGGCACCAGCTCATCCCGCAGTGCATCATTCGGTGCGTGCAACGACACCGCCAGAGCAACCGGGCAACGTTCGCGCAACCGGTCCAGCGCCGGAATCAACCCCGAAGTACTGACCGTGACGCGCCTGCGCGATAATCCATACGCATGGTCATCCAGCATCAGATGCAGCGCCGTCACGACATTTTCAAAATTAGCCAGTGGTTCGCCCATACCCATCATGACAACATTCGTCACTCTGCGTTCAGACTGCCGATCCTGCCCGGACGGCAATGTATGCAGAACAGGTGCGTCGCCGCCTTCTCTGAGCATCCTGTTCGCCAGCCACAGTTGTCCAATAATTTCAGCAACGGTCAGGTTACGATTAAATCCCTGTTTGCCCGTTGAACAAAACGCACAGGCCAGCGCACAACCGACCTGGCTGGAGACACACAGTGTCCCGCGGTCTGCTTCAGGTATAAACACGCTTTCAATGCCGTTATTATCGCCCACTGAAAGCAGCCATTTACGCGTGCCGTCGGCTGCGACGTGATCACGCAGCACCCGCGGCAGATCAACCCCGGCATGCTTTGCCAGTTTATCCCGCAAAGCTTTTGACAGATCGCTCATCGCGGAAAAATCAGCGCTTCCCGACTGATGCATCCACTTCAGTATCTGCTTTGCACGAAAAGGCTTCTCACCCATTTCCATCAGAAAACGGGTAAGTCCTTCCCTGTCATAATCCAGCAAATTAACCGTCATATTCAGAACAAGGCCAAAAATTAGCGTGTGTAAATTTCCAGCGCAGAAAAAAAGCAGGCAATTTCAACGGCAGCGGTTTCAGGCGCATCGGAACCGTGAACAGCATTGGCGTCGATACTCTCGGCAAAATCAGCACGAATGGTACCTTTCTCGGCTTTTTTCGGATCCGTCGCGCCCATCAAGTCCCGATTTTTCCGGATGGCGTCTTCACCCTCAAGCACTTGAATCATGACAGGCCCCGAAATCATGAACTCAACCAGATCATTAAAAAAAGGGCGTTCACGGTGAATCGCGTAAAACTGTTCCGCCTCGAATCTGGAAAGCTGTTTCATACGCGCGGCAATTATTTTTAATCCATTTGATTCAAAACGGGAATAAATCTGGCCGATGACATTTTTCGCAACGGCATCAGGTTTGATAATGGATAAGGTTCTTTCAATTGCCATCAAATAACTCCAATAAATTAGTAAATTAAAAGCACATTTTAACAAAAAAAAGAAGCAAATTCCGGAAAACCGGTTTAATTTTTTTCGCAGCTGCCGGATGAATATACCAGGGTGATCCGATCTACTCGGCTTTACGTCCCGCCGCTGTCATCATCTTTTCAATATGCCTCTCGACGTCCTCCTTGCTGAAGCCGATTTCACTGGCGACGCGGTCGGCGTGGCTGACGCGCGAAATACCGTCAATCAGACGATGCGTCGGGCCCTGCGCGACAAACTCAACCTGCAGATAACGGCCCATGCCCTCACTTTGCAAATGTTCACAGAGCTCATGGTTATGCGTAACCAGCAGCGTGCTCGCGCCGAGATGATGAAAACCCTTCAGAATGTATTCCGACAAAGTCATTTTTTCTTCAAAAGTAGTGCCTTCGGATAATTCATCGAGCACAACCAGACTGCGTGGCGTGGTGTTGAAAAAGATTTCGCGGGTGCGTTTCAGTTCATGGCCGAAACGCCCCATCCCGGCAGCCAGCTGCCCCGGATCGGGAACCTGATAGTAAAGATGCTCCACCGGCACCAGCTGAGCCGATGTCGCCGGAATGTAACAACCTATCTGCCCAAGCAGCTGAATCTGAACCACGGTTTTACAGTATGCGGTTTTTCCGCCGCTGTTCGGTCCGGTGATGATCAACAGCCTGCCGATAGAATCCAGTGTTATATCGTTGGCCACATAATCCGGTTTTTCGTGAACCAGTAATGGATTTTTGGCATTCACCACAATGAGCAGGTGATGCTGTTCATCCTGCACGCCGGGCAGCACCATGGATTCATTCAACGCCCGCCGGTAACGGCTGAAAGACATCAACTCATCGAGCATGCCGAGCGCCTCAACGGCCCTGGCGAGATCTGCGCTTTGCCTGAATTGCCTGCGCAGCGGATAAATAACCGCGTCGCGGTCAGACGCGCCCATTGCCAGCAGCACAATCGGAAAAACCGGAACCGTTAATACCAGAATACCGTAACCAATGTACGATGCACCCAGTTCCGGCGCCATGATTTCGAAAAAAAACAGGATTGCGTATACCGCCGCAATAAAGACCAATAACGGTATCCACTTGAAAATGGACGGACGGAAACGGGGCAATGGCAAGAATCGCGGCTTTTCCGATTTTGTTTTGAATTTATCATTCGCCAGATAAACCGGGCCTTTCATCAATTGATAAATCCGTGATTGTTCAAAACCCTGTATCGTTTCAACAATATCGCGCAAATACCGGCTTTCCGGCTGCGGCAGTGTTTTGGCGTCCTCGACCATTTCCACCGCGTAGCGCGTGCCTTCCCGGTATTGATGATAGCCATAGCCGCCAAATTCGAGCCTGCCCGTCCGTTCAGCCGGCACATCCGTCGTTAATCCGCCGGAAAATTCGCCATACAGCAGATATTTGAGCGTATGCTCGTATCGCGCTCTTTGTCCAACATAGTTTTCGAACGATTCCCGCAATTGCGCATCGGATTCTATTTCGCGCAGCGCGTCCTGCTTGTGCCGCAACAGATGAGCGTCAGATAAAGGCCGGGTAAGCGACCGGTACAGGCAGAACCGGCCGATTTCTGTTTTTGTATGATTGATTGTGTCGAATAATTTGTCAGCCTCTATGGCTGCAAATGTTTTCGGGTCTATCGCGCCATAGTCCGACTCGGTCAGCCGCAATGCCTCAAACGTAGCAGGCTGATCGCCACTGGACAGAATGAACGGATAATGTCCTGTCGCCAGAGCCGCATCCCCGGATGCATGTGGGGAGGATTTATTCATGTTTTGGTAATCCGCGTTAATCATTTGTTTTGAATGTGTACAATACCGTTTTCAGAGAAATAGCAAACCTGCAAAATGTTTTTTACGCCTCCCTTCTTTCGCCATGCAGCAAGCGAATAAATCTTTCCGGCTCATTGGCCTGGCCGGTTTTCTGGTCCTGAGCGCCGCAGCGGCCTGGTATTTTACCCGCCCCGGCCCGGTCGAAGTGGAATTCAGCGTCATCACGCATGGCCGCGTTGAAACGACGGCGGTCAACACGCGCGCGGGCACCATTAAGGCCTGCCAGCGCGCCAGCCTGGCGCCGGCATTTGGCGGTCAGATCACCGGAATTCTGGTCAAGGAAGGCGATTACGTTGAAAAAAATCAGATTCTACTTGAATTATGGAATACCGACCTGATTGCACAACGGGAACTCGCCGAGCGCCAGCTGTCCATGTCGCAGCAACGTGAGCGCGAGGCATGCATTCTCGCCGAAAATGCCTGGCGTGAATCATATCGCACCCAGCAATTGATTGACAAAGGATTCATCAGTTCGCAGCGCGCTGAGGACGCGGACGCCAATGCACGCGCACGTCAGGCGAACTGCGACGCCGCCCGTTCCGACATCAGGCGCGCGCGGGCGCAGGTCGACGTGGCCAAAGCCGGTTTGGAGCGCACGGTACTCAAAGCGCCTTTTTCCGGCATCGTCGCCAAAATAACCGGCGAGATCGGTGAATATGCCACGCCTTCTCCACCGGGCATTCCCATGCCGCCGGTGATCGATTTGATCGACAACCGCTGTCTTTATGTACTCGCGCCGATGGACGAAGTCGACGCGCCGAAAATCAAACTGGGGCAGCCTGCACGCATCACGCTGGACGCCATGCCGGACAAGGTTTTTCACGGCAAAGTCAGACGCATCGCGCCTTATGTCACCGAAATAGAGAAACAGGCGAGAACCGTCGACATCGAAGCCGGGTTCGACACCATACCGGAGCACAATCTGCTGGCCGGCTACAGCGCGGATATTGAAGTGATCCTCGACAGCCATGATCATGTGCTGCGCATCCCCACCCAGGCCATACGGCAGAACAACCGGGTGTGGCTGATCAATCGAGACAACAGGCTGGTAGAACAGCCGATCGAAACAGGACTGGCCAACTGGAGCTATACCGAAGTCGTGAGCGGACTGAACGAAGGCGACCGGGTGCTGGTTTCGTTCGATCTGGAAGAAATCAAACCGGGCATGGCCGTTCATCCGAAAGCGGATGCCTCGACACAGCCATGATCCACCTGGCGGATATCACGCGAATTTTCCGCATGGGCGATCAGATCATTCACGCGCTGGATCATATCGATCTCGCCATCGCTCAGGGAGAATATGTCTCGATCATGGGGCCTTCCGGCTCCGGCAAATCGACCCTGCTGAATGTCATCGGCCTGCTGGACAGACCCGACAGCGGTTATTATGAACTGGACGGCAAAACGGTCACCGACCTGTCCGAAGCCGAACAGGCCAGGGTGCGCAGGGAAAAAATCGGCTTCGTGTTTCAGTCATTTCATCTGGTGCCGCGGCTGACAGCCGCCGAAAACATCGAACTGCCCCTTATTCTCGCCGATGTCGAACCCGGTGAACGCAAAACGCGCGTCGAACAGGCGCTGCAGGCATTCGACCTGTCCGACCGCGCGCAGCACCGCCCGGCGGAACTCTCCGGCGGACAACGACAGCGTGTCGCCATTGCGCGCGCCACCATCCTGCACCCCACGGCCATTCTGGCAGACGAACCCACCGGCAACCTCGATCACCGCATCGGCACCGAAGTCATGACCTTGTTGGAAAATCTGCATCACTCCGGCACAACCCTGATCATCGTCACCCATGACCGCGAACTCGGCAACCGGGCGCACCGGCAGATCATGATGCGCGACGGCCAAATTCACACGGATAAGCGCATATGACCCGCTTCACCAAAAGTCACCGCGTCACTTCCGGGAAACGGGAAATATACAATGGCCGTAACCTGTCAATCAGCGTGAACCTCGACGCAATGCCTATTTCAACAAGAAAGCACTGACATGGTCCAGCTTGAACACATCGAAGCCATTGAAAAACGTCTGGAGCGCAGGCGACACCCTGCGCGCCAACTCCAATTACGCCAGCAACGAATCCTACTCGTGACAGGGTTGGTATCTAATGATTAGGAATTAACAGATATCGATGAACATACTAATCGATACAAACATATTGATACCTTTAGAGGATACGGCCCGGCTTCTTGATCCTTCTTTTGCCAAGATGTGTCGGTTATCAGAGGCTAATGGACACGTTTTATATATTCATCCATCCCAACAAGAAGACATCTGGAGAGACAGGGACGAACAGAGAAGGAATGTCGTTCTCTCCAGGCTGAAGCAATACCAAACAATACCTGCACCACCAGAGCTATTGGATATCGAGCTTCAGCAATACGGATGGAGACAAGACAGCGATAATGACAGATTAGACAATCTGCTTCTTCATGCACTGTGTCGTGGAGCGGTTCATTTCCTGATCACAAATGACAAAGGAATTCATAGGAAAACCAGGCAAGCACATGTTCAGGAGCAGGTTCATGATTTAGATCAGTTTCTTGCGTTTCTGAATTCCCAAGTTTGTTCAGATTCTCCGCCGCCTTTCGGAATTCAGGAACGGTACCTTTATGAATTTAGTATGCACCAACCATTTTTTGATTCGCTGCGTGAAGGATACCTGGGCTTTAATGATTGGTATCTAAAAGCAGCGCAGGATCAGAGAAAGGCTTGATGTATTAGCGATAAAGAGACTGTTCAGGCTATTTGTATTTATAAACAAGAGAAACATCCTTGTATTGTTGATGCAGGATCAACACTGAATGGCGATGCGCTAAAGCTCTGCACATTCAAAATCGGGCAAGATGTTCGTGGTAGGAAATTGGGAGAAAGACTTCTATATACCGCATTTAAATATGCCGTAGAACATGAAATCCCCTATGTCTACCTCCATACATTTGGCCGTGAGCACGAAATGTTGATTTCATTGTGTGAGGATTTCGGTTTCCAGTATGCCGGTAAATATAATAACAGAGATGATGTTTACCTTAAGAAAATGCTTCCACCGAAAGCTTTGAATAATGAAATAGACCCATTGGCCTACGCTATTGAGTACTATCCGCACTTCATTGAAGGAGAAGAAATTGGAAAGTTTATTGTTCCTATAAGGCCGCAATATCATAACGATCTTTTTGCCGACATCAGTGACACTGCAAGAGGTTTGTTTGCGGATGATCCAAGTATGTATGGTTCGCAATCAAACACTATCAAAAAAGCATACATTTGCCATACAAACACAAGGCATATCGAGCCGGGCGACTTGTTGTTGTTTTACAGGACTCATGATCGAAAGAGTATCGAGTGCATTGGTGTGGTTGAGCAAATGTACCGTGGAAAAGATGTTAGTAAAGTACTTCCCTTGGTTTCCAAACGCACCGTTTACTCAAGAATGGAGATAGAAGCTAGACTTAAAAAAGAAACGCTGGTTATCCTTTTCAGATTAATGAGAACTTTTCCTCCCATTCTTTATCCCCTTCTCGAAGAATCCGGGGTTCAAGGGCCAATACAAAGCATACGAAAGATTACGCATGAACAATATCTCAGATGTATTAATTGGAGTCAGAATTAATGGGTAGGGCAGTACTAATATCTATCCATTCAGAACATGTTGCGAACATTCTGAATGGCAGGAAAATTTTTGAATATCGTAAAACCACCCTTAAACATGAGATATCACATTTAGTGTTCTACTGCACTGCACCTGTCATGAAGATTATCGCTGTCGCAGAAGTTTTGGGGTGTGTAGTTGGTTCTCCTACACGAGTCTGGAATACGACATCGTTTGGTGCTGGAATATCACGTCGTTTTTATCGCGAGTATTTCGCTGGTCAGAAAAGTGCGTGCGCATTTTCACTCGGTAAAGTTTTTGAAATTGATGAGCCGTTTGGTCTGTTATCTCTTTCAGGAATAAAAGCTCCACCGCAGTCATTTTGTTACCTTAATGATAAAGACATGAATTTTGTCTTAGAGAAACTGTTGTCGAAACCGTGCGTTGCTTCACATATGGTGTTTGTTGGTGGTATTCACGGCGTGGGAAAAAGTACAATCTGTAAGAATGTTTTTCAGCCAACAGGATATCAGTGTGTAACAGCCAGCTCTCTGATAGCAGGGCATAGCGGGAAAACAGACCGCAACAAGCACGTTGAGCACGTATCGAGTAATCAGGCTGTTCTATTGCGAGCACTCGTAAAAGCCAAATCACAGCATGATCGCTTACTGCTCGACGGCCACTTCTCGCTCATTAATGATTGTGATGAAATCAAACCCATTGATGTTGAAGTATTTCGATCCATGAATATCAATCAATTCATTCTAATTAAAGGACGGCCTGATGAAATTGCTGCTCGCCTGAAGGCGCGGGACGGAAAAGAATGGCAAATATCGTTTTTATCGAGATTCCAGAATGAAGAAGAAGCACATGCACGCTATGTAGCAAAGACTATCGGAATACCACTACGCATTATTGGAAGTAATGTTTTCAACGAGCGTCGAAAAAGTAGGGGAAATTGGTGCTAACAGTAACGTAAAAATGATGATCTCATGAAAACCACCGAAGCCAAATCTCCAATTTTCTGAAAAATTTTCCCCGGTTCGTCATTCCTATTTATCAGCGCATCTATTCCTCAACCGCCCGGCAGTGCTGGCAATTATAGAACGACATTCTGTGTGCCGGACAGGATTTTCATTTGACCGATGACAGCGGGCATAATATCCCACAGCGGATATCGAAAGGCGCTTTCCCCGCAGTCTGCGCCACCTGCTGAACGATTCCAGTTATCAGGTCGAGCATGCACCTATTTCATGAACGACGGGGAGCATCCGGTGCTGGTCTTCGAGCAATGCGGGGACAACCGCGATATTCTGCATGAGAACTTTTATCAACGTCTGCTGAAGGAAGCTCGATGAACGTTAAACTAAAAACCACACCATCCCCGGAAGGACAAAAACAATTGGAAATACTTCGCCAGGCCGTCAGCAAGGCGCTGGAGAAAAAGCGGCGTCTGGGCCAGTACGCCGTGATTTGGCAAGACGGCAAGCCGGTGATGACAGGAGATGACTCACCGCAAACACATGAAAAACCCGTTTAAACACTTTCCTGAAGCGGTTTTCGTAACGTATTCCGGGCGTACCCAACGGTGCCGTCACCTTGTGCTATTGAAGAAATCCGGTTTCTGCCGACATCACACCAACAGGTCGGTCGTGACGGATTAGGACGCAACAGGCGCTAACGGTGACTTCGACTAACTGATTCCTGCATTTTACTGATTAACTTTAACCTGAAATCCCGGCAAACCGATCATCTAGCGATGCTCGTCTTACCACCGCGCAACGCCCTGTGCCGCGCCAGATACAACGGTGTCCAGGCGTGAGGCAGCTTGTGCACGAAATGATAGCGCGCGACATGATAGCTGGGATCGAAGCCGTAGAAGTTAAGCTGCATCCGGTGCAGTTCTTCATCGCGGTAGCGTTGCAACGGTTTTTCCTGCTCGTCGATTCTGCGCTGCTGTATTTTCCGTTGCAGGCGCGCGGCGTAGTCGGGCGCATGCGCCAGCTGTTCGGCTAGATTATTGATCTTTTTGATAAACGCGATGCGATCCAGGGCAAAGCTGGCGTCGATCAATCCGGTTGCCTGCGCCGCGCTGGCGCTGACCGGCAAGCGGTTCTGCGTGAGTGCCATGGCCCGATCCCGTCCGACGCGTTTGGGCAGCCGATATGTCCAGTATTCCGAGCCGTACAGGTTGCCCATGCTTTTATAATGCGGATTCAGGATGACGCTTTCGCGGGCGTACACTGCGTCCGCCGCCAGCGACAGAAACACGCCGCCCGCGCCCGCGTTGGCCTGCAATGCGGCTATGGTGAATTGCCGTTCGTTGGTCATGATGGCCTGCGCCAGATCGTTCATCGCGTTGATATTGCGCCAGGATTCATCGGCGGGGCTTTCAGCGGCTTCGATATGATTGAGATGGATGCCGTTCGACCAGAAATCCGCACCACCCATGAGCACAATCACCTTGACATCCCGTTGCGCCGCCTGCAGATAAGCCTGCCGCAGTCGTTCGCATTGCCCGGTGTCCATCGCGCCGTTATAAAACGCGAAGTGCAGATAACCGACTGCATTTTTCTGCTCAAACCAGATATCGCGATAAGTGGCGGAATGTCCGTCTGAAAAAACATCACAGGCCATTTCGGGCACATCGTTGAGCATGGTTTCGGCGTAGTGCTGCAATGCGTATGTCGCGCCCAGTTTAAAAGGCTGTGCATCTTCCAGTTGCCGGGCTTTGCGCTTCAAATGCCCGATCCATACCGCGCCATCCACTGTTGCACGGCAAATAGCGTTATTCCGCCGGGCGATAAGTGTTCCGGGTGTTCCGGTCAGCTGTGCTTCAGGGTGCGCGTCAAACAGATACCACTGTGCGCCGCACAGCGCATCGAGCACGCCGGGGAAACCATCGGCTGCGTTGATTTTTTTCAGCACCGTGCGGGTATCATCGTTTTTCCAGTCGATGGCGCGGTCTGTCTGTCGCATCGGCGCATGTAGCCTGCCGCGAACGTCGCCGCGCGAATAATCCAGCGGCTGCGGCCTGAAATGTCCTGCGGTAAACCGTTCAATCGCACGCAATACCGCGCTGACCGCCGCTTCGGTCACTTCATGGCGGTACAGGCTGCTCTTTCGCGTCAAATGCGCGGGCGGCATGGCGAATGTTTCCGCAGCCCAGATATCACCGGCATCCATTTCCGCATTGGCCTGCAGAACGGTTACGCCCCACTCCGTTTTTTCCTGCATGATCGCCCAGTCGAGCGCGGCGGGTCCGCGATCGCCGACGATACCGGGGTGAACGATAAAACACGGAGTCCTGCGCCAGATTGTGTCGGGAATCGCGCGCTTCAAAAACGGCGCGATGATCAGTTCCGGTTGAAACAGTTCAGTGGCCTGGATGGCAACGGCGTCGTTGATGTCAAATTCGATGGAAACCGTGTGACCGCGCGCTGACAATTCGATGAACAGGCGTTGCGTAAGGCTGTTGAAACTATGCGTCAGAAACAGGATTTTCACCGCGTTTGCATCTCAACGGAAAACGGAATATGGATTTCAGCAGATACGTGGCAGCTGATCACCGCTGAGCCAGTCCACCACGCGCCTGCCGCCAAAGCGGGTTTCCATCTGCACAAAACAATGATTGTCTTCGATGACCTCGCCAATAATGGCGGCATTTTGACCCAGCGGATGCGTGCGTATTTTGTCCAGCAGCCGGTCTGCGTCCTGCGGCGCGCAAATGGCGACGAGCTTGCCTTCATTCGCCATGTAAAGCGGATCGAAGCCGAGAAACTCGCAGACAGCGCCGACTTGCTCTTTCATGGGAATACAGTGCTCATGCAGCAGCATTCCGACGCCGGACTGGTGCGCAATCTCGTTCAATGCGGCGGCGATGCCGCCTCGCGTCGGATCGCGCAATACATGTATATCCGGCGCTGTTT
Source organism: Nitrosomonas sp. (assembly GCA_028577615.1). Classification (GTDB taxonomy): domain Bacteria; phylum Pseudomonadota; class Gammaproteobacteria; order Burkholderiales; family Nitrosomonadaceae; genus Nitrosomonas. The sequence goes on from JAJSDU010000014.1 coordinate 26,156, forward strand.
GCACCATCACGGCGACCAGATCATGCAGCGCGGCGGTATCGGATTCGAGCGTGCCGTAAAAGGCAAAATCTTCACGTGCCAGCAGGATGGCGATGCCGTGGTCGCCAATGGTGCCGGAAACCAGAATTTTGTCGCCCGGTTTTGCCCGTTCCGATGAAATATGCACGCCATCCGGCACCACACCAATGCCCGTTGTGGTAATAAAAACACCATCTCCACTGCCCTGTTCGACGACTTTGGTGTCTCCGGTGATCACCGGAACCGGTATCGCCTGTGCGGCGGCGGCCATGGATTCCACGATGCGTTTGAGATCGGCCAGCGGCAAACCTTCCTCGAGAATAAAACCGGCTGACAGATACAGCGGCCTGGCGCCTGACATGACGATATCGTTGACGGTGCCGTGCACGGAAAGGCTGCCGATATCGCCGCCGGGAAAAAATAGCGGCGTGACGACATGGCAATCCGTCGACATCACCATGCGTCCGCTGCCGACCGGAAAGCAGGCCTGGTCGTTCATCTGCCGCAGATAGTGATTGTCGAATGCAGCGATGAAAAGCTGGTCAACCAGCTGCGTCATGGCACGTCCCCCGCTACCGTGCGCCATTTCCACCCGGCCATGCCTGAAATCGAGCTTGCGCGTATAAACCGGCTTTCTTTTCCCTGCCTTCTGCATCAATGCGTCCTTGCAACATCATCGTTATCATCCTCACGGAAACGCCCGTAACGATAATACGCCGCGCACGCACCTTCCGACGACACCATGCAGGAACCCAGAGGGTTATCCGGTGTGCAGACCGTACCAAAAATACTGCAATCGCGCGGATGCTTGACGCCGCGTAAGATCGCGCCGCATTCGCAGGCCTTGTGATCCGGTACTGACAAAACCGGCAGGGCAAAACGCCGCTCGGCGTCAAATTCCGCAAAACGGGATTTGATGCGCAACGCGCTGTACGGCACCGCACCCAGGCCACGCCATTCAAACGACCGGCGCAATTCAAACACTTCCGCCACCAGTCGCTGCGCCTTGATATTGCCGTCAGGCAGAACCGCGCGGGTAAATTCGTTCTCCACTTCAGCGCGCCCCGTATTCAATTGCCGGATGAGCATTAAAATCGCCTGCATGACATCCAGTGGCTCGAATCCGGCGATCACAACAGGTTTCTGGAATTCCTCGGCGAAATAGGCGTACGGATTACTGCCGATGATCGTGGAAACATGCGCCGGACCGATGAAACCGTCCAGTCGCACCAGTCCCAGTTCACGTATTTCCGGCGACTGCAGAATATGCGAAATCGCCGATGGCGTCAGGACATGATTGCAGAAAACAGTGAAATTGGTTAATCCCAGCATTTGCGCCTGCCTGATCACGACTGCTGTCGGCGGCGTGGTGGTTTCAAAGCCGATGGCCAGAAAAACCACCTGTTGTTGCGGATTCTGTTGCGCGATCTGCAGCGCATCCGCGGCTGAATAGATCATCCGCACATCCGCGCCGCGCGCTTTTTGTTTCAGCAGATTGTCGCCCTGCGCTGTCGGCACGCGCAGCATGTCGCCATAACTGCACACAATGCACCCGGGTGTTTGCGCCAGTTGTATCATGTTTTCCAGTCGTCCCATCGGCAGCACGCACACCGGGCAGCCGGGACCGTGAATCATATGGATATTGCCGGGCAACAAGCCGGGAATGCCATACCGCGAGATAGCGTGCGTATGGCCGCCGCAAAATTCCATCAGATAGTAATCGCGATGTGGATCCGTTTCAGCAGTTATTTTGCGGGCTATTTTCCGGGCAATCGCGCCGTTACGAAAGGGTTCAATGTACTTCATGCCGCTTCATGCCCACTTCATGCTCAATCGGCGCAATCTTCATTGTCATCGATTGCTGCCGACATCGCTTCAAACAACTGCAAGGTGTGCCCGGCCTCCACAAGATCGAGCTTCTGCAAGGCATAACCTGCATGCACGATGACATAGTCGCCCGCCTCGATATCTTCAACCAGCGCCAGCGAAATCGCTTTCCGGACGCCGCCCAGATTGACGACAGCACTGTCATCCGCATTGATCTGTTCAACAAGCGCGGGTATTGCCAGACACATGGATTTGACTCTTTGTAAAGCAGAACATAACATTGCAGAAAATTATGACATAATCGTAATTGCTTTTTACGCTTTTACACTTATTTACACCTGTTTACACCTGTTTGTTTCTCACAGCAAAATGGAAAATCATCATGCATAATCTGTCTAAACTATACCGCAACGCTTGCATCGTTATCTGTCTATTTTTCGTTTTGATACTCCCCGCGAGCGTTTCAGCCAGTGAAATATGGATCAATGTCGATACAACGGCGCAAACATTGTCCGTTATGCGCGGTGACCAGGTAAAACAGACTTTTGAGAATATCGCGCTGGGGCGCTATGGCACGACCTGGAACAAGCGCACACTGGATGACAAGACGCCGCTTGGCACGTTCAGAATCGGCTGGATTAATGAACAAAGCCGCTACTACCGTTTCTTTGGACTGGACTATCCCAACCGGGACAACGCGCAACGCGCACTGGAGGAAAATATCATTACGGAAGAGACATGGCGCTCCATACTGCATGCGGTCGATCAGGACAGAACACCGCCACAAAATACGGAATTAGGCGGTTACATTGGCATTCATGGTATCGGCCGCGGCGATCCCACAATCCACGATCAGTTTAACTGGACCAACGGCTGCATTGCCTTAACCAATGAACAGATTGATCAATTGAGCAAATGGCTGAAGCCCGGCGTCCGGGTTAGAATCCACTAACCTTCCGGATAATCGCATTATCGACATAAAATTACCGCATATGATATGCAGGAATATCAAAATCTGCATGGAAGCCATTTATTTTGCTGAATAAATCAGCTAATATTCCGATAGCTGCTGATAAAAATCAGGAGTGAGTGCATAAAATGTTGGAATCCACATGTAATTTAAATAAAAGTATTTCAAAAAGAGGAGATTCAAATAATGGTTAAAAACATCAAACGTGCTTTGGTATTGGCGGTTACGGCGGGAACATTCATCGTTTTGACCGGTTGCGCGACAACTGAAGACTTAAGCAAAACCAGAACAGACTTACAATCTCAAATCGATCAACTGCGCTCTGATGTATCTTCAGCCAAATCCGACGCAGCTGCTGCCAATGCAAGAGCAAACGAAGCCGTCAGCATTGCGAACGAAGCCAACAACCGGTCAAGAGATACCGCAGAAAAAATTGACCGCATGTTCAAAAAAACAATGCAGAAATAATTTTTACTCCGGTAATTATTTAAGCAAAACCCCTCTTGATGAGGGGTTTTGCTTTTTTAATCTTCAGATCTTTCATTATCATCCGCCAGCACGGCGCGATCATGCGCCCAGGCGCGCAGTCTGCCGATGCGTTCCGCCATCACCACCGACAACGGTCGTGTCCGTTCCAGTTCGTGCATGATGTCTGCCTGTGACAATTCGGTCTTGCCGCCGTGAGGCGCACGCGCAGCCGCTTCAAAGATGGATGCGATAATCGCCTGTTCAATTTCAGCACCCGAAAAATTTCGCGCTTGCGCGGCTAGCTCCGCCAAATCAAAATACTCTGCATCGTATCCCCGTTTTTTCAGGTGGATGGCAAAAATCTGCTCGCGCGCAGCAGAATTTGGAAAATCGACAAAAAAGATTTCATCAAAGCGACCTTTCCGGATCAGTTCCGGCGGAAGTGTTGAAATATCATTCGCTGTTGCGACAATGAACACGGGTTTTGCCGCATTGTTACGCTCAGACAGCCAGGTCAGAAAAGTGCCCAGTACGCGCCGCGACACGCCGCCATCCTGCTCGCCGCTGTCACTTCCAAGGCCTTTTTCGAGTTCATCAATCCACAGCACGCAGGGCGCCATGCCTTCCGCGGCTTCCAGCGCGATTCTCAGATTTCGCTCACTCTCGCCATAAAACTTGTTATAAATTGCGCCAAAATCCAGCCGCATCAGCGGCACTCCCCATTCTCCGGCAATTGCGCGCGCGGCAAGGCTTTTCCCCCCGCCCATTACGCCGAGCAGCAACATTCCTTTAGGCCGGTCAATCGAAACATGCAGCAAATCAGTGAAGGGCCTATGGCGCAATGCTGTCCAGTGTTTTAGGCGCGCCAGCCCGCCAACCGCATCAAATGTGATCGCCGATTCCTCGAAACCAAGCACCCCGGCGCCGCCAAGCGCCTTGTGTTTTATCGCCAGAATACGGCGGATATCCGCTTTGTTAATTTCCCCATCAGTGCGCAACGCCTGACGAACCAGGCGGTGCACATCATCGAACTCCAAACCCAGCAGATGCATGATCAGCAAATTGACGGTGCGTTTGTCGCCGCGGACTTTATCGCCGTTCTGCGTTTGATAGAGTTGCGCTTCATTGATCACAATCGATCGTATATCATCGCGCGTCGGCAACCGGGGCTTAAAGTGTCCAGCCAGCCGCAGCAGTTCCGACGGCACCCCCTCAAAAGCCGGACTGACAAAAACCAGGGTGCGCGCGCATTTAGCGTGATCCATCGCGATTTCACGTATCAATCGTACCGCGACAGCATCCTTGAATCCCGGATGTGCATCACACAAAACATAAATGCCGTTCTGTGAAGATTTGTCGATATGCCTGAGACAATCGACCAAATCATTCGTCTGGTATATGCCCTTGCCCTGCGCCTCCCCCACAGGCACAACATGCAGTCCGCCGGAAAAACCGCCGCCGCTGCCCACGGCACGCCCCAGCCCGTCAACAATACTCCACTGCATCATCAGCTGATTTTCCAGGCTGGCGGCCTGTGTCAGTAATCTCAGGATACGCGGCTCCTCGTGTGTTTCGATCAGAATCAGCGGCACCCGGGCGCGAAAGAGAGCGGACAATTCGTTAATTTCGGCGCGTTCATTCATAAATCATCACCCATCCATACAAGTTCGACTATGTGCAGAATGCTCGTGCAACGGCATCATTTTGCACTGCCTTGAATCTGATTCTCTACACAGGAACAAACTGAATGGCACAGAAATACGAACTTACTCCTTGATTATCCGGTGCATTTATATGGTATCTTGCGCGGATGTTCAGACTACTGTCCATTTTTTTAGTTTTTCTTCTGATCGTGTTATCGCCTGGTCAACATGTACAGGCGTTTGATCTTGGCACAGAACGCTTGCGCGTCAGCGGTTTTGGCACGCTCGGACTTACCTGGGGCGGAAACAAGAATTACGGTATTCAGAAGGAATATATTCATGACTTCCAGTATGGCAATGTCTCAGTACTCACTGACTCTGTCTTCGGCCTGCAACTGGATTTCAACATCGCCAAACGTCTGGACGCCACTATCCAGGCAGTTGCGGAAGACCGGATACGCCAGGACTTCAACAATATCGTCGACTGGGCTTATTTGAGCTACAGACCCACATCCAATTCGGTCATTCGCGCTGGCCGAATGGGGATTGATCTGTTCATGCTGTCGGAATACCGCAATGTTGGCTACGCCTATCTATGGACGCACCCCGTCATCGAATTCTATAAACCGATTTCGCTCAGCCACTATGAAGGCTTCGATTTCAGATATTCACGCCGGATCAAACCCGGTTATTTCGAATTCAAAGCCTTTGGCGGGCAAACGGGTTCAGACATTAATGTAGGCAGTGGTGAATTCAATCTGAGAATGCGTCCTTTTGTGGGGTTCAATACCTCCCTGGAGGATAACGACTGGAAAATCAGGCTCACGTACTCGACAACCGATACGGCATTTATCAAAGCCCCCGCTGATCCTCTGGTAAATGCCTTGAACCAGGTGCCTCAGGCACTATGGCCTCAGGCCGCTGAACTGCACGATCGATTAAAAGGCGTGAACACGCAGACACATTATTTTTCCGCCGGTTTTTCATATGACAAACACAACTGGGTCGTTCAGTCCGAATTCTCACTGATCGCATCCCGCTGGGTCAGCGTCGACATGACCAACGGTTATCTCAGCTTCGGCAGGCGTATTGGTCCTGTGACACTCTATACAGTAGGGTCGTATGCCCGCTCCAGCAGTCGGCCGCGCGTCGATCAGAATCAAATCCTTTCCGCCGATTTGCAGGAACTGGCGCTCGCCACACAAAACCTGCTCAATGCGGTGCACATCGATCAAAACACAGTTTCAGTCGGCTTGCGCTGGGATTTTCATCCCCGGACGGCACTGAAAATACAGTGGGATCATACCTGGACCAGAAAGCATGGCGGTGGTCTGCTGGATCTCAAGAAACCGCTTGACCACGATATAACACTGAACATGTTCAGCGCCAATCTGAATTTTGTATTCTGATCATGCGACTTCTGATCATCCTGACAGCGTTTATCATCTATTTGCCGCACTATGCGTTCGCCGAAATCGTTGTGATCGTCAATCCGCGAAGCAATATCACTGCACTGACGCATCACCAGATTATCGATATTTACATGGGCCGCAATCCCGGATTAACGAACGATCAGAAATTACAGCCCTATGATCAGGCCATCGATTCGCTCATACGATCCGATTTTTATTACGGCATCACAGGGAAACCCGCCTCTGCCATTAATGCATATTGGGCCAGGCTGTTATTTACCGGACGCGCTTCTCCGCCAAAATCGGTTGCCAATGACAGTGCAATACTGGAAATTGTCGAAAAAAATCCGCTAGCCATCGGCTATCTTGACAAGCGTTATTTGAACGACCATGTCACGGTCGTCTACTCCATAAAAAGGCAGGGTCGGGAAAATACCGAGCACTAAACCGCCGAATACACACATAGTTATACATCCTCGGCATGAAACAGTCATGACTGACCTGGCATGCTTTGTTCGCGCACAAACGATCAAGTAATCACTTTTTTGACTGCAACCCTTGTCAACCTTGTTCCCATGGCAACCCTGCCGCTTTCCAGCCGGAAATTTTGCCTCGATGGCCTTCTTCATTCCTGTCACCTTCAAAGCCTTCAAGAATATTGTAACAATCGGAAAAACCGGCTTCGGTCGCCACCGCCGCCGCCTGACTGGAACGGGCGCCACTGCGGCAGATAAACAAAACCGGCAGTTTCTGGTCAACCTGCCGAATCAGTTGTCCGGCAAATCCGGGGTTGGGCTGCATGCCCGGATACGAACGCAGCTCGATCTCTGTCGCGCCGGGAATGCGTCCGACCCAGTCGAGTTCGGCACGGGTGCGCACATCGACCAATTGCGCCTGTGTCGACGCCTGCAGCACGCGATAGGCTTCTACCGGAAGCAAAGCGCCTTTGTATGGCAAACCCATTTCTCTCGCCCTGTGCTGCGCTGTTTCAAGTATTGATTCAATTGTTTCCATAGAATACTGTCTGAAAAATAATAGCAAAAACCATCATGATACCATCACCGGTTGTCATTGCTACCCTCTGGCGTCACGCAATATTTCAATCTGCACAAACCGGAAACCGGCAATCCACCGCAATGCGATACTTATAGCCCGGTTTTACTGTGCGTCAGCAGCCATTTCGCCGTCCATCTGACGCTGGTCATGTTCCCTGCCTTATCTTTTACGTGTGCTTCAATTTCGGTGCGCAAATCGGTGATTCCATCTTTCAACGCCAGGGTGACAATGCCGTGCACATCAGTCTTGCGTGGGATATTCTGACATTGCCGCTGCGGGCGGTAAATACACATCACCAGGCTGTCGGGATCAATGCCGCTGCCGGCATCCGCCGTACCGATGCGAAATCCGGTGATACGATTATTGTCGACCATTGCCACCAGATTCAATACCGGCTTTTGCGTATCTTTCAACTCCTGCGCGCCACCCGGAACGCCGAGATCAATCCACCGTGACAGGATGCCGAGCTCTTCCGGGGTGATGTCAGTTGGATGAGCGCTGCCGAAATCGATATCGTTTGGATATTGATCATCGGTTCGATTATCCGTACGCTGATTCGCCGCTTTCCAGTACAACAGACTGCCGCGGGAATTGAACGCTTTGATATATTTCGACAAATAGGGACGATTGAGCGCGTGGCCATTGATCCCGGACACGCGGTATTCCGGCGGTGTGCAGGTCTGCGTATTATCCATGACAAGACACCACCACGTCGCGTTGTGCGCAGTGTTCGCACCACTGGTTCTGTCCAGCGCAAGACCGGCGGCGGGTTGCTTACCGCCATGACAGGAAATGCAGCGCCGGTCAAAAATCGGTTTGATATCCCGCTTGAATTCAATTTGCATGCCATATCCCGGCGCCATACGGGTATTTACGCGATTACCGGTTTTGCCGGCAAGCAGCGGAACCTGTCCACGGCCAAGCTCGGGTATCGGATAATTTGCGCTTGCCGCATGGGATTGCGGGAATTTGATGCGCGTCGGCCTCGAATGCACATGGCAGCCGCCACAGGTCTTTTCTTCACCCGGACGCAAATGCTGCCATGACTGATCGGTGTTCAGTGTTCGCCCCTCACAGTCTATGCCTTGCATGATATAAGGCGTATTGGCCGGGAAACTGAGCAGAAAACTGGTGTCCGGATGACCGCTGGAATCAATGATGCGCTTGCCGTCAGTCGTATAATGCAACACCGGCACTTCACCGAGTATCGCCACCCGCTCACCGGTGATGTTGGCGATCTGTTCATGAATATTGGGACCGCGATTGGGATACGTTGCAATCATGCGCACACCGCACAGCTCATCGTCGTCATAATCGATCGTATCGGTGCCCTGCAGATTGAACGCATGAAAACTCTCAAAAACAGGCACGCCGCCACGTGGTCTGGTTTCCCGATCGGTGATCGATGCAGCGCCCAGTAGACCAAAAGGCGTGCCGGCGGGCAGTTCCGGCCTGTCAACCCGCTTATCCGCCCGCGGAATGATCACCGGCCTGTCCATGCCGTAAATCGCTGAATAGGGCACGACGGCTCTGGCCATGATTTCATGCCACTGCGGTGAATCAACGATCAGCTGCAAATCGGAAGGATGACGGGAAGGTATTTTTGTAACCCGATAGATGCCGCCATCGCAACCGGGTATATCCTTATTCAAATGCGTCAGCAGATTCATGCCGGTTCCGGAGCCGCTGCCATGAACCAGTGGCGGCGACGGAATGCCCATTTTTTTTAAAATATCGTCATTCATGACAATGCTGCACATACCCTTGAACCAGGTCAGCATCAACTGATTGCCAGGCAAAGCGCCAGGATGACTCAATTTTCCGGTAAACAGCATCGGATCGGCATAACCCGGCGCATGAAGCACCGGCGCGTCCATCGGCGCGGCGATCGTATCGCTGTTGTGCGCCCATGACGCGACATTGATGGCATGATTGGGCACATACATATCGGCCGGATGGGCGACCTTATGCGGATCCTTGCCCTCAATGCCTTCCGGTTCGGGAGTCACGCAGATCATGGCGCCCGCGCCATTATTGTTGCCCCGATAATAATCCGAAAAACACACCTGTCCATTGGAGAGCTGCGCCATAAAATGCGCGGCATTATGATCTTCACCGTAATAACTCGGATAGTGGTCGCCGCTGTGCTGACCAAACAGCGGAAAATTGCCGGCCCCGTCAGGGGCCTGGATATAGATATGGAAAAGATTGTCTATCGTGGTGAAGCTACCAGGCGTACCATTGGAATGCCTGAACGGCAGTCCACCGAAAATCTGCCAGCTGGAATAAGCCACGCGTCCGTTCATCAGCATGATCGGATGCTGTTCCTGAGAAAGGGAATGATGACTGGACAATTCGAGATTGGTCCAGTCCGTATTGATCGCATAGATACGCGTGCCCAGGCGGTTACTGTTGGTTTTGAACACCATGGTCGACAGATTCTGATCACGTGTCGATGTGAACGCCAGCCGGTCATGGTCAATATACGTCGGGCCGCTGTCAAAAATACCCTGTTGAAAAGGCATTGAGCGGGTTTCACCGGATTCGACGTCATAGATATGCAGGTGCGCGCCGTTAGCGTTCAGGCGCTTGCTCGGCAGCGTGTACCACCCCAGATTCTCGGGCGCAGCATCAGGATGCAGCACCTGGCTGTGAAAATCGGCTTTAACATTCTCCAGCGTACCGCGAAATACCGAAAAGGCAATTTCCTTGCCGTCGAACGAAACCTGTGGATCAAGCGCAGCACAGGCATTTTGTTGTGATGACTTGGCCGAGCAGTGATAAATAATCTGCTCGTTGCCATCAGGCTGCCGTAAGACCAGATCACACGGCGCGGAAAATCCGGAAAAAAAATTGGTCACATCCGGCAGCACATCGTACACATCCAGTCCCCGTAATGTGCGTGTCATGACCTGCTTTACGCCATTCACTGTTACCGTTCCGGTGAGATCATACGTACCGGTAGCCCGCTCGCAGCGGGAATAGACAATCGGCACCGCGGCAAATGCATAAACTACATTCAACAGGCAACACAACGACAGAAACATCGTCAGGCAATATCTTTTCATCGCAAGCCCCTCTTCAGCTGTCCTCGCTTCACTTTGACATACAATTTCATTATACCGTTGGACATTCTGGATTCCGCCTGTTTTTTATCGGTTCATCGTACTTTATCTCAGCCTCACGCTGCAAAATTAAAGATCGACATATCCATCGCCTACATCCCGCGATAAAATATATATTTCATACGATAAAAAAACAGCCCCTTTAAAATAAACCTGCAAATCACCGGCAACCCGCTCAAGGGGGTTGGTGAATAGACTTTTACAAAGGAATTTTGGATGAAAACACGAGCAGCCGTAGCCTGGCAGGCAGGACAACCCTTAACTATCGAAGATATCGACCTGGAAGGTCCCAAAGCGGGGGAAGTCCTTGTCGAAATCAAAGCCACCGGCATTTGCCACACCGATTATTACACGCTGTCCGGCGCCGATCCGGAGGGCTTGTTTCCGGCCGTACTTGGACATGAGGGTGCGGGCGTTGTCGTTGAAGTCGGTAAGGATGTCAAGTCGCTCAAGGTCGGCGATCATGTCATTCCGCTATACACGCCGGAATGCCGGGAATGCAAATTCTGCCTGTCGCAAAAAACCAATCTATGCCAGGCAATCCGCACAACACAAGGCAAAGGCTTGATGCCGGACGCCACATCGCGATTTTCTCTGGATGGCAAGCCGCTGTTTCATTACATGGGCACATCCACATTCTCGAATTATACGGTCGTGCCGGAAATCGCGCTCGCCAGGATCCGCTCCGATGCGCCGTTTGACAAAGTCTGCTACATCGGCTGCGGTGTCACGACCGGCATCGGCGCGGTACTGTTCACCGCAAAAGTCGAGGCGGGCAGCAATATCGCCGTTTTCGGACTGGGGGGCATCGGATTGAACGTCATTCAGGGCGCCAGAATGGTTGGCGCCGACAAAATTATCGGTATCGACATCAATCCGCAGCGCGAAGCCATGGCGCGCGACTTTGGCATGACGCACTTTCTGAATCCGAACGATACGCCGGACATCGTCGATGCGATTATTCAGCTCACCGGTGGCGGCGCCGACTACAGTTTTGAATGCATCGGCAATACCAAAGTGATGCGGCAGGCGCTGGAATGCTGCCATAAAGGATGGGGACGCAGCATTATTATCGGCGTGGCCGAGGCTGGCGCGGAAATCAGCACCAGACCGTTTCAACTCGTCACCGGCCGCAAATGGGAAGGTTCCGCATTCGGCGGCGCGCGTGGCCGTACGGATGTTCCCAGAATCGTCGATTGGTATATGGAAGGCAAAATCAATATCGATTCATTGATTACCCATACGCTGAAACTTGACGAGATCAACGAAGGATTCCGGTTAATGAAAGCCGGCGAATCCATCCGGTCAGTGGTGGTCTACTGATGGAACAGCACTTGGAAACCCGCAGTCAGCATACCTCTTTTGGCGGAATACAAGGCTTTTATCAGCATGATTCATCAATTATCGGACTGCCGATGCGGTTTTCGGTTTATCAGCCGCCGCAGGCGCAACAGGAGGTTGTTCCTGTCGTGTTTTTTCTCGCGGGACTGACCTGTACGGAAGAAACTTTCATGATCAAGGCCGGTGCGCAACGTTATGCGGCGGAATACGGTCTGATGCTGGTTTCCCTGGATACCAGTCCGCGCGATGCGGGAATTCCGGGCGAAACGGATGACTGGGATTTTGGCGCTGGCGCAGGTTTCTATCTGGACGCGATTGAACAGCCCTGGTCTGGCCGCTATTTGATGGAAAGCTATATTACGCAGGAACTATACGACATCATCATCCACCAGTTTCCTGCGGACAAAACCAGAATCGGCATCAGCGGTCACTCGATGGGCGGGCATGGCGCGCTGACACTGGCGCTGCGACACCCAAATCAATTTCAATCAGTCTCTGCGTTTGCACCGATTTGCGCGCCCATGCATTGTCCCTGGGGGCAGAAAGCATTCCGGTTTTATCTGGGCGAGAATCAGGCATACTGGCGCAATCATGACGCCACAGCACTGATTGAAGAAGGTCACCAGGCATCGTCAGCCATCCTGATTGACCAGGGGTTGAACGACCCATTCCTGTCCGAACAGCTACATCCCATGCGGCTGGAGGAAGCCTGCGAGAAGACCGGACAACAACTGACGCTGCGCTATCACCCCGGTTATGACCATAGTTATTATTTCATCAGCACGTTCATCGGCGATCATTTGAAACACCACCGCGACGGGCTTGGCGGTACGCTATAACGCTTCAAAAACGCCCGCCGCGCCCATGCCGCTGCCGATACACATCGTCACCATACCGTACTTCTTGTTGTGGCGGCGCAGACCATGCATCAGCGTCGCCACACGTATCGAACCCGTCGCGCCGAGCGGGTGCCCCAATGCTATCGCGCCACCCAGCGGATTGACTTTTTCACGATCCAGATCCAAATCATGAATCACGGCAAGGCTTTGCGCGGCAAAGGCTTCGTTCAATTCGATCCAGTCCAGATCATCCTGCCGGATACCCGTTTGCGCCAATACCTTAGGGATAGCCTTAATTGGGCCAACACCCATAATTTCAGGCGGAACGCCCACCACCGAGAAGCCGACAAAACGCCCCAGTGGCGCAAGATTGAAACGCTTCAGCGCGGCTTCGCTCATTAGCATCACCGCGCCCGCTCCATCGGACATCTGTGAACTGTTGCCCGCCGTCACGGAGCCCTGCACGGCAAACACCGGTCGCAGTCTGGCCAGCGCCTCCGGACTGGTATCCGCACGCGGCCCTTCGTCGGTATCTTTCACGGAAATTTCTTCCCGTATCCGATGTGTCACCAGATCCGGGTATTTTTCATCAATGGTATAGGAGGCAATTTCCTCGGCAAACTCACCATTCGCAATTGCTTTCAAAGCACGTTGATGACTGGTGTACGCAAATTCATCCTGCGCTTCCCGGCTCACGTTCCATTGTCCGGCCACTTTTTCTGCTGTCATGCCCATGCCATACGCAATGGCCACATTCTCATCATGTTTGAACATTTCCGGATTCATGGATACCTTGTTGCCCATCATCGGCACCATGCTCATGCTTTCGGTGCCGCCTGCAATCATCACATCAGCCTCTCCCAGGCGAATGCGGTCGGCAGCGATCGCCACCGACTGCAAGCCTGACGCGCAGAACCGGTTAATCGTCATACCCGGCACACTGTTCGGCAAACCGGCCAGCAACAATGCGACGCGCGCGACATTAATACCCTGCTCGGCTTCCGGCATCGCGCAGCCGACGATCACGTCATCAATCGCCGCGGGATCAAGTCCATCACATTGTTTCATGACGGCTTTTATCACATGCACCAGCATGTCGTCGGGGCGGACATGCTTGAACATACCACGCGGCGCCTTGCCGACCGGTGTACGTACTGTAGCGACGATATAGGCATCCTGGGTTTGCTTGATCATTTAAAATGCTCCTTTCTGGATAGTCTGTACTGAATTTTCCACGATTCGCTGATCTTGCCGCATCATATTAATTTCTCAGTGGTTTTCCCGTTTTCAATGTATGCTCGATACGCGCCTGCGTCTTCTCGGTCGCCAGCAACTCCATGAATGCGGCGCGCTCAAGCTCGAGAAACCAGTCTTCGTCCACCAGGCTGCCTGGCGTTAAGTCACCGCCGCACATGACATAAGCAATTTTCTCACCGATCAGATTGTCATGTTCAGAGATAAATTCACCTTCACGCATGTTCACCAGCGTACTTTTTATCGTTGCGATGCCGGTGCTGCCCGCGACAGGGATGGTGCTTGAGCGTAACGGCGGACGATAACCGGCCTCGGCGAGCGCCAGCGCCTGCAGCTTCGCCACATGCAACAGCTCGAAACGATTCATGATGATCGTATCCGAAGGCCGCAAAAAACCGAGTTCCCTGCCCTGCTCCGCACTCTTTGCCAGTTCGGCCATCGCGACGGTCTGATAATATTTCTTCAGCCAGGGAAACGGATCGTTATCGAGCGCCTGCTGCGCCGATCTGAGCGCAAACTCCTTGCAGCCGCCACCCGCCGGTAATAAGCCGACGCCGGCCTCAACCAGACCGATATAGGTTTCCATCGTCGCCACCGCGCGGTCACAATGCATCACAAATTCGCATCCTCCGCCAAGCGCCAATCCATCCACGGCAGCAACGGTCGGAATCATGGAATATCGCAGCGCCTGCGAAGTCTGCTGAAACTGATGAATCATCGCTTCCACTTCCGCCAGCTTCCCGGCCATGAGCTTATCGGCCAGATCGAGTTCTCTGGCGGCTTTGAGCACAGCTGTCTGCGCGGATTTTTTGAACTGCTTGAAAAACTTCTCAAACGCTGTTGGTTTGGAAGGTGGCGTCAGTGGTGCGCCGTCTTCTGTCTGTGGCGGTTTAGGCCGCTCCGTTGCCTGTTTTAAATTGGCGCCAGCGGAAAAAGGCGGCTCAGTCTGCCAGATTACCATTGCCCGCCAGTGTTTTTCGGCCTCCCTGATCGCTTCATTCACGCCATTGAGCACATCCTTGCCGATGGTGTGCATTTTGCTCTTAAAACTGAGGATTGCAATCCGGTCTCCGGTATGCCACATTCTGACCGCATCGGTTTCGAAAATCGTTTCACCATGAACACTTACCTCACCCACCAGACGATCCGGGAACAGCTGCCGCTGATACACAGGTAATGACGACCGCCGATGCAGGGCTTTTGATGCCGGTGCGTATGAACCTTGCGGTGTATGTACGGCCTGCACATCGCGTTCGGCGATTTCCATCACCCAGTCCGGCAATGGACTATTCCGCATGCTTTTACCGGCCAAGATATCTTCGTTAATCCAATCGGCAACCTGTTTCCAGCCTGCTTTCTGCCAGATCTCAAAAGGCCCGCGCTCCCAGCCGAAACCCCAGCGTATCGCCAGATCGACATCACGCGCATTATCGGCAATGGATTCCAGCTGAACCGCGCAGTAATGAAACAAATCGCGATGGATCGACCAAAGGAATTGCGCCTGCGGATGTGAATGGTTGCGCAAAAATGCAATTTTCTCCGATGACCGGCTGAATTTGAGCTGATGCCTGATATCTTCGTCTACTTCACCTTTGGCGGCGCGATACGCATTTGATTTCCGGTCGAATACCTGAATTTCACCGCCAATTTTCTGATAGACGCCGCGTTTGGTCTTCTGTCCCAGCGCACCGTCATCAATCAGCCGCTGCAGCCAATCCGGCACAGCAAAAAAAGCATGCCAGTCATCGCCGGACAACGTATCCCGCATGGTATGAATGACATGCGCCAGTATATCCAGTCCAACCACGTCAGCGGTTCTGAATGTGGCGCTTTTCGGGCGGCCAATCAATGCACCGGTCAATGCATCGACTTCATCGAACTCAAGACCAAATGCCTGACCATGATGCATGGTAGCCAGCAGCGAAAACACGCCGATCCGATTGGCTATAAAATTGGGCGTATCCTTCGCCCGGATAACGCCTTTGCCGAGACAGGTCACCAAAAACGCTTCCAGATGGTCGAGCATTTCCGCATCACTCTGCACGCACGGAATCAACTCGACCAGATGCATGTAACGGGGCGGATTAAAAAAATGAATACCGCAGAAGCGGTGGCGTAACGTTTCAGGAAATGCCTCTGCCAGACTGTTGATGGATAACCCGGATGTGTTACTGGCAAAAATGGTCTGCTCGCCAAGAAACGGAGCAACTTTTTCATACAGCGCCCGCTTCAGATCCATGCGCTCGGCGATGGCTTCAATCACCACATCGCATTCTTTAAGTCTTTCCAGATGCTGATCGTAGTTTGCCGGTTGAATAAAAGCCGCTCTGGTTTTTACTGACAATGGCGAGGGTTCGAGTTTTTTCAGTTTTTCAATGGCCCTGGTTGCATTGGCGTTAACATCTTCTCCATCCGCCGGCAATTCAAACAACAAGGTTTCAATATTGGCATTCACCAAATGCGCGGCTATCTGCGCGCCCATTACCCCTGCACCTAACACTGCCACCCTGCGCACAATAAATTGAGCGTTATTCAATTCCGCCTCCTGCATGTGATTCGGTTATCTCGTCAGTCAGTCGCGCAACAGCTGCCTGAAAATCATTCCGAATTTCCAGGGACATCACCTGAACCACGCCGATAGCGTGCACGACTGACTGCTTCCATTTTTTCACGATTTGTTACAGCAGTTTCCAATCTCTGCCAACAGACCGCTTCGAGTGTTGTTTTTTTACCAACACTGTTTATAAGCGTACAGATATCAAGCCAATAGCACAAGATTGTTCTTGAATATACCATGAAGGCCATTACACTTGTCAAAATGCTGATGCAGGCTGATTATGAGTGCGTTTTGAACAGCATAGCCAAATTTATTTCTTGATCTTTTAGCTGTCAAATGATTGATCCTGGAAATCTGGTTGTTCTGTTTATTTCATTGCATATGTGTTTTATATGAAAAGAAAAAAAAATAATTTGCGTCGAAAGAAACCAAACCTGGAGCGTCAATACAAAACAGTAATTGCACACGCCTGGCAGAATGAAAATATTCTGCGCCGTTTTCAGAAAATGGAACTCAGCCTGATGCAATGTGAGTCCTTCGCGCTGGTCACCCATGTGCTGCTCCATGAAAGCCCGAAGCGATTCGAACTTGATCAGGTCGCACTTGTGCTGCTCGATCCACGATACGAAATCCGCCGCCTGCTGCTTGCCAGCGAAATCGATTATCAGAAATTTTTTCCAAACTTATTTTTTCAATGCAGCGCACTAAAAATCTCGCAATTGTTCGATGCTGTTCAATTGCCCAAACTGGGACCGTATCACGCCGGCCTGCATGCGGAATACTTCAGGGCACCGCTGCATTCACAAAGCGATGTCATTCTGAGTGTTGCCGCGCTACCGTTAATTCAGGAACAAGGCCTGCTGGGATGCCTGTTGTTTGGTGATACGCATACAGATCGCTTCACTTCGGATTCAGCAACTGATTTTCTGCAACATTTAGGCGCGGTTATTTCGATATGCATTGATATGGCGCTGTTGCGAGACCGGTTAAAATACAATAGCCTGAATGATGCCCTGACCGGAATCAATAACCGGCGTTTTTTCGAGCAGCGCCTGCCGGAAGAAATCTCACGCTGCAAACGTATGCAGACACCGCTAAGCTGCCTGTTTGTCGACGTTGATCATTTCAAGTACTTTAATGACACCTACGGACACGCGACAGGTGATCTCATACTCAAGCAGGTTGCAGGCATCATCCGCAAAGAATTGCGCGCAACCGATGTCGTAGGCCGTTATGGCGGTGAAGAGTTCGCTGTTTTGTTACCTAACACGGATCACAGAAGAGCGCTTGATGTCGCCGAACGCATACGGAAATGCATTGAGAGACATCACTGCAAATATGAAGAATATCTGCTTCAGGTCACCGTCTCGATCGGCATTGCCGATTTCCATAAGCTTGCGGATGATAGCAAAACACTGGAAGAAATCGGCCAGGCACTTGTTGTTGCAGCGGACAAAGCCCTGTACAAAGCGAAACAGGCCGGGCGGAATTGCATTGCGGTAAACAGCGCGTATCGAACAGGATCTACGGTTTAGCAGACTATTAATAAAGCGCTATCGTAGTCTGGTCAGCGAGAAAACCACTCGGCTGCGGCACTCGCTTGATTCTCCCAAACATTCGGCACACAGCAAAACGGGGACGCCGCTTCCAGGACAGGAAAGTTCCCGGATGTTCTGTGGCGACATTGGAGTTCATCCGGCCTTCCAATTGCTCATCGCATGAAATGACTTGTTCGAATGTCTGCAGAATTTGCCGATAGAATGCGCGACGTTTCCAGTATGCAATATGAATGCCATCAAAACCCATCCAGTCCGCCGCCACTTCACACAAAGCGAACTGGCGGCGCTCGGCCAGATGTATCAATCCCTGATACACCATCCACGCACGTTCAATCACCTCAATCCTTGAAAGCCTGCATGAAGAAAACATGACACGACGCAGCAGGTTAAAACGTCGCTCAGACAGTGCTTCAATCGATGCGATCGGCAAATTCGTCATTACAATACGCGCGCCTCGCCGCTGCAATTGCTCCACACACCAGGATACCCAGTTCAGAATCTCCTCTGGCGCCGCCTGATAAGGAATGTCATTGCCGATATCGGTTAAAAAGGCATAAATCACCGGTTCCGCACCGGCTCCAGCTGAATGCAGTTGCCGCCACATTCCACTTTGAACTATTCCGGGCAATTCACGCAACAACACCCGGCTGCTTTGTCCATAAGAGCGGCCATGCCCGGCGGCAACCAGAACCTCGCTCGGACTGCCGCAATACTGTTGCATGAACTGTATGATCATCCGCAGCGACACGGTCAGATTGCTTGCGCCAAGCAGAACAAGCCGATTTTCCGGTTTCAAGGCATTCAAACTTAACTTAACCGAACTTTCACGTTAATGGTGAGTGTGTACGTTCCGCTGAATTTAAATTCAGTAATACTCCGCTTTCGCATAACTCTCAAAACGGGTAAATTCGCCCAAAAAGGTTAAGTTGACTTTACCGATTGGCCCGTTACGCTGTTTACCGATAATAATTTCAGCGATGCCTTTATCCGGAGTTTCCGGATTATAAACTTCGTCACGATAGATAAACAGAATGACATCAGCATCCTGCTCAATCGCACCCGACTCACGCAAATCCGACATCACCGGACGCTTATTGGGACGTTGCTCAAGACTGCGATTCAGCTGCGACAGCGCAATAACCGGCACTTTTAATTCTTTGGCCAGACTTTTCATGGCACGGGAAATTTCAGAAATTTCCGTCGCCCGGTTTTCTCCCGGACTGCTTGAGGACATCAGTTGCAGATAATCAATAACAATCAAACCCAGCTCATTATGCTGGCGATAGAGCCGCCTGGCCCTTGCACGCACTTCAAGCGCATTGAGCGCCGCGCTCTCATCAATATAAATCGGCGCATCGTTCAATTTGCCCAATGCATGGGTCAGCTTTGGCCAATCATCGTCATCCAGGCGGCCGGTGCGCACCTTATGCTGATCGAGTCGTCCCACCGATCCCAGCATCCGCATGGCCAGCTGCGCACCGCCCATTTCCATACTGAAGACCGCTACAGGTTTTTTCAGTTCAAGCGCGACATGTTCAGCGATATTCAGGGAAAAGGCCGTTTTGCCCATCGACGGTCTTCCTGCGACAATGATCAAATCACCCGGTTGGAAACCGGAGGTCTTCTGATCAAGGTCATGAAAACCGGATGCAATACCGGTTACTTCGCTGGGATCGTCCCGGCTGTAGAGTTTCTCGATCCGCTCGACGACTTCTTTTAACAACGGTTGAATATCGACAAACCCCTGCTTGCCGCGCGCGCCTTCTTCCGCAATTTCAAAAACCCTGGATTCAGCCTCATCAAGCAGCGCGGCCGCCGAGCGGCCCGCAGGACTGTAGGCCGATTCGGTAATCTGCACACCGATTTGCGCCAGATTACGCATAATCGAACGCTCGCGAACGATCTCGGCATAGCGTTTGATATTCGCCGCGGAAGGCGTATTCTGCACAATACTGCCGATATAGGCGAGGCCACCAACCGCTTGCAGTTCCGCTGACAACTCCAGCGATTCGGCAACCGTCACGACATCAGCGGGCTTATTCTGCTCGATCAGCTTACAGATATGATGATAGATCCGCCGATGGTCATGACGGTAAAAATCATCATCGGTGATAATGTCAGCAATTTTATCCCAGGCCTGATTGTCGAGCATCAGTCCACCAAGCACGGATTGCTCCGTTTCTATGGAATGCGGCGGTGTTTTCAGCGGTTCCAGCGTTTCACCGGCGCTGATAGTGAGTGTGGATTGAGCCATAGCCTTCCGACCGGAACAGTGTTTTACAAATGTCTTATTCTAGCATTGACTCAGCTGGAAAATTAAAAAGGACTCGCGCGAGTCCTTTTTCGGGCTTGAACAGTAAAATCCCTCAGAGCATTGCTTCGCCCAGTACTGAAACGGTAATTTGCGCGGAAATATCGCCATATAAAGCGACCTTGATCGGATAGTCACCGACCTGCTTGAGCTGACCCTGCGGCATACGGATCATGGATTTTTCAATATCAAATCCCTGCTCCTTAAGCGCTTCGACTATATTGGTACTGGTTACAGAACCAAAAAGCTTACCGTCGCTACTGGTTTTCTGCGAAATTTGCAGCATCAGGCCTTCGAGTCTGCCTGCAACAGCCTGCGCTGCGGCCAGCGTGTCACTCTGCTTTTGCTCCAGATCGGCGCGGCGTTTCTCAAATTCAGCAATAGCCGTTTCGGTAGCGCGTTGCGCTTTACCCTGCGGAATCAGATAATTTCTTGCATAACCGCTTTTTACATTAACGACTTCGCCTAATCGCCCCAGTTTAGAGATTGTTTCCAATAATATGATCTGCATATTCAGTCTCCTCAGTGACGATCAGTATACGGCAACAACGCCAGAAAACGTGCACGCTCAATTGCGGTGCCGAGCTGGCGTTGATAAAACGCGCGCGTACCGGTTATACGCGCAGGAATAATTTTTCCATTCTCATTGATAAAATCTTTCAAAAGCTCAATGTCTTTATAATCAATGGTTTTTACGCCTTCAACCGTAAAGCGGCAAAATTTCTTGCGCTTAAACAGCGGGCGGTTTGCTTTTCTTTCTTTTTCCTTATCTTTTCCATCTTTACGTTTAAAAAAACGTGTCATAATTTTTTCCTGTTTTTCCAATTAAATTTGAATGATATGACCGGCATGCAACACCAGTTGCTGATTATGCTGACTTTTCCGGTTAAGAAATCCGGTAATTTTAATGCTATCGCCAACCTTCAAATCGGCCAAGATTGCTGCTGACTCACCGAACGCCACAACTGGCAATTCACATTGGACCTGCCGCAGTACATTCGCTTCCTTTTGATTTGAATGATGCCTGACGACGCAATCAATCGCGGACACACCTGCCGGGGTATAACGCAATATGCCCAGACGAACAACTTCGCCACTGATAATTGTCTGGTTGCATTCCACCTAAGTCGTTTCAGACTGCAGTGCTGTCCGCTTCCGCGCCTGCGGCCGCTTCACCGCCACCTTCAGCCAGTGCAACTTCATCGGTTGCCGCTTCCGTTTCATTCGATAACTCGGCAGCCGCATCGGCTCTCTCTTTCTGCTGCAGCATCGGCGAAGGTTCAGTCACCGGGCCGTCCATTCTTACGATGAGATGACGCAGAATCGCATCACTAAATTTAAAAGCATATTCAAGCTCATTCAATACTTCCTGGCTGCATTCTATATTCATCAGGACATAATGCGCTTTATGCACTTTCTGAATAAGATAGGCCAATTGACGCCTTCCCCAATCCTCCACTCTGTGAACAGCCCCATCCTTGGCTGTTATAATTCCGCGATAGCGTTCTATCATCGCGGACACTTGTTCACTTTGATCGGGGTGAACGATTAATACGATTTCGTAATGTCGCATAGTCACTCTTTGCCTTTTCCTTTTGGGTTAAAGTCTTCCACAAGCTCATGGTAAGACAAGGGTTAAAAGCGGGCTATTTTACTGAATTGCAATGGAAACATCAAATAAACCTGATCTTTCCGGAAACATCCATGGGGAATCAGACTATTGAAGCATTTTGCTCGAAGTTTTATCCAAAAACATCGAATCGACACCATAGCTGTAATATGAACTGGTAAAATCAATCCACACAAAAAACAACAACGCAATGCACCTGAAATACGCCGACACCACAGTAAACATACAGCCAATCACACACCATGTTACTCATGATAGATAATTACGACTCCTTTACCTACAATCTCGTGCAGTATTTCGGCGAGCTGGGAGAGGATGTTGTCGTATACCGTAACGATGAAATCACGCTGGATGCGATTACACAGCTATCTCCCGAAAGAATCGTCATTTCTCCGGGGCCCTGCACGCCCAATGAAGCGGGCATATCGCTTTCTGTAATCAAGCAATTCAGTGAAAAAACACCCGTCCTTGGCGTGTGCCTGGGACATCAAAGCATAGGGCAGGCATTTGGCGGCAGAATTATTCATGCCAGGCAACTGATGCACGGAAAAACATCCCCGATCTTTCATCAGGATAAAGGCGTTTTCCGCGGCTTGCCCAATCCTTTCATTGCCACACGTTATCATTCTCTGGTCATTGAACGCGCCACATTGCCGGATTGCCTGGAAATCACCGCATGGACTGAAGACGATGAAATCATGGGCATCAGGCATAAAACGCTGAAGATCGAAGGCATACAGTTTCATCCCGAATCGATACTCAGCCAGCATGGTCACGACATGCTGAAAAATTTCTTGGATCAAACGTCACACTGACAGGAATAGAATGAAACCACAGGAAGCGTTAAGTCGAATCGCCGATCACCAGGAAATTCAGCATGATGACATGCTGTCACTGATGCGACAGATTATGCAGGGTGAAGTTTCACCGGTGCTGATTTCGGCCATTATTACCGGCCTGCGCGTGAAAAGGGAAACGATCGGTGAAATCACCGCAGCCGCCAAAGTCATGCGCGAATTTGCCACGCCGGTCAAGGTAACCGGCGCTCATCATCTGGTCGACACCTGCGGCACCGGCGGCGATGCGGCGCACACTTTTAACATCTCGACCGCGGCGGCCTTCGTCAGCGCGGCGGCTGGCGCTCAGGTCGCCAAGCATGGCGGACGCTCCGTATCCAGCAAATCGGGTAGCGCCGACGTGCTCGAAGCGCTTGGCGTCAACCTGAATCAAACGCCTGAACAGGTTGCCGACAGCATCGGTAAAATCGGCGTCGGCTTCATGTTTGCGCCCAATTATCACAGCGCCATGAAACATGCCGCGCCGGTGCGCCGCGAACTTGGCATCAAAACCCTCTTCAATATTCTTGGACCCTTGACCAATCCCGCCGGCGCAAAAAAACAGGTGCTGGGCGTGTTTGACGCCAGACTGGTTGCAATTCTGGCGCATGTATTGCAGCAGCTCGGCAGCGCGCATGTGATGGTCGTCAACGGCGCAGACGGCCTCGATGAAATCACCATCAGCGGCGAAACCCGCGTCGGCGAACTCAGACAAGGCGCTGTCACCGAATACATCGTCCGTCCCGAGGATTTCGGACTGCAATCGGCGCCGATTGCATCGATACAGGTCAGCGACAGCGATCAGGCCAAGGCCATGCTGCTCTCGGTGCTGGAAAACAAAAAAGGCCCGGCGCGCGATATCGTATTATTGAACGCAGGCGCGGCAGTGTATGTATCCGGCGTCGCCGATTCCCTGGCCCAAGGCATACGCGCCGCGCAACGCGCGATCGAAAGCGGCGCGGCGCTACAAAAACTACATGAACTGGTTGCATTCTCCAATCAAGCAATTCAAATCCGGCAACCGCATAATTCGTAAAATGTCAGACATACTCAAAAAAATACTGGCCACCAAGGTACAGGAAATCACCACGGCCAAAGCGCAAGCCCCATTTACCGAAGTGATGATTGCGGCAGAATCCGCGCCGCCCGTGCGTGATTTCACTGCGGCCATTCAAAACAAAATCACCGCCGGGCAATCCGCCGTAATTGCCGAAATCAAACAGGCCAGCCCGAGCAAAGGCATACTGCGCGGCCCGCAATCGCCGCATGCGCCGCATTTGCGTTTTGACCCCGCCGAAATTGCGGCAACGTATGAAAAACATGGCGCGGCGTGCCTGTCCGTATTGACCGACCGGCAGTATTTCATGGGCGCGCCCGAATACCTGCAACAGGCCCGCGCCGCCTGTCAATTGCCGGTATTGCGCAAGGATTTCATGCTCGAGGAATACCAGATCGCGGAAGCGCGTGCGATGGGCGCGGACTGCATTCTGCTCATCGTCGCGGCATTCACCATGGACAATGATTTCGGCGCCGAAAAGCTGGACAATTTTGAACGCGATCCGCTCAAACAGATGCGCAAACTCGAAGCGCTGGCGCATGCGCTCGGCATGTCGGTGCTCGTCGAAGTGCATAATGCCGAAGAACTGTCACTTGCGCTGCAACTCAGCACTCCGCTGACCGGCATCAACAACCGCAACCTGCGCACGTTTGAAACCCGCCTGGACACCACTTTACAATTGCTGAAACAGATACCCGGCGACCGCATTATCGTCACCGAAAGCGGCATTCACACACCGGAAGATGTCGCGCTGATGCGCCAGCACAACGTCAACGCATTCCTCGTCGGCGAGGCGTTCATGCGAGCGGACGATCCGGGCGCTGAGCTGGCGCGGTTGTTCGGCGGCGCAGGTTAGCAAGGCATCGCAAAAAGAATCGTTGACGGGGCGATAGCTGGAATCGAGCACTGCATTCATCTTCGCCAAATTCTGTTGAACCAACAACACGAACCCCATTAACAGAAACCTGATTACGCAAAGCTTATCGGGCCTACTCGATTCAGTCAGTTTGAAAAAGCATTTGCTTTCTGCAATCCGCGACTACTATCAAACATCCTTCCTTCCATTGTCGAGCAGTAATCCCCCTGACAAATAACAGCATATCAGCAGGCAAAACGAAGAAACCTAACGCTCATACGCCAGCACAGGCGCCAGCCAGCGTTCCGCCATTTCCACCGTCCACCCTTTACGCCGCGCGTAGTCTTCCACCTGATCCTTGCCGATTTTGCCGACGGCGAAGAATGTCGATTCCGGGTGTGAAAAATAAAACCCGGATACCGCCGCGGTCGGCACCATGGCAAAGGATTCGGTCACGATAATGCCAGCTTTCTCCGTCGCACCGAGCAGTTGGAATAAAGGCCCTTTTTCGGTATGATCCGGACATGCCGGATAACCGGGCGCGGGGCGGATGCCGCTGTATTCTTCGTTGATCAGCTGCGCGTTTTCGAGTATTTCATCTTTGGCATAGCCCCAGAATTCACGCCGCGCGCGCATGTGCATATGCTCGGCAAACGCTTCCGCCAGACGGTCCGCCAGCGCTTTGAGCACAATCGCGCTGTAATCGTCATTGGCTTCCTCAAAAGCTTTAATGCGCTCATCGATGCCAAAGCCCGCAGCCACGGCAAACAAGCCGATGTAATCCCTGATTCCGGTATCTTTGGGCGCGATAAAGTCGGACAGGCACCGATTTGGTTTGCCGGTGGGTTTTTGCGTCTGCTGACGCAGGCAGTGCCAGACCATCGCCACTTTCGTCCGGTTTTCATCGGTGTAAATTTCGATATCATCGCCGATCGCATTGGCCGGAAACAATCCAACCACTGCATTGGCCGAAAGCCATTTCTGCTCGACAATTTTTTTCAGCATCACCTGCGCGTCACGGAACAGCTGGCTTGCGGTTTCGCCAACGACTTCGTCTTCCAGAATGGCCGGATAGCGGCCCGCCAGTTCCCAGGCCTGAAAAAATGGCGTCCAGTCAATGAAAGGCACAATTTTTTCCAGCGGATAATTATTCAAAGTGCGTATGCCGATCAGCTCCGGCTGCGGCGGATGGTAGTTTGACCAGTCCGGCTTGAACGCATTGGCGCGCGCCTGTTCAATCGTCAATAACTGTGATGGACCCTTTTTGTTTTTGTGCTGTGTGCGTACTTTTTCATACTCATCCTTGACGTCCTGGATGTAACCGGCCTTCATATCATCCGACAGCAGATTGCTGCACACACCGACAGCACGGCTTGCGTCGGGCACCCAGACCGTTGCGCCCTGGTAATGCGGCGCAATCTTGACGGCGGTATGCACGCGCGAAGTCGTCGCGCCGCCGATCAGCAGCGGAATGGTGAAACCCTCACGCTGCATTTCTTTGGCCACATGCGTCATTTCCTCGAGCGAAGGCGTAATCAATCCGGACAGGCCGATGATATCGGCATTTTCTTTCCGGGCCATGTCCAGGATTTGCGCGCTCGGCACCATGACGCCCATGTTGATGACTTCGTAATTGTTACACTGCAATACGACGGCGACGATATTCTTGCCGATGTCATGCACATCGCCCTTGACGGTTGCCACGACAATCTTGCCCTTCGGACGCGAATCGCCGAGCAGTTTTTTTTCCGCCTCGATAAACGGCAGCAGATGCGCAACCGCCTGCTTCATCACACGCGCCGATTTGACCACCTGCGGCAAAAACATTTTCCCCGCGCCAAACAGATCACCCACCACGCCCATGCCGTCCATTAACGGGCCTTCAATCACCTGAATCGGACGGCCGCCCCTGGCATCGATTTCTTTCCGCGCTTCTTCGGTATCCTCAACAATATAAGTGGATATGCCCTTGACCAGTGCATGCGTCAACCGCTCCTGCAGCGGCAACTCACGCCAGCTTAAGTCTTCAATCTGCTCTTTCTTCCTGCCCTTGAAGTTTTCGGCAAAATCAACCAGCCGCTCGGTCGCGTCTTCACGGCGGTTAAACAATACGTCTTCAATACGCTCCAGCAGATCGGCCGGAATATCCGAATAAACGCCCAGCTGCCCGGCATTAACGATACCCATGGTCATACCGGCTTTCACTGCATGATAGAGAAACGCGGTATGGATCGCTTCTCGAATCGGGTCATTGCCGCGGAACGAAAATGAAATATTGGAAACACCGCCACTGATTTTGGCATAAGGCAGCAGTTTTTTAATTTCCCGGGTCGCTTCGATGAATGCCACGCCATAGTCATTGTGCTCTTCGATACCGGTAGCGATGGCGAAGATGTTCGGATCAAAAATAATATC
This sequence comes from Nitrosomonas sp., assembly GCA_028577615.1. Taxonomy (GTDB): domain Bacteria; phylum Pseudomonadota; class Gammaproteobacteria; order Burkholderiales; family Nitrosomonadaceae; genus Nitrosomonas. The sequence continues at coordinate 53,330 of JAJSDU010000014.1, forward strand.
TTCCGGTGGAAAACCGACTTTATCCACCAGCACACGATAACTGCGCGAACAGATGCCAACCTTGCGCGCCAGTGTATCCGCCTGACCGTCCTCATCGAAAGCCATGACGATGACCGCCGCGCCATACCGCCGCGCCAGTCTGGCGTGCTGAATGAATTCAGCCTCGCCTTCTTTCATGCTGATCGAATTGATGATCGGCTTGCCCTGGATGCATTTAAGGCCGGCTTCAATCACTGTCCATTTACTCGAATCGAGCATGATCGGCACACGGCAGATATCCGGCTCTGCCGCGATCAGATTCAGGAATGTCACCATCGCCTTCTGCGAATCCAGCATGGCCTCATCCATATTGATATCGATAATCTGCGCGCCGTTTTCAACCTGATTGCGCGCGACATCGAGCGCCTCGGCATACTGGTCGTTCAGAATCAGGCGTGCAAATGCGCGGGAACCGGTCACATTGGTACGTTCCCCGACATTCACAAACAGGGAATTGTCGTCAATACTTAAAGGCTCCAGACCGGATAATCTCAGCTTTTTGGGTATTTCCGGAATTTTCCGCGGCGGCAGCGCGGATACCGCTTCGGCAATGGCTTTGATATGTGCAGGCGTAGTACCGCAGCAGCCGCCGACAATGTTAACGAATCCCGATTGCACAAAATCCTTGAGCTGTTTCGCCGTGTATTCAGGCGTCTCATCATAGCCGGTCTCAGACAGCGGATTAGGCAGTCCAGCATTGGGATGCACGCTGACATAGACCTCCGCCACATCAGACAATTCCTCGATATAAGGACGCATCAATTCCGCGCCCAAGGCGCAGTTGATCCCGACGGACAGAGGACGCGCATGCCGTACCGAATTCCAGAACGCCTCGGGCGTCTGCCCGGAAAGCGTGCGCCCGGAAGCATCGGTAATGGTCACTGAAATCATGATCGGCAGGCGTATAGCGTTCGCTTCAAAGAACTGATCAATGGCGAACAAGGCGGCCTTGCAGTTCAGCGTATCGAAGATGGTTTCCACCAGCAGGATATCAACGCCGCCATCCACAAGGCCGCGTATGGACTCGCTGTAATCGGACACCAGTTGATCGAAGGTGATATTACGAAAACCGGGATCATTAACATCCGGTGAAATCGAAGCCGTTTTTGTCGTCGGACCGATGACACCAGCAACAAAGCGGGGTTTATCGGGTGTTCTGGCTTCCATGGCTTGCGCCGCTTCGCAAGCCAGTTGCGCAGCGGCCACGTTTAATTCATAAACGATATCCTGCATGTGATAATCCGCCATTGAAGCCGCGTTGGCATTAAACGTATTGGTTTCAATGATATCGGCGCCGGCTTCGAGATAATTCTCATGAATCGAGCGGATGATATCCGGACGCGTCAGCGTTAATAAATCGTTGTTGCCTTTCAGGTCATGTGAAAAATCCGCAAAACGGTCGCCACGAAAATCGGCCTCCTGCAATTTGAAGGTTTGAATCATCGTCCCCATTGCGCCATCCAGGATCATCATCCGGCTGGCAAGCAGATTTGCCAACTGGTTCGTGCGAAGTTTTTTATTCATTGTATTGACTGCTTTTTTCAAATTAAAGCGATTAATTATACCTTACCTGGCCGTATCACGCCGGAACAGGCATGGATTCAGCATCATAGATACATCAACCGAACCTGATAGCCCGTTGATTTCAGGTCGCTGTTATCCAGATACAATTCGATGACCAGCTCCTGTCCGCGCTGAATGGCTGTTATTGCTTTCTGCTCCCCGGACAGATATTCTTCGGCGGTAAAAACGCGGCTGGCCAGTAATTGATTATGAACATCCGTTAACGATAATTTGATTGCCGGCAGCGCCTGCGCATGAACTGCATGGTTGCGGATTATCGTGGTCAGCGTAAGCACTTCGGGAAAATGCGCCGGATCACGCACTTCAAGATCGGAATGCACAATACTCAATTGTTGAATATGCGCGGGCAGCGGCACCGAACATCCCAGTGGCCCGCAGAGTTTCTCCAGAAAAGACCGGCTCTGCGGAAACAGAACCGTCAATTCCGTCCGGTATGCATAAATGCCCTGTCCCGCCAGCAGAACGCATAAAAAAATACTCGCTGCCTGCCATGTCCGATATTCACGTGATCTGGACGGCTCTTTATCCGCCAGGAAATCGATAGCCGGTTTAATAACCGGCTTTTCCGGTGATTCTGGTGATTCCAGATCAGACGCGGCGGGCAGCGGATCGGTAAGCACTGCCGTTTCGTCTGCCGTCACCGATAGTATCGCACCCTGCACATCATCCGGCGCCGGTTCCGGCTCATGGCACAGGTTTTCTCGCAGCGCCGCGATTTCTTCAGCAGCCTCTCCGCTTTCGCCAGGCGTAACCAGACTACTGTCTTTATTATCAGCAACCGGGGCATATTCAATCCCGGATTCATCAACCGTAATCAGTGTGGCAAATCCGTTGAATACCGCACGGCACGCACCGCAGCGCACAAACCCGTTCTGCGCCTGCAATTGTTCCGGATAAATTTTATAGGTTGTTCCGCAGTTTCGGCATCGTGTCACAAGCGCCATTGATTACTCCATCACTACTTCCGGCGGGATACCGGCAGGCCCCGCCATTATTCAAATTCAACTCTCGATTTCGAATTATTCACATCGCCCGATTCAACGCCCAATGCAGGTCACCGTCAGGCTATTTTTTCACTCCGGTCAGCAGCACCCAGCCATCCTGAGACTGCGCTGTCTGCATTTCGAACCACGATTGATAAACTACCATAACGTCCTGACTTTGTTCCTGCAGTATACCCGACAGCACAATGCGTCCGCCCCGCCGGGCTGCCCGCGCAAGAACCGGTGCGAGCATGATCAGCGGATTGGACAGAATATTTGCCACGACAATATCAACCTGCATAATTGAATCCGGATTTTTCCCTGTCACGGCATAATCCGTGGTAAAGAAAAACCGCTCGGCATCGCAGGCATTCAGTACGGCATTTGCCTGGCTTGCCTGAATGGCATGCGGATCGATATCGATACCCGTTACATAACGCGCCCCCAGTTTCAAAGCCGCAATCGCCAGGATTCCCGAACCGCACCCATAATCCAGCACCGTCTCACCGTGCTGCAAATGCTGATCAAGCCAGGCAAGACACAACTGCGTCGTTGGATGGCTGCCGGTGCCAAAAGCCAGACCTGGATCAAGAATTAAATTGATCGCTGCCGGATCCGGCGGCTGATGCCAGGTGGGAACAATCCATAGCCGCCGTGAAATCGGAATGGGATCGAATTGCGACTGGGTCAGCTTTACCCAGTCCTGCTCTTCCACGGTATCCACATGATAATCGGGCAGCTCCGGCATGCCCGCCGCATCAACCGCCGAGCGCAAAATGGCAACAACATCCGTGCCCTGCTCGAACAATGCCGATACTTCGGTTCTTTGCCAAAGCTGTTGTGCAGGCGTTCCCGGCTCGCCATATAAGGGTTGCTCTTCGATCGTGCCTGCCGCGGCATCAAGAATTTCAATCGACAAAGCACCCAGCGCCAGCAGGGCTTCGCTGAGCGGCTCCGCAAAGACGTTATCCGTTTTAATTACAAGCGTTTTCCACGGCATACCGGCTAATATCCCGATACCTGGCGACTGGACTGGTCAGCCTGAATCTTTACACTGCGCATAACCAGAAATAGAAGAAAAAAGAAAAAACTGTCGATCAATTCACCGAAAAAAACTAGCCGGATTGCCCCACCTGCTGATTATGCAAAGCCAGCTTGTGCTCAAGATAATGGATTGAGAACTGTCCACCAAGAAATGTGGCATCGGTCAGCAGATCAAGGTGCAGTGGAATATTGGTTTTAATTCCCTGAATCACCATTTCGGACAGTGCGATCCGCATGCGCGCAACAGCCTGTTCACGTGTATCGCCATGTGTGATGATCTTGCCGATCATCGAATCATAATATGGCGGCACCATATAATTATGGTAGACATGCGAATCAACGCGTACGCCTGGCCCGCCGGGCGCATGATATTGCGTAATCCGGCCGGCGGAAGGCGTTAATTTATACGCATCTTCCGCATTGATGCGGCATTCAATCGCGTGCCCTTTAAAAACGATATCCTTCTGCCGGAACGGCAATTCCTTCCCTGCGGCAACATTGATCTGCGCCTGCACGAGGTCAATCCCGGTCACCGATTCAGTGACCGGATGCTCCACCTGCAAACGCGTATTCATTTCTATAAAATAAAACTCATTGTTCTCAAAAAGGAATTCAAATGTTCCGACACCGCGGTATTTGATTTTCCGGCAGGCCTCCGCGCACCGTTCACCTATTTTATTGCGCAGCGACTCCGGAATACCCGGCGCCGGTGCTTCTTCGAGAATTTTCTGGTGGCGGCGCTGCATCGAACAATCGCGTTCGCCTAGATGAACGGCATTACCCTGTCCATCAATCAACAGCTGGAATTCAATATGACGCGGATGTTCCAAATACTTTTCAGCATACACCACCGGGTTGCCAAACGCGACCTGCGCCTCATTTCGCGTCATAATCACGGCATTGGACAATGCCGCCTCCGTATGCACGACCCGCATGCCACGTCCGCCACCGCCGCCAGCAGCTTTGATGATTATCGGATAACCGATCTCCCTGACGATTTTCTTGATCGCGTCGATACTCTCTGGCAATGCGCCATCCGAGCCCGGAACACAGGGTACTCCAGCCGCTTTCATCGCATTTTTGGCGCTTACTTTATCACCCATCAAACGAATGGTTTCCGGGCGCGGTCCGATAAAAACAAAACCGCTTCGCTCAACACGCTCGGCAAAATCGGCATTCTCTGAAAGAAACCCGTAGCCCGGATGAATCGCTTCCGCATCAGTCACTTCCGCCGAACTGATGATCGCCGGTATGTTCAAATAGCTCTGAGCGACCGGAGCAGGCCCGATGCATACCGCCTCATCCGCAAGTTTCACGTACTTGGCTTCAGAATCCGCTTCGGAATACACAACCACAGTTTTTATCCCCATAGCCCGGCAGGCACGCTGAATGCGCAGCGCAATTTCACCACGGTTTGCGATAAGTATTTTCTCAAACATTTAAATTCACCGAATATTGATATGACTTTCCAACCGGCCGCAAACCGTTACTGAATAATAAACAAATGTTCGCCATATTCAACAGGCTGACCATTCTCAACCAGGATGGCCTTGATCACGCCATTCTTGTCAGCTTCAATCTCATTGAGCAGCTTCATCGCTTCGATAATGCATAACGTGTCACCAACCTTAACGGTCTGACCCACTTCAGCAAATGGACTGGCGCCAGGTGACGGGGCGCGATAAAAAGTGCCCACCATAGGGGATTTAACCACATGGCCATCCGGCAATGCCGCTTTGGTTTCTGATACTTCGCAATGCTCGGACGCGCTATCCGCCGGCGACTGAGGCTGCCCCTGAGATACCGGCATGGCACCGGCCTGCATGGGCATCATCCACGTATACCCCGGCGCGGATGACGATGAACCCGTCTTACTGATACGAACCTTTTCTTCGCCTTCGGCAATCTCCAGCTCGGCTATACCAGACTCCTCAACCAGCTCAATCAGTTTTTTAAGCTTTCTTAAATCCATATCAAACCCCTCGAGACAACACCCCATTTACCAGAATCATTTCCAGAACAAATCACCTTAAAATACAATCATCATGTCCAAATGAGCGCAAAGGCTCATCAGAATACGGCAACAAACCCCGCACATACCAATCAATCAAAGCAGTCTCAATAAGGCTAATACTGTACTGCTTACTGCTATCCGCGCAGCGCCAGCGCATAGTTCAACGCGAATTCATAACCTTTGGCGCCCAAACCGGTGATAACACCCACAGCCATATCGGAAAAATAAGAATGGTGACGAAAACTTTCACGAGAAAAAACATTAGATAAATGCACCTCAATAAAGGGCAATTTCACCGCGGCCAATGCGTCCCGCATGGCCACACTGGTATGCGTATAAGCGGCTGGATTGATAATGATAAAATCCGTACCATCCGTCATCGCCAGCTGAATCCTGTCGACCAGCACCGACTCCGCGTTACTTTGAAAAAAAGAAATGCTTACACCAACCTTCTCTGCTTGCAGGTTCAGATTTCTGTTAATATCATCAAGCGTCAACCGTCCGTAAATTTCCGGTTCCCGCATCCCCAGCAAATTTAAATTCGGACCATGGATAACGAGGATATTATTCACGCTCTTTTTTTCGGAATTCATGACCGATTATCGCATCTTATGCACAGAAAGTATAGTTTTTGACGAAATTAGCCGAATTTAAGCTCCATTCGACTCACTTAAAACATACAACTCCAGAACTCCGGCAAACCATATCAATGCGCATTTATTTGCCCGCCTTCACACAAGCAACTATAATACCGGGCTGCTTTTACTCATTTCATCGCTGTTGTAGCTCAGTTGGTAGAGCAACTGATTCGTAATCAGTAGGTCGGAGGTTCGACTCCTCTCAACAGCACCAAAAAAATCAATAAGGATGGGCAATCCCTCCGAAAATTAACAGGCTTGTGAGGCGTAGAACACCAATAAGCGAAATGCATTACACTATTCGGCTATGCAAAAGCAACAATTAGCTGGTTGGTGGATGGCATTACACTGACCCGTACTGCTTGCCGACTGAATTTCAGCAAGTCAATCGGCTTCAATGGGAATTCTCAATGTAAAACTTGTTGGCTCCTTACGCTGAAAAATCAATTCGGCAGAGATCTGCTCACTCAGCAGATGCACAAGCTGCAGGCCGAGTGTTGATGAATTTTCCAGATCAAACTCTTCCGGAATGCCCACGCCATTGTCAGCGATATAGACCTGCAGCATTCCGGGTTCGATATATTTCAAACTGACCTCTATCACGCCGGAATCATCCTCACCAAACGCATATTTCATCGCGTTGGAACATAACTCATTGATAATCAGACCCAGAGGGATACTGACATCAATCGGAAGAAAAACAGGATCGGTATCTATGTTCACGCTGATTCTGGAAACATCCAGCGCATAGGAATACTCCAGATTACCGATCAGAGCGCGAAGGACACTGGAAAAATCCACATTGGCAAAATCCGACGATTCGTAGAGAATTTGATGAGTCAAGGCCATCGACTTCACCCGGTTCTGACTTTCTCGCAGCAGAGAAACCGCCGTTTCATTAGCCAGCATGTCGGATTGCATACCAAGCAGGCTATCGATGATCTGTAGATTATTTTTAACCCGATGATGTATTTCGGCCAACAAAAGCTCTTTTTCTTTCAAAGCGGTTTTTAATTGCAGTTCCTGGTGTTTCCGCTCGGTAATATCGATGACCGAAGCCAGCACCATCATGCCTTGCGGCGAGCGGATCGGATTCAAACCCACTTCGACCGGGAATTCCTTCCCATTCCTGTGCAAACCATAGAGATCCCGGCCATGCCCCATGGCACGCGCACTGGGTTTTCTCAGATAGTTTTCCCGTAAATCCGGATGATTATCGCGGTGCGATTCCGGAATCAGGATATCAATGGGTCGCCCGATCAGTTCTTCGCGGCGATAACCGAACAGCATCTCGGTGGTTGAGTTCACCATGACAATGGTTCCATTCTTATCGGTCATCAGCATCCCATTGGGCGACGCCTCCACAGCCAGATGGATCATTTTCTCCGCATGTTTGCGATCGGTTATATCGACAATAGCCGCCAGCACAAAAATACCGTGACCGGTTTCGACCGGATTCAGCCCGACTTCGACCGGAAACTCGGTGCCATCCTTGCGCAGACCGTAAAGTTCTCTGCCGTGTCCCATGGGACGGGTTTTCGATTCGCCGATATAACTTTCCCGATACTCGGGGTGTTTTTGAGTGAACCGCTTCGGTATCAGCATTTCAACCGGCTGTCCGATGAGTTCCTGTCTTGAATAGCCAAAAAGCTTCTCCGTGGCGGAATTCACCAGGACAATGAAACCCTCGCGATTAGTCATCACCATGCCATTCGGAGAAGCCTCCACGGCAAGATGCATCATTTCCTCGGTATTGTTGAAACTCTCGATTCGATTGAATGGCGCCATATTCTAAAACCTTAAGCTTTAAATTCCCGGTCCGGTTATTACATTGAAAAATCAACCTTCCGGAGTATCGATATGATTCAATTGCTTTTTGATCAAATCAGGTATCTGTTCCGGCACAACCGGCTTGCCAAACAGAAACCCCTGCAACTCCGTGCAGGCAGATTTCGCCAGAAAATCAACCTGCTCCTGCGTTTCAATGCCTTCGGCAATCACTTCCAGATTGAGCTCTTTCGCCAGGGCCAGAATCGCCGCAGCAATCGCGCAATCATTTTTATCCTGGGGTATATCCTTGATAAAACCGCGATCGATTTTCAAGCGATGTATGGGAAGATTCTTCAGTGAACTCATACAGGAATAGCCCGTACCAAAATCATCAATGGAAATCGATACGCCCAGTTTCTCCAATTGTTGCAGGCAGGCAATATTAACCAGATCATTCTGCAGGCAGGACTCCGTTATTTCCAGTTCGAGCAGATGCGCAGGCAATTTATATTCTTCCAGCAAATTTGCAATCAGTACCGGCAGATAATTGTCGGAAAATTGCCGTACCGAGATATTCACGGCGATGCGCAGATCCGTCAAGCCAATTGCACGCCAAATACTGAGCTGCCTGCAGGCTTCTCTCAACACCCAGTTCCCGATAGCGACGATCAGGCCGCTCGCTTCGGCCACAGGAACAATCTCCGCTGGCGGCAGCAAGCCCTTGACCGGATGCTGCCAGCGTATCAGCGCTTCCACACCGGTGATCCGCAAATCCGACGAAGAAAACTGCGGCTGGTAATGCAGCACAAATTCATTTTTTTCCAGAGCGATATACAATTCATGTTCCCGTGTCAGATAATGCGCGGCTCTCTGCGTCAGTGAAGGATGATAAAACAGAAAACGGTTTCGTCCGCTGTCCTTGGCCTCGTACATGGCGGTATCCGCCATTTGCACAAGTCCTTCGTGATGATCGGAATGGTCCGGATAAATGCTGATCCCGATACTGCAGGAAGGAACGATTTCCAGTCCTTCGACGATGATGGGGCTGGACAGGCAATGCATTATTTTTTTGGCGATGTTTGCAAGCGCATCGCGGGAATCGGCATTGTTGACAATCACGACAAATTCATCGCCACCCAGCCTGCCGAAGGTATCGCTCTGCCGCAGCGTTGCAAGCATCCTTTGGGAAATATGGCACAGCATCAGATCTCCGGCTTTATGGCCGAGCGTATCATTCACTCTTTTGAAGTTATCGATATCGATAAACAACACGCCCAGAAGCGAAGATTCGCGCGCTGCTCTCGCAAGCGCCTGTTTTAAACGGTCCATCACCAGTCTGCGATTGGGCAAGTTGGTCAGGCTGTCATAATAGGCAAACTGCGACAGTTTTTCCTGCGCCTCCCGTACGGCGGTAATGTCCGATATCATGACGATACACTGCGTATCCTCTTCGTCGTTGGTGACAGGAATCCGGGCAATGGATAACCACGCATACATCATTTCGTTATTACTCTTATACGCCGTGATTTCGCCTTGCCAGCTATCGTATTGCGCCATTCTCTGCCAGATTCCGTTATAAACCTCGCTCCCCAGAAACTGGCGAGTCAGAAACGGCAGCTCCCTGTTCATCAAATCATTATCCCGGTACCCGGTAATGGTGTAAAAAGCATCGTTTGCACATTCAAAATGCTTGTTTTTAAGAATGACGATGCCTTCCGCGGCGTACTTGAAAACGGCGGCCGCCTGCGCCAGTCTGTTGATGACGCGGTGATGCTGTGTGGTTTCCTGCAAAACACCGACGATCTGACAATCACCCGACTGCTTGTTGATGAAGGCTTTGCCATACAGCTTGTACCAGGCGTCCCGCTTCGCCTCCGAATTGAAGCGAAATTCAATTTCGTTCGTATCATTTTCCGGACACGCGCGTAATTTCTCAAGAAATTCAATGATTCTCTGTCTGTCATGCTTAGTCACCGACTGGAAAAATTTTTTCCAGTCGGGGAGCGGCTCAAGATCACCTTCCCTGCTTTCCTGCAACGATACTTCGCAAGGCTCGGTTTTCATTTCCCAGGTGCCCAGATGCGCGGCTTCCAGTGCAAGCCGGAAATGCTGCTCATTTTTTATCAGCAACTTATCTTTTTCATAGCGCTCCATGCTGATCTGAATCATGACATGCAATTCCCTGTCGGAAAAAGGCTTTAACAAATAGCCATAAGGCTTGGTTTCTTTTGCCCTGCTCAGCGTTTGTTCTTCAGAATACGCCGTCAGATAAATGACCGGAATGTTATGCATTTTCCGCAATATGGCAGCCACTTCCACGCCATCCATCTTGCCCTGTATATGAATATCCATAAGCACGACATTGGGCGTTTCCTTCGCCGCCAAATCCAGCGCTCTGTTGCCATTGGCCGCCATGCCGGTAACCTGATAACCCAGCTTGGTCAAACGCCTTTTCAGATCAAGCGCGACCACCTGCTCATCCTCCACGATTAATATTCTGATGCACTTATCCATAGTATCTTCCGTATCTTCCGCCACTGATTATTTATTTTCAGCAATTCATAAAACGCAAACCGACGGCACCGTCAGCACCAGCATCAACGTCAATATGTAAGCTATTTCTTACATTCAATGTCCTGCATAGACCTACAAAAATCCTTGCTATTTATGAGGTTAAATCAATATTCCATTCTCTGGCAGATAATTTACCATACCTGGCTGCAAAAACATTACATTCAGGAAATAATCACGGACTGTTTTATGCGCTCCGGATTGATTGATAGCAAGACAGTTTCTTAAATCGATGGAAACATTCTTAGACAGTGAAATACAACAGAGAAGCTATTAATTCGAGTCAATCCGGTAAATATTAGCGGTAAGTGGATGATGATTGAGCGGTAAAACTTAACTTGCCTGTGCACAGCTGCGAACATTCACCCATTGCTGTTAGCAACGGTGTTTGTTCTTGCGATGATTATTTTAATTTTGGAAAGAACATAATAAGCAAGTTTCTAAACAGACTGCTGAAATCATCGGAGGAATAGATTTCAGCAGCCTCAAATAATCAAGATAGAGCAAAAACGTCACTACAGATATTTAACAATCCCGTCAAGGAAAACTTAAATAAAAGTAACTTAAGTCGCGCTTTTTATACATTGCAATGATTACGATCGCTTCCATTTCCGACCGAAATAAGCCAGCCCTATCACCAGCAGCGTCACAGGCGCAGGTTCAGTTAAAAACCTGGGCTGACTAATCGGATTAATCTGAGCATCAAAAAACGCCCATTCATAAAGACGATTATATGCATTGACTCCGCCATCATGCGCCTCGATCTCTATAATGTTATGATCTGTCGGATCACCCGCCAATATGTCGTTAAGATACTGATCAAATGCCATAAAT
>JAJSDU010000015.1 GCA_028577615.1 Nitrosomonas sp.
CGACTATCTGAAAGAACACCCGAAAATGGCGCAGGAAATTGAAAAGAAAATCCGCGCGGCGGTTGGTCTGGTGGACACGGGAAGCAAGAACAGGAATCCTGAAGGCAATACCGGCAAGAACGATACCGGCAGCCCGGAAAGCAAGTAATCGAGTCACGCAATGACGGCCGACAGTAAAACATCGCTGCAAACCCGTGCGCTGCGTTATCTGGCAAGACGCGAATATTCGCGACATGAGCTGGAACAGAAACTGGCAGCGCATGAAAACTCCCAGCAACAGGTATCCGACCTGCTGGATCAACTGGAACGGGACGGTTACTTATCCACCGAACGCTTTGCCGAACAGACGGCGCGGATACGTCGCAGCCGTCTCGGCAGCCAGCGCATTGTCCGCGAACTCAAAGAAAAAGGCGTCGATGAACATGTCATTGCCGATATACTGCCCGGCCTTCAGGAAACCGATTTTGAAACGGCGTGGCGTATCTGGCAAAAAAAATTCGGCGCGCCGCCTGCTGATCTGAAAGCGCGCGGCAAACAGATACGCTTTATGATGAGCAGAGGCTTTTCATCGGATACAATCAACACCATACTGTCGCAAGCTGGCAAGGAAGATACATGAAAAACATTCGAACACTGATCATCGGCCTGCTGATGTTCTTTTCATTCACGCATGGCGGCTGCGCCGCCGGCGGTAACGTCATCACACCGATTCATGAAATCAATGCCGCAGCCGCCGCGTTTGACGGCAGGGAGGTCAATCTCAGAGGCATCACCAAAGAACCCACACGCATCCCGATGATCGATTTAAAAGCCTACTCGCTCGAAGACGAAAGCGGCAAAATCACCATTCTGACAGGCGCCGAGTTACCGCGCATGGGCATAGAAATCACCGTCCGGGTGCGCATTGAAAATCTGGCGATCATCCAAGGCGAAGCCGTCGGTACCACCGTTATTGAATTACAACGATACGAATAAACCATTACAAACATGAAAAGCAGCGAAATCAGACAAAAGTTTCTCGAATTTTTTGAATCCCACGGCCACACCCGCGTTCCGTCCAGTTCACTGGTGCCGGGAAACGATCCGACGCTGTTGTTCACCAACGCGGGGATGGTGCAGTTCAAGGATGTGTTTCTCGGCCAGGATCAGCGCAGCTATGTGCGCGCAGCCAGCTCGCAGCGTTGCGTGCGCGCCGGCGGCAAGCACAACGATCTGGAAAATGTCGGCTACACGGCGCGGCATCATACGTTTTTTGAAATGCTCGGCAATTTCAGCTTCGGCGATTATTTCAAGCGCAACGCCATCCAGTTTGCCTGGGAATTTCTGACGGTCACCCTCGGCATTCCCCAGGACAGGTTATGGGTCACCGTCTACGCCGAAGACGACGAAGCCGCCGACATCTGGCTCAACGAAGTCGGCGTGAACCCGGCGCGTTTTGTCCGCATCGGCACGACGGACAATTTCTGGCAGATGGGCGATACCGGGCCATGCGGCCCCTGTTCCGAAATTTTTTACGATCATGGCCCCGATGTCGCGGGCGGACCACCCGGCTCCGCCGATGCGGATGGCGACCGCTACATCGAAATCTGGAACCTGGTGTTCATGCAGTATAACCGTGACGGCAGCGGCGAGCTGCATCCGCTGCCCAGGCCCTCGGTCGACACCGGCATGGGACTGGAACGGATTTCCGCCGTCATGCAGCAGGTGCACAGCAATTACGACATCGACCTGTTTCAGGATCTCATCAAAGCCGCCGCCCGCGAAACCGGCGCGCAGCATCTGGCGGACAACTCGCTCAAAGTCATCGCCGACCACATCCGCGCCTGCGCGTTTCTGATCACCGACGGCGTTATTCCGAGCAGCGAAGGCCGCGGCTATGTCTTGCGGCGCATTATCCGCCGCGCCATCCGCCACGGCTACCGTCTGGGACAGAAGGAACCGTTCTTTTGCCGGCTGGTGACCGATCTGAGCCGGGTTATGGGCACAGCCTACCCCGAACTGCCCGCAGCCCAGGATCGCGTTGCCAGCGTACTGCGGCAGGAAGAAGAACGCTTTGCCGAGACGCTGGAGCACGGCATGCAGGTGCTGGAAGGCGCGCTCGGCAGAAACGTCAAAGTCCTGGATGGCGAAACCGCGTTCCGTTTGTACGACACTTTCGGCTTCCCGCTCGACCTGACCGCCGACATCGCCCGCGAACGCGGCATCAGCGTCGACAATGACGGCTTTGAAAAAGCCATGGCCAGGCAGCGCGAACAGGCGCGCGCAGCCAACAAGTTCACCATGACCGAGGGACTGACCTACCACGGCGACCACACGGTTTTTCATGGTTATGACGCGCTGCAACACGAAGGCAGAATCCTGGCGATCTACAAGGCAGGCACGCCCGTCGACTTCATCGAAGCCGGTGACGAAGCCGTCATCGTCCTCGATCACACGCCCTTCTACGCGGAATCCGGCGGCCAGGTCGGCGACAGCGGCGAACTCATGGCCGCCAACGGCACGTTCGCCGTCACCGACACGCAGAAAATCCAGGCCGACGTGTTCGGCCATAAAGGTCTGCTGCGCAGCGGCCGCATGGTCGTCAAGGATCATGTGCAGGCCCGGGTCAACCCGGCCGCGCGCGCCAGCATCGCCAACAATCATTCCGCCACGCACCTGCTGCACGCTGCATTACGCAACGTGCTCGGCGCGCATGTCGCGCAGAAAGGTTCGCTGGTCGACGCCAATCGCCTGCGCTTCGACTTTTCGCACAACGCGCCGCTGACCACCGACGAAATCCGCGAAACCGAACGGCTGGTCAACGAACAAATCCGCAATAACTGGCCGGTCAGCGCCAGCCATATGAAATACGACGAAGCCGTCAAGCAGGGCGCGATGGCGTTATTCGGCGAAAAATACGCCGATGTCGTGCGCGTCATCGGCATGGGCGACTTTTCCACCGAACTGTGCGGCGGCACGCATGTGGCGCAAATTGGCCAGATCGGTTTTTTCAAAATCACCGGCGAAACCGGTATTGCCGCAGGCATCCGCCGCGTTGAAGCGGTCACCGGCAAGGCGGCCGTCGACTATGTGCAGCAACGCGAAGCACAGCTGCAAACCATCGCGCAAACCCTCAAAACCAGCCCGCAGGAAATCCATCAGAAAATCGCGCAGATCATTGACACGGTCAAACAGACCGAAAAGGAACTGGAGCAGCTCAAAGCCAAACTGGCCGGTTACCAGAGCGCGGGACTGGCCGATCAGGCCCGCGATATCAAAGGCGTCAAACTGCTCACCGCCCGTCTGGAAGGCGCCAATGCCAAATCGCTGCGCGAAACACTCGATCAGTTGAAAGACAAACTCAACACCTGCGTGATCGTGCTGGCCACCGCGGAAGCGTCTGACAAAGCCACGCTGATCGCCGGCGTCAGCGCCGATCTCACCAGCAAAATCAAAGCCGGCGAACTCGTCAACTTCGTCGCCCAGCAGATCGGCGGCAAAGGCGGCGGCCGGCCGGACATGGCACAGGCGGGCGGCACGCAACCGGATCGACTGCCCGTAGCGCTGGACAGCGTGGCGGGGTGGGTGGAAGGAAAAATTTAAGTTTCATAGTAACAATTAAATGCCTCAACCGCCCAATTAACCTGTAACGAAAGCATTACATTATTCCTTCAAAAGGAAATCTGACCATGAAAGCAGAATTTACAGCCATTATCGAGGCCGCGCCCGAAGGTGGTTACTGGGCTGTCTGCCCCGAGGTTCCCGGCGCCAACGGTCAAGGTGAAACGGTTGATGAAGCGAAAAACAACCTGAAAGAAGCCATTGAACTGATTCTGGAAGACCGCAGAGAGGACATGATGCGTGGGTTATCTGCCGATGCAATCCGGGAAAAGATTTTCATCGAATGAAGCGCAGCGACCTTGAACGGCGGCTTCGCATCGCTGGCTGTTATCTTAAACGTCAAGGCGGCAGTCATTCCATCTGGATCAATCCAAAAAATGGCATTACGGAAGCCATCCCCAGACACAACGAAATAAAAGAACCGCTGGCAAAGAAGATTCTGAAAAGACTGGATGCCGAATAATCACCAGGCGCACCGATGAAATTTGAACGACTGATCACCATTATCACCAATCTCGCCGTGGTATCGGGTATGGTGCTGGTGGTGTTTGAACTGCAACAGAACCGCGAGGCGATTCAGATCGCGCATCAGTTTTCTCTCGCGGGATTGATGAGCCAGACGCACCTGGCCGTTGCAACGGATCACGAACTGGCCGATCTGATCACCCGGGCGAAACGTAACGACACGCAGGATTTCAGCCCTGCGGACATCGAGCGCGTCAATCACTGGGCGCTGGCAATCCTCGAACCGCGAATCAGCTCGTACCATCTCAGAAGCAACGAATTCGTCGTCCTGGAAGACTGGTGCAACCTCATGCGCGATTTCACCGACCTCTACCGGCACCCGTATTTCGGCGCTATCGTAAAATCAGACATCAGTTACGCGGACGCCATCGCGGCGGATATTGAGAAGCGGTGTGTTGGAAAAAATGACCAGTAAGTCGAATCAATACATTGTCATAAAAATTAAGGAGATAACATGTCATTTACGGTATTAGGTTTCGTTTTTGATACAAGCCACTGTGTCATTTCGGATGTGTAATTCCATTGTTTCAAATAGATACATGCAATACAAAATTTCAGGACATAGGATAAATGCAAGAGGACGAAAAACCACGGTTCTGTAGCGACTATGGAATGTCGTTAGTAAATCCTGGCGTAGCTTGCACATCCCGATACTGTGAGGAGTGTGGGCAGGAAATATTTTATGTTCGCCGATCAGAAAATGGTGGGATAAGAATTGAAAAGGGAGAAAATTTCCACCTTCCGAAAATAACAATGTCTCTAGATCCCAGTTATAAATCTTATTTCTTTCGCCCTGGTCTAGAAGCCTTTTTAAAACAACTTTTCCTCGAAAAGAAAATTGATCCAGAAGAAATTGTAGACAGATTCAAGGAGCAAGAGGCTGCAATTGATAATGAACTGAGTGGATTAGACTGCATTCAGCACTGTGACTTAGAAACAAATGAAGGAGTAGAAGAAGCGGCGAAGATACTGGAAGCTGAAGGTCTAATGACATATTGGTATAACTTAGCAAGATCAGCTTGCTTGAGGAAGTGCTATGAAGCAATTGAAAATGGCGAAATAATCAAAGCCGTTCATAGCTGCCATTCAGCAAACATCTTCAAAGAATACTCATTATTAGAGGACGAACATCTAAAAGAAATACTATGGATTGGTTATGTCACATATTGCGACCTATTTAAAAATCAAGATACAACAATGGAAGCCGCTAAAGAAATGCAGCTTATCAAGGCTCTTGGTCCAAAAATAAAATCGCTTGATAATCAATGGATTTACTCATTGATTAGCGACGGCATGGATATTGGCAAACGAATAGGAGTTAGTGGGATTGCAGAGCAGGCACTTAAATCTCTTTTGGAACATGAACTCAGCGAACGAAATAAGCGTGACGAAGCATTACTAAAGGAACGAGAACTTCAGGTGCAAGAAAAGAGCAATAAAATAAAGCTGTGGGGGTTTCTCTTCACTTTGGTTAATGCAATGATCTTGGCTTGGTACAAGGATTGGCTTGGATAAGGCGATAAACGCACATAACAATGGGCTTCACTGCAACAAAATGGGTACAAAACGATATGGGTACGAAGTCTTGCAATAACATATGACAGCAAAAGGCAAATAACACAATCCGCCAAATTCATGTAAAAGATTTTGTCTATTTTTATAAAATGTGACGGCGGGCGGCACCACGTTGACACCGCACATCGATGCAAGGCGGATAACACATCCGATTACGGAATACTGACAGGGCCTATGCTGGCTTTGTTAGCGCCTCATAATACGTAACAGGGGGTATTATTATGAAATTAAATCAAATTGAAGCCGAAGCGCTCAATTTATCTAAAGAAGAACGGGCCGAATTAGCTCAGAAGCTATTGCTAAGCCTCGACACACCATCCGAAGCGGAAATTGCGGAAGATTGGTTGATGGAAGCACAACGTCGCGCACAAGATCTGGACGAAGGTATTGTCCAACCCATTTCGGCAGAGGAGGTCAGGCGAAAGGCTCAAGCGCTTTTGCGATGAACTACGTATTTCACCCATCCGCCGAAGCCGAACATCTTGAATCTATTGCCTACTACGAGTCGAAACGACCCGGGCTTGGCGCTTCTTATCTGGCGGAGTTTGAAAGAATGTTGATGCATGTATGCGAGTCGCCCCAACGATATCCGGTTGAAATGAAACCTGATTTCCGGTGTGCCCGAATGCAGCGATTCCCATATGCGGTAATTTATCGATATGTGTCAGGCGCAATTCAAATCCTGGCAGTTGCGCATCACCGTAGGCGCCCACAATATTGGCTTGGAAGGCTCTAAACATACGCTAAGACAGTATCAGCCGTTGCGAGCGGCGATCAAATAAGGTACCAGGTCCTGCAATAACACATCGCTCGCCATTAATGCAAGACGAATAGCGCGCCCGCTTACGCAACGCTCATCGACCACCGCGGGCTTTTTGTTGCCGGTGATGATGAGACGTCAGGCAATATGAAGGTCAAACCGATGAAAAACCCGGATGCTATAGAATTTGTTTTTTGCGGAGAAAACACCATGAAAACAGAAGATTTGTTGAGAGAAATTGAATCACTCTCCGTGGAAGAACGTGCGCGGGTAGCCGACGCTGTGCTCAAGAGCCTGAATCCACCGGGATCGGGAATCGACAAAAAGTGGGTGGAAGTGATCAGGCGACGACTGGATGAGGTGCAATCGGGTACGGTCAAATCCATATCAGGAGATGAAGTCTTTGGAGAAATCTGGAAACGGTTCTCGTGATCGGGTACTCATTTACGGGAATCAATGACTTCCCGGGAGCGGTGCCGGTTCTCATTTTAATTACGATGGAGGCGTAACATGACGAAGATCGCAAAGAACACGGTTTGCCTTTGGTACGAACGCGACGCCGAAGCGGCGGCGCAGTTCTACGCCAGGACTTTTCCCGATTCGTCCGTCGGCGCGATACACCGCGCACCGGGCGATTTTCCGTCAGGCAAGCAAGGTGACGTGTTGACGGTAGAGTTCACCGTGATGGGCATTCCCTGCCTGGGGCTCAATGGCGGCGCTGCTTTCAAGCAGACTGAAGCGTTCTCGTTCCAGGTTGCCACCGAGGATCAGGCCGAAACCGATCGTTACTGGAACGCGATCGTCGGCAATGGCGGCGAGGAGAGCGAATGCGGCTGGTGCAAAGACAAGTGGGGCGTCTCCTGGCAGATTACACCGATCGCGCTGACCAAAGCGTATACGAGTCCCGATCGCTCCGCCGCCAAGCGGGCTTTCGATGCAATGATGACGATGAAAAAAATCGACATCGCCGCGATCAAGGCGGCGGTTCGTGGCTAGGCGTCTGCCGGACATAAGACCAGCAGGATGTTGAAAAACTATCTGTGTTGCCGCTGCGGCGTTAAAAGCAGGCGCAAAATGCGCATTTATCACCCATGATTTACTTTGACCCACCAAAGGAGAAATAGCATGAAAAGCAATCCCGTTGTCTGGTTTGAAATTTATGTCGATAACATGGCGCGCGCCAAAGCGTTCTACGAAGCCACCCTCGAAGTCAAGCTGGAAATCATGCCTGCGCCAACCGAGGAAATGTGCAAGGAAGCGAATATGGAAATGTGGTGCTTTCCCATGGATAAAGATAGCGCCATGACCACGCCCGGTGCAAATGGAATGCTGGTAAAAATGGATGGCTACAATCCGGGCAGCGGCGGTACATTGATCTATTTTGGCTGTGAAGACTGCGCGGCAGCGGCTGCCCGTGCCGCTGAACATGGTGGCAGTATTGTCGAGGAAAAAATGTCTATCGGTGAACATGGGTTTATTGCACTGGTGCATGATACCGAAGGCAACATGATTGGCCTGCACTCGATGCAATAAATCTTCTGCTCCATGCTCATGCCTGCATTCCTGTATTACGCGCAAGCAGGACGACGGTCGCTATGACGCCTGACAAAATAGCCGCTGGCTATAATCAGATCGCCGACCGATGGGTAAGCGACGCTTTCCCCCTGGAAAATGGCATTGCCCAGCACGAACGTGCTTTGTCCTTCGTTGATAAAAAAGGTTACGCGCTGGAAATTGGCTGTGGCGGAAATGGCAGGTTTATTGATCTGCTTCTCAGGCGTGGATTCCATGTGGAGGGCGTCGATATCTCGGAAAGAATGCTGTCCCTTGTTCGGGCAAGGCATCCTGAAGTCACTTTCTATCACGCGGACATCTGTAGCTGGAACATTCCCCGCAAATATGAATTTATTTCCGCATGGGACAGTATCTGGCACATTCCGCTCTCGTCACAAAAACAGGTTCTCGGCAAAATTATTCAAAGCCTGGAACCGCGAGGGATATTCATCTTTTCTGCCGGCGGCGTGGATGCGCCGGAAGAAAAAATTGATTCGTTCATGGGGCCGGAAATGTATTACAGCGCACTGGGAATCCCTCAATTGCTAGCTGTGCTGGAAAGTCTGGGATGCATCTGCCGGCACCTTGAATACGATCAATATCCGGAAAAGCATTTGTATGTTATCGCACAGAAAACGCACGACTGAGGCGCCCGATTACGCAAAACTGACCGAGTCTACGCGGGCCACCATGTAAAGAAAATGCTCCAGGCGAGCGCAAAAATCAGATTAAATCCATGATTAGTCAATATAGATCAGTCATTAAACAGCGCGAGCTCGCAATGGAAATTACAGCACAAAAAAGCAGATTCCCGCCAGCGCTCCCGGCAAACCGGGCATGCCAGTTTGAGTTGTTCATATTTTTTGCACAATCACGCAGGACAATTTGGCTTGCAGCGTGCTGTCATCAATTTACGGGCTATTGAAAAACGCTATCGACA
The DNA here is from genome assembly GCA_028577615.1 of Nitrosomonas sp. Lineage (GTDB taxonomy): Bacteria > Pseudomonadota > Gammaproteobacteria > Burkholderiales > Nitrosomonadaceae > Nitrosomonas. The sequence continues at coordinate 8,955 of JAJSDU010000015.1, forward strand.
GCCTGATGCGCTGGCTATCAATTCAACTGAATTATTTATTCCGAATCTTGCCGGGTTCTCCCGTGCAAGCCGGGAAGTGAGCGGTGATCCATGTCAATCCGAGTCAAATTATTCCTGACCTTCCTGCTGACCACTTTACTGGTGGTGATGGGTATGCATTTCTTCACCCGCTGGTCACTCGAGAAGGGGTTTGCCGAGTTTGTCGAAAAAAGACAGCTGGAACGGGTGGATAAAATTATCGATGTGCTGGAAGAGTATTACGCAGAGCATCAAGGCTGGGAAGCGCTGGCTGAAAACAAGCTCAAATGGATTTCATTGCTGTGGCGCGCTGATCCACACCGGCATCATCCGCCAGAATGGGTCATTAAACAGGCACAGCGGGAGGCTCCTCTGCAATGGCCGCCTGCGACATTGCCTGAAAAAATGAACCACAGGTGGCCGCCATTCGGTTTACGCGTCATGCTGTTAAACGCGGACAAGTCGATATTGTTCGGACGCGAGGAGTTGCTTTCTCAATTACGCTTGTATGCGATCCGGTCTGATGATCAGACCGTGGGTTATGTCGGACTGCTGCCGGGAAACCCGGTCAGTCAGGCGAGCGATATCTATTTTATGGAACGGCAGGCGAATCTGTTTTTCTGGGTTGCCCTGGTCATGGTAGCGCTTTCCGCGTTGATCGCCTGGTTTCTGGCCTATCACCTTGGCCGCCCGCTCAGGCGCATTACCGCGGCGGCGCGAAAGCTTGCCGTTGGCGATTACAAAGTCAGGCTGCCGGTTGAATCCAGCGATGAGATGGGACAACTGGCGCGCAACTTTAATGACATGGCGGCGGCGCTGGAGCAGGCGGAACAAAGCCGCAGACGGTGGGTGGCGGATATTTCCCATGAATTGCGCACGCCACTTTCCGTGCTGCGCGGCGAACTGGAGGCGATTACGGATGGCATACGCCCGCTGACCTATGAAGCGATTAAATCGTTGTCGGGTGATGTGATGCGGCTTAATCGACTGACAGAAGATCTGTATCAACTGGCGCTGTCCGATCAGGGCGCTTTGAGTTACCGGAAAGTTTTACTCGACCCGGTGCCGATTCTGCAGGAAGATCTTGCGGCTTTTATTCCCGATTTCAATCAGAAACGGATCAACGTCAAATTGACGAATCGGCTGCCGAAACCCGTGCGGGTCAACGCGGATCCGGATCGATTATCGCAACTGTTCCGTAATTTACTTACGAACAGCCTGAATCATACCGATCCGGGCGGCCAGATGGCGGTTACGATTCAGCGTATCAAGGATGAATTGCTGATTGAATTCACGGACAGCAGTCCCGGCGTTTCAGCTCAGGATATCGAACATCTGTTTGATCGCTTCTATCGTGTCGACAGATCGCGTAACCGGCATTTAGGTGGCGCCGGTCTGGGTCTGGCGATATGCGCTAATATTGTAAAAGCGCATGAAGGAACGCTCTCGGCAGCCCATTCGGATCTGGGCGGACTTGCGATGCTGATTGCATTGCCGGTTGCATCATGAACCGTATCCTGATCGTCGAGGATGAACCCAAGCTGGCCAGTCTGGAGGCCGATTATCTGCATCATGCCGGTTTCCAGACGCATTGTTTAAGCCAGGGATTGGCAGTAGTGCCCTGGCTCAAAGACAACGGGGCTGATCTGGTGCTGCTCGATCTGATGGTGCCGGGCCGGGACGGTCTTGATATCTGCCGTGACATTCGCAGTTTCAGTCAGGTGCCGATCATTATCGTCACCGCGCGTATTGAGGAAATTGACCGTTTGCTCGGTCTGGAAATGGGCGCGGACGATTATATCTGCAAGCCTTTCAGTCCACGGGAAATGGTCGCGCGCGTCAAGGCCGTGCTGCGCAGATTGCAGCCGCAAGCCGCGAATACGGCCGAGCAGGCGCTCAGGCTGCATCCGCAGAGCTTCAAGGTGCAATACGATGACCAGGAAATCGAATTGACGGCGGTTGAGTTCCAGTTGCTCCACGCGTTGTATCAGCATCCGGGACGCATCTTCTCGCGTTCCAGATTGATGGATCTGATCTATCAGGATCAGCGCATTGTTTCGGATAGAACGATAGACAGCCACATCAAGAAATTGAGAAAGAAACTGGCTGAACTGATTCCGGGGAAAGAAGTGATTCATTCGGTTTATGGCGCGGGCTATCGGTATGACGCGCAAAATTTCGATTAGCAAGATACAGTTTTGATCACTCTGAATTTGAACGTATTCTTATCTTTCACATTTTTTCCACAATCGCTGCAAAATGTTTACGCATTTACTGCGTATAGTTATTCTCAAGAGCAGTGGAAACACCGCTCTTTAATTAAACATGAATAAGGAGAACTACGCTATGAACGTGAAACTTATCAGTATGGTAATCGCTTTGGCACTACCTCTGTCAGTAATGGCATATCCGGGTGGAAAAGGTGATCATGAACAATACCGCGCAAAGAAAATTGAGCGGCTCGATAAGGAGCTGGGATTAAGCGAGGATCAGAAAGCCAAAGTTGAGGCGCTTTTCAAGGAACATGGCGATAAACACAAAGCGCTCCATCAGGAAACCCAATCGCAGTTACAGTCCATATTGACACCTGAGCAAAATGCCAAGCTGGAAGAAATGAAACAGCGCCGCCATGAAAAGTGGCGTGAAAAACACCAGCAAAGAAAACAGGATGAATCAAAAAGTTCCGGATATTAAACGGGTGTGAAAGGTGTAGCCGGAGACAGTTGAAACCAGCTGTCTCCGGCTGCACAAAAGTTCTTTAAAAGTTCTTTTAAAACTCATTCAACCTGGATAGATTGTCGCGATGCCATGCTTGGCAGGGGACGCAGCAGTAGCGCGGCAGATTATCATCGTATGACGGTAAACATCACATCTGAGATTGCAGGTAATTCTGCAATCCGATCTTATCAATCAGATACAGTTGTTTCTCCAGCCAGTAAGCGTGGTCTTCTTCCGTTTCGGCCAGCAGTTGTTCAAGGATTTCTCTTGTCTGATAATCCCGCTCCTGCTCACAATCCGCTATGGCGTTTCGCAGCGCAACAATGACCGAACGTTCGAGGTCCAGATCATTTTGCAGCATTTCCGGCACATCCCGGCCAATCCTGAGCGGACTGCGGTTCCCCAGCACCGGTACGCCTTCCAGATATAAAATACGCTTGATCAGCAGATCGGCATGCTGTTTTTCATCGTCCATTTCATGATCAATACGCTCATAAAGCTTGGTCAGTCCCCAGTCTTCATACATGCGCGAATGCGCAAAATATTGATCTATAGCTGTCAATTCTTCAGCAAGCAGCGCATTCAGTGTGGCGATAATTTTCGTGTTACCTTTCATAAGACATTTTCCTTTCGTGACGAAAAATTGGATTGAAGATTGTTTCCGGATTTCTCCCGTTTTAAAACAACTTCCACCTGAAATAACCGAAGAAAGATAACTGTATACTTCCCGGTCTTCGTGATTTCAAGCTCCAGTAATAGCTGACAGCTTGATCTTTTCAGTTCCGGCGTTATGCTGTCAGTTTATGAAGTGCTCATTATAAGGCTAACCGCGCACAGAAAACAACATTATATTATTGATTATAAATGGAAATTATTATCAATATTGACCCCGCTTGCGTTTATGAATGAAAATAATGTCGAGCGCGTATGGAAACGCGCCAACAAGACACCGTTTAATTACCGATCCGCATCAGTGACGTACCGAAAGCGGTGAACGTAAAAACAACCAATAACTTGTACCTAACGGACTGTTAAAGCAATGCGCCCAAGCAGGAATGGTGAAACTACATGAATATGGATTTGGGTTTTACAGATTATCGATATGCCAGTCTTGTTCATGACTCACGCGACACATGATCAGTCATCCAGGAATAATGTCATGTCTCCGGAAAATTTTCATCGCTGGTCACAGCATATCACCGAAACCAGCAACGCCCTTGATCTCGAGCCAGGCGTTTTTACGTGGAACGATCCGCGCAGAATCGCATTGTCGCTGAAACATTCCGCCGACAGCAGCACGCGGCGCAAAGCAGAACCGTTTGCTTCCGCCATGTCAATGTTGAATTTCTATATCAACCGGGCTGGCAGACATTTATCCACAGCGCAGCGTGAAGTACTGGAAAAAGCCAGGGATGAGCTGCGTGTATTGTATGGAAAAGCGCGTCACAGCGATTAATTGAGCGTTCCTGGTACACATCCGTGGCTTTTTTTGGTCTGGCCTGTCACAATCTATAGTTTTTTTTAAGTGAATAGCTGTTAACCCGACAGCATTGATTGCTCATGAATTACCTCGATTTAACCAACCATCAATTCAATCCCATCGGTCATTGGGACCGGCCATTAACGACAACGCACATACCGCTGGCGCGCGATCTGGCGCTGTTCGATCAGAACGGTTACGACCTGACTGACCTGGAACAGCACTATGCAAAAGCCAACCATACACAGGCACACGCACACCGGGAGCACCGGTATGCACTCAAAGCACCCTGGTTCGCGCAGCCGGACCGGGTTGAGGGCGCCGTACTGAATCATAGTTTATTGTTTGAACGCAAGGGCTATACCGGAGAAGCACTGCAGCAACTGGAACGCTGGGCAAAAGCCAATCCGCTGATTTACAAAATCATCCGCATCCGTCCGAAATGGGGACTCGATTTCAGCATGGACTATGCCGACCGTGACGGTAACGTATTCGAAGTGCTGCACTGGGAATATGACGGCTTTGAATACGACGAAGTCGAATCCCACAAGCAGCAAATGGAAGCCAAGTTTGCCGCCATTGACTGGGACGATGCCGCCACCAGTATCCTGAAGCAGAAAGATCAGTGGCATCACCTCGATTTCTTCGCGCAAAGCGACTGGAAATGCAATTACTTTGGCATTGTCAAAGAGCGCTTCAAGATGGTGATCTGGGCGTAGCGCACGGTGAAAACAACAGCAGGGTAACTTGCATAAGACAATTGACGTACCTGTCCTTGAAACCGAAAACGGAAGGACCATTTTTTTGTGTGCCCGCCATTCAGACAATCGATCATATTTATAACAAATTGATCGCCATTGCTTCAGCGTAGTATTATCTTTCCGTAATAAAATCGAGGGCTTTATCTGCTGCACGCGGGAGACGGCCTGCCTGATCATTCAGATTCACCTTCACTTACTGGCCGCCATTGTTATCCATGACAAAATCATTTTCCATCTACCTCGATTTAATTCGATTCTCAGCCGCCTTTGTCGTTTTGCTGTGGCATTCCAAGCCGCTTTATGAATTTGATCTGGCCATTTCAGGATACGGCCATGAGGCGGTTATCGTCTTTTTTGTGTTATCCGGCTTTGTCATTGCTTATGTTACTGACGCAAAAGAAAAAACGCTCAAGGATTATGCTATTTCCAGGGCGGCGCGTATTTACTCTGTCGCGATTCCGGCGATCATTATCACCGCGCTGGTTGATTTCTCTGGATATACCCTCAACAGCGGCGCATACCCGGAAGCTTACAGAGCCTGGGATCACGCCGGGATACGCGTCATCTCCAGTCTGCTGTTTACCAATGAACTGTGGACACTATCAACACAACTTTTTTCGAATGTCCCGTATTGGAGTCTGAATTATGAGGTCTGGTACTATCTTGCCTTTGCCATTCTGACTTTTGTAAACGGATTCAAACGCTGGCTGATCTTTGGCGGCATATGTCTATTTGTCGGACCAAAGATTGTCTTATTGATGCCTGTATGGTGGCTGGGCGTTTATGTTTATCAATCCGAATATTGGCGGAATATTTCGACTGCCGCCGCCTTTTTATTGTTTTTGTTCTCTATCTTCGGGCTTTATCTTTACATGGCATACAATATCGGCGGATGGGGGTCCGATTATCTGCTGGCCATCGCTGGCCCGGATCTGCATAAAGAATTTGCATTCAGCCGCTACTTTATCACTGACTATTATCTTGGTCTTGTCATCGCTGCGCACTTTATCGCAGTGAGGAAAATTTCCCAGAATTGCGCAAATATTCTCAACAGGGTAGAAAAGCCTGTCAGAATCCTTGCCGGCTCAACATTTTCACTTTACCTGCTGCACCAGCCGTTGCTCTGGTTCTTTTATGCCGTTTTTTACGCGGAAAATCCCAGCTTTGAAACATTCATGCTCATCGTTTCCCTCACATTGATCGCTTCCTTCCTGATTGCATTGGTAACCGAACAGAAGAAGCATGTCTGGAAAAAGTGGATAACCCGGATCTACAATTTCTTCGAGCAGAAAATCGTGAACAGACTACTGCTATTGAGAAAAACCCAGCGTTAACGGTTCCAGTTGTGACGGGATGAACGAGCGAAATCGATGTCCTGCACGGGCTTTTTACACATTAAAGCGGAAATGCATCACATCGCCATCCCTGACGATATACTCCTTTCCTTCCAGTCTCATTTTGCCGGCTTCCTTGGCGCCCTGCTCACCGTTACAGGCGATAAAGTCGTCATAGCTGATCACCTCGGCGCGGATGAAACCTTTCTCAAAATCGGTATGAATCACACCTGCGGCCTGCGGCGCGGTATCGCCTTTATGGATGGTCCACGCTCTGACCTCTTTCACGCCCGCAGTAAAATAAGTCTGCAATCCCAATAAATCATACGCCGCACGCACGAGCCGATTGAGTCCGGGTTCCGCCAATCCGATATCCTCCAGAAAAACTTTTTTATCTTCATCGGCCAGTTCGGCGATTTCAGACTCCAGCGCAGCGCAGATGGCAACAACCGGCGCGTTCTCAGTGGCAGCGTAGTCTCTGACTTTGTCGAGCAGCGGATTATTCTCAAAGCCCCTGTCATCGACGTTGGCGACATAAATCGCCGGCTTGGCGGTCAACAGGCACAAGGGCCTGAGCAGCGCCTGCTGATCTTCATCCATTGTCATTGAACGCGCCGGTTTTCCCTGATCCAGATGCGCCAGCACTGTTTCCAGAAAGCCGCATAATTTGATGGCATCCTTATTTCCGGATTTAGCCACTTTGGCTTCGCGCTGCAACGCTTTCTCCACGGTTGCCATATCGGCCAGCACGAGTTCCGTCTGAATGACCTCGATATCAGAAACCGGATCAACCTTGCCTGCCACATGCACGACATTGTCATTGGCAAAACAGCGCACCATATTCACGATACCATCTGTTTCGCGGATATTAGCGAGGAATTTATTACCCAGCCCTTCACCTTTCGAGGCACCCGCGACCAATCCCGCGATATCGACAAACTCGACGATAGCCGGTTGTATTTTTTCCGGCCTGACAATTTCGGCCAACTTATTGAGCCGCGGATCGGGCACTTCGACGATACCGACATTCGGGTCAATCGTGCAAAAAGGATAGTTTTCCGCCGCAATGCCTGCTTTGGTCAGGGCATTGAATAACGTTGACTTGCCGACATTCGGGAGGCCGACAATACCGCACTTAAGGCTCATGATAGAATACTCACTCGGATTGTTCCTGTTTTATCGTTGATCGGTCGAAGCACTCGGTTTACTGGGTGTGCAGTTTCAGCATCGCTGACTGAAAATCGCCCTGCGCCATCAACGGCCAGACCTGCAGGCTGCGACCAATGGCTTCGTTTATCAGCGCAGCTTCCTCTTTACCGGGAGGGTGCAGCACAAAACGTACAACTGCGTCACGATGCCCCGGATGACCGACACCGATGCGCAGCCGCCAGAAATCTTTTGTACCCAGCCGCGCAGCAATATCTTTAAGGCCATTATGCCCGCCCAGGCCACCGCCCCATTTGAGCTTCGCCACACCGGGCAGCAAATCCAGTTCATCATGCACCACAATGATTTCATCGGGTTGAATTTTATAGAACTGGCAAAGTTCGGCAACGGAATGTCCGCTGCGGTTCATGTAGGTCTGTGGCTCAAGCAGCCATAAATCGATATCGCCCTGACTGACCCGCGCGCATAGCCCATGAAAACGCGTTTCCAGCCGCAATGTCAGATTGAGCATATCGGCAAGACAGTCAATCCAGTGAAATCCGGCGTTATGGCGCGTGTTTTCATACTCTTTGCCTGGATTACCCAGACCGACAATCAGTTTCATGATATTCGATGAGACTTACGACACGTCGCACATAACAAAAATCTGCTGGCTTCATATAAAACTGAATATCCAGCAGATTTCCGACAATTCCACCACATGGCAGGAAAGTTTATTATCCGGCCGCTCCTTCTTCCGCTGCTTCACCAGCAGCCAATGCTGAACGCGGGATGACAATTGCTGCCACAGCCTGGTCATCGCCTTTGGTCAACGCGGTGATTTCAACGTTTTCAGGCAGAATCAGTTCACTCAGATGAATGGTATGTCCGGCCACCAGATCTTTCATATCGACCGTAATAAATTCCGGCAGATCCTTGGGCAAACAGGTGACATCCACTTCGGTCAGTACATGACTGACAATCCCGCCTGATGTTTTAACGCCTGGCGCAATATCGGCATTGATAAAGTGCAGCGGCACTTTCATATGAATTTTGTTGTTTGGATCAACGCGCTGAAAGTCTACGTGCAGCACCACCTGCTTGAATGGATGCATCTGTATGTCACGTAACAAAACCTGTTCCTTGCCGCCGCCGACACTCAATGTCAGAATTGATGCATGGAAAGCCTCCAGCTTAAGCTTGTGGAATAGATCGTTATGATCCAGTTCGATCGATTGCGGCTCGCCATTTCCGCCATAAATGATTCCAGGTGTTTTACCTGAACGGCGCAGGCGGCGGCTCGCACCCTTTCCCTGCAATGTACGCTTTTCAGCGCTGACTTCAATTTTCATTGATTATTCTCCACAGTGATGACTTGTTCGCGACCAAACAAATCGATTAATAAAAAAGTTTTCCATTCACTCCATGAACAACGAGCTGAGTGAACTTTCATTGCTGATACGCACCATTGTCTCGGCCAACAGTCCCGCAATACTGAGCTGGCAGATTTTATCGCACGCGATGGCATCTGCACGCAACGGTATGGTATCGGTTACAACCAGTTTGTCCAGATTGGAACCGTTGATGCGTTCAACCGCAGTGCCTGATAGCACAGGATGCGTTGAGTAGGCCATAACCGCTTTCGCGCCTTCTTCTTTTAACGCGTCGGCTGCTTTACACAGCGTATTGGCGGTATCCACCAGATCATCGATAATGACGCAGGTACGCCCTTTCACTTCACCAATGATATTCATCACTTTGGCTTCATTGGGTCTGGGGCGACGCTTGTCAATGATCGCCAGCTCGCACTCCAGCCGCTTGGCCATATGCCTCGCACGCACGACACCGCCGACATCCGGAGACACCACCACCAGATCCTGATAATCATGTTTCCAGACATCACCAAGCAGGATTGGCGTGCCGTAGATGTTATCAACAGGAATATCAAAAAACCCTTGAATCTGATCGGAATGCAAATCCATGGTCAGTACCCGGTCAACCCCCACAGTCGTCAACATATTCGCCACGACCTTGGCAGAAATCGGCACCCGTACCGAACGCGGCCTTCTGTCCTGGCGCGCATACCCGAAATACGGTATCGCCGCCGTAATCCTCCCGGCGGAAGCGCGCTTCAGCGCATCCACCATAACCAGTATTTCCATCAGACTGTCGTTTGTGGGCGCGCACGTCGACTGAAGCACAAAAACATCTTTACCGCGCACATTTTCCAGGATTTCCACCATCACTTCGCCATCACTGAATCGCCCGACCGTGGCGCGACCAAGATGAATGTTCAGATGCCTGACAACATCATGAGCCAGCCTGGGATTGGCTGTACCGGTAAAAACCATCAAACTGTCGTAAGACATTGCTATTTAAATTGATTATGATTAATTGGCTGGAAATCAGGAGACACACGCCGGTCCTGATATGACGAATGACACCCTTTCAATATCGCTTATCACTGACCCTAATAGGCTGAATATAACTCAATTCCGGTGTTTATTGAAAAGATCCGTTGAAAGACTCCTGGATTGCTAAGACTACTGGCTGGGGAGGTAGGGATCGAACCTACGAATGCCGGAATCAAAATCCGGTGCCTTACCACTTGGCGACTCCCCAATTCTATTTCACGGTTTCGCGCATCGCATCGGATGTCTGTCCAAACCGCGCACAACAAACCCTCGCATATCCGCAGGCAATCCTGCTAATGCCGCATTTGCCTCAGATTCCGTCGCAAATTCGGAAAACACACAGGCTCCCGATCCGCTCATTGCCGTTATTCTAGTATTTTCCAAATGTTTTAGCCACTCCAAACTTCGATAAACTTCCGGATAAAGACTACAAACCACCGGTTCAAGATCGTTATGACCATCCCAAATGGAAAAGGGCGGTATTGTGATTGGAATCGTGTTTCGTGTCAATTCCTTATTTGAAAAAATTTCCGCCGTGGAAACATGTACGGGAGGCACGATGATCAGATACCAGGCTTGCGGCAACGATAAAGCGGATAATTGTTCGCCAACGCCCTCGGCAAATGCATTTTCTCCGAAAATAAAAACCGGCACATCTGCACCCAGTTTCAGGCCCAACGCCTGCAATCGCGAATTCTCCCAGTTCAGATGCCACAATTCATTCAGCGCCATCAACATCGTCGCCGCATCGGAGCTGCCGCCTCCAAGACCGCCTCCCATCGGAATGTTCTTATGCAACGCAATATCGACACCCAGTTGAGTACCGCTCTCAGTTTGCAACAACCTTGCCGCACGAACACACAAATCCTGTTCGGCCGGAACATTTTGCAGAGGCGTGATCAGATTGATCACGCCATCGTCACGCACCTCAAGATCGATCTGATCATAAAAATCCAGTAATCGAAAAACCGTCTGCAACAAATGATATCCATCCGGCCGTCGCCCGACGACATGCAAAAAAAGATTCAGTTTTGCGGGAGCTGAAAAAGTCTGCATCGGTTTAACGGTCAGGGGGTATTAACAATGAGTGAGTTGTTCTGCTGGTGCCCTGAGTATTCATTAATCTTTTTATCGTCTGGCGCTAAATCCAGTTATCGACAGCCATACGGATCTTCAACGCATCAAACTGCAGCTCAATGACACGTGGACGAACAACAGCCTCTCCTGGTTGATCTGCAAAGTAACGCACATAAATAATCTGCCACCCATCCTGCCGGATGGCCACTATGCGGTCGTCTTCATCCAGTTCCACGACAGCGGCGCTGACTGGAGAATACGTGCCCTGTATCCAATATTGCAATCCACTCAGCGGTAAGCGCCAGCCCAGTATCTCGTCGGTCAGCTCTTCGACATCACGTGCGTAAAACGCTTCCTCCTTCGCAGTCACAAGACTCACCACATCATCGTTTTTTCTGATTTCGGCGACTGCCTGACCGAGAGGAGAAAGTAACAGAATGGTATCTTCGAGCTGCGTATGCTGCCAATGCACATTCCCCGAGAAACTCTGCTCCGCACTACGTACAGATACTCTGCCGATGACGGTAAAATCGGCAACCGGAACATCCCGCAGATTCTCCGTCGGTTCGATAACCAGCGTTCTGACTGTTGCAGGAACTGTCGGCGGCGTAAGCACGGCACAACCCGCAAGAAAAAGAAAAACTGAAACAATGGTCAGTTGACCGGTTTTCACGGCCATGAAACACCAGATTGACAACCGCTCGGCGCCTCCCCGGCAGAATCCGGATAAGAAAACAATCATTGAGCTGCTTAAACAGTAGACAGTAAAATTATGACCAACCCGCTGCGCACACCCGGTTTTTACATATTGACACTTTTATTTTCCTGCTGATAATCCGGCAGGACAATATTCAGCTCCAGCGTTTCCTGATTCTCATCCTGCTCAAAATTAACGGAAATCGCATCCTGATCAACATTCACATACTTGCGTATGACATCAAGGAGTTCTTTTTGAAGTTGCGGAAGATACGATGGCCGCCGATTACGCAGAGTACGTTCATGAGCCACCAGAATCTGCAGTCTTTCTTTGGCAATTGCCGCAGATTTAGGTTTGGATTTTCTGAAATAGTCCAGTAAACTCATGATCTACCTCCAAAAAGTTTCCTGAAGAAGCCCCGTTTATCATCAATGAATCGAAGCGGACGGTCTTCTCCGAGATAGCGCGCGACAACATCCTCATACGCCTGGCCAGCCTCGCTTTTTTCATCCAGAATAACCGGAATACCCGCATTGGATGCTGACAAAACCGATTTGGATTCTGGAATTATACCGAGCAGCTGCAGTGAAAGAATGTCCTGCACATCGTCCAGCCCAAGCATTTCACCAGATTTTACCCGGCTTGGATCATAGCGCGTCAGTAATAAATATTCCTTGACGGGTTCCTCGTTTCGTTCAGCCCGGCGCGATTTACTCGCCAGAATGCCCAGCATGCGATCAGAATCCCTTACCGATGAAACTTCGGGATTAGTAACCACAAACGCATCATCGGCATAATACAGTGCAAGATACGCGCCTTTCTCGATACCGGCAGGGGAATCGCAGACGATATACTGGAAATCCTTGGACATTTCTTCCAGCACTCTGCCGACACCTTCAAGTGTGAGCGCATCCTTGTCGCGCGTCTGAGACGCGGGCAGAATGTAAAGCTGATTGCAGTTCTTATCCCGTATCAGCGCTTGATTGAGACTGGCCTCGCCATTGATTACATTAACAAAATCGTACACCACCCGGCGCTCGCAACCCATGATCAGATCCAGGTTACGCAGGCCTACATCAAAGTCAATCACAGCCGTTTTGTGACCCCTTTTTGCAAGCCCCATGGCAATCGCAGCACTTGTTGTTGTTTTACCGACACCGCCCTTTCCCGATGTCACGACAATAATCCTTGCCAATTGAGCCTCCTTAGTTAAAATTTCTAGGCAATTTCCTTAATGATCAATGCATGATCCTGTAAATAAATCTGAACAGGCCGTTTTTGAATCTGCTCGGTCAGATGCTCACTCGTTTTATAGTCTCCCGAAATCGAAATCAGCTCAGCCTGCAGATCCAGACAGAAAATGCGCGCGGTTGTATTTCCCTGTACACCTGCCAGCGCACGACCCCGTAGCGTGTTATAGACATGAATATTTCCTTCAGCCATGATCTCCGCACCCGCACTGACCTGCGACATGACAATTAAATCACCGCGCGCATATATGCGCTGCCCGGAACGCACCGGTTGTGTAATCAGCATGGATCTGACCGGCTCTGGCGGCGTGCTGACCGATGCTATGCGACTCGCTGATGACGCTGGATTCCTGATTTCGTTATTCTCCACGGAATCCTGCTCCAGTGCCTGCGTTTCGATTTCCTTCCGTGACGCAGCAGCGGAAGTTGCGACTATGCTGTCATTTTCCCGGCCAGCATCGACCGGAATCGATAATTTATGCGCCTGCTTGTCCTGCTGTTCGTTTCCGCCCCGTACGCCGATTGGAAACATGCCAATCTTGCGTAACATCCCGGCAACTTCTATAACACTGATATCCAGTCCGGATTTATTCAATTCACGCAGATCGATGATCAGCGGAGAGTTTTTAAAAAAATCCGGCGCCCGGTTTATTTTATCCTGCAGAGACTGCTCGATTGCTGCAAGATCATTGCTGTACAGAATCAGAATTGGTGAAAAAAAAGTACTGCTCTTGAATTCAAGAACTGACGATGATGTTGTCATTTTCTGGAGGGTCGTCGACATCCGTTAATCAGTGGTTAGTCATTACACAGTTGGCACAGCCAGATGAGTATTGATAGTATTCAGTACTGACTGGCAGCACATGCTAGCCGCACCGTTAGCCGCCTGGCCGGAATATTCTGACACTTTTTCACGATTGCTCATGACACCAAATGCATTATAAGTTTTTAACCATAATCATATTGAATCTGAATGCCGCTTTCATCACACCGGTTGAACCGATTTTCCGATCAAGTGAGTTCAACCTGCCAGCATAAAAACATAAACTGTTATAGCATACAAATTCATACACCCTGAGCAATAGATTTTAATTATAACTGGAATATCTGTCTAATAGCGCAGCAACTGCATAAATAAAAACTGACGTATACATCATATAATGAAACTGATTCGCATATTGTTCCTGTCAATTATCGCCTTCGCGCTTTTGACTTCTGTCACGCTGGGTTTTCTGTTTTTCATGTCCATTGAAAAAAGACCCAGCGTAGAAAGGCTGACGACTGTTGCGCCAGAACACATAGAACGCGCCAGATACCTTCTCGATCAACAGCGCCAGCGTCGCCCCGGGAGTGCTCCAGCAACAATCAGCATTCTTCCGGAAGACATTGATATAGCAGCCAACTATCTGACGAAACTGTTTGCCAATGGAAAAGCGCGCATCAAATTATCGCATCAGCAGGCAGAAATTCACGCCAGCCTGCCATTACCGTGGCAATCCATTAAAAGATATATTAATTTTCAAGCAACGCTGACTGAAACCACCGCATTGCCGCAACTGCAATCCATACGCATCGGTCGGCTGGCAATTCCAGACGCTATCGGTCAATTCCTGATTACCCGGCTTATTCTGGAACTCAAAAAACAGCCACATTACGGCAATGGAATAAATGTCATTCAAAGTGTGCATTTTTCCGCAGAGTCCCTTAAAGTAACCTACAATTTGCCCGACAGGCTCTTCGACTCGAATAGCTACAATTTTCCGGTACTCAGCAAATTCGAACGGGATAAAATTTATCGCTACCACCTTTTTCTGGTGCAAAACAGCTACCGGATACCTTCGGAAAAGTCCGCGCAAACCAGTCTGACACTTGCTCAAATTTTACAACCGTTGATGCAGATGGCAGCACAATATTCCGGAAAAAACCAGGCGCCAATAGAAAATCGCGCAGCCATTCTCGCAGCCACATTCCACATATTAAAACTGCCGCTTGAATATCTGATACCTGAAGCAGTCGACTGGCCGCGCGCAAAACACCAGATTGTCACATTGGATGGCCGTCATGATTTTGCTCAGCATTTTATCGTGTCTGCCGCAATTACCGCCTATACAGACACATTCCTGTCCGATGCAATTGGTCTATATAAAGAGATAGAAGATGCTCGCAGCGGCAGTGGCTTTTCATTTAACGATATCGCTGCCGATCGCGCAGGAACGTTGTTCGGTGAACTTGCCACAGCCAGCCATGCCACAGCGTTAAAACTTCAGCAATGGGCCGCCCGAGGTATAACCGATAAGGATCTGATGCCGGATTGGACTGATTTGCCGGAACATCTGCCTAAATCAATATTCAGACAACAGTTTGGCGATATGGATACACCGGCTTATGGTCAGATGATGAAAATAATCGAACAACGCGTGGCCGATTTGTCTTTTTTGCAATAACCCGTGGATTCTTCAATACTTAAAACACCTGATTCTTCTGATTGCACTATTCCTTTAAACGTCTGATTGTTTCGAGCAGAATTTCATTATCAGGATCTCTCTCCAGAGCGGAGCGCCAGATATTTTCAGCATCCTCCTGCGCACCCTGAACCCACAGCACCTCGCCTAAATGGGCTGCTATTTCGGAATCCTGGCTGATGGCAAAAGCGCGATTCAGATAATTCAGCCCTTCCGTGAGATTTCCCATGCGGTAATAAACCCAGCCCAGGCTATCCATAATATAGGGATCGTCTGGTGACAGCTCCACGGCTTTTTTAATCAATTTCAAAGCTTCCGACAAGCGCAGACCCCGCTCGGCGTAGCTGTAGCCCAGTGCGTTGTAGGCATGCGGATTATCCGGCCGGAGCTCAATCAATCGGCGCAAATCTTTCTCAAGCACTTCAAACCGGCCAATCCTGTCAGCCGCCAAGGCTCGATCATAGAGTAATTCGGGATAATCCGGAAGATTTTCCAGTCCCTGATCAAGCACTTCAAATACTTCCTGGTACGAGCCTGCGCGCCTCAGAATCTGGGCCTCAGCCAGCACCAGATGCGCTTTTTGCTGATCATTTGCTGCGGGTAATTGCTGTATCAACTGGCGCGCATCCTCCAGCTGACCTCTTTGAGCCAGCAGGTCGGCATAGCGGATCTGCGCTGGCAGGAAACGCCCGCCTCTTTTGACCTGGCGATAAGAGGCCATAGCCAGATCAGTCTGCTGCGTTTCTTCGTACACTCTGGCGAGATGAAAATGTATGGCGCTGGCGTCAGGATATTCCAGCTCGAGTGCCCTTTTTAAACTTTTCTCCGTTAAATCGAAATCATAAAGCTCGGTTGCCATCAAACCGATTGCCACCATCACTTCCGCATCTTTCTGGTTTTTTTCAAACAGCAATCGCAATTGCTCGCCAGCATAATCTTTTTCACCTTGCTCGATCAGCAGCTTGCCATACGCTATCCTGACCTCAATGCTGTCAGGATATTTATCAAGATAAGCGCGATAGAAATCGATAGCCTGCACGCCCGATCTGCGCTGCAGAATTCTACCCAGTTGGGCTGCCGCCAGCTCCCATTCCGGACGTAAGGAGAGCGCACTGTTCATCTCCGCTTCAGCAATCTCATATTCACCGCTGAACCATGCCGCCTGCGAAACGGCAAAATGTGCTTCAGGTAATTTGGGATAGGCCGCCGCCAGTTTTTGTATCAAGCGGAATATTTCGCCTTTATTCGGATTGCGGGACAGCATCTGGTTAAGCTGCATAAAAGCACTGGCGGTATTTTCAGGCTCAGCAGCTATCAATTTTTCCAGATGCGGGAATGCTGCATCCAGCCTGCCCAGGTTGACCAGCATTGCCGCCAGTGTCTGTCGCGCATCCAGCGAATCAGGATCATACTCCACCCACATGTCAGCCGCACGTTCAGCTGCGAAAGGATGGCGCGCGTGCAAGGCTATCTCACTGGCGCGCCTGGCAATACGTGGGTCACGTGTCGTCTGCGCCAGCTTCAGATACCGGCTGACAGCCACATCCAGATTACCCCGCTGCAGCGCAGTTTCACCGAGCAGAAAATCAAAAAGGATCGCCGCAGTCAATTCCTGCCTTGGAAGCTTGGATTCATCAATAGCGTAGTCCGAATCTGAATCCGCATCTGCAATTTCGGCTTCCTCGACAATTTCAGATTGCGCTTTTTCCTGAGTTTCCGAGGATTTTTCATTTTTACCTCCACCTTCATGCGTGGGAAGCTGCACACATGCCGTTAGACCGAATATCAACAATGAGGCTAAGATTCTTAGGTTCATGAAAAATCCAAAATGATATTAAAAAACTACGAAACCAGCGTATAAAAAGATGTTATTGACTTCTTGCCGACAAATGTTATTTTACTTTTTTACGTCCGATAAAGTGTAAAAATAATTTACACACACGTCCGATCAAGCTCGCGATTCGCGTCTCAACATACCATGCCTGCAATATTACAATAATAACGCCCATTGTTAATCTGCTTTCTTATTTCCTCAGAGCAGTATTATTTCATTAAAGTTCACAGTGTTAACTGCAGAAACAGCGGCCGGTCACCCGCCCTATTCGGATGCACTTGAATGCGCATGAACGCTAGCGCGCGCCAGGCACCACATTAATGGTATTTATTTTACTTTCCCTCCGATATTCCAGTTCCACTTTCTGTCCAGCCTGAAGCGATTTCAAAATATCGGCATACGTTTTCAGATCGACAACCGGCTTACCGGCCAGCCGAACCAGGACATCACCCGCCCTTAATTGCGCCCGCTCCGCAGGAGAATCCGACATCACGCTGTCGACACGCACGCCTTCGCCCTGATAGGAGAAATCAGGCACTGTGCCCAGGCTTGCACTGCGCCGGGTGCGCGAAGCATGATCGGAAGACGAAGCGCTCGCTTCGCCTATGGAGTCTCTTGATTGCAGTGTAACGGTCAGCGGTTCGATGCGATTGGACAAATACTCAGCGGCTTCCTTGAGCACGGCAGCCACTTTGGCAAGTCCGGCGGCATCGATTTTATCAATCGTATCGCCAGGCGCGTGATAATCCTCATGCGCGCTGGCAAAAAACTGCACAGCCGGAATACCGGCTTCAATAAAAGCGGTCTGATCGCTGGAGCCAAAATCATTGGCCACTGCATTCACCGGAATCCCGGTGACAAATCCTGTGCCACGAAAAATATGTGCCCATTCGCGCGCACTGCCGGTTCCAAACAGAGTTACCGGATGCTCGCCAAGCCGTCCCACCGTATCAAGATTCAGCATCGCTGTGATTTTCTCAGCAGGATATCGCTTTGCTTCGTTCAAATAATATCGAGCGCCCAGCAGGCCGGTTTCTTCACCAGTAAACGCGACAAAAACAATACTGCGCTCAGGCCGCCACTTTTCCGCCACTTGCCGGACAAACTCCAGCATAACGGCAACGCCGCTGGCGTTATCGTCCGCACCGTAATGAATTTTTCCTTCGTTTCCGGCCTTCACATCCGGCCAGCCCATGCCGAGGTGGTCGTAATGCGCACCAATAACAAGACTTTCCGCTGCCAGCCCAGGATTCTTTCCGGGTAAAACACCGACCACGTTACGCAATGTAATTTTTCCTTTCGGCGCACCGACATCCTGCCGCCAGGATTGCATAAAATTATTGCCATCCCCGCCAGGCTGCAAACCGGCGAGACGGAACTGCTGTGCAATATAGTCAGCGGCTTTATCCAGCTCGATCGTTCCCAATTCGCGTCCTTTCAACGCTTCACCAGCCAGAAAGGCGATATCAGCCATCATGCGTTCTTCCAAAAAAACCGGCGGCAATTGCGCCAGCGCCTGACGCGGCATCAGTTTGCCGGTTTGCGAATGATCAACGACTCCGCCATCCGCCTGTTCTACCGCCAGCGATAACGGTGAGCTGAGTATCGGCCACTGGCCTTTGAGTACATTGGTCAACTCGTCATCCTGAAAAGCAAGATAGCTGTATTTACGGTAATGCGGCAGTTTACGTGCCAGTTCGGCTATTGCCTGCGGCGTATTTCCAGCCACCCACAGCAGTGTTTTATCCGGATTCTCCAACTGCCTGGCGGTCAATACGACTGCGTACTCACCCGGTGTAAAACGCTGACCATTCAGTGCAAGTGTTTCGTCTGCATAATGGACCGGCCGGCCAGGCAGCGCTTCTATCACATGTCCTGCGAACCGGTTCCGCCATCCCATAATCCAGACAGTGCGATCCGGCGGCAACACATGCAATTCATTATCCAGCCTCACTTCAAGTTGTCCCGATTGTGTTCTCCGCCAGTTGTCCGCCAAATTTCTATACGCCTGAAGAATCAGAGGATCAGCATCCGCCGGCAGAATCAGCAGCGGGTCTTGCGCGCCGAATCCCTGCGACAGCGCCGAAGGTATTTCACGACTATCCAGACGCCGGAAAACATCAAATTGCGGATCGATTTCGATGCGTAAAGGGCGTGCCGCGAAATCCAGTTCAATTTCCTGGGTGCGCTGCCGCAAGGCGACTCGGGAATGGTAGGCCTGTTCCTCACCTTCCAGATGGACAGCAACAGGCACCAGCAATTGATATAAATCACCTTGCTGGACTTGTTTCAATGTAGCCTTAAGTTTATAGCCCTGGGCAGTCTGAGTTGCGGCAGCAGACTCAATAATCAGATCCGGTGCGCCGCTGCGGTAAATCCATTGTTCAAAAAACGCGGAGAAATCCCGCTCCGTGACTTCACTGAATATTTCTTCCAAGTCTTTAAAAGCTGCCTGCTTGAATTTGAATTGACTGTAAAACCGCCGCAACGCGCGGATAAAATCCGTATCACCGACTTCCTGCCGCAACATATGGAAAAACATCATCGTCTTGCCATAACCCACCGCTTCGGAGCTGGAACTATGCCGCGAAACAAAACGTGCAACCGGAAAATCGCTTTCCTTACCGACAAAATCCGCATATTTCTGCAAGACATCACGTCGGTATTCCTCACCCTTGCCGCGCTGTTCATTCACCAAATGATCGGCAAGATAGGCCGTCAAACCTTCCGCCCAGTTACCCTCGGCGTAATCGACAAACACGCCGTTGCCCCAATAATTGTGCAGAATTTCGTGCGGATAGGAAGAATGCAGAATAAAAGGAAAACGAATGACTTTAGGACCCAGCAAAGTAAACGATGGCATGCCATACCCGGTCTCCCAGAAATTCTCGACCAGGGCAAATTTGGCATACGGATATGGCCCAAGCAGCTTGCTATACATGCCGATATACTGCGCGGTGACATCCAGATATTTTTTTGCCAGCGCCACATCCGCTTCGCGCAGATAAACCAGCGCTTCAACAGCGCCTGTTGACTGGGCATAGCGCTGGAAACGTCCGGCAACAAGATAAATATCATCCTGCGGATGCAGTTCCTCCCAGACCACGGCACGCTGTGCCCCGTCCTGCTGCGCATTGATCAAACGCCCCTGGCTGACCGCATCCCAGCCTGCGGGCAGGCTGATATTCAATCGAAAAGACACCATCGGATTTTCGAACTGCGGATACCAGGCCGTTGAATTCGCCAGAAAAATACCTTCTTCGGAAATCACGCCCGGCGTATAACTGAAACTGCGTGCATATTCCTGCCCTGGTTCCATCACCGCGTGATTGATTTTTCCACTGTAATGCAGCGTTACGGATTCAGCTGAAGGTGCGGCGGTCAACGTATAATGCTTCAGTGGCACGGGCGCACGCGCCACCACACCCGATGGCAATAACGCAATCTGTCCGCCTTCAACATGGTCAATTGTCAAGTGCGCATGCAGACTGAACTTCAGCTGTTTCAGCTGCGGCAAGCGAATCTGGTTTTTAACGCGGATTTCATTGCGATCGGGAAGCAATGCAATATCCATGTCATGAAAAACCACATTGCCGCCGAATGACACACCGGATGACGCTTTGATCGGCTGCAGCGGGACAAACAATACAATCAGTGCAACCAGCGCATATACTATGATCAGATCAGGATAATACTTTTTATACATGTCCAGCGTTGAAATCAGGATTGATTGGCGTGCTTGATAAAGTGGATCGGTTTTTGCTGTATTCCGCAAACACGGACGACCGGAAAATTTCCGCACAGCAGGTGCGCTGCTTTATTCATGTTTCATGCTGCTTTCCTTTCAGCGCGCTCTGCCTGTCCAGGCAGTCAAAGTAGACTGTCGCGTCAGGCGCAGTCTGACTGCGCTGAGACTGCCACAGCATCTCGGCCAGACACTCCATAATGCGATGCGCGGCTGCGTGCTCATCACCGGTCTGTTGCCGCAACCGAATAAAACGGTCACAGATACCAACAGGCTGATTGATCGAAAGCTGCTCTTTGATGGCAACGTGCATACTCATATGTAAAAAAGGATTCGTATCTCCCATTTCCGGCAGATAGTCTCTATCGCGATAGGATTCGGCATCTTCCAGGATTTCATGATATTCCGGATGCTGCAGAATGACTTCCAGGGCAATCTGCTCAACGCCTGTCAACACTTCCTGCCGCCGGTATTTCGCCCAGCTGTCAAAAAACAGATGGCGCGCCTGATCTCTCGTCGGTTTGAACATAATTATATATTGCTAAACTTTAAATCGTTTTTTCCTTGAACTCGCATAAATGTTGAATAATACATTTACCGCATTCAGGTTTTCTGGCCTTGCACACATAGCGCCCATGCAAAATCAGCCAATGATGCGCGTCATACCTGAATTCCCTGGGAACTACCCTGAGCAGCTTCAGTTCAACCGCCAGCACGTTTTTACCTCGCGCCAGTCCGGTCCGGTTGGCCACTCGAAAAATATGCGTATCGACAGCGATGGTCGGCTCGCCAAAAGCCGTATTCAATATGACATTTGCCGTCTTGCGCCCCACGCCGGGCAATTCCTCCAGCGCTTCCCGTGTGCGCGGCACCTCGCCCGCATATTTTTCAACCAGCAGCTGGCAAGTAGCCAGAATATTTCTGGCTTTTGATTTATACAAACCGATGCTTTTGATACATTCGAGCAAGCCCGCCTCACCCAAAGCAACAATTCCCTGCGGTGTATTTGCCCGCGCAAACAGTTTCCGGGTCGCCCGATTGACGCCTTTGTCTGTTGCCTGCGCCGACAAAATCACTGCGACCAGCAACTCAAAAGACGATTGATATTCAAGTTCGGTTGTCGGATGTGGATTGGACGCTTGTAGACAGGCAAATAACTCACGGCGCTTGGCTGAATTCATACCGCAGGTTCGGTTTATTTATTGATCTGAGCGCGCATCGCCGCAGCCCGCCTGAGTGCCGCCTGTACAATATCGTGCTTTCGGTCATCTCCGGGAAACTGCATGGACAAATCAGCCTGCTGCGGACTTATGCCATCGGCTGGGCGTGAGACGGCGACTTCTTCGCGCTGTGCTTTTTCAAGCGACTGACGTTGCAGTTTGAACTGATAGCGCACACGGGCACGGTCCGCTCTTGTCTTTAACGCTTCCGCAATTTGCACACCTGCGCCCTGATATGCCTCCACCGGAACCATCGCAATGCAATCCATTGGACAAGGCGTCACACACAATTCGCATCCCGTGCACTCATCGGTCAAAACGGTATGCATCTGCTTGGCCGCGCCAACGATTGCATCCACCGGACAGGCGCGCAGACAAAAGGTGCAACCGATACACAGATTCTCATCAATAATTGCTACGGCGCGTGGCTTGGGTAATCCATGCCGTATATTCAGCGGTTTCGGCTCAACACCCAGCAACTTTGCAATTTTGCGAATGCCTTCGGCATCACCCGGCGGACATTGATTAATATCCGCATGCCCTTTCACGATAGCCGCAGCATAAGGTTCGCAACCTGGGTAACCGCACTGGCCACACTGCATCTGCGGTAACAGCGCATCAATTGCTTTTATGAACTTCTCGCTAAATTTCAAATAAAAACCTGCTTATTTCTTTCTGTCGCATCGCCGAAAATATGCCACACGATAACTGCTTTTCACACTCCGGACAGTTACAGCTTCAGTCCATATTTACTATCCCTGTCCGCAGGCCACTTTCCATTCAGCCTCATCCAGACTTTCGGGCAACACCGTCTGCCATTGCTGCGGTTGATTATAAGATCGCAGAAGTTCACCTTTCCCCATATTCAGGCTGAATAATTTAAACGCCAGATCCCTCACCAGTTCCTCTTTGCAGTCATAATCACGGCGGATTGTTTTGGATAAAAAACTTGCTCCCGATGCCCTTTGTTCAGTTTTATAGTCAATCAAAGTCCACATTTTAGCTTTACCGGCGGCCTGACGTGCAGAAACCAGATCCGCATAAACCGTATAGCCACCACCTTCATCGCTTTCACCCACTGGAGTCCACTCAGCCATTACATCCGGAATCATGAAAAGCAGCAGTATTAAAGCGGATATAATTTTTTTCATCGTTAACGTTTCAGTCCTGATTATCAAAAAACAAGCTTCAAAAAATAAACAACAGTCTAAAAAGGATATTCGATACTCAATCGGATACGACTTAGGGATTTTGTAATTCAATACCTGCCGCACAAGCCGCACCACTTAACTCACAGCACCTTATTGTATTACCATCCGGTCGATTCTTACACTATCGTTACACAAATGCAATGAAAGACAGAACGTAGCATACTTTTCAGCTGGCATCCGAAATTCTTTCGCAACACCCGCAACCGTCTTTCCCGGGCGATGCAAATCAGTCCTCACATTTTGCATAGCCCTTCTCTTCGCGTCAATTAGACGTTAGACTGACATCAATTAATCATAACGATAACAACTGATTAATTTTACGGGCCACTTCTATTTGCCATAAGAGCGTTTAAATGAATTGTAATCATCGTATCGCGTTAATTCTTGTTCTACTGGTTTCAGCAACCGTTCTGCCTGGTTGCATGACGAGTAAAAAAGAACGAAGCATGATGCCTCCATCCGAATCACAAAGCGCCGCGCCAACGAATCTTCCTTTTTTCAAAACAAACCGCAGAACCAGTTACGAAGATCCCGGAAAATTCATCATGGTCGAAGGAAACCAATGCACGGTACGCGACAGAGGGCCGGAATCGGCAACCATGTTGATCACTATTGATATGCCGTCTTATGTCAATCAGGCAACAGCAATCCTGAATGGCTGGGATTTGCGCTATTTAAACAAGGACCAAGAGATCCGCGCATTACGCGCGGATATCAGGCACAGTAAACTGCTAACCGGCGCGGGTTCCACCACGCTTATTTTTGAGGCAACCGGTGAAATCAGCGATCAGAACTGGAATGATGCCTATGAATTTTGCGCGCATTACACTGGCTTCGGTTTTAACACCACATGGATCAATGCACGCATTGAAGGTGATTATAATGGCATTGACACCTGGACTTTGCAAACTGTGGCCAATGGCCCTGTTGCCACACTGGAAAGCTTATGGAATGAAGGCTTATTAAAAAACAGTGACTCAATCGTCGTTATACCGCGCGGTTTTGACTTTCAGTTCGACAATACGTTTGAATGCGAATGGCGTTTTCCGCCATGCCGCTGGAGAGATCCTTCCGATTATCATCTGCGTCAAATTGCTTACAGTCTCTATCAGATTGGCGCATCTCCCAATCCCGATGGCAAACCGCACTGGGTAACACAAACCCTGTTCAAAGACAACAATACCCGCCCACACTGGGTTAAAACGCGCGCGGCGTTGATCGGCGGCAACAGCGTCAAGCTTAACGCTGACTTTCTCGCACTGAATCCACGTTCCGGCAGAAGTAATACCTGCCGCAGCGGTGTTGAAGGTGTTGTGCGCACAGAAACATTCCGCATCAATGATTTGCCATATGATTATGCCATACCGATGCTGACCGGATGGGATCTGAACTATGAATGCGATGATCAGCGTGTACAGCGCGCCGGCATCTGGATACATGATATCCGCTTTGACGCGGGATCCAATGCACTGGAATATAAAATCTCATCCATTCTCCGTGACCGAAACGGTGCTCCAGGCTTTAACGCTGTGCATCGTGTCAGTGTTCTGGGATTAAACCGAATCGCTGTTGCTCCGGTTACAGAGCGCGCAGCGCCCGATATTCAGATCCGGCTTAGGAATCATGACAAAAATCCCCCAGAATCAAGTATATACAGATGACAAAAAACTACTCAAGTAATCAGAAACTGTCTGTTATTCATCACAAGATTGTAATGATTTACTTTATTCAGTTTTACTCACACAATACAGCAGCCTGATCATGATACAAATAACACGGACAGCGTGTATTTTTAGAAAATAGCAGGTTGTAATAAATCAAATCGAAAATATGAATTTTCCGCAGTAAAGTGTTGTAATTTTGCTGAAAATAAAAGAAAAAGTTTGCGCGTTCAGTATCCGTTCAGTATGCTTGACCTCGTGCTAGGTATGGTTTTTCCTTGCGCACCAGATCATCACAGAATGGCGTCATGTTTCGCCCTATAATTTTAATGAATCACAATTATCACATATGGAGGGTTGCGCTTTGATTGCTCATAATAAATTAAAATTGACCGGGACAATGCTTGCACTTTGCAGCGTATTTATTGTCAATTCAACAATACATGCTTCGTCTAATTCAACTATTACCGCTTCATCTCTCAAAATTTCCGCGGCTTCATCTGACACAACCACCGCGCCTTTCGGGCATGAGACTTATGCGGAACCAGCAAGCGGCGATAAAGGCTTGATAGAAAGCCTGACCGGGTTCAAATACAACGAAACACCTTTTCTACAGTCACTGGGTGTCAAAGTCGGCGGCTGGGTTGATATCGGATTTACCGGAAATCCCGCTAACCCAAGCGGCTCGAATGGCCCGGTCACATTCAACAGAGGTCCGAATGAATTCAGATTGCACCAGGTCTATGGTTTCATCGAACGCGAAGTCAATACAAACACGAAAACTTTAAGCGTAGGCTTCCGTGCAGATTTATTATATGGTTCTGACGCGCGATATACGTTTGCATCGAATTTCGATGCAAATGAAAACTTCGTTGGCCGGGTTCTGGATCCCAACAACCAGCATCAACTGGCGTTCCCGCAGGCGTATGCGAATATCTACGTTCCGGTTGGCAACGGCCTGACATTTCAAGTCGGGCATTTTTATACGCTGATCGGGTATGAAGTTGTACCCTCTGTCGGCAATTTCTTCTTCTCGCACGCCTACACCATGCAATATGGCGAACCGTTCACGCATACCGGCGCATTGGCGATATACCCTGTAAACAATAACATCACCGTCAAAGGCGGGGTTGTGAGCGGATGGGACGCGCATTTCAATCAACCGGCAAACTTTCTTGGCAGCATCAGCTATACCACGGATAATGAACGCACGACTTTGACCGGCTCATTGATCACCGGCAGCACGGAATCAGCATTTGCAGCAGGTGCGGGCACCGCGAAGGTCGATCATAATCGCACATTATACAGCTTGGTACTGGAACATAGCTTCACAGACAGGTTGCATTACGTATTGCAACATGATCACGGCAATCAGGAAAAAACCGCATTCGGTCGCGCCGCACAATGGTATGGCGTAAATCAGTATGTTTTCTACGATATCCTCCACAACCTAGCAGCCGGCTTGCGCATGGAATGGTTCCGCGATGACGATGGCGTACGAGTTAACGGGTTCACCGACAATTACATTGCTGTAACGGGTGGATTGAATTACACACCGATCGCCGGATTTACCATTCGTCCGGAAGTCCGCTATGATCGCTCAACTTCGAACAGAAAGACAGATAGAGCATTCGATAACGGAAAAGACAATGATCAGATTCTGTTGTCTGTAAGCGGTATTTTCCGCTTCTAATCGCTGTATCTCATTGTAAAAAAAAGGAAGGGATAGGAAAATTCCACATCCCTTCCTCGTTGCTGCCTAACCAGCCACCAACAGGCTATTTCTCCGAACAGATTGTCAATGGCTATTTTGCTTACAATTGAAGAGCTGTTTTTTTCAATGTATTCAGTTAGTTAGCATAAAAAAAGAAACAAAAAAACCGAACTTTATCATTCTATTGCTTTATTTCTCGTCACGATTAACACCTTGAAATCCAGAAACCCGACTCCAGTGGTTGACAATAAAAATACTCAGCTTATCTTTCTTACTGAAATCTCTAAAAATTCATTACAGACAAACATGTTTTCCAGGAAGACAGAAGTATCGGCCTCAACCAAACCATACTCAATAAAACCTTTTAACTTCAGTTACAACTCACACTCCAAGAATAATTCAAGATTTCTCTTTTTTCAAAACTAAGTGCATCATACCGGTTTAAATAATTTCCGATAAGTACTGCATACTGAATTACATTGGTTCCACAGGGTTAACAATATTTCAAATGACGCAAGATCTCAATTTGTTCGGTATCTATGCGCGCGTTGTCGAGGCCGGAAGCTTTGCCGAGGCTGCAAGACGAATGGGTATTTCACGCGCCGCAGTCAGTAAGGCAATTTCCAAACTGGAGAAGAATCTGGGTGCGCAATTATTAAACCGCAGTACACGGCACCTCAGCCTGACCGAGGCGGGCGCTGTACTTGCAGAGCACTCCGCGCACATTCTTGACGAAGCGGAGCAGGCGGAACGGTTTGTAAACAGCTTGCAAGCCGAGCCGCGCGGCATGCTGAAAGTCAGCGCCTCTGTTGCCTTTGGCACACTGCATGTAGCGCCTGCACTGGCTGATTTTCTTGCCCGCTATCCAGAAATCCGGATTGACTTAACCATCACTGACCGTCCGGTTGATTTGGTCGAGGAAGGTCAGGATGTCATTATTCGAGTAACCAATGAACCGGATCTGAATCTTGTTGCCCGCAAACTGGCACCCGCACGGCGCAGATTATGCGCAACTCCCCGGTATTTTGAGAAAAACGGCATACCGCGAACACCAGAAGATCTGATCAAACATAATTGTTTGGATTACACACTTTCAGGAGAACAGGGACACTGGAATTTTACCGGCCCCGAGGGAATCATTACCGTACCCGTTTCGGGCAATCTGCGCATCAATGACGATGACGCCCTGTCTCAGGCTGTATTGGGCGGCCTGGGCATCGCGTTACTGCCAACATTTACTGTCGGCAAGGAGTTGCAAAGCGGAAAACTGCAGGCAGTGCTATCCGAATATATCGCGGTGGAGCGTTACGTTTACGCCTGCCATTTACCCAGCCGTCATGTACCCGCCAAGGTACGTTCATTTATTGATTTCCTTGCCATGCGCATTGGTAAAATACCGTACTGGGATCAGGACCCATAAACAGCATCCCGTGCAGCTTCCTGACTAAAAAACCGGAGCTGTTCAAGCAATGTTGTCAGATCATCAGGTATTTCCGAACACCACTCCATCATCTGTGCATTTCCTGGATGATGGAGCACCAGCTTCCATGCATGCAGCGCCTGCCGGGGAAATGCACCTAAGAGCATTCCGATCTCAGCCGTCACCTTCCCCGGCTTGCCGCCATAAACAGAATCGCCGACCAATGCATGTCCTATGGAATGCATATGAACACGAATCTGATGCGTACGCCCCGTTTCCAGACTGCACTGCAACAATGAGCAGCCCGCCAAACGCTCAAGAATGCGGTAATGTGTTCGCGCCGGCTTCCCGCGCGGGTTAACAGCCATTTTTGTTCGATGCACCGGATGACGGCCGACAGGCGCGTCAACATTGCCGCTGCCAGCCACTTTACCCAATACCAGCGCCAGATAATCGCGTTTAACTGTGCGCTGCTGCAGCTGGCGCACCAGACTCGTTTGCGCCTCTATCGTCTTTGCAACGACCAGCAATCCGCTGGTATCCTTATCCAGCCGGTGAACTATGCCGGCGCGCGGGACATGCTCAAGCTGCGGCGAGTGATGCAGCAGCGCATTCAATAACGTGCCCCGCCAGTTGCCATTTCCAGGGTGCACCACCAGGCCGGCCGGTTTATTGACAACCATCAGCGTCTCATCCTCGAAAACAATATCCAGCGAGATAGCCTCGGCCACATGTTGATGTTCGGCAACAGGAACATCGGGGTAAATTGAAATACGCTCCCCACCCCAGACTTTCTGTTTAGCCGTACAACCCTGATCATCCAGTTTGACGCACTCACTGAGTATCCAGGACTGAATGCGGCTGCGCGACCAATCCGGCAATAATTGCGCCAGCGCCTGATCAAGCCGCTGACCGGCATTTCCCATCGGAATCACGACATGTATAACCGATGCGCTTGCCGCAAACCATGCGGGCGATGGCGTCTTTACGTTATAATCTTTTTTTGATCCCATGTTTTTTCTGGCTTTATGATGATGTTCAAAAACATTGCGTTGTTTTTAATTCTGGCGTCTACCCTATCAGCATGCGGTTTACTGCCCGATCAGAAAGAAGATACGCATAACTGGTCGGCAAGCAAATTTTACGAAGAAGCGAAAGAAAAATTAAACAATGGAAATTATGAAGCTGCAATTAAACTGTTCGAAGGACTGGAAGCCCGGTACCCTTACGGCCGTTATGCACAGCAGGCTCAGCTTGAAACGGCCTACGCGCATTACAAAAATCAGGAACAGGCTTCCGCTATTGCCGCGGCTGATCGTTTTATAAAACTGCACCCCAATAATCCAAATGTTGATTATGCCTATTATATCAAGGGCCTGGTTAATTATCATGACAACTGGGGCATGATGAGTTTTTTGATGCGCGGTTTTCTGAAACAGGATATGAGCGAGCGCGACTCAAAAGCATCACGCGAATCGTTTGAAAATTTCAAGGAGCTGGTGACACGCTTTCCGAACAGCAAATATGCGCCCGATTCCAGGCAACGCATGGCGCATTTGCTGAATGTCATCGCCATGAGCGAAGTACACGTTGCGCGTTATTATATGAAACGGCATGCCTATGTTGCCGCAGTCAATCGTGCGCAGTACACGATCAAGGAATACCCGCTCACGCCCGCCGCCGAAGAAGCGCTCTACATTATGGCTCAGGCCTACAATGCACTGGGCATGCCCGATTTAAGCGATGACGCCGAACGTGTTCTGAAAAAGAATTTTCCGGACAGCAAGTTTCTCGGCGATATACAGGAATCGGAAAATCCATCATGGTGGAAACTCTGGTAGCGGAAGCCTATTGATTGGCTTTTAAATGCACTGTCAGAACGTCACATTCAGCATTAAAAATAACGCCTTTAGCGGTTGATCCCATCAACGCCGCCAATCCATGATGACCGTGCGATCCCACGACAATCAGATCGACCCGCTCTGTTAGCGCAAGCCGGATAATTTCCTCCTGCGGCCTTCCCCAGATCAACCAGCGATTGGCCGGCGCGATATCCACGCTATCGCACACCTGATTGAATCTGTTTTTTTCATCTTCCAGAAGCGAATCACCGGATTGATCACCCAATGCAATGATGGCGCCATACGGCGTATCCGGCATGGGAATATTATCCAGAACATGGATTACACTGAGTTCGGCATTGAATTTTCCGGCCAGACGATTGGCCTGCCCGATAACAATACCGTCATAATCCGAGAAATCAACAGCAACAAGAATCTTTTTATAATCACTCATATACAATTCACTCTAAACAACAATCAACTGGATCAGCAGGCGGTTAACTCTACCATATCCAGAGTTTTTCGGGATAACGCATCCACGGCGCAAAGCAAAAACGTAACGCATCTGGCCGGAGTTCAACAAGCCAGAAAATCATTCATCATACAATCACTTATTTTGCAAAACTTTAATCTTTCCTTAACATGAATATTACATTGCTCTGGTTATAATAGCTTGCGCTGGAATTTTACTGATCACGGACAATGTTGCCGTACAAAATACCCGGCGCATTGTTCAGAAAGGTATATCCAATCGAGTGAGTACATTTCCCGGCTATTAATCTATACTGAAAAGCGACCTCATGAGCACCACCGCATCCCGCCAATCCGCTCACTGTTTCCAGTGGCAACCGCCAGATCCGCAGCGATTAACAGGATCGTACCTATGAATATATTGATCGTGGAAGATAATCAGGATATTGCAGCCAGTATTTATGACTATCTTGAAACCCTTGGCTACACGATTGATGCTGCACGTGATGGCTTGACAGGATTGCATCTGGCCCTTACCAAAGACTATGACGTCATCATTCTCGATCTGGGATTGCCGGGCATTGACGGTACAGATCTCTGCCGCAGGCTCCGGCAGGAGGCGAAGCGGGCAATTCCGGTGATCATGCTGACCGCCAGGGATTCTCTCGAAAACAAACTGGAAGGTTTTAAATCCGGCGCTGATGACTATCTCATCAAACCGTTCGCACTAAAAGAACTGGCGGCGCGCGTTAAAGCATTATCAGAGCGCATCAGGCGCATACCGTCGTCACAATTGCAAATTGGTGATCTCACGCTCAACATGGAAACACATGACGTGCATCGCGCGGGAAAGCACATCAGTCTCAACCCCATGCTCTTTCGATTACTGACCTATCTGATGCAGAATCCGCATCGCGTGATCAAACGGGAAGAACTGGAATATGCTGTCTGGCAGGATCATCCACCCGACAGCGATGCACTGCGCACACATTTGTCGAATCTCCGCCAGGCCGTTGACAAGCCTTTTGATCAACCTTTGATACTCACTATACGCGGCTTCGGTTATAAATTAACTGACAACAATGCAAAGAACTAAGCGCCTGCGAAGACGCATCACACTTGCGTTTCTGCTGTTTGGTGTTTTTCTGGCGCTCACGCTCGGTATCAGTCTGGTTGCGGCGCTGAAATCCGTTGAAACGGAAATACTCGATGACATCCTCAGAATCGAGCTGGCAGCATTGCAGAAACAAGCCGGGAGCACAGCGCATATTCCAGTCACTTCTCGATCACGCTCAACCATCATCACTTATACCGCCCCGCTTTCTGAGCAGCATCAATTGCCGGAGCATGTACGCAGCCTCCCCCAGGGAACCCACGATATCATGTTCAACAACCGGGATTATCGCGTTCTGATTCAGCATGTCAATGACACAAGGTATGTCGTGCAATTCGATGACACGAGCATCCACAGGCGTGAAAATGATTTCGTCCGCCTTGTCTGGCTATACGTCACTTTGACCCTGGTCATCGCGTTGGTCATCGGCTGGGCGGTAGCCGAGCATGTCATCAGTCCGATAAAGCGTCTTGCCTATCAGGTTATGGCGTTCAAAAATCAACCGGGCGAGGCGCTCAATTTATCCGAGTTCGGTGATGATGAAATAGGCGTACTGGCGCGCAAACTGAAACATTATCACGAACAGCTGCAATACTTGCTGATTCGCGAAAAAGAGTTTGCCAGCAATGTAAGTCATGAATTGCGCACACCCGTGACCAGCATCAGCATGGCCGCTGAAGTATTGGCAGCGAAAGCCGATCCCTCCACGCCGGAATACGCCCGGATTCAGCGCATTCAGCGCGCCGCAGACGAAATGTCTGAACTGATCGAGACTTTTCTGATACTGGCCCAGATCAATCACGCATCCACGCACAGCAGCACAGTCTGCGCCATGGAGCCGATCGTACGCAAGGTGATTGAACAACAACGCGTCTGGCTGGCCGACAAACCGGTCAAAGTAAGCATTACGGTAAGCGGCCAGCTGGAAGTTGCCGCGCATGCGGGGATACTCAGCGTACTGGTAGCCAATCTGGTACGCAACGCATTCCGCCACACGAATAAAGGCGCGATCACAATAGCGCTGTTACCTGACCGGCTGTCGGTCAGCGATACCGGCACCGGTATTGATCAGACCATACAGACACAATTATTCAAAAATCATATTACGCACAAATCGGGCGACAGCAGCAGAATCGGACTGGGTTTGACCATTGTTCAGCGGATCTGCGAGCGTTATGGCTGGAAGGTATTTTTTGAAAGTGAAAAAGATCAGGGATCCCGCTTTACCGTGCTGTTTCATCCGCATCCGTGATTATTCCGCGCGTTCCGCAGCAGAAATCGCCGTGTAAAACCCTTCTTGCTTAGCTACCTGTATCAGAAACTCTCAATTTGCTCAGTGGCAACGGCGCGCAGCAATCGCGGCGTCTGGCAGCCGAACAGCGGAAATCCACATACTGCCTTTTCCACCGGCTGCAGGGCGAACGCCCGTATGTTGAAAACGCATACCATCATGGGGTGGCAAGCGACGGGAACAATGGACGGATATCATTTGGATGATGTCTTTTTATCAATACAGAAATACCGCTTTATTGCCTGGCGAACACCGCTATACAAACCGCATCTCATCAGCTTGACATCGATTCAAACAGAATGTTCCAATTGCAGCTGATGCAAATACCGCCGGATTTATGGTGAACGCGGATACTACAGACAAAACGCATCGAATGACCGGTCACCAGTTGTATGGCATACAAACAGCCAATTTTTAATCCACGCCACGTAATAAGGGAGGCACCATGAAACACTGTATCAAATCCATCACCTCAACAGCATGCCTGCTGGTTCTGTTATTCAGCTTCAATCCGGCTACCGCGGCGACAACCCCGCAGATTGAAACGTTGTTCAACTGGGCGGAAAATACTTTTCCCGATCTGTTTCCAGATCATCAGATCACCCAGACGGTCGATCCCTGGGCATTTCGTTTTTATCCGGCTACCGGCATTTACGCGGGCGTGAAGAATGACGAAGTTTTCGTGCTGGGCGGACCGTGGGGAACGGAAAATCCAACATTCATCGACACACTGCCGAGCCTGCTCGCGCAGATACAAGGCAGCGGCGGCAACGGCAGCGTCCCGGCATGCAGCGATACAGCAACGATTCCTGAAGGCATGGTCATCACCCAAAGCGGTAATGTGGTCAATATCACCACCAACGGACAGTGTCTTGTCGTTTCCAATCCCGGAAACACCAATTTCTGCGAACCGCCCGCACCGTCGCAACCGACCGGCATTTCCATCCTGAGCACCAACACTGTCAGTTCATTCCAGACCACCGGCATTACGCTCAATCTGCCGCCGAATCTTCCCAATCCGCTGGATGCCTTTGCGCAGAATACGTCAACCTGCATCATCAATGCTCAGGAAGCGTTAACCAGTCAGGTGGTGAACAGCAATATCTGTCTCGACATCACCAATCAGCTTTCACAGCTGTCCGGCTTTCCGGGCGTAACCATCAGCCCGCCGGTTACCATCACAACTGTCACGTCAAGCACCAACCAGCGCGTAGCGGATTGCTTCGCCACCAGCGCGGCATTTATCACCGATATATTCAGCGGCGAATCGTGGGTGAACGTCAATGGCAGTTTTGTACCCGCCTCGAGCGTGGGTTCCGGTTTCTGATACCAGCGGTCGAACGTAACAAAAACAGCAATCTGACAGCGCAATACGTTGAGGGTTATTTATGAACCCTCAACGTTTCCAACCACAAATTCAGTCCGATTCACTACATAAGTAAAATATAATTGATAATGCCTATTTCTGGGCAGATCAAGACAGTCATTCCACTCAAAACTCTGGAGATACTTTATGCCATTTTTTCTGTGCAATAAATTGTTGACCAACCTCGTACCAGCTTTCATCACGATCATCCTCATGCTTTCCGCCATGACGATCCAGGCAGCAACTTATAACTCAAAAACTGGTGAATTGTCTTTGCCGCACTTGATTGATGGGTCTAAAACACTCATGGATGTCGTTATAAAATTAAATGCAGACGGCACTTATGCCATCCAAAGCGCCACTGAATCAGCGTTACCCATGTTTTGCCCGGGTACATTCTCTGAAGCAACCTTTAATTTAATCAGACAGGCAAACGGCGCAGATGAAATCAATGCGCTATTAGGCTGCCGCTGGCAACAACAGCAAAAAACATTATTCGAATTTGATGCGGATACCAAACAATCCAGCCATTCTTTATCATGGCTGGATTCAGCATGCCAAACACTATCGGTAGGCATAGAAGAAAAGACCGGTCGCGTCGAGTTTTCGTCGCTCAGTAAAAATAATGCGGGCTGCGATATTTTTAGCACACTCTATCCGTATGATTTAAGGAAAAGAATATTAAGCCTGCAATATGTGAAAATTGATGATACTGCTATTGCTACAGAAGTTTATATAAAGTTTTACACGCTTAATGGTATAAACCGCTATGAGCTGGTTAGTTATGAAATCACGCCGAACACCACTCCTCCAGCTGTATGCAAACTCATTACAGAAGCAGCCTACAATGCGATATCAACATCAATGACGCCTAATGAGATCAGTAATTTATTAGGCTGTCAGTGGATGACAGAAAGTGTTTCAGATCCAGATCACGGTGAAACTTACTATCAATGGAAAGACCACGAATGGAATAGCATAGATTTTAGCAATGGAAGCAAATCTTTTTGGCAATTCAGGATCGGAAGAACTCCAAACTAAACCATACACACTGAGGAGACTGAGTAAGTGAACATTAAGATATTCATTATGATAGTCGCTGTCTGGCTAGCTTCATTTCTCGCCCAGCCCGTTTTAGCCGCAGAACCCACAGCAGCCGAAATGAAAGACGCGCTTTTGCAAACGATGCAGAATCAGGGAGGATCACGATCCGGCGACGATTCTGTTTCAGTGGACAATTCCATTAGCGGCGCATCGATTTATATCAAACATTTTGAGAAAATTGGTTGCGAAAAAGCCTCCAATCGCCCCGGTTATTACTGCGACTATGAAATATCAGCAGGAATGGATTTCCATTCCAATGAAGGAACTGCCGCCGGAGATAGACACGCAGCGGGAATCAATGCGCTGTTTAATGCGCTCATGCCGCAAAATCAAATTTCCAACGAAACAAGGCGTTTCGTACGCTCCAATTCAGGCTGGAAGGTACTGCAAGATTAACAGATTCATCAAGTACTTTTTATGGTGAATGAATTCACCTTGTATTGAAAATTTAATTTACTACATGAGAAAAATAATGAAAAACGAATTCATACTGAATAAGCATAATAATCAAGTTGCATGGATTATAGGCTGGATAGTATTAATAACATTAATTATTTGTACAGAATCAGCATATGCCATTACTTTGGTAAAATCCGATCCAGCGGGAGGTACAGGTGGACGTCGTAGTATAGTGTCCACGCCCCCCGCACAAATACAACTCTGGTTTTCCGAGAATGTTAATCAAGCCAATATTTCGCTATCTGTCTATGCCGAAGATGGTAGTCTGGTTACCGACGCAACACCTCAAGTTACCGCAAACGATCCCACCTCGATAATAGTGCCGTTACCCGCGTTAACCGCCGGATTGTATACCGTGGAATATTACGTAACGTCGACAAGCGGGCAAAGCATCAACTCTGAGTATACATTCAGAGTAAAAGAGGAAGAGAATTCCTCTCCTGTAATAAGCACGCAAACACTGATCGATACAGAAACCCTGCTTAATTGGGCCGAAAACACCTATGCAGAGTTTTTTCCTGATCATCAGATTACGCAAAATATCGAACCCTGGTTGTTTCGCCATTATCCGCAAACAAATATTTATGCGGGCGTCAATACCAATGATAACAATGTTTATGTGCTTGGCGGGCCGTGGGGCAATAACCCCGCTTTTATTGACACCCTTTCCAATCTGTCAGCTCTGATTGCCAACTCGAATAATAATAATAACGGGAACGGAAACAATAGTAATAACCGCACGCCTACCTGCGATACCACCAATGCGCCTGCCGGTTTACTTTACACCCAGAATAGCACTATTGTGAACGTTACAACTAATGGAGAATGTATTCCATTGCCCGAGAATACTAATCTATGCCCAATACCACAACAGACTTCGGCTACGGGTATTTCTTTGATAACTTTTTACACAGCTACTTCATCAGTAATCAAAGGAGTAGAGAATCCTTTTTATCCAGCTATGAGTGCAAGTGCCTTTACTCCGACGCGCGAGATACTTGAAGCACAGTATTGCACTATTAATGCACCGGAAGAGACAGTCAGTCTCATTGTAAATGCTGATTTTTGTTATGACATGACGGCAGAAATTAATGAATCAACACTTCCCATAATGCGAGGTACAACTACAATCAATCCGCCAGTGACTTTTGCCACCAAAGGCGTTTTCAAGACCGTAGTATCTCAGCGCGATTGTTTTGCTAGCGGAGCAACGATCATTACCGATGCGGCCACGGGGGAAATGTGGAAACGTCAAGAAGATGACAGTTATATCAAAGTAAGCAATTAATTCAGTCTTCTTTGCATTTTATGAAAATTTTTCCGTTCATAAAGAGCACGCTCCTGCTGATTTTTTGTAAGGCAAATAGTGTGGCGAAACATCATCCACTAGACGCATTCAATCATGCATTGGTAGGTGGGTGGCGCTTTACTTGCCCACCCTACCAGGTCAATGTAGCCTGTTATCAGCCAAAAAGTATTTAACTGAGGACATCCTCACTCCCGATAAACCCGCTCCAGCACGCCCTGTGTGATATGCCGCTCGAGTTCGGCGGCTTTTTCGGTGGGACAGAAGATAATGACGGTAATAATGCATTTAGCGAACTCGCTTGTGCTGATCATGATGCGCGGTTCAGGGCCGGGAATGTCGATGCCGGTTCTTTTTTCGATAAATGCGTTATAGCGCCGCGCGACCTCGGCGAAATCGGCTGAACAGTGATCGATTTCGGCTACGATCCACTCACGGATATCAGCGATATTGAAGCGCGCATCAATCGCGATATTGAAGCGGTGAAAAGCGTAACGCTTGGAAAAGTTCAGATTCCTGATGGGCTCCGATAAAAAAAGACTGTTGGGAATCACGATAACCTTGCCGGTAAAACTGTAATCATTAGGCGGCCTGTCGAGTTCCTGCAGCGTAGTGGAAAACATGTTGAAATCGATCACTTCTCCCCGGTTCGGCCCCACTTCGATCCAGTCACCGATGGTAAAGGCGCCCGTGCCCGCGCGCAGCATGGCACCGCTGAAACACAGAATCAGTTCCTTGGTTGCGATCACCAGCGCCAGCGTCACTGCGGCAATCGAAAAAGCGAAATTTTTCAGTTCAGGCCACCAGATGGCCAGTAACCCGAAAACAATAATCAGCCAGCTGAAGTTTTTCACGCTGGTAATCCAGTGCCTGCGTCCCTCCGTGAGGATCGCCCGGTTGCGTTTGATCAGATGCACCAGCGCAATCCGCAGCGAGAGCATCACCGCAATCAACACGCCGCTTCGCACCAGCTGATAGTCATCCTGATAGATCAACAGCAATTCAGACATAAATTATGGAACCCAGCGCAATTCACCGGACTTATAGATGTATTTTTTCAAAAATGATTGTACAGCACGACGCTGCTGGCGATGACAACACTACCGCGCACGAACACCTGCTCACACAAACCGCATCGACAAATCCACCGCCTGTATGTTTTTCGTCAGACTGCCGATGGAAATCCGGTCAACACCGGTTTCAGCCACACCGCGCACCGTATCAAGCCCGATATTACCGGATGCTTCCAGAATGATGGTCCGGCCGGTTTTTGCGGCATGATGCGCGCGCAGCGCAACCGCCTCGTTTAATTGCGCCAGCGTAAAATTATCGAGCAGCACCATCAAAGCGCCTGCATCGAGAGCGATCTGCATTTCCTGCGGGGATTCCACCTCGATCTGAATAAAAACATTCCGCGGCGCGATCGCCCGCGCTGTTTCAAGCGCCCGGCGTATGCCGCCGGCTGCGGCAATATGGTTTTCCTTGATCAGAATGCCATCGTACAGGCCCAGGCGATGGTTAACGCCACCGCCGCAGCGGACTGCGTATTTCTGCGCCAGCCGCAGGCCGGGCAATGTTTTGCGGGTGTCCACAATCACCGCCTGCGTGCCATCAATGGCATCCACATACCGTCGCGTCTGCGTCGCCACGGCGGACAGCAGCTGCAAAAAATTCAGCGCCGAACGTTCGGCTGTCAATAAAGCCCGCGCGCTGCCGGAAATCCGGCAGATATTCTGCTGCGCCGCGAGACAATCGCCGTCTCCGGCAAACCATTCAATGTGAATATCCGGACAAAGCATTCGGAAACATAGTTCAAACCACTGCGCACCGCACAGCACCGCATCCTCACGAACCATGACATCCGCCACGAGCGTCTGTTGTTCAGGAATCAGCAGCACAGTCAGATCACCCGTTCCAATGTCTTCCGCCAATGCCTGACTGACGTTATTTTTGATTTCTTCGCGCAAGATATCCGCTTTCCTTCATTGTTTTCTTCAGACCTCAATTATAGTATGTCATGCTTTCACGCATCGCTGAAAGCTGCACTTTTAATTCAATTCAACAAACCGGACGACACGATGCCGCATATTTGCGGTTCCTGATTGCCGTAGCAATTGATTCAGATCAGCCCGAGCTTCAAAAAAATAACATAAAATCCTGTCTGTATTAAAAAGGAGATCTGCATATGAAAATGAAGCGTGTTATTTCAACCCTGAGTGCTGTGCCATTCGTGTTCATGCTGTCACACACTGCCCACGCGATGCCGGGCATGCACGGCTCCGGCGGCGGAAGTGCAGACGGGGCGCCACGCTTATCGAAAGATATGGGTGAACCGATCAATTCATCGGGCGCGGAAATGGAGATTACCTACAGCGCCGATGGCAAAACCGCGATCTTTGTATCAACCCGCGCAGGCAGCATTGAATCACCCGGAAATCCCTATAACTTTGATATCTGGATGTCTC
The DNA here is from genome assembly GCA_028577615.1 of Nitrosomonas sp. Lineage (GTDB taxonomy): Bacteria > Pseudomonadota > Gammaproteobacteria > Burkholderiales > Nitrosomonadaceae > Nitrosomonas. The sequence goes on from JAJSDU010000015.1 coordinate 48,534, forward strand.
ACAACGTCGATGGTGTCTGGCAGCCGCCTGTTCATCTGGGGCCGGACATCGATCCCGCGGCAGGGCCGAACATCAACACATCCGCCTGGGAGCTGGAGCCGAGTTTTTCCGACGACGGCAATGTCATTTACTTCACGCGCTATGAACCGGGTAATATGCTGTCCGGCGATCTCTACGTCGTTCAGAAAATCGATGGCGTCTGGCAATCCGCCAGAAACTGGAACGATGTGCCGGAATTGCCGAATATCAATACGCCGACCGGTGAGGAACATTGTCCGATCATCGCTTCCGATAGCCTGATTTACTTCAGCTACAATCAGCCGGGCGTCACCCAGGACAGCGATATCTGGAAAGTTGAAAAGAAGGACGGTGTCTGGCAGGAGCCGGTGAGCCTGGGACCGAAAATCAATTCACCGTATCGCGATCACATGCACTGGACCGGACTATCGAAAGACGGTAAAAGCCTGATCATAACCAGCACGCGGCCTGATCTGGGTTCGCGGGGCGGGCATGACGAATGGATTTCGCACCAGAATGAAGATGGTGAATGGCAGGAACCGCTGAATCTCGGCGATGCGATCAACACGGATGGAGAAGATATGTGCTGGACTTTCACACCCGATGGCAGGAAATTCGCCGGCAGCTGGGGCCCCCACGGTACCTACGATATGGATATCCGCTGGGTCAACAAGGACGATGTACCCTTGCTCAGGGACTTTGAACCGATCGGTCCGCCGCCCAATCTGCTCAAATCGACTTATCGGCAGTAAAGCAGATCGAACCACTACCGGCTTTGATGCCGGTAGATTGGATTGCGTTGGTCAACACGGCAAAAATCGTTATTGACAGCGCTGGTAAGGCGATCCGTTTACCAGCGCCTGATGCGGCTGGCTGAGCGGCGGACCGCCCGCCCAGCCATGGTCGTGGCCGGTTATGTCCAGGCGGCCGAACTGTTCTTCGGCATTGAAGTTAAACAGAATGGGACGCTCCGGTTCGTGGTAGGGAAACAACCAGACCTGAATGCCCTCATAGTAATTGCCGCCGTAACTGTAAGCGATATCGGGCTTGATACGCTCGGTCTTGTCATCGGCATGGATACTCAGTTCACCGGCTGGCGTTACCGCGATGACCGGCTGTTTGGTACAATCGCCTTGCGGCGCGTAGCGGCCGGACAGAATGTAACTCCGGTACTCACTCAGCGGAAGCCCCGATTTTTTCGCCTCGGCTTCCGCCCGCTCTCTGGTCATGACGTTCTCTTCAACTCCGGCGCTGGCGGCGACAGAAAAAATACACAGTATGACGGTTATCACCGTACGCATGTTAATGATCATTATGACTCCTTTACTTTGTGTTCTGTAATAACAGGATTATGCCGCGGCGGAACACGGATAATTTTTCAACAGCCCGCTTACAACACCGAATTAATGCGATTCGACACCATGCGACAAGGCCTTCGCTTCTCCTTCGGATAAGATAAACACACGGTCTGCCGCATTAATCACGGCAGGTTGATGCGATACCGCGATAATTGTAAGCTGTCTGGACAGTTGTTGCAGTGTTTCACAGATCGTTTTCTCACTTTCCGGATCCAGCGCGCTGGTTGGTTCGTCCATGATTAAAAATACCGGCCCGTGCGCAAGCGCGCGTGCAATGGCGATTCGCTGCCGCTGCCCGCCGGACAGCAATCCGCCGCGTTCGCCGACAACGGTATGCATACCGTCTGGCAGGACACTGACAAAATCCCATGCCCCCGCCTGACGCAGAGCACGCTCGGCGTCCGCTGCCGTCAGCGCCGGTTCGCCAACCAGAATGTTATTCATGATGGTATCGTGCAGCAGGATGGTATCCTGCGAAACATAGCCAATCATATGCCGCCATTTTCTCAGATCGATATCATGCAGTGATTTGCCATCGATCAGTATCTTTCCCGCATTGGGTTCGGTCAATCCGCACAGCAGATCGATCAGCGTACTCTTGCCCACGCCCGAAGGCCCGGTAATCGCGGTGAATGTTTTAACCGGAATGTCAAGATCGAGCTGTTTAAAAATCACTTTCTCGCCATAACTGAACTTGACATGCCGCAGCGCAATGCCCTGCCGCAAGGTCGGTTCCGCAGTTCCGGAATTCCGTTCAGCGGCGGCGGCGGCGTCTTCCGCCGCTTTGCGCAGCGCCCAGTAGGCGCTTTCCTGCACGGCCAGTTGCTGGTATTTACGCTGTGTCTTGTTGAGCAAACCCAGTATGCGCGTCAGCAAAAAAACCATCACCATCACTTCAGGCAACGATAGTTGCCAGACCACCAGCGCAAGATACAAACCCGCCGCGGTAATTGCCGCCAGAATCGGTTCCTGCAATGCCATGAGCGCCGCCCGGCTCATGACTTCGTGGCGCGTGGCTTTTTCCAGTTGCGTGGTCTGATCACGCAATATCGCATCGGCAACATTATCGCGCGACATGGCTTTGAGCGACTTTACGGAATTCAGCACATCTGAAAGATAAGTCAGCAGATAACGCAGCAACTGGGTCTGATTTGCACCCGCCCGGCGCGTCGCACGCACCAGGCGATGCAGAACAACCAGCAGGAACAGGCCGATAAACAGTGACGCCAGTGTCGCCTGCCATGAAATAAACACGGCGACCACGGCATAAACAAGCACCTGTATGGCCAGTGCCAGCACAATCACGCTATGCTCGAAACCGTTCGCCGCACGATACGCCTCGGTTGCCACGGAATTTGCCAGCGCGCCGACCGGCTGGCGCAAATAATACGACCAGCGGCTGGCCAGCAGCGCCTCGATCAGATTCAGGCGCAAAGCCGTTGCCACATGTGCAACGGTGTACCCGACCTGCCGGTTCGCCAGCAGCAATATCACACCCTTGGTCAACATGCCGCCGACAATAATAATCAGAATCATATCCAGCGTCGGTTCGATACCGATCTTCTGCAACGCTTCCGCCATGAACTTGCCGATACCCGAATCGTCACTCGATTCACCTACCGCGATCGACAATAAAGGCAATAATGCGGTCAGACTCAGTCCTTCCGCCACACCTGCGATAAGCAACGCCAGCAGTACAAATGCGCTGCGGCGTGGAAAAACCATGATATAGGTAATAAGGGTTCGCATTGTTTACAATTTTAGAAGATAAGCCGGTCGACAGTTACAAGCGGCAGGAATTCAAGAACCGCATTATATTACCTGAAAGCCAGGCACAGTTTATCGCATACGCTCAGTCTCAGGCAGTGTTATGGCGTGTTGTTGCAAAAATACCGGTAAAAATCAATTCCAATCAGCGCCGGAATGGACCGGAATTCATAATTTACGCGGCTTAACACCCGCTAATAACGAAATCAGCGCAAGAGTACAGTACCTAAAATAGACGTTTTCATTATCACGTAACAGGAACAAGGAACGACCATGGCTTTGAAAACGTCAATAAAAGAATTCTCCGCGCTGCTGGGTGATAAAGAGTCACTGCTGGATAAGCATTTCAGACATTTAGCGCAAAAAATTGAATTACACTGGAGCTATGATGAGTTTTATCCGTTTATAGAAAAACTTCTTCTGGATACCCGGAACGGCAATCGAGCAGGATTACCCGTCGAAGTGATGCGGGAGATCTCTGATTTATATGAAATTCACGAGAAAAAATTTCCAGTCAAAAAAGATGCCGGACGATATGCATTTCATCAACACTGAGCATTATCCGGAAATGAAAAATAGATTTCGTCATTTCCAGGGATGAATCTGGTGCGAATCCGTTGAAAGCGTTGCTGAACGACGTTAAAGCATGCAGACAAGGCGCGCGCAGTGCGGCTTTCGACTGTCAACAGAATTAAACGGGTAAATCATCGGTTATTTGAAAGATAGCCTGCCAGAAGCACCGGTATACTGAACACATATTCACGCGTCACTCCGATATACCGATCGATAGTACGCTTGTATATTTTCCTTATGGTAGTCCTTTTAAGCATCTCCTTCCGGGGAGATGCTTTTTTCTTTTCAGCAGACCGGATCGGTTTACAACACATACCGCGCGAGATCTTCGCTCTGCGACAAGTCCTGCAACCGTTCATCGACATAGGCGGCATCGATTTCTATCGTTTTCCCGCTGTATTTCGGCGCGTCATATGAAATTTCCTCAAGCAATCTTTCCATGACAGTGTGCAGACGCCGCGCGCCAATGTTTTCGGTTTTATTGTTGACAGAAAATGCAATCTCGGCCAGACGTTTAATACCTTCATCCGAGAATTTAAGTTCGACGCCTTCCGTTTTAAGCAGGGCTTCATATTGCCGCGTGAGGCAGGCATCGGTATTGGTGAGAATCTGCTCAAAATCGCTGACACTCAAACTGGCAAGTTCCACCCTGATCGGGAAACGCCCCTGCAATTCAGGAATCAGATCGGACGGCTTGGTCAGATGAAATGCCCCGCTGGCGACAAAAAGAATATGATCGGTCTTGATCATGCCATACTTGGTTGAAACGGTCGTACCCTCGACCAGCGGCAACAGATCCCGCTGCACGCCCTGACGGGAAACTTCCCCTCCCGAGCTCTGACCTGACCGGCTGGTGATCTTGTCGATTTCGTCAAGAAAAACAATACCATTTTGCTCGACATTATGAACCGCGCTTAATTTCAGCTCTTCGTCATTGATCAACTTGGCGGCTTCTTCTTCGAGCAGCAGTTTTTTAGCTTCCCGGATGGTCAAACGGCGCGTTCTTTTCTTTTCTCCGCTGAAGCTTTGAAACATGCCTTGAATCTGTGAAGTCAGATCTTCCATTCCGGGCGGCGCGAAAATTTCCATACTGGCTTTTGGCGCAGCGATTTCAATGTCAATTTCCTTGTCATCCAGACTGCCTTCACGCAGCATTTTGCGAAATTTCTGCCGTGTCGAATTATTCTGTTCAGCAGCATCGGCATGCGAATCAAAACCGCGCGCCGGAGGCAGAAGCGCATCCAGTATGCGCTCTTCCGCGGCATCCTCGGCAAGCGGCAGCCGCTTTCGAGTCTCTTTCTCGCGTGACTGCTTGATGGCGGTTTCAACCAGATCACGGATAATCGAATCAACATCGCGGCCGACATAACCGACCTCGGTAAATTTTGTCGCCTCGATTTTGATAAAAGGCGCATCGGCCAACTTGGCGAGCCGCCGGGCAATTTCTGTTTTGCCGACACCGGTCGGCCCTATCATCAGAATATTTTTAGGTGTGATTTCCTGGCGTAATGGATCAGCGACCTGCTGTCTGCGCCAGCGGTTTCTCAGCGCAATAGCCACCGCGCGTTTAGCCGAATGCTGTCCAATGATATGTTTATCCAGTTCGTGGACAATTTCCTGGGGTGTCATTTGAGACATAGTATTATCTGTTGTGGTTATTTGGCTTTCTTATAAGCAGTGCGATGTATGGAGACCCGTTTCTTTCAGGGGTGCGCTTTAACAGTTAATCGTTTCTATAACATGGTCCTGATTGGTATAAATGCATAAATCCCCGGCTATGGTCAGCGCCTTGCTGACGATATCCCTGGGTGACAAATCGGTATTTTCCAGCAATGCGCGCGCGGCGGCTTGTGCGTACGCGCCCCCGCTGCCAATCGCCGCCAGTCCGTACTCGGGTTCGATGACATCACCTGCGCCGGTAATAATCAGCGTGGCATCCTCGCTGGCCACAACAAGCATGGCTTCGAGTCTGCGCAAAATACGATCGGTACGCCAGTCCTTGGCAAGCTCAACCGCCGAACGCATCAGGTGACCCTGATGCGCTTCCAGTTTGCCCTCGAACCGTTCAAATAATGTAAATGCATCGGCTGTTCCACCGGCGAAGCCAGCCAGAATTTTGTCATGATAAAGCCGGCGCACTTTTCGCGCGCTTGATTTGGCAACGACAGCGCCCAGTGTGACCTGTCCATCGCCGCCAAGCGCAACCTGTTTTCCACGTCTTGCGGATACGATCGTCGTCATTGTGTTCTTAAACCGGAAACAAAAGGTTTATTATACTGCATAAAGACAGGGCTAATACTGCCCTGAAGTCGCGCATTGCCATTTAACACTCCGTCAGGCTCTGATATCACACATCCAGCGCAAGGCGCGTTATTTCTTCTTGGCGCGCGGATGCGCCGCATCATAGATCCTGCTCAGATGCTGAAAATCAAGATGCGTATAAACCTGGGTCGAGGTAATATGCGCATGCCCCAGCATTTCCTGTACGGCGCGCAAATCACCACTGGATTGCAACAGATGCGAAGCGAAAGAATGCCGCAGTATATGCGGATGCACATTCTGGTGCAGACCCTGTTGTATGCTGCGCGCCTTTAAACGATGACTGATTGTTCTTGCACTGATTGCCTTGCCGTGCTGTGACAGGAAAAGCGCGCTGACTTCCGGTCTGACGATTTTTTTCCGCTGCTCCAGCCAGATCTGCAATGCCTCCAGCGCCTGCCGGCCTACCGGCACGATACGCGTCTTACCGCCTTTACCCAATACACGAACCGTGCCTTCCTGAAAATCCACATCGGCGGGTTTCAATTGGGTCAGTTCGGCAAGCCGTAATCCCGAAGAATAAAACAGCTCCAGCATGGCGCGATCGCGGATTGTCAGCGCATCCAGCGCAGTAAATGCCAGCAGTTGAGCGGTTTCATCCGGAGATAGCGCGCCTGGCAGTTTTTTAGGCGACCGGGGTACGCGTATGCCGATACAGGGATTCGACTGAAAACGGTAATCGCGCATCAGATAATGATAAAACCGCCGCCAGGCGGACAACATGCGCGCCAGACTTCTCCCCGACAGTCCCTTGCCATGCAGTTGCGCGATAACCAGCCGGATTTGATGCGGTTGCACCTGTTCCAGCGGCGTCGCGGTCAGATGCGCCAGCAGAACCCGTATATCATGACCATAGCTTTTGCAGGTATGCGCCGCCAAGCGGCGCTCATAAGCAAGATGATCCGCGAATGCGCGGGCGAGCTGCTCAGCTGTTGCGTTCATCGGAACATTCTTCCCGCGTTGCGTCCGGCATACCCTGCTCCAGGTCATAACGCGCGATCGCGGCGCTGATCAATTCCCCCAGCCGTTTTAAATGCAGCGTCCCCATATCCGCATAGAAGCGTTCAAGTTCGGGACTGGCCAGAACCAGCAAGCCAATTGTGCGCGTTGTGACGAGGGGAATCATGGAAAATGATTTCAAATGCGCCCTGGCCTCGCCAAACAGATCCTTGATGGCATCGGCAACATGATTGCCACAGTAAGGCTGTGTCAGACTTTCGGCAATTGCATGGATATCCGCGCTGACTTCGGCGAATTCATCATGATTTTTCTCCTGACAATTCACCCCCCACAATCGCATGACAAAGTCAGGAATCGCAAAATCTTCACGCAGGCTGTAATTCAGATTGTTGAGAAAATCACTCAAATCAAGTGACGCCAGCAACGCAATGGTTAACCGGTGCATTTTTTCGCTGATGGCGTCATTCTCTTCGCCGAACCCGATCAGCTCGAGCATTTTATCCTGCAGAATTCTGTTCTTATCCCTGACGGCGATGACCTGACGTTCCTGCAATGAAACAACCTTGTTTTCCTGCGGGTAAGGAATCCGCATGTCCGTCAACAGGCCCGCATGTTCATTAAAAAAGTCGGGATGATCAGTGAGATACTGCACAACATCTTCAGGGGTCATTTATTGTTTCTTCCTCGAATTATACGAATTGAAGTCTTTGCAAAAATCTCAAATTGCCTTATAAATTTATTTCACCTTCAAAAACAGCCACGGCAGGACCGGTCATAAATACCGGCGCATGCTCCCCTGACCAGTTGATGGTCAGGTTTCCGCCGCGCGTACTGACCAGAACCGGAGTTTCTACAAGGCCCAGCTGAATACCCGCGACAGCCGCCGCGCAAGCCCCTGTGCCACAGGCCAGCGTCTCTCCGGCACCGCGTTCGAACACGCGCAGACGGATATGATGACGATCCATAGCCTGCATGTAACCGACGTTCACCCGTTTGGGAAAACGCGGATGCGCCTCGATCAACGCGCCTTCGCTGCAAACCGGCGCGGCATCCAGGTCGTCCACGACACGCACGGCATGCGGATTACCCATGGACAGTGCGCTTATCCTGACCATTACACCCTGTACATCCAGCGCATAGGTCAATTCACGGCGCTCGGCAACAAACGGAATATTGACCGGCTCAAACTCCGGCATGCCCATATTGACCCTGACTTCACCATTCTCCTGCAGTACCGGTGCAATCAATCCACTCCTTGTCTCAACCCGGATCTGATGCTTATGCGTCAAACCATGATCATGCACATAACGCACGAAACAGCGCGCGCCGTTACCGCACTGCTCAACTTCGCCGCCATCGGCATTATAAATGCGATAGAAAAAATCGGCATCACCGTTTGCCTGTTCCACCAGCAGAATCTGGTCGCAGCCAATACCGAAATGCCTGTCGGCGATAAAACGTATCTGTTCGCGGTTCAGCGAAACAGTCTGATTGATAGCGTCGATCACAACAAAATCATTGCCAAGACCGTGCATTTTAGTAAATTTGATTTTCATCTGGGAACAGGAATACAAACAACTCCGGATTGTTAGCGGAATCCATATATACAGGATTTTATTAATGGATTCATATCTTTTCCATTATACCGGTCTTGCGCTCTCTATAAATACCGTGTGAGAATCGTAACTCATTGCATTATTTACACCGCCGCCGCGCACTGACACATCCGCTGCGCAGCCTGATCAATGGGAGACCCGCATGAAACTAACCGAATTATACTGGCACCGCATCACCCCTTTGCACCTTCTGCTGTGGCCGTTAAGCCTGTTGTTCGGTTTTTTCATAGCGCTGCGCAAACTGGTTTACTGGCTGGATTTTTTTCCTTCGGTGAAATTGCATGTTCCGGTTGTTGTCATTGACAGCATCACCAGTGACGACGCCGGCAAAACACCACTGACACTGTGGCTTGTCGACAATCTGCTGGCCAGCGGCCTGCGCCCCGGCATTGTTGTCCGCGGCAATCTCGATAATCCCGGCCAGCCGGAAGCCGTGTCAACCACAAGTGATCCCATCAGCGCGGGTGACAAAGCTGTTCTGCTGGTCAACCGGTTTCAGCAGAAATGCCCCGTATGGGTTGGCGGCGATCCCGCCGCGACTGCATCAGCGCTACTCAAAGCGAACCCGGAATGCAATATCATCATCAGCACGCATGGCCTGCAATATCCGCGCCTCGAACGCGACATCGAGATTGCCGTCGTCAATTTCAGCGACGCCAGCTTCGGCAACGGCCTGCTGCTGCCAGCCGGCCCCTTGCGCGCCAGTCTTAAAATGCTGCAGAAAGTCGATGCCGCCGTCATCACTGGTGCGTATCCGGAGCGTTATGACATGTCACGCTGGGCGAAGACCTATACCATGAAACTGTCTGGCCAGACGGTCTATAAACTGACCGATCCGGGCGACCGCCATCCGGCTTCGGTTCTGAAAGACAAAAAATTGCTGGCTGTAAGCCGTTACGGAAACATGCCCTGGTTTTTCGAACAAATTCAGCGTACCGGACTTCGGGCCGGCATGCATGCCTTTAATGATGAGCATCGCTACGTTGAAGCAGATTTTCAGAAACTCGAAAACGAAGCAGTCCTCATGCCCGAAGAGGAAGCACTGCAATGCAGGGATTTCAAGCAGGTATCCGTCTGGGCGTTACCGGCTGAAATCTGGATCAGCAGTAATGAATTGCAGTCTCTGCTTTTGAACCGGTTGAAAGAGAAATACCCCGATGTTGAATTGACTGCCGTCACGGATTAATCCACCCGGTTTAGCCGCAATCCGGGTAATTGAGCAATCCTGCCCGCATCCCTGCTTTATCAATCGCACTCAGGGCAGGTATTTAATCACTGCGATCACAATGCCGCCAACCGTAAGCGTTGTCGCGAATGACCAGACCATGAAGCGGTCTATGCAGGCCGTCATGACCTCAAATCGCCTGTCAATCTGCTCAAAGCGTTTATCAATCTGCTCGAAACGTTTCTCCATCTGTTCAAAACGCTTATCTATTTGCTCGAAGCGTTTTTCCATCTGTTTGAAACCCTCAAGCATCAGTTCGCGCTGATGTTTTAATTCCTCTTCAACACGTACTATCCGCTCTCTCAACTCGAGTTCGTAACGCACATTCGCTTGACTCGCCTCCGGCTTTTCCGTGAAGGCTTTTGCAATCATTTCCTGTATGAGATCAATGTCTTCTTGTGCCAGTGCCATTTCACGCTTTCCGGTTGAATTTTCAGATTAGCATAGCATATCAGGCGATAAAAAAACCGCTCGGGACTCTTCTCCATCGACTGTTTTGTTTTGCGCTGGTTCGCGGTGGTGTCGGATTACGCGGGCATGACGGCTGAAGAAAAGCGGACAATGAGACTCACTTCACGGGACAGGCATGGCTGAACCCTCTCTGCCCTGATGGACTACGGACTTACAAAATCTATTCTTCCGATAATTTATAAACCGCGAAAAGCAACACTGCAGCTGTCAATATGGCAATGCCGATAATCGCAAACAAACCCAGATTCATGCTTACAATTCCTTTATCTCTTTTGTCTTTTGAGAAATCTTGATGATCAATAGAAAAATAATCACCAGCAAAAATACCGCGAACAGAAAGTCCAGCCAAAAGACCATATCTACCCGATTCTGATCAAACCGGTTGATTATTCCACTCACCACGATCACCAGCATACCGAACGAAAGACTCATAGCCACTCTTAATGTATTCAGAATCTCTTTTACTTCATCCAGTTTGCTCATTGACAAAGCGTACATAGTATTCTTTTTCTTGTCAAAGTCACTCAGCGCAAATGAAAATCCACTGCGAATCCTGTTC
>JAJSDU010000016.1 GCA_028577615.1 Nitrosomonas sp.
CGTATCGACGATTTCCGCACCCGCCGCGCGATAAAAATCATCATCAAGACCGATAGCCTGTCCCGCATTTTTCTGCACGATGACTTGATGGTCATGTAAAACGAGTTCACGTACCGAGGCCGAAGTCAGGCCGACACGGTTTTCATGTGTTTTAATTTCTTTTGGAACGCCAATCAGCATTTTGAGCTCCTGCGGGTAATAAAAAAGATTAAACAGGTTTTATGGGGTATTTATTGAATCACCGAATTTTAATATGCGCTAAGCTGTTGTGATAAAAAACACAGCGCGCCGATGCCAGACTCGTTATTATGCATTCAACGCATCATGTTTGTTTGTTCTTCCGGTAACTTTTACTACTCTCCTTTAACCAGCTTTGCGCAGCAGCATGCCCTGGCTGGTTTTTTCTTGCTCAAATCCGAAACCGCCTGGGAGGCTGTTGAAAAATGTAATCGAGGCAGCCGATTGTCTGGTAAAAACAGACGGGAAAGCGGAGTTTGCAGGTGATTAATGCGCATTTTGAGCCTGTTTTTTTACGCCGCAGCAGCAGGCGGATAATTTTTCAACGGCCTGCTAGATGATTCCGCCATTGGCGCCAATATTCTGTCCGGTAATCCAGCGGGCTTCTTCGCTGGCCAGAAACAATACGATCTGCGCGATGTCATCGGTTTCGCCAATCCGGCCAAGTGACGATAACGCGGCCATGCGCTGGATATCTTCTTCGGTTTTTCCGGCGCGGAACATATCGGTGAAAACAGGGCCCGGTGAAACCGAATTCACCGTGATGCCGCGTTCACCGATTTCACGTGCAAAAATCCGCGTCAACTGTTCAACCGCGCCTTTCGTTGCGGCATAGGGGCCGTATTTGGGCAGCATCAACCGCGTTACCGTGCTGGAAATATTCACGATACGGCCATGATCTGCCAGACGTACGGCCGCTTCGCGCAGGGTATAAAAAATGCTTTTGAGATTGATGTCGAGAATACGGTCAAATTCGTCGTCCGTGAATTCGGCAATATTTTTGAAAATAAGTATGCCGGCATTGTTGACAAGAATATCGATGCGTCCGAAATGTTCGATTGCGGCATCGAACAGGCACCGTACATCGTCAGGATTGCTGACATCCGCCTGCACTGCGACGCATTTGCCGCCGGTTTGCGTAATGTTCATGCAGATTTCATCGGCAGCCTGATAGTCATGCGCGTAATTGACAACAACCCTGGCGCCCGCGCGGGCCAGCCGCAGGGCAATTTCAGCGCCAATGCCCCGCGATGAGCCGGTAACAATGGCGACTTTTTCATAAAGTCCCGTCACAGGGATGTCTCCGGAATGTTGTCAGGAATCTTGAATAATTTGAGAAAATTGCCGGTTGTGGCGGCAGCGATTTCCTGCAGGTCAACGGCGCGCAAACGGGCGATTTCTTCGGCAACGTGACGCACGAAAGCGGGTTGATTCAGTTTACCGCGAAACGGAACGGGCGCAAGATACGGTGAGTCGGTTTCGATCAGCATGCGGTCCAGCGGCGTTTTTATTGCGACATCCTTAAGTGCGGTTGCATTTTTAAAGGTAACAATGCCGGAAAAGGAAATATAGAAATTCATTTCGATCGCCTGTTGCGCCACCACCCAGCTTTCGGTAAAACAATGCATGACCCCGCCGACCTGATCGGCGGCTTCTTCGCGCATGATGCGCAGCGTATCGTCCGCCGCGGAACGGGTATGGATGATCAACGGCTTGCCGGATTGCCGCGCGGCGCGGATATGCTGGCGGAAACGTTCGCGTTGCCATTCCAGATCGCCTGTGAGACGATAATAATCCAGACCGGTTTCTCCGATGGCGATGACTTTGGGATGATCAGCCAGCCGGGCAATCTGTTCAGCGTCGGGTTCATCGTCAATTTCGTAATCGGGATGCACGCCAACTGATGCGAACAGATTGTCATGGGCCTCGGCCAGGGCCAGTACGCGTGGAAAATCGGTCAGATTAACGCTGACACAAAGTGCATGGGTGACCTGGTTGGTCGCCATGTTACGCAACAGCGCTTCGAGATCGCTGGCAAGATCTGGAAAGTCCAGATGGCAGTGTGAGTCGATAAACATAAGTTCCTTTCAAGGACATCTCTAAAAATCCAGATTTTGTCACAACACTTAGTTGCTCGCAAAAAATGCCTCCTTACATATCAATCATATGCTGCGTCAACATTTTTTGCTCGCGCCGCGCACAGCATCCGCCCAGCAGTTCGGTGTTTCATATAAGCGTACTTTTTCCAGTTGCAGGTGATTGCCATAAGTATCCTGATAGGCTTTGTCGAGGAGGTTGAAGGCAATTACCGCGAGATTCTCGGCAGTGGGCTGCACGTCGAGCACAATGGTTTTATGTCCTTCCAGTGTTTGCAGAAATTGCATGACCGGCAGATCACCGGAATAGACCAGGAATGCATGATCCCATTGATCAACCAGCACTTTTCTCGCAATTCGCTTGACTTCGGAAAAATCCATCACCATTCCTTGTTGCGCTACACCTTTCTCGGCGATAATATCACCGGAGAGCGTTATTTCAATGGCATAGCGATGTCCGTGCAAATGGCGGCACTGGCTGTTGTGCGTTGATATTCTGTGACCAGCGTCGAATTCCAGTCTGCGTGTAATTAACATACGGGCATTTTTTCATCAGTTGATTTTTAGCAGGATTGTACCATTGCAGAAAGCTTCGGACTTACTGAAAACGACAGACCACAGCCGCGATACGGCCGGACTGACTTACGTGTATCCCGTTGTTTCACGTCGCGCGGGCGGGGTATCCATAGGCATCAATCTTAATCCGAACAACGCGTGTAACTGGCGCTGCATTTATTGCCAGGTTCCCGGACTCAAACGCGGTGTTGCGCCGCCTGTCGATCTGAGCAGGCTGGAAGCGGAATTGCGCGGATTTCTGACGGAACTGATTGATGGCCGTTTCATGCAGGAGAAAGTGCCGCCCGAGGCGCGGCATATCCGCGATATTGCATTGTCAGGCAACGGCGAGCCGACCAGCGCCAAAGCGTTTGCTCAGGTCATTGAATTGATTGGCCGTGTTAAAGAGGATTTTCCTTTGCCGGATGATTTGAAACTGGTTTTGATTACCAATGGCAGTTTTATCGACCGGCCTTATGTATTGGCCGGACTGAAGCGCATGGCCGAATTAAATGGCGAGATCTGGTTCAAGCTCGACAGCGCGACGCGTGAAGGGCGGTTGCGCATTAACAGCACACGCATGAGCCTCAGGCGGGTTCGCGACAATTTGAAACTGGCGGTCTCCTATTGTCCGACCTGGCTGCAAACCTGTGTCTTCAATCAGCATGGTCAGCCGCCATCGGAGGAAGAAACTACTGCTTATCTGGCGTTTGTTGAAGAATTGATGGCGGATGGCATCGTTTTGAGCGGTGTGCTGCTTTATGGTATTGAACGTGCGTCGTACCAACCCGAGTCGTCATCGCTGGCTAAAGTCGATGAAGCCTGGTTTATTGCTTTCGCAAACAGAATCAGCGCGCTGGGCCTGCATGTCAGGCAAAGCTATTGAATGAAAAAACTCTTTGGTCGTATTGAATCAAATTGCATTGCATGTTGTATTTAGACAACAATTGCTATTCATGAAGAATATCTTTATTTATCAGCCGATTGTGTGGAAGTGGTTTTTACGGCACTTCCGCACTTCGATGTAATTTATTCATTTATTGAGTAAAAAAAGGCATTTCGGGGAACTTATTTGTGACTTCATGATAAATTATCGTTGCTTATAATTGTTTGAGAAGCCGGTTTTTAAATTATCCTTCAGCGTTTCAGATCTGTTTTATACACATCGCACTTCAAAATTCGGTTTTTATGAATTATTTCATCCAGCTTTCTTGCGGTCGGAGAAGGGCCGCCAATGCCGGATTTTGAAGTGTGATAAGTACATAAACCAAACTTCCAATTGAAGAAATAACAGGTACTTTAACAACAGTAACAACAGGAGTTGATACACAATGCGTTCGTTTTTACCTTCGGCCTTGTTCCTGGTCAATGCATCCAGGCGCGGGGTCGGTTTCGTTGCCAGTTTGCCTGGTTATGCGCTGGCGTTTATTTTGTTTGTCTTTGTTTCCCAGGTACATGCATCAAACCAGGATGCAGCATCAGTCCAGACAACCCACAATAGCAAATTTGACTTCTCGAAAGTCCCCCCGGTAACACCTATGCCAAGGCCCGGCCTGTTTGCCGCGCCGCCATCCGGGCCCGGTTATTACTCCGTCTGGGATCTGATTACTGGCAATCAGCGCGAAAATCGTCCGGCCCGGCCGTATCCGCCGATGGCGTTAATGCCGACCTCGGCTTTTGATGTTGATTTCAGATATCTGGACAATCCCGAGCATGAAAAGGATTTTTTTGATCCGGTAAAGCGGATCCCTATGGGCAGTGACTGGCTTTTATCTTTTGGTGGAAGCTTCTGGTACCGTTATGTCCATGAAACTGACAGTCGCCTGAATGCCGCCGGCATCAACAACGATTTCCATTTGCTGCGCACGCGCGTGCATGCTGATTTATGGTATCAGGATCGCGTACGGTTGTTTGCTGAATTGCTTGATGCGCGCGCATTCAGTGGAGAACTGACACCGCTCGGTATTGAAAGAAACCATACTGATATGTTGAATCTGTTCGCCGATATCAAACTGGCGGATATCAACGGGCCGGTCTATTTCAGGGCGGGCCGCCAGGAATTGCTGTACGGCTCGCAACGACTGATTTCGACGCTGGACTGGGCAAATACACGGCGCACATTCCAAGGTGGCAAGATTTTCTGGCGTAACCAGAAATTCGATCTGGATGCATTCTGGGTGCGCCCGATGAAAACCGAGAAAGGTGAATTCGATAACTGGGATACGCAACAGAATTTCTGGGGATTGTGGGGCAGCATCAAGCCTCTGCCGGGACATTTGATCGATCTGTATTATCTGGGTCTGGATAATCAGAATCCGGTATCCGCGCAGAATGTTGCGATTGGTAACGTGATCGGCGGTGATTTTTCAATACACACCTGGGGTGGCCGTCTGGTAGGTAACTTTGACCGTATTCTTTATGAACTGGAAGGTATGTATCAGTGGGGCAAACGGTCAAGTCTCGACGTATCGGCATTTGCCGTTGCGACAGGGGTGGGTTACCACATTCCGCTTCCGATGAATCCGCATGTCTGGATTCGCTATGATTTTGCTTCCGGCGATGCGAATCCGAATGACGGCAGAAGCAGTACATTCAACCATCTTTTTCCGTTTGGTCATTACTACCTGGGATTCATGGATCAGGTCGGACGTCAGAATATTCATGACTTCAATGCACAGTTCACGATGAATCCCGTACCCTGGTTTACATTCATATCGCAGTATCATCGCTATTATCTGGCCAATGAACGCGATTACCTCTACAACGCGGGAGGCGTGGCGATCATCAGAGATTCGACGGGTCAATCAGGCAGTCATGTAGGTGATGAGATCGATTTTCGCGCGAATATTCATGTGAGCCGTCATCAGGATATATTGGTAGGCTATTCAAAATTGTTCAGCGGAGATTTTCTGCAGGCGCAAAGGCCTGGTGTGAATTCCGATTTGTTCTATGTACAGTACAACTTCAGATTCTGACATGATTATGAATTGATTGAAGTTTGTACAATCGCTGGCAGTTTCCTTATTTTTTGACGGATCAAGGAAATTGCCGGATTGTATAACCCGGCAAAATTCTGTCATGCATCGGGTTCAGGAAGTGGATTGCGTTGTTGCGGTGACCACTGAACAGATAGAAATCAATGTATTTTCGTGATTTGAAACCGATTGATTTTCATTCGCCTAGTTCGGTTAACTGAGCGGCTAACTGAAAACCAGCATTTTTTAGAGAGAAATCTATGTGTGGAATAGTGGGTCTGTTCGATATGCGCGGAAAAAGTGAAGTCGACCGGGAATTGCTGGTACGAATGAATCAGACCCAGGAACATCGCGGGCCGGATGAAGGGGAGGTGTATATTGAACCGGGATTAGGTCTGGGGCATCGCCGTCTGTCCATCATGGATGTTGCCAGTGGTCAGCAACCGCTTTTTAATGAAGATGGCAGCGTGGTGGTGATTTTTAACGGCGAGATCTATAACTATCGTGATCTGGCGGAACAACTGACTGCAGCGGGCCATCAGTTTAGAACACACTGCGATACGGAAGTCATTGTGCATGCCTGGGAAGAGTGGGGCGAACAATGCGTTGATCATTTTCGCGGCATGTTTGCATTCGGCGTTTGGGACAGAAATCAGGAAGTGCTTTTTCTGGCGCGCGACCGCCTGGGTATCAAGCCGATGTATTACGCAATACTCGCTAACGGGCAGTTTATTTTTTCTTCCGAACTCAAAGCGATTCTGGCGCACCCTGATTTCAAACGTGAAATGAATCCCTGCGCGGTCGAGGATTATTTTGCCTACGGTTATATTCCCGAGCCTAAAACAATATTTCAGCAGGCCAGCAAGCTTTCTCCCGGATTTTCTCTGAAATTGCGGCGCGGCCAGCCAACAGTTCAACCGCGAAAATATTGGGATGTCCCGTTTAAGCAGCTTGCTGCCATCGATGAAACCGAAGCGATGGAAACACTGATCGCTAAATTACGCGAATCTGTTGACATTCATTTAATGACCGAAGTACCACTGGGCGCTTTTCTTTCCGGCGGTGTGGATTCGAGCGCGGTGGTCGCCATGATGAGCGGAATCATGAGCGAGCCCGTCAATACCTGCTCGATTTCTTTTGGCAATCCTGAATTTAATGAATCCCGTTATGCGCAGGAAGTCGCCGAACGTTATCATACCAATCATCATGTCGATCAAGTCGAGTCTGACGATTTCGAACTTATCGACAAGCTGGCGTTGCTGTACGATGAACCCTTTGCCGACAGTTCCGCATTGCCAACTTACCGTGTGTGCGAACTGGCGCGTCAGCGCGTTACCGTGGCGTTATCCGGTGATGGTGGCGACGAGAATATGGCGGGTTACAGGCGTTACCGCTGGTATATGCACGAGGAAAAACTGCGTTCCGCGCTACCGCTGAGCGTGCGCAAACCGCTGTTTGGATTGCTGGGCGCCATTTATCCAAAAGCCGACTGGGCGCCCCGGGTTTTCCGCGCCAAGGCTACATTTGAAGCGTTAGCACGCGATTCGGTTGAAGGCTATTTTCACAGTGTTTCAATTATGAGCGATAGCATGCGACGGCAACTCTTTGCACCGGTTTTCAGGCAGAAACTGCAAAGCTACCGGGCGGTGGATGTGCTGCAGGAATATGCAAAGCAGTCGCCCACGGATGATCCGCTATCGCGGGTACAGTATCTGGATATGAAAACCTATCTTGTCGGCGATATTCTGACTAAAGTGGACAGGGCCAGCATGGCGCATGCACTGGAAGTCAGAGTGCCGCTGCTCGATCATGAGCTGGTCGAATGGATGTCTTCCCTGCCAGCCTCTGTCAAATTGAAAAACGGCGAAGGGAAGTATATTTTCAAGAAAGCCTTGGAACCTTATCTTTCCGATAATATCCTGTACCGCAACAAAATGGGCTTTTCAGTGCCGCTCGCTGACTGGTTCAGAGGGCCGCTGCGCCAGCATGTGCGTGACGCGGTTCTAGGACCGGTGCTGGCTGAAACGGGAATTTTTAACCGGAGTTATCTTGAAGAGCTGGTGGATCATCACCAGTCAGGCAAAAGAGATTACAGCGCGCCGCTATGGACGCTGCTGATGTTTGAATCTTTCATGCGCAATATCGTTAATGGCGAGAATCGGTTTGTTTATGAGAGGAAGAAAGTGGCTTAACCTTTGCCTGCTGCCTGGCAGCGGTTTATCAGCGATGTGTTTGTCTGGTAGATCCGAATGTTTTACCAGATTCTTTCCGAATGAATCTTCCTGAACGCGTTTGGTCCTACCGCAGGATGGTTTTGAACTTCTCGGTAGCGCGAAGCAGTGCCGCGAGAATTCCCGGTTCCCAGACCGAGTGCCCCGCGTCATCGATAATGATGTATTCTGCCTGTGGCCAGGCATGGTGCAGATCGTCAGCGCTGATGATCGGGCATACCGCGTCATAGCGGCCCTGCACTATCGTGGCCGGAATGCAATGCAGTTTGTGTGCATTGTCCAGCAGTGAATTTTCCGGCAGGAAAATGTCATGGCTGAAATAATGAGCTTCCATTCTGGCCAGTCCGAGAGCGACTGTGTCGCCAGCGAAATAATTGACTGTTTCAGGACTTGGCAGTAGCGTTGAACAGGAACCTTCATAGATGCTCCAGTCGCGCGCGGCAGGCATGTGTATTCCGGGGTCCGGATTTTGCAGTCGTTGATAATAGGCTGCGAGAATATCTTTTCGCTCTTCGGGATTCAGCGGGTCGACAAATTTACGCCACGCTTCCGGAAAAAAAGTCTGCAATCCGTACAGAAACCAGTCAATTTCCTTTTTCCGGCACAGGAAAATGCCGCGCAGAATGAAGCCAAGACAACGCTCAGGATGCGCTTCTCCATAAGCAAGGGCTAGCGTGCTTCCCCAGGAACCGCCAAAAACAAGCCACTTGCTGATATTCAGGTGCGCTCTTAACCGCTCAAGATCAGCGATCAGTAAAGGTGTAGTATTATTACGTAATTCCCCTAGCGGTTTAGAGCGGCCAGCACCACGTTGGTCCAGAATGATAATCCGGTAGCCTGCGGGATCAAAGAAACGCCGATGTGCTGGAGATGAACCGGCTCCCGGTCCGCCATGCAGGAAAACAACAGGTATGCCTTCCGGATTACCGGATTGTTCCCAGTAAATCGTATGAATTTCATCGACTGGCAGCATGCCGTGCTGGTAGGGTTCAATTTCCGGGAATAAGTCAGGCGGTGCGTTAAATTTCATGTGGTTGGGTTATAGTAAAATTAAAACTGGATTTATTTGCTGGAGAATTCAGAAAAAGGTGATAAATAGCACAGAATTCAAAATCTATATGATTTACGGTTCTGATATATTATTCAGCATCTATTTTATAGGTATCCACAGATAAAGGTAATATCATGCCGCATAGAATTTTAAAGGAAAATGAGGTTTCTCTGCTACGCGCGGAAATTGAAATGCTGATGCGTGAACGGCAAAGCCTGCTGAATACAGTTGGCGCAGCGGCACGATTTGTTGCAAGCCTGGACAGCAATGTATTACCGAAAGAGGCTTGTGGTACAGCGCAGTTGTTGACAAAATCACTGAATCAATTGAATGACGAAACGCTGCGCGATGCATTGGAAAAAGTAAAGGGATAAATTGCCGCCTGTAAACGACGAATCACGATCAATAAAAGATAAACCTAAAGTTGGATTACTCTTGACAGGCGGTGGCGCGCGCGCTGCATATCAGGTTGGTGTTTTGTGCGCAATTGCAGAATTGCTGCCGAAAGATACGCGCAATCCCTTTCCAGTAATTTGCGGAACATCTGCAGGTGCTATCAATGCGACGAGTCTGGCGGTCGCTGCAAACAATTTTTATGAAGGCGTGCAACAGCTTGAAAAAGTTTGGACCAACTTTCATGTGGAGCAGGTTTATCGTTCCGATTTGATCGGTGTGCTAAAGAATGGCCTGCGTTGCCTGGTTTCGTTATTTTCACCTGAATTTGGTCATCACAGGGCCATATCCCTGCTGGATAACGCGCCACTGGAATCGCTGCTGTTGCGCCGAATACCGTTCCGGATGATACAGCATGGTATCCGTACTGGCGCATTGCATGCTTTGGGAATAACCGCATGGGGTTATTCCTCCAGTCAGTCAGTCACATTTTATCAGGGTGCAAAAAGCATCAAGGCATGGAAGCGCGCGCAACGCGTTGGTGTTTCCACATATATCGGTGTCAAGCATCTCATGGCTTCGTCGGCAATTCCGTTCTTTTTTCCGGCCGTTAAACTGAATCGTGAATTTTTTGGCGATGGTTCTATGCGACAACTGACGCCGATCAGTCCGGCTTTACATTTAGGTGCGGATAAAGTGCTTATTATAGGGTTGCATAAAGAATCGGATATCTTGCCGGAACGTGTCAGTGCGCCAAGCTACCCCTCTTTTGCGCAAATTGCAGGTCATGCCATGAACAGTATTTTTGTCGATAGCCTGGATGTGGATCTCGAGCGTTTGCAAAGAATCAATGAAACGCTAAAAATGATACCGGACGACAAGCTGCGCGAAAAAAACATTAAGCTGCGGCCGGTTGAGACCATGATGATATCGCCCAGTGTGGAGATTAATCAAATAGCGCAGAATTATGCGCAATCATTGCCGGTAACCATGCGGTATTTATATCGCGCTGTTGGCGCTATGAATCCGAATGGCTCTACATTGTTAAGCTATGTGCTGTTTGAGGCGCCGTTTTGTCAGGCATTAATTGAATTGGGCCGCAATGATGCGTTAAGTCAGAAGGAAAAGATAAAACAGTTTCTGGTTGATTGAATCACGGATTCACATGTACAACAGATCAATAATGAGGTGACATGAATGGACTTCGACAGTCCGCAGTTTTGGATAGCAGTGATGCAGATTATCGCGATTGACATCGTATTAGGCGGCGATAATGCAGTCGTGATTGCACTGGCTTGCCGTCGTTTGCCGGAAGAACAAAGGCGGCTTGGGATTCTCTGGGGTGTTCTCGGCGCTATTACGTTGCGCGTTATACTGATTTTTTTTGCGTTAAGCCTGCTTGCCGTGCCTTATTTAAAAGTCGCTGGCGCATGCCTGCTGGTATGGATCGGTATAAAGCTGCTACAACCGGAGTCCGTCGGGAACGGGCATGAAGTTGCCGGCAGTACAACACTGATTGGCGCAATCAAAACGATTATTGTCGCTGATGCTGTCATGAGTCTTGATAATGTGATCGCGATAGCCGGTGCCGCTAAAGACAGTATGGCGCTGGTTATTTTTGGTCTGGTTTTCAGTGTGCCGATCATTGTCTGGGGCAGTAAACTGGTGATGAAGCTTATGGACAGATATCCCATAACTATTATCATTGGCGCGGCATTGCTTGGATGGATTGCCGGGGACATGGCGGTTACCGATGTGGTGACTGTTGCGTGGGTGAATCAGAACGCCGTTTATCTGCATTGGCTAATGCCGGTTCTGGTTGCATCGTTTGTAGTGATTGCGGGTAAAAGACTAGCCGCGCGCACTCAAGTTCATGCAGGGCCAGCGATCGATCTGGTTGAGGAAAGTGATCTGCATCAGAAAAAGAGTAAATAAAAAATAAACAGAAATCTTTAACACTCTGTTTGAAAGAACAGCGGGATTTACACTTAAATACCGGGAATTTAAAACATGCTGAAATTTTTATTACCTGTAGACGGTTCTGATAATGCCGGCAAGGCGGTCGGAAAAGTCATAGAAATGATGAGTTGGTATAAAACAGAACCGGAAATTCATTTGCTGAATGTGCAGCCTTCGCTTGATGGCAATGTTTCCTTATTCATTAATCAGAATGATATTAAACAATATCATCAGGAAGAGGGTTTGAAATGCCTGCAAAAAGCACGCTTGATGCTAGACCAGTCCAGTGTTAAGTATCACTATCATATTACGATCGGTGATCCGGTGGACAGGATAGAACAATTTGCAACAGAGCTGCACTGTGACCTGATCGTCATCAGTGCGCGTGGACATGGTGTTATTAAAAATATACTGCTGGGATCGGTGGTGAATAAAGTTATGCAGTTAACTTCAAAGCCAGTTTTGTTGATTAAGTAAAGTAATAACAGGAGCAATCAAGTGAAGCTCAGGATTCTGGGATGTGGAGGTGGTATCGGCGGCGATTCCGATACAACGTCCATGCTGATTGATTCCGATATTTTAATTGACGCCGGAACCGGGGTAGGTAATCTGACACTCGACGAGTTAAGGTGCATTGATTACATTTTTGTAACACACTCACACCTGGATCATATTGTATTTATTCCATTTCTGATCGATACAGTTGGTTTTATGCGTCAGAAGCCAGTCACCGTATACGCAACTCAGGCAACACTGGATGCGCTCAGGCAGCATTTGTTTAACTGGCATATATGGCCTGATTTTACGAAAATCCCGGATGCGCGTGATCCCTATATGCGATATGAAGCAATATCGGAAGGGGAAATCATTGATCTTGATGGCAGAAGAATTACGCCACTGCCTGCCAATCACGTTGTGCCATCCGTGGGCTATCTGATTGATTCCGGAAAAGCAAGCCTTGTATTTACAGGGGATACGACAACAAATGATGCGCTATGGCCAGTCGTAAATACTATTCGTAATCTCAAGTATCTTATTATTGAAGCGGCTTTTTGTGAAAATAAGAAAGAGATAGCCATACGTTCGAAGCACCTCTGTCCGAGTCTATTATGTGAAGAGCTTAAGAAACTCAAATGTGAAGTCGAAATTTATATTACGCATTTAAGGCAAGGCGAAGCGGATTTGACAATGCGTGAAATTCAGGTTTGCGCTGAAAAAATGAATCCGCGCAGATTAATGAAAAACGATATTTTTGAGTTCTGAAGTATTTTGGAGAGGTGACCCATGAGCATGATGACCGCAGTCAAACCGATAGAAAATAAATCTGCTGAAATCGATCACAAACTGGAATTCTCACGAAGTCTGCAATCTGTTACCAACAAAATTCATGCAGCCGACGATATCGATGAAATTATACTGGAAGTGAGCAAAGACATTTGCAGTTTGTTCAATGCAGATCGCTTGACAATTTATACTCTGAGCGAGGACAGGTCGTTTCTGTCTTCCAGAGTAAAGACCGGACTGGATTCTTTTCAGGATCTTAAACTGCCGCTTTGTGAACGCAGTATCGCCGGTTATGTCGGCCTGAACAAGGAGATTATAAACCTTGAAGATGTTTATAATAAGCAGGCACTGAAGCGTATTAATGAGAAACTGACTTTTCTGCAGGAAGTCGATAAGCGTACCGGCTACCGCACCAAACAAATGCTGGTCTCGCCTATAGTGGCGGCAGATGACAACACATTGGTCGGCGTAATGCAGGTTATTAACAGCAAAGACGACAAACCTTTTTCACCGTTGGTGGTCGATGGCGCCAGGGAAATTTCTCGAACGTTGGCTATTGCGTTGAGGCAACGTCAAAAGTCATTCAGATTGCTTAAATCGAAGTATGATCATTTGATTCTGGACGCAGTTATTTCCGCCGCTGATTTTGAGCAGGCAACACGAACAGCGCGTGAAAAAAAATGTGATCTTGAAGAGGTGTTAATCGATCAATTCCGGATTGCACCACCTTTAATCGGAAAAGCGCTCGCTTCTTTTTTTGACGTCAAGTATGAACCTTTCAAAGCGGAACGGATAAAGCCGTTGGACTTGCTGCGCAATTTAAAGCGGGATTATATCGAAGCCAATGCATGGCTGCCGATTGATGATGGAAAAGACGGTTTGGTTGTATTAACGTTAGATCCGGATCGCATTAAGTCGCTGCGAATCGTTAATAATATTTTCCCAAAGTATAAAATCGTCTATACGGTCACTACGCAGCGTGAGTTTAAACAGACTGTTGATTTATTTTACGGCGGCAGTTATGAAGATATCGATACCGGTAACATCAATGAAATGCTCATCGGTATGGAAGAAGACAGTGAAGAAACGTATGAACTGGACGAAACATCGGCTGCTTCGGATAATGAACTGGTTAAACTGGTCAATAAAATCATCATTGATGCCTATAAGATGGGTGTTTCGGATATACACGTCGAACCTTACCCTGGGAAGGAAAAAACCAAAATTCGTTTTCGCAAGGACGGCTCGCTGATGCCTTTTATTGAAATCCCGGCAGGCCTGAGAAATTCCTTGATTACGCGTATTAAAATCATGTGTGATCTGGATATATCCGAGAAACGGCGTCCACAGGACGGCAAAATCAAGTTTAAAAAGTTTGCGCCACTGGATATTGAGCTCAGAGTGGCGACAGTGCCATCGGCGGGTGGTCTGGAAGATGTCGTGATGCGTATTCTATCGGCAGGCGAACCGATTCCATTGGAAGATATGAATTTTACACCGCGTAATCTGGAAGAACTTAAGCAAATTGTCAGCAAGCCCTATGGACTTTTTTTTGTCTGTGGTCCTACCGGTTCAGGCAAAACCACTACATTGCATTCGGTTCTGAAACATCTCAATCGTGCTGAGACCAAAATCTGGACAGCTGAGGATCCTGTGGAAATTACGCAAAAAGGACTACGTCAGGTACAAATGAATGTCAAGGCAGGACTGACTTTCCCTGTTGTAATGAAAGCATTTCTGAGGGCTGACCCCGATATCATTATGGTTGGCGAAATGCGAGACAAGGAAACTACCAGTATCGGTATCGAAGCTTCATTAACCGGCCATTTGGTTTTTGCGACACTGCATACGAACAGCGCGCCGGAATCTGTTATTCGTTTACTCGATATGGGAATGGATCCTTTTAATTTCGCCGATGCGTTACTCGGCGTTCTTGCGCAGCGTCTGGCCAAGCGCCTGTGCAAAAAATGCAAACAGCCGTATGTCGCTGAAGAACGGGAGATCAAATCATTACTTAACGAGTATTGTGAGGAACTGAGAAACATCGATTACTTCAAAGAAAATCCGGAATCTGCTTTGAACGAGATAGTGACGAACTGGAAGAAACAGTATGGTGATGAAAAAGGGCAGATTGTCTTATATAAACCGGCAGGGTGTGATGATTGCGCTGGAACTGGCTATAGCGGACGCGTTGGTCTACATGAATTGCTGACCGCATCCGATGCTTTGAAGAAAAACATCCAGGAACACGCAAGAGTCGCCGACATGCTGGTAACGGCGCTTAATGAAGGCATGCGTACTTTGAAACAGGACGGTATAGAGAAAGTGTTGCAAGGGATTACTGACATTCACCAGGTCAGGATTGTCTGTATCAAATAAAATTCTGGCTAAAAATTTGATATGATTAACTTTCATCTGTTATGACAGTAACTTTTATTCAATAGCATCAACTTTATGATTTTAAACATTAAAAATAGACATGGACTGTATTTTTTTCTTGTAATTCTGATTTCTGCCTCAGGCTTTGCATTGTCCGCAACATCCCAAGCCGCACAGTTGCTGGATATTCGCTCCCACGAAGCGGCCGATGAATGCAATGCTGAAATTTCGCAGATCAGAGTCACGGTTAATGGTGTCGCGTATGGCGGTATACTGACCATTGGCTTGTATGATGATCCTCATCATTTCCTTGTAAAGCAGGGAAGAAAACGGCATATACGGATTCCCGCCACCGATGAACAGCATATTGTATGTATTAATCTCGACAAGCATGGTACCTATGCCGTTGCGGCTTATCATGATCAGGACGCCGACCGCAAATTGAAGCGGCGCTGGAACATGCTGCCTGGAGAGCCTTTTGGATTATCCAACAATCCTCAACCAGTAATGGGGCTGCCAAAATTCAGTGATTCTGCTTTTACCACCCAGGGACTGGGCGCGGATATTACCATTAACCTGAATCAGCCATAGTCGTTTAACTGAATGCCCGAGTTTCCGGCCACAGCAGGAATATCCTCGCCTCGGGCTTATATTGCAGACGAAGAGCTGTTTGTTAGAGATCACCAGGCATTGTATCGCTATTTCAGAGTCATTTAATCAATCCGGTAGATTTATCCGTAAATGAAAATGCTGCTCAATCTGGCTGTCACTTTATTGAGTGCCTACCTGCTGTTTCTTCTACTGGTATTTTTGCTGCAATCGCATCTGCTGTATTTTCCCGATGTTGAAAAAAATATTCCGGTTACGCCAGGACAGCTGGGCTATAGCTTTGAATCGGTCGAATTCAAAACTGCGGATAATGAAATATTACATGGCTGGTTTGTTCCGGCGCCGGATACTGCAGTAGGAACGGCACTCTTTTTTCATGGCAATGCGGGTAACATTGCGCATCGTCTGGGATATTTGCCGATGTTCCGGCAACTCGGGCTGAATGTGTTTGTCTTTGATTACCGTGGTTATGGGCAGAGCAGCGGTTCGCCGACCGAAGCAGGAACTTATGCGGATGCATTGGCGGCATGGCAATATCTGACCGAGGTCAGGGGCATTCCCTCGTCAACAATTGTTCTATACGGCGAATCACTGGGCGGTGCGATTGCGACATGGCTGGCTGTACAGAAGCACGCAGCATTATTGGTGTTATCTTCAACATTTACATCAGTACCGGATCTGGCCCAGGTCATCTATCCATTTCTACCGGCACGCTGGATTTTGCGATTTGAATACAATACGTTGAAATATCTCGAATCAGTTAATTGTCCGGTGTTTGTAGCGCACAGTCCGCATGATGAGATCGTACCTTTTTCGCACGGCGTAAAGCTATTTGAAGCCACCAATATGCCGAAACAATTCCTGAGTCTGGCTGGTGGTCATAATGAAGGGCTGATTTTTATGCGTGAAGATTGGATTGCGGCACTGGGTTCGTTTGTAAAAGTACATCTACACCGAGACACTGCAACACAACTGTTTTTCCAGGAACAGGATCGATAAGCTGAAATAAAACAGGAAATTAAAGTAAGTGCCCGACGGCATTCTGCTCAGCAATCAATTCTGTATAGCTTATTCTCATCTTTTCTTTATCAAAGTCGCTTAATTCAAGACCTTGCACAATATTGTAATTACCGTTGCGGCAAGTAACCGGAAAACTGTATACGACGCCTTCGGGTATGCCATAGCTGCCATCGGATGGTATGCCCATGGATGTCCAGTCGTTCTCGCGGGTACCAAAAATCCAGTCCTGCATATGATTGATCACGGCATTTGCAGCGCTTCCGGCGCTTGATTTGCCATGGCGTGCTTCAATAATCGCCGTGCCACGCTTTTGCACGGTGGGAATGAAATGCGCTGTAATCCAGTTATCATCTGCTATCAGCGATTTGACCGAAGTCTGATCTATCGTTGCCTGATTCAGATCGGGGTACTGAGTGTTTGAATGATTGCCCCAAACAATCATTTTGCTGATTCTGGCAACGGGCCGGGAAAGTTTCTGCGCAACCTGGAATAAGGCGCGATTGTGATCAAGTCTGAGCATTGCGGAGAAGTTGTGCGGATTAAGATCGGGCGCATTTTTCAAGGCTATATAGGCATTCGTATTGGCGGGATTGCCAACAACAAGCACTTTGACGTTTCTGTTCGCGACTTCATTGAGTGCTTTTCCCTGTTCGCTGAAGATCGAGCCATTGGCTTCCAGCAGATCTTTTCGTTCCATATTTTCGCCGCGCGGGCGCGCACCAATGAGCAATGCCATGTCAGTATCTCTGAAGGCGATTCTTGGATTATCTGTTGTGATGAGATCGGATAGCAAAGGAAATGCACAGTCCTGCAGTTCCATGACAAGACCTTCAAACAGCTGATGCGCTCCGGGAATATCGAGTAATTGCAAAATAACTGGTTGATCTTTGCCGAGCATGTCTCCTGCCGCTATGCGAAAGAGCAGGTTGTAGCATATTTGTCCTGTTGCACCAGTGACGGAAATTCGAACGGGCGATTTCATTTTCTTCCAATCCTTGAGAAATTCCTGAAAACTGCACACCTACAGTTCTGGGGGAAAGTGTGACATGGCATTATACTTGTTATCCAAGGCGCGCGGAATACTGACCTCGAGTTTTCAGATGTTTTCAGTTGAAGGATTATTGGTAATCAATAAGTAACTGAAAACCTAATGACGTGTTGCTAACGGCATTTCTCACGGATTTCCCGCGACAAATCCATTTGCAGATGCCCAAAATAACCCGGAAACAAATAAAAACCAGGTAATGAATACTGTCGAATATTTGCTAATTGCACGTCAAACATCAGATTGCGAAGTTGCTCACAATGTGCGTTATCATTCAATTCCTTTGTGTTCATCGCCTGCCGTTCCGCTTCCGCCAGTGAGAAGCGTATATTGTCCTGCCGCATTTTCTGAAGTTTTCTCACCATGGCTTCCTGTTTTTGTTGTTCAGTTGTTTCCTGTGGCGCAGGCAACTCAGTCAGATCAGAAACCATAGCACCGGGTACAGGTGTTTTGCTGTACTGAACCTGCCCCCATGGATCGCTCCATTGATAAATGGTTTCCGCGCAGACGTGTGAGAAATTGAAAAATGTTACAACAATGACGAATTTTTTCATGATTTCGAGTGCTGGCATTCGATTGTTGATCGTTACGCGACATGCGTTACAACAATGCACATCGTTTGTTCTTATATTTGATATGCTTATTATTTTAACTTTGCGATTTCAAGTATACGTTGAAGTCTTCTGTAAGTGAATGTAAGCGGACTGATTATTTTCATATTCAGCATGTTGCGACACGCTGAATGCACAGTCTGCAGGGAGAGTTATCGGCAACATGTTGCGATCAGGAAAAAACCGGAACAACTGAATGATGCAGCGATTCTTTGCTGTGAAAACAGGTTATTATTCATGTTCTCTCGTTCTAAAATCTAAGCAGGCGGAAAGAAAAAAATTTGGAGAGATCAGATTCTCCCGATTTCTGAACGCACATGACATGGCCATGAAGCAATAAATTGAAAATATGCACCGTATCCCATTTGTGCAGTGGATGAGACTTAAGCCGGTGTCTCAGGCAACGAAAAAGTGAAAAAACACTGATAACAAAGGATGAAGATTTTTGTCTGTGAATGATTGACATTGCGGCAGTTTATACAGTCTTATGAGAAAAATACTGATCTTTTATGTTTGCTTGTTCATAAGCGCATGCACCGGAATACAGCGGCAAGGGGAGGGGGTTGTAGATGAAACAGTCCGTACGAAGGAAGATTCACCCAGGCTGGCAGTAGCAATACTTGGCGCAGAAGAAAGTTCACCCGATGAATTGTCACAGGAAAAGAAGACGGATCAACCGAATAGTGAAGAGAGCGGGCGGTATGAAGATAAAAAGCCATTATGGCCCACTGAAACCGGTTATGCAACGTATTACGCTGCGAGTAATGAAGGTCTGGCAACCGCCAGTGGGGAAATCTATGACCCACAACTGCTGACCGCAGCGCATAAGACAATTCCTATTGGCGGTATGGTGCGCGTGACAAATCCGGTTACGCAGCAATATGTCATCGTGCGCATAAATGACCGCTGGGGCGGAGGCGGTGATCGGATAATCAATTTATCAAGACAGGCTGCTGTTGAACTGGGTTTTGGTTCGGCGGGCATGGTATTTGTACATCTTGACGTCGAATCAGCTCCGCTGGAGCGTGATGTAACCCGAATGTCGCGACCTGTTCCGCTGCCAGAACGTATCGGAAGTGATGGAACAAAACAACACTCTGCACTGAGTGTTTGTCAGAATGAAGCGGAAATACTCGGTCTTACCGGAGATTTTTACCGCTACCATGTTCTCGGCTGCCTGGCCCGGAGTAAATAATGTACTTGCAGGTAATCAGTGTTTTGAGTCTCGGCACAATCGAGTCCGGCGATCACTGCGTTTTCTGCGCTTGAAGGAACGTCTGGTTTATTAGTCCGAAGTAAGGTTAAAACCACCGCCTTTAAGGCGGTAAGATTTATCTTTTAAAATTTTGGACGTACTATGATGCTAAAAGTAAGGGAGTATCCTGGACTATCGTTATGGAAGTCACACTGTTTTCAAGATACAGTGCCATTTTTATATTTGTAACAAAATATCGCTATAAGGTACTGAGAGGTGACATAGGGCTGAAGGTCAGGGAGCTGATAAGGCAGACGTGCGAGGCATTTGAAATAGAAATTCTGACAGGTGTTGTCAGTCAGGATCACATACATTATTGGTATCTGCGCCACCGAACATGGTACTCAGCGAAATAATGAAGCGTATCAAAGGCAGAACTTCTGCGAAGTTGTTTGAAAGTTTTCCGGACTTAAAAAAACGCTACTGGGAGCATTATTTTGAACCTAAAGGTGATGATAATTTCAGAATCGAAAGCTAAACGGGTCTTAAGACCCGTATCCTGACTTTAGTCATTGTCACTAACCTACCAGCTTTAGCTGGTGATTGTTTAGTCTTCAAGAAAGAATTCAATTTTTTCTGTAATGACGAGCGGATTAAGCGACAACTCATAATTGCCATTTCCAAGATCTCTGGTGACAGTGAATCTGCTTTGTGCAGAAACAACGGACGCTGATGAATCATCTCCGCATTTAAAGCCATCGTAAACGATTGATAAGGCAAAGACATTATTGATGATCAAATAGAGTAGAAATGCCATCAAAAGATTTTTCATATTTTGTTTCTCCTGTTAAACGATTCCTGGCTTGAACATCATTGAGCACTATATTTTCTGGATTTATGGAACTTAGTATTAAATCGTTTGTGCGTCAATTTGGTCATACCGGGCATGCGTGCCGATAAAACGGATATACACGACACCATAAGCATAGTTGATTCATACGATAATCCGGTATTTATTGCCCGCAACATTAAAAACAATTCTGTTGTCTTTGAGAATGCTGGTGATTTCCAGTTGGCCTGCAATATGTGCCTGTGCCATGCAAGCGCGGGTTGAGTCGCGTCGGCACAAGGTGGATCATTTTCCCGGTACTGTCAACCTTGACAGCCGAATACGTGCATTAAAGGAACAATGGCCCCAGTGCGAGACTCAGACTACTGTTTTGACGAAGGCATCCACCCCCGCCCAGAAACCCCTGGCTATCATATCAATCCGCTTGTTCCGTTTACCGGGCAAACAGACATCGGCATAAAGCTGTTGTATCCGCTGGAAACATATAGGATACTTGCTGGTTTGCGCCGCTGGCCGCGGTGAGTCCGGGTGGCGGGTGTTTCCCGGGTAACAATTTGATTTTAATATAGGCATTGTCATGTTTATCAGCGTTTTAGATCTTTTCAAAATTGGTGTCGGTCCTTCCAGTTCGCATACGATGGGGCCGATGGTCGCCGCCAGGGATTTCCGCAGCCGCTGCGCGGCCTATGTTGCGGCGCACCAGAATAATCAGCCGTATCACGTGCGCTGCACGTTGAAGGGTTCGCTGGCGTTCACCGGGAAAGGGCACGCGACTGACCGCGCGGTGATTCTGGGGTTGAATGACTTCACGCCGCAGGAACTCGCCAGGGAGGATGTCAATCAGTTGATCGAGGTGCTGTCGCAACGCACGGCGATCACGTTTGACGACAATACTTCAATGCTGTTTTCTCCAACCGACGATGTCGTTTTCGACAAAGGCGAGCCGCTGCCCGAGCATCCGAACGGCATGATATTTCAACTGATGAATGCCGTGGGCAAGACGGTTCTGACCGAAACCTACTTTTCTATCGGCGGCGGTTTTATTACCACGCTGGCGGATATCAAGCAGGTGGTTGCGCCGATCAAGGTGGAATCGGCGCAGTCCTGCGGTTATCCGTTTGAAAACGCGAACCAGATGATGCGCATGTCGGCGCAGAGCGGTCTGTCGATTGCCGCGATGAAACGCAGCAATGAACAGGAGCGCGTCAGCCAGGTGCAACTGGACGCCGGACTGGATGCGATCTGGGACGCCATGCGCACATGTATTCAAAAAGGCCTGGCGGCGGAAGGTATTTTGCCGGGGGGACTTAAAGTAAAACGCCGCGCCAAGGCGCTTTATCACCAGTTGCGGGAAAACACCCAGAAGGCGTCGATGAACGACTGGTTATGCGCTTACGCAATGGCGGTCAACGAGGAAAATGCGGCCGGACATATGGTGGTGACCGCGCCAACCAACGGCGCAGCCGGGGTGATTCCCGCCGTGATTTATTATGCCATGCAGCATGAAGGCGCGACGCACGAGCAGGTGCGCGAGTTCCTGCTGGTGGCGGCGGCTATCGGCGGTTTGATCAAGCATAACAGCTCGATTTCCGGTGCTGAAGTCGGCTGCCAGGGCGAGGTAGGCTCGGCTTCCGCAATGGCGGCGGCGGGGCTGTGCGCCATCAAAGGCGGCACCACGCCGCAGATTGAAAATGCCGCCGAGATCGCGCTGGAGCATCATCTGGGCATGACCTGCGACCCTGTCGGCAGCCTGGTGCAAGTACCGTGCATCGAACGCAACGGTTTCGGCGCGATCAAGGCGTATACCGCGGCTTCCCTGGCGATACGCGGCGACGGCCAGCATTTTATGTCGCTGGATAACTGCATCGCCGCGATGAAGCAGACCGGCCTGGAAATGTCGGTCAAATTCAAGGAAACTTCGCTGGGCGGTCTGGCCGTCAGTGTGACCGAGTGCTGAGAATCAATCAGTCCTGAATCTGATTGAAAGGCGCATTACTGCGCGAAGCGCATGCGCCTTAGTTATGCAATTTGTTGACCATGCTGCGGATACCGCGGATTGCCAGGAAAACGATGACGACGACAACGGGTATGGCGATGCCGGTCATCAGGTCGACGTTGATATCGTGTCCGGTGGATTTCAGCGCCTTCAGGCCATAGCCGATCAGGCCGACCAGGTAATAGCTCAGCACGACCACCGAGAGTCCTTCTACAGTTTCCTGCAAGCGCAGTTGCACATGAGCGCGCTGATCCATGGATTTGAGCAGATCGCGGATCTGCGCTTCCATGGAAATATCGACGCGTGTTCTGAGCAGTTCGGAGGCGCGCGCGACATGCAGCGACAGGTTCTCCAGTTTGGAATACACCAGTTCGCATGTGCCCATTGCCGATGACAACCGCTGAAACATGAATTCTTCCAACATTTGCAAACCTTCAATCCGTTCTTCGCGCAGCTCGGTGATGCGCAGTTTGACAATGTCGTAATAAGCCCGGGAGGCGTTATACCGGTAGCTTGTCAACGCGGAGAGTCCCTCGATTTCGGCTGCAAGCAGGGTCAGTTCATCCAGTAACCGCTGTTCATCTTCAATGCTGGTGAGTTCCGTATTGCGGGAGATGATTTCCGCAAGACGCTGGTCGGCGCGCGCGAGCTGCGGAATCATCTGGCGGGTTATCGGCAGCGGGAGCATGGCAAGCATGCGGTAGGTTTCGATTTCCAGCAGGCGTTGCACCAGCCGGCCAATCTGCCGGCTGCGCAGATTTTCATCGTGAATCAGAATGCGGCCGAAGCCGTCTTCGTGAATCTGGTTATCGCTCCAGACAGCCGCGCCGCCGCCGGCAACCTTGGAGCCGATCACCGTGTTCGACGAAAATAATTGCGCCAGTTCGCTCAGGCTGCGTTTGGGGCGCATGCGATCATCCAGCGCGATATGTGTTGCCACGAGAATTTCGCCGGGCAGGCTGGCCAGCCATTTATGCGGCAGAAGCTTGATGGGGGGATGCTCAAACGGTGTCAGGAACGGACCGGGTAAATAGACGGCATAGGTCGAGTACTCGGTATGCCGTTCCCAGCGGAACAGCAGGTCGCCCAAAATGGTGCTGAACTCATTGTCACGATTGCTGGGTGGTGGAACATTATATTGATCACATAACTCTCCGATTAATTGGCGTTCCTGATCCACCCATTGCCGGTCGGACAGCAGTACCATGTGGGATATCTGTGTGGGGATAGCCAGCAATTCATGCGCGACGGCATTGAGCTCACAGTGCAGTTCCTGTCTTTGCTGATATTGGGCAATACCGAACAGTTTTGCATCTGAACCTGATGGTGTGTTGGAGGGTGATTGCATACGAATCTCCGATTTGTAAAACGATGTCATTCTAAAAGAAAAAGCCGGAAGCTCCATAAGATAAACAGAATTCCAATGGCCTTCGATAAAATATGCTGATTTACCGGCAGAATCTTTTCCAGGCAGATCAGCAGGGTGATCAGCGCCATGCCAATCAGACTCATCACGCCAACGGCGAACATGATGAGCATTTGCGCCCAACAGCAGCCGATGCAGTCGCCGCCGTGCTTCAAGCCCATGATGAAAGCGCCGTGAGCGCCTTCGCGCCACTCGGTCAGCAAAAAACCCATGGGCGTCCGGCAGGCACCCAGAAAACTGCTTTTCAGCGGCGTAAACTGATAGATACCCGCGAGCAGGAAAATAAACGCCGCCATCATTTGCTGCTCGACATCCATCATGGGCGATAAGAATTTCAGGCCGTGCAGTTGCCATTGCAGCACTGTCAACGCGATGCTGAACAATAACCAGACGAGCAGGTAAGACAGGGCGAATATCAGCGTATAGGGGTAATGTCGGTGATAACGCTGCGCGCAGATCCGGGCGTAAACCAGAATCATCGGTATCGCGGAGGGCAGCATCATCGCCGCCATCATGACGGCCCACATCACGTAGACCAGCCAGAAGTCCAGCCACTGCCATGTGCTGGCTTCGGCAGGCGGCATCCACATTTCGGACATCGGCAGCGATGTCATTTGCCAGTGCTGGTAAAAAAGATAAAGCCAGGAAACAGCGATTACGCTCAGCAGGATGAGCAGGGTGATGAGCTGGTTTTTAGTCATGCGAGTTGAAAGAATCCTGCCGGATTATTTTTATGCAGTACGACAGGATTTACAGGGTCATTCCGAGGATTGTTCCGGTTGTGTTGCTGTGAGAAGCTGTCAGGGCCGGTAAGTGAAATCCGAGTAGTAACTGTTGCGATCGGAAAATTTCCAGGCGTTGCCGAAATCATTGTAGACATAATGTATTGAGCGGGCAACGATGGCGGGATGGCTGGTCACCACGCATAGCGGCGGATTGTCGATCGTTGCTTCGCCGCCTTTTATGCCCTGTATGCCTTCAACCGACATGTCGGCGATGCCGGGTATTGTCATTTCGCGCTTGTTGCCTTGCGATCGGTATTCAATTCTGGTTTTTTTGATGCCCCAGACGTCGGTGACAAAACTCATCAGTAGAGCAGGGTGTCCGCCCTGCTTGCCGCTGAAGATCTGCGTGATGGCATCGAATTGCGCATCGCTGGCGCGCTCATCGACATACAGCGCGGCCTGCCAGTTGCCTTCCTTCATATTTCCCGGCGCATAGCAGGCCAGTCCAACGTTGAGATCATCCAGCACCGTGCCATTCAAATGCCCTTTGTCAATGTGCCAGGCCACCAGTAATTTGCAGTTCCCTTCTGACGGCGGTTGCAGCCAGACACACGGGCATGCGTTTTCACAATTGCATGCTTCAAAATAGTTGCCTTGCAGATTCCAGTCGGTTGTTGTGTTCATGATTCATTCCATGTCTGTTTATGGGTCTGTGTTTTTTAAAAAGATTCTTTATACGGCCGCAGGTCAAGCTCATGCGTCCAGGCACTGCGCGGTTGCTGATGAATGGCCCAATAGGTCTGCGTGATGGCTTCAAGCTGGAGCAGACCGTCGATTCCCTTGGCCGCGACAAAATCGGGGAATTGGCTGCGCGCGCGATCGCCATCGATAACGCCGTCAATAATCGTATGCACGACATGGATGCCCTGTGGTGAAAACTCGCGCGCCAGGCCTTGTGCTAATGCGCGCAGCGCGGCTTTGGCTGCTGCAAACGCCGTAAAATGTGGTTTTGCGCGTATCGAGCCGGTGGCTCCGGTAAAAAATACCGTTCCTTCTCCCTGCGCCTGCATCAGCGGCAGCAATTGCCTGGAAAACAGGAAAGCGCCCAGACAGTTTTGTTGCCACAGTGTGGTGAATGTATTCAGATCGGTTTCCAGAAAGGGCGCGGGGATATTGCTGTCGACATTATAAGCGCCGATCCGTACTGCGCCATCATAGGATTTTACGGCTTCAAAGAGTCGGCGAACATCCGCTTCACAAGTCATGTTGGCTGTCACGGGCGTAGCCGAGCCGCCGGTATGATCAATCACCTGCGCCAGATGCTGCAACTTGTCCTGACTGCGTCCGGCGATAAAAACATGCAACCCGTTTTCGGCAAACCGGCGCGCAAGCGCAGCGCCCAATCCGCGCTCCGGGCCAACGCCTGCGACGATGGCTGAATCGGGAATTCGCGCGGTTGATCGCGTCATGAATTATTTGTGACCGAAAATCAATGAAAAATTATTGCTGGGCATATCGATGATTTCCTTTAATTCCATGCCATGATCGTGCGCCGCTTTCTTCAGGTCTGCAATGTCTTTTAAACCCCATTCCGACACGCCAATGGAGCTCAATGTATCATGGAATTCCTTGTTCGAATCCGTTGAGAATCTTCCTTCATGCTGAAACGGGCCATAGATGAGCAGAAAACCGTCATCTTTTAATAATTTCGATGCGCAGTTCATCATGCCATCGGCGATCGAAACCGGAGCAACCTGGAAAATGTTAATACAGAAAATGGCTGCAAACGATTTCTGCGGACCAGGGTTGAACCAGGTATTCGGATCCGTCAAATCCAGATGAACCGGATCGGCGATATTGTCGTTGCCTTGTTCGCTGGCCAGTTTTTTGATGTTGTCAAAAACTTCAATATCTCTGTCGGTGGGATGGAAGTGCAGGTGCTCAAAGTGCGGTGCAAAAAAATTGATATGCATGCCGCTGCCACTCGCCATTTCCAGTACGCGTTCAGGATCTTTCGGCAGTTTATCCTTGAGTACGCCGAGAATGGGCTCGCGGTTGCGTCCACCTGCCCATGCGACA
Source organism: Nitrosomonas sp. (assembly GCA_028577615.1). Taxonomy (GTDB): domain Bacteria; phylum Pseudomonadota; class Gammaproteobacteria; order Burkholderiales; family Nitrosomonadaceae; genus Nitrosomonas. Next base: position 26,498 of record JAJSDU010000016.1, read on the forward strand.
TATTCACTCAACGGGTGCGGATCTAGGGGGGGTGTTTCTGGATTCATACGTTTTTCCTCAACGCGTTATACGGGATTGATGCGCGTCACACTTTAACATTCGATGCCACCATTTTCCCTCCGGAGCGAGCTGGTTGGTGGATGACAAAAAGTCCGATTTTAAAATGCGACAGGTACACAAGTCCATAGGATACCAGCATAGTGCTGGCGATCAAACCGGCAGGAAGCGCGTCAGCGTCTTAATCGTGCAAAACATCGGCTAATGCGGCCTCCAGTTCGGTGTATTTGAACCGGAAACCGGAATCAAGTAACGCTTTCGGTATGACGCGTTGACTGCCGGTCAGCAACTGCGCCATTTCTCCGAGCAGCAGATTAAGCGCCCAGGTTGGTACGGTGAGCAAGGATTTTCTTTTCAGCAGTCTGGCAAGCGTCTCGGTGAAAATGCTATTGGTTACAGGACTCGGTGCGGTCAGGTTGAATACCCCCGTCAGTGTATTGTTTTCAAGCAATACCTTGCAGATGGCGACATAATCATCCATATGAACCCATGGCATCCATTGATCGCCGGAACCCAGCTTACAGCCCAGCCCAAGCTTGAACGGTCGCAGCATCGGCTGCAGGAAGCCGCCGTTTTTGCCGAGCACCAGCCCGGTGCGCAGCAGGCAGACGCGGACGCCCTGCGTTTTTGCTTTTTCAGCGGTTTTTTCCCAGGCCGCGCATAGCTGATGACCAAAATCATCTTCCGTGGATACCGGCAGAGGGGCTGTTTCATCCAGGATTACGTCTCCCCGGTCGCCATAAATCCCGATTGCCGAGCCGCTGAGCAGAACCGAAGGCTTTGTTTTTGCGCGTTCAATATATTCGATAACTGTTTGTGTTGTGTTGATACGGCTGTTCATCAACACGGTTTTACGGGCATCGCTCCATCTGCTGCCAAAAATCGGCGCTCCGGCGAAATTGAATATCGCGTCGAAATGCGCCTGATCGGTCAAATCTGACATCGAATCAATCTGCTGTATTTTTTTACCGAAAATGGATTCGACTTTGTTCGGATACCGGCTGAGAATCGTAACGGAATGGCCATCGGCCAGAAGTGCTGGACTTAACGACCGGCCAATGAACCCAGTTCCTCCGGTGATTAATATTTTCATGATCAGCCCTCGTGTGTTGTTGTGTTGAGGATCGGCAAGGCAATGAATATGCTTTTCTAATTATGGTCTTTACATGCTTGTCAGATTGATTTGTCATTATAATAACATTTTCCATATGATGGTTATTGTTTCATTCGGATGACTCATTCCGGCATGCCTGTTTCATTTTGCATGTGCTATCGAAAGTGTAAAACAGGCAGGTAACGGTGAATTCCTGGTGAGATGGCGTGATATTCCAGGTATGTGTTGATTTTATAGTCCATGCATCATGATGCGCACTTGCCGGCAAAGCTTGACAAAAAACGCAGTATCTCTATAATTCCAGCCTTGCTACAGAAGCCATGGGCGACCTTTTTGGATAATCCAGGCGGCATTGACAATGACAATGTTTGTAATCATGTAGCGAAATGCGGGAATAGCTCAGTGGTAGAGCACAACCTTGCCAAGGTTGGGGTCGCGAGTTCGAGCCTCGTTTCCCGCTCCATTCTTTCTAACGAAATGCAGTTAGATATTCAGAATCGCTTTTCTTTGTTTGTGTAATTCAACGAATTGAAATGGCGGGGTGGCAGAGTGGTTATGCAGCGGCCTGCAAAGCCGTCTACGCCGGTTCGATTCCGACCCCCGCCTCCAGGAAATATGCTCACTGCTCTGTTTTACATTGCAGTAGCTGTATCTGGAGCCGGTTTCATCTTTTTTTCTTTAAAAATTTTCTCCTGATGTCTGAGTAGAAATTTTTGTCTGTATTCGAATCATGTGGCAGCGTTTTTTTTCAATCACGTCAACTGTTTTTTTTGTATGGATTTTTACTGTCGCTGCATGGGCCGATTCAAAAATCATTCATGTCATTGATTTTACCGGACAGAAGCAAGGTAGCGCCGTTGAGTGGCTCAGGAGACAGGGTTTTGAATTTGAACTGGCTGCGCATGAGCTCAATCCGAGATTCGAAAATGATGCACTGGTTATCAGTACGCATAAAGCACAGGCGGGATTGTTTGCACTCAAATTCGCGGAACAAAACTTTATTCATAACGTCAAGCGCATCGAAATTGTCTGGGGTGTTAATCAATACCCGGATGGCGCGGATTGGGGCAATGGCATTAACAGTGTGCCGATTGCGGTCATGTTTTCGTTCGGAACGGAGAAATTTTCGAGCGGCTTGCCGCTTGGTATAAAAGCTGCACCTTATTTTTTGAGTCCGTTCATTGGTTTGAAAGAAGAACAGGATAAAATGTATGTTGGCAAGCTGTGGCGCGAAAGCGGCCGTTACTTTTGTGTTGCGGCGGGTGATCAATCCGGCAAAACCATTGCGACGGATTTTGAAGTTGATTTGCGTTTCAAGGAAATTTTCAAACGCGACCAGACTCCGCCTGTTACCGGTTTCGCATTTCAGAAAAACACATCGAATACACGCGGTAGTTCAGAAGCATTTATCAAAAAAATTACCTTTCTGGCGGATTAACAGGCTGTTAAGCCCGGCAGGATTTAAGGCAAATCCGCCAGTGAATCAAACCATGTTTTCCCATTGAGCAAAGCAGGTATGGCGCAATCGGCATGACTGTCCAGACGCAGTGTTTGCAATGACACGTCCGCACCGGTCGCAATGAAGAAATTATGCGCTGTGATGGCGTTGGCGTAGGGTATGCGGTCGTCCCCGACGCAGTGATATAAACGCATCGGCGAAACGGGCTTCCAGCGATAGACATCATTATTTTCCAGGGCGGCTTTGACTGGGTGAAATGCATCGCTTTCCAGTACGGCAAGGAAGTCAGTCGTTACCAGATCGCGCGACAGAGACGGCAATGCGGCATTGATTGTGTCACTGTCATGTTGACCGTCGAATAATGCTAATTCACCGGCCAATCCGGCATTCAGCAGGCTGGTCTTGTCATCGCTGAAACCGTAGATTGCATTGTAGGCAATCAACAGATAGGGGAAATAAAACGATCTCGGCAGCGGGGCGTCGGACAGAAACTGTTGCAGCATTGTTCCGGATAGATCGTATGCGCCGCCCATGGGCGCGGATGCGGTGATGGTGAATTCATCAGCGTGAAAAGTTTCTATCTCGCGTTGTGCCGCCATAGTGGCGAATCCGCCTTCGGAATAGCCGGCCAGAAAAAGCTGGTTGTTCAGCGGATAATGATTCTCCGCAGCCAGGGATTGTGCCGCACGAATAAGATCAATCACCGACCAGGCCAGCGTTTTGGCATGCATGAAGGGATGCAGCCCATCGCTTGCGCCGAATCCCAGATAATCAGGCAGCAGCGTCAGATAACCGCTGCTGCCCATCAGAAATAACGCAATGTCTGCGCCTGTTTCAGCCGGATTAACGCTGGGCGCGTGGTTGCGGTGGATAACGGTGCCGTGCTGAAAACTCAGCAACGGTGCGCCGGTTTGAATACCGACGGGCACACCAACCACACCGGATGCGGGCGTGATGTTGCCGAAAGCGTCCAGAGTCTGATAGGTGATGGTGTAGACGGCGACATCGAATCGCATGTTCACTCCGGCCAGAATCGCGAAGGGGTAACTGCTGCGGATTTGTCCAACAGACCGGGTTTCCTTGTGCGCAACGGAGAGAATTGTTCCACGACCATCCGCGCCAAATGCGCCGGTTGTGCATCAGTGAGCCGAAAATGTCCATTGCCGTCAGAATTCATCGTCGCGCTATACAATTCACCCCGATAGCTCACCAGCGGCATATGGACATTGAAGTCATTGCCGGCGCTGGCCGGCATGTTCTGCTGATCAACGCTTTCCCGCCCGGTAGCCGTCAGCAGTTGAAATGCCTGCGTATTTCCGGCTTCCGCTTTCAATACTGCAGTATACGTCTGGTTCTGATAGTTGATCCAGGGAATATGGAGTTCGAACGATTCCGTGAGCAGCGCAACAGGCCATCCCGGTAGGGGCATGCAGACCAGAAGCAGGAGCAGGGTTTTTGAAAGAATGCTGTGCAGTTTTTTGATTGGCATCGGATAATTTACGATTAAAAGATGATTATTCAACATATTGTCGCATAAATGATATACCGGTTCCGGCCATTTCGCGATTTGCGCGCTGCGCGACAGAAAGGGTTGAACAGTGCAGCTTAACCGCCGATCTGATCTTGATCAGGATTGTTCGTCACGCCGTTCGTGCAACGGAGCTTCGTGTAATCGCTTTTCCATGGCGGTGAGTATGCCACGCAGAATATTGATCTCTTCTTTTTCGAGCCGGGCGCGTGAAAACAGCCGGCGTATGCGCTGCATCAGTTTTCCGGGTTGTTGCGGATTAAGAAACGCTGTTTTGATCATGACTGTTTCGAGGTGTTGATGAAACAGCTCAATTTCATCCAGCGTGGCGGGTAAATCCGGTATTTTAACGGGTGGCATGGTGTCGGACATGGCCATGCGCAATTCGTAGGCCATGACCTGTACGGCGCTGGCCAGGTTCAGGGAAGGATAATCCGGGTTGGCTGGAATGGCTATCTGCAACTGACATTTGCTGACTTCAGCCGAAGTCAGTCCTGCCGTTTCAGCGCCAAATACAAGCGCCACCGGATGTTGTCGGGCGTGTTCGAGCAGTATTCCGGCGCCGCTTCGTGCGTCATACAGATCATGCGCAAGCTTGCGGGAGCGGGATGTCAGCGCCGCGGCAAGTACCGTATCACGTAATGCTTCATCCAGACTGCCGCAGACCCTGGCCTGCTCGAGCAGATCCCTGGCGCTGACGGCGCGTATATGGGCGTCTTTGTCCGGAAAAGACTTGGGGTTGATCAGATACAACGCGGTAAGGCCCATTGTTTTCATTGCGCGTGCGGCTGCGCCGATATTACCGGCATGACTGGTGTGGCTGAGCACAATACGGATATTGTTTAATGGCGATGGCATCATACAGTAATGGATCAGAGGGCAGAAAGCTGCAACAACAGAATTCTACGCATATGAGGTTAGAAATACCATGAACGTTTATTCCGCTGGATAAACTTAAAATGCGAAATCCTGCGCGGCGTAAGCATTGTATTTTAGCTGTTGTTACAAAAAATCAGCATTTTTCATTATCTTTCCAGAAACTTATAAAGTAAATACTCATTTGTGTTTGCTAATTATTTGTAATTTATAATTAAAGATGATATAACCCGAGTTGTCGACAGGGGTTAAAAAAACAAGTGTCTTTTATACGACAATCTGAGCGCTAATACCTCTGTTATGTCTGTGTAAATTTTGTGCTGGGGTGGTCATTATGCTGAAGATAATTGCTGGCCTGTTATTGTTATGGACCCCGTACTGCGGATTTTCTCACCCGGTGCATGACGTGATTCAATACGCGCCTGCGGATGTCAGCAGCAATTCCGGTGGCATTGTCGTGCAAGCGGGAGCGGATATCGCTCACAACAGCCTGAGAGCCGATGCCGCAACACTGCCGCAACAGACATTTGCGCTGCTTTCAAATGAAGTTCCTCCAGCACAAGCTGTGCGGCTTGCCTGGCAGCCGCAACAGTCACTGGATGGTCTGCATCTGCCGACGCCGGTGCTGGTAGTCAATGGCGCAAGAACCGGCCCGGTGTTGTGTTTGACCGCAGCAATCCATGGTGATGAATTAAACGGAATTGAAATCGTCCGCCGCATTCTGCATGATCTCGATCCCGATCAGTTATCCGGCACGGTTATTGGGGTGCCGATTGTCAATCTGCAGGGCTTTCATCGTACATCGCGTTATTTGACCGATCGCCGGGATTTGAACCGCTATTTTCCGGGAAATCCTTACGGTAGTTCGGCGGCGCGCATCGCCTATTCTTTTTTTTATGAAGTCATCAGTCACTGCCATTTTCTCGTCGATCTGCATACCGGTTCCGCCTATCGAACCAATCTGCCGCAGATCAGGGGGAATTTAAATATTCCCGAAGTGGCGGCTTTTGCGCATTTATTCGGCATTCCTGTCATTCTGCACAGTGAGGGAACGGAGGGTATGCTGCGTTATGCGGCGGTTAATGCTGGCATTCCTGCTGTCACGCTGGAAGCGGGGAAGTCACAGACGCTTCAGGAATCCGCCGTTCGTTATGGCGTCAGGAGCATCCAGACGATGTTGAATAAACTGGGTATGGTGGGTAATGATAACGATCCGGTTTTGCTGGAATCCGTTTTTTACCAGTCCGCCTGGATCCGTGTGGATCATGGCGGTATCCTGTTCAGCCACGTTCAACTCGGCGAGAAAATAGCCAAAAACAGCATTCTTGGCGTTGTGACCGATCCTATCACGAACATGCGCAGCGAGATTATTTCGCCTTATGACGGACAGGTTATTGGCATGGCGGTCGATCAGGTCGTTATGCCTGGTTTTGCCGGTTTTCATATCGGCGTTCAGCATGCTGAGGAACAACGCCCGGCTGTCCATGCCGTTTCCGCTCATAAACAGACTCACCCGATCCAGATGCCGGTATCGGAATAGCTGCGATCCTTTCCGGGGCTATTCGGGGTTTTAGAACTTGTATCCGCGATGGAGCGCGACGATTCCCGCGGTCAGATTAAAGTATTCAACCTGTTCAAATCCGACTTCCCGCATCATTTCCTTGAGTTCTTCCTGAGAAGGGTGCATGCGGATGGATTCCGCCAGATAACGGTAACTCTCCGCGTCGTTGGCGATTATTTTGCCCATGAACGGTAAAATCCTGAAGGAGTAGGCATCGTATACAGGCCGCAATGGTTCCCAGACTTTGGAAAACTCCAGCACGATAACTGTGCCGCCCGGTTTGATCACTCGCAGCATTTCCTTAAGCGCGGCTGCTTTATGCGTCATGTTGCGCAGACCGAACGCGACACTGACGCAATTGAAGTAATTGTCCGGAAAAGGCAGTTTCTCCGCATCGCATTGCGCGGCTGGCGCAGGTGTGCCTTCATCGATCAGCCGGTCGCGTCCGATTGACAGCATGGAGTTGTTAATATCCGTCAGCCATACTTCCCCGCTTGGACCGACCTGTTTTAAAAAAAGTGCGCTCAGATCGCCCGTGCCGCCGGCGATGTCGAGGACTTTATCTCCCGGCTTGACACCACTGACATCGATGGCAAAGCGTTTCCATATCCGGTGTAAACCGGCGGACATCAAGTCATTCATCAGATTGTAGCGTTCGGCGACCGAGTGAAAAACGTCGGCAACCTTACCTGCTTTTTCTTCTTCGGCTATCGTCTTGAAACCGAAATGCGTAGTTCTGGTCATAGTTTCTTAAAGAGTGTTAGAATTTCCGGTCAATAGTTTGACGCGTTGAAGCCGCTAAAAGTCAGCAACAGTCAGCAACATGTGTGATCATTTTGACAAGTCTGTGTGCTTGTCGGCAAACCGGAGTCTGATTCCCGGCTGGCATCGGCTTCCGCTAATCGTTGCAGATAGTTTTGCCACATTTTATCCTGATTGGCCCCATATTTGTAGAGCAAGTCCCACGAATAAATACCTGTGTTGTGCCCGTCGCTGAAATGCGGCTGTATCGCATAATGGCCTACCGGTTCGATTTTCAGGATATTGACCAGTTTTTTTCCGGTTTGCAGAATTTCCTGCCCCGTGCCATGGCCGCTAACTTCCGCGGAAGGCGAGTAAACGCGCAGAAATTCGCAGGGAAAATGGAAAGTTTTTCCATCGGAGAACGTGATATCCAGTATGCGGGATTGTTTGTGCAGCTTGATTTCTTTCGGAACAGGCGTGTTTTTAGTTAAGCCGGCCATAATTATTAAATGCGAATATGTAAATGGATTATGTATCAGTGGAACAGTACTGCCAAGGGTCAAGCGTAGTGCATCACGGTGAAGTTTGCAAATTTACGCATAAAATGGCAATAACAACTGGAATGTGAAGAAGAAAATGACGGCAAGAATCATCATCGTGGAAGACGAACCGGCTATTCAGCAGATGATTGCGCTCAATATCGTGCAGGCGGGTTATCAACCCGTATGTGCGCGTGACGCCGAAGAAGCGATGATTCAGATCAATGAAGCGCTGCCCGATTTGATCCTGCTTGACTGGATGCTGCCGAAAATGAGCGGTATTGAATTTGCGCGCATGTTGCGCAGGGATTCGCGTACGCAACGGATACCCATTATCATGCTAACCGCGCGCACGGATGAAAACGATAAAGTGAGTGGTCTCGAAACCGGCGCTGATGATTACGTGACGAAGCCTTTCTCTCCGCGTGAATTGATCGCGCGAATTAAAGCGGTGCTGCGCAGGCGCGCGCCGGAAGCACTGGATGAAGCGGTGGCCATGGATGGTCTTGTGTTCGACCCTGTCAATCATCGCGTAACGGCGGGCAGCGATGAAGTCACGCTCGGCCCGACGGAATACCGCCTGCTGCATTTTCTTATGACGCATGCCGACCGTGTTTATTCCCGCACGCAATTGCTCGACCGGGTGTGGGGCGATCATGTTTTTGTGGAAGAGAGAACGGTCGATGTGCATATCCGGCGCTTGCGCAAGGCACTGGAAGCAGTCGGCAAGGAAGCACTGATCCAGACAGTGCGCGGAGCCGGATATCGTTTTTCCGTTCATTCCGATTCGGCATCGGGTATGTCGTGAAAGCGTGTTTTCAGTTAATGCGGTTGTTCGGTTATTTGTAGCATTTGTAGATCATTCAGTATTTCAAGGACATTTAAATACGATTTTGCAATAAATCCGGATCTTGCTATCCGGATTTTTATAAGGTTATGCATGTGTCTGATATTTTTCGGCGTCTTGGATTAGTTTTAGCTGCTGCGCTCGTTGCGTTGCTGATCGGAATGATCAGCGGCGCGGTCTATGGCTGGTTTTTCCTGAGCGTTGCCCTGCTGATTCTGGTCATCCACCATACACGCCATTTGATGGCGCTGGAAGAATGGTTGCTGATTTCTGATCATACTTCGGCGAGCATCCCGGCGGGATCCGGCGCCTGGGATGCCGTATTCGCGCATCTGGCACGGTACGTCCGCTCGCAGAACAAGAGTCAACAGCTCATGGATCTTGAATTAAAGCAGCTGCAGAATGTAACGGCCGCCATGCCTGATGGTATGGTTATTCTGGATGAGGGAGATCATATTCAATGGTGCGATCCGGTTGCGGAGAAACATCTGGGAATCAATCTTGAACTCGATCAAGGACAACAGATCACCAATATGGTGCGGCAGCAGTCATTCGTGGAATATCTTGCCGCGCGGAAATTCAACAAGCCATTGATGCTGAAACAAATGCGTCATCATCGCTTGACACTTTTGATTCAATTGGTGCCTTACGGCAAGAACCAGCGGCTGTTGATCAGTCGCGACGTGACCAGTTATGAGCGCATTGAAACCATGCGCCGCGATTTTATCGCCAATATTTCACATGAATTACGCACGCCATTGACGGTCGTGGGCGGATATCTTGAAATGCTCGCTGCTGAAGACAGCATTGATCCGGAAATGCTGCGGCTCGCCCTGGGGGCAATGCGGGAACAGGCTGCCCGTATGCAGCGCCTGGTTGAGGACCTGCTGACGCTCTCACGTCTGGAAAATGCATTGAACAAACTCCATGAAAGTACAGTGGATATGCCATCGCTGTTACAGGAACTGTATCGTGAAGCTGAATCACTGAGCGCCGGAAAACATAAAATCCATTTAAACATAGGCAGCCAAGATCAGATTCTTGGCAGCCGGGAAGAATTGCGCAGCGCAATGGGAAACCTGATCGGCAATGCGGTTCGATATACGCCTGAAGGCGGCGAAATCCATATCTGCTGGAAAGTCAGGCATGACAAGGGATTGTTTTATGTGCGCGATACCGGCGTTGGCATAGACGCGGCACATATTCCACGGCTGACCGAGCGGTTTTACCGTGTGGATAACAGCCGTTCCAGGGATACCGGCGGCACCGGACTCGGGCTGGCGATTGTAAAGCATGTGCTCAATCGCCATCAGGCGCGTCTGAAAATAACCAGTACGGTTGGAAAGGGCAGCGAATTCTGCATTCAGTTCCCAGCAAAAAGATTGATCTCAAATCCTTTGCATGAATGAATCGGGCATGGGATTTTAGTTTGTGACAGAGACAGCCGGTTTGTCAAGGCAGCAACAATCACTGCACTGACGCTTCTCAGCCGGCCTCCAGTTGTTTCCCAGCGGTCATTTTTTTGGTAATCAATTCCAGAAGCGCGGGATACGGGACTGGACGGCTGAAGAAATAGCCTTGCTGATACCGGCAATGATGCTGCAACAGCATCCGCGATTGCTGCTCGGTTTCCACGCCCTCTGCGACAACGGTCAGTCCGAGGTTTGCACCCAGGCCGATAATGGCCTGGACGATTTTCTGATCGTTCTGATTCTGGTCCAGTGTGCGGACGAAGGATTTGTCAATCTTCAGGATATCGATGGGTAGTTCACGCAGCAAAGTGAGCGATGAGTAGCCGGTGCCGAAATCATCCAGTGCAATCTGGATGCCGACGGCTTTGATTTGTGCCAGGATCTCGCTGGCGCGCTCGGTATTATTGACAATCGCGCTTTCGGTAATCTCGAGCATCAGCGTCGATGAAGGTAATCCGGTTTCCTGCAGTATTTTAAAAACTGTTTCCAGAAACTCCGGGTTGGTGAGCTGCCGCGGATTGACATTGACGGATACTTTTACCGGATAGCCTGCCTGCAGCAGTTGGTTGGTGAACACGCAGGAAATCGAGAGCACGCGCTCTCCGAGTTGCCCGATGAGTCCGATATTTTCCGCCAGCGGCACGAATTCACTCGGCGGCAAAAAACCGCGTTCAGGATGCTGCCAGCGGACCAGTGCTTCGATATGGGTGATTTTGTTCGACACGACATTGACAATAGGCTGAAAAAAAACCTGCAACTCATTGTGCTCAATCGCTGTGCGCAGATCTTTTTCCAGCTCGAGCCGATCCCGTGTCCAGATGACGGAAGACTGCGGCGAATAAAAGTCAAATCGATTGCCGCCCTCGCGCTTTGCCTGATACATCGCGGTGCCCGCTTTTTCCAGTACCAGATTGCTGGAAACACCGTCCTGCGGATAGAAGCTGATGCCAATACTTGCTGAGACAAAAATTCTCATGCCGTCGATTTCAAAGTGCTGTTCAATGACGCGCAATATTTTTTGCGCGACTTCAGCAACCGATTCGCTGCTGCCTAAGTGGTCAAGCAGGATAATGAACTCATCTCCACCCCATCGCGCAATCACACCGTGCTGATCGGCAATTCCATCCAGACGCCGTGAAACGATACGCAACAGTTTGTCCCCGGCCTGATGACCCATGGCATCATTGATTTTCTTGAAATTGTCCAGTGTGACAAAAAATACGGTAATGGTTTTTTCCGCTTCCTCCGCCAATCTGATCAGCTGATCGAAACGGGATAACAATTTCGCACGGTTCGGCAATTTCGTCAGTGCATCATATTCTTCCTGAAAAGCGACGCGTTGCGTCAATCTGACGGTGTCCGTAATATCGGTCATTGAGATGACCGATCCAATGAGCACACGCTTTTCATCGTGCAGCTGATTCCGGGTGATTCGAACGTTGCGACGATCGTTCAGTGCTGTCTTGATCTGACATTCCAGTGTTCCGGGTGTATCCAGACCGGATTCCGGATTAACAGCGGAATTCTGATCCGCCGGAGTGCAGTCTGTTGCAGGTTCAATATGGACAATCTGGCGCAAAAGCTTGCCGGTAGCCTGGTTGAGTTGTGTGCGCAGAATATTCTCAGCGCCACGATTAATATAAATCACATGATCACTGGCATCAGTAATGATGACACCGTCTCCGATGGTTTCAAGTGCGGTGGTTGACTGTATCTTGTTGATTAAGAATGAACGGAGAAATTGATTGATGCGATACCAGTTCCATAAAGGATAGCTGGCAATAACGCCGAACAGGGCGGCTCCAGGAGGGATCCAGAGATTGATTAAATGCAGCGACAGATAACCCAGAATCAGTGTGAGCAGCAGCAATGCCAGCAGAGACAGGATGGTGAAATTATTTTTTAAAGCGCCGGTGACAACCAGAATCAGCGTGACCCATGACAGCGTAATCAGGATTGCTACGGCACTGGAAGCGGGATGTATCATGCGGTTGTGCTGAATCATCGAATAAATATTCGCGTGCCATTCAACACCGGTCATCGGCTGTCTGTTTGCCAATGATGCCGGTGTCGCGAAACGTGTTCCCATCCCGGTTGCGGTCATTCCGATAATGACAGCTTTGTCCTTAAGACTGGCCAGTACGTCATCATCAAATAAAACGCGGGAGTAGCTGATTTGTGGAAAACTTCCGGGTTTCCCGGTAAACGGGATGAGTACTTCACCGGTGCGCGCCCAGAATCTGCCGTGATATGACGGGAGTGGTGTTTTTGTCATACGTTCCTGATCAGGGGAGCGGGCTTTTGTCAAGGGCATTTTTTCCGCCAGGAGCAGTCCCAGTGCGGGCCATACGGGCATATTGATACCCGCATGCAGAAAAACGCGCCGCGCAATCGCATCGCTGTCGAGTTCTATATCAGTGTGTCCCAGCGCGGCGTGGCGGCTGAACAGCGGATGCGGCATGGCCAGCGTCAGAAGATTGGATTCGGTGGTTGATACTACTGGTGCAACCGGAAAAATGATATGGCCATGTGCGGCAATGGCTTCGGATAACAGTTGATCAGCATGAGGGTCGTTGGCTTGCAGTTCAGAAAACAGCAGATCGAATGCCGTTGTTTGATTTCCAATCGATGTCAGACGATTGATCAATTCGGCATGCACACCCCTGGACCAGGGCCAGCCGCCGAGTTCGCGGATGCTCGTATCGTCAATGGCGACAATAACGAGATCCGTATCCTTTGCTGACGGCTGGAGCGTATTCATCGCATCATAAATAACAAAATCGATGCGTTCCATAACTTCTGTGTAGCTGATAATCGCGGTAATTGCCAGTAGCGACAGGATGCGTGTTATGAAAGTGTTGTATTGTCGTTGCAGGTGTCTCAGATAAATCATATGAGCACAAGCAGTGGCAGCAGTATCAGTATCAATAACCAGTAAGGCATATCGCGGGGAATCTCAACCACCTGCGCCGATCCCCAAGGTCCCTGGAAGCCATCGGCTTCAATTGTTTTGGTGCGCAGATAGTAGGTGCCGCCGCCGGGGTTTGCGACAGTAACCCGTGCAGCCGTTGTCATTTCATCATAAATGATTTCGGTAAAAGCCGCATCACGCGCAAACTGAAAGTGAAAGTGTTGTCCTTTGGCGGGGGCGCGCCACGCGAAGGTCAACTCGTTTTTATCAATTTCCGTGCTTTCCAGCAGAGGGCCGGGATAAGGCACTCTGAAAGGCATGGTATCGCTGAACGGTCCTGCGCCTTCATGGGCGGAAACTGAAAAAATCCGCCAGAAATAATGCCCCGGGACCAGAGAGTCAGGCAAGGTTATGCTATTGCCTTTGACCTCGGGATTAAAATAAATCACGCTGGAGAAATCAGCCAGTTGACTGATCATGACGGCATAATGAGAAGCTTCCGATTGCAGCGTCCAGCTAAATTCCTGGTTTTCGGGCGCAGTCATGCCATTGGGCAACGGCGCTGTCACAAAAGGCGGTTCAGGACGTGCATTGAGTCCAAAGGGGATGGCTGCGTCAAAGCCTTCGATTCCGGATCCGTCTATGCCGCGGATTCTGAGCCAGTAGTGTCCATCAGGAATGCTGCCGTCGCGGAAAGGCAATGTCGTGGTAACAAATTCCGACCAGAGAGTTTTGAATTCGGGATCAACCGCGATTTGAGCGCGATACGCCTGTGCGCCTTCCAGTGGTGCCAGCTGAATAACGAGCGGAAGGCTTTCGTAATAACGGCCGGTCTCAGCTAAATCCGGTGCATGCAGCAACTTTACGGGTGGTGCTGGTGATGCGCCGAGCGAAGTCACTGTGCCAAAGCCGCCTGTCAAGGCAATGTTTTTAGCTGCGCCGCTGACTTCGACAGTGCCTTGCAGCACTTCGCTGACAGTAGCCGACTGCGAATCAAGCGTACCTACGCGGAAGTCGGTTCCTCTGACGGAACTTATGGCTGAAGGCGTCTGGATCCGGAAGCGTGTGCCGGTTGATTCCTCGGGCACTGAATTTTCGGTGCGCCCTTCTTCCAGCCGGATCAGCGTATCTACCAGACCGTAGTCGCCAAAAATTTTTAGCGTATCCAACCGTACGGTACTGTTGTCCTGCACGCGCATGCGGGATTGATCGGCAAACTCAACGGTAACAAAAGAGTCATCGGTGCATTGAATGCTATCCCCAGCCGCGAGCAGCATGCCATTCGATGCGGGCTGGACAGTCTGGTCGGGGCGTATGATGTTGACAGCGCCATGCACGTTGACCACCCGGGCTTGGACGTCCTCGGTTACCCTTGTCCAGGCGACGGGAATACGCAACCGGGTGCCGGGCGGGATCACATAAGGATTACGGACGTGATTCAGCTGCTGCAAGCGACTGACATAGCGAATACCGGTGAGATGGCGCTCGGTTATATTCCATAGATTATCGCCCGGCTTGACAGTATAAATCCATTCTTCGGCAGCCTGCGCGGAAAAGGCGGAACACGATAAAACAACCGCAAACCAGACATGCTGCAAACCTTTTAAAGTTCTGTACAAAAAGCATCTTTGAATCATGGTTTAATTTTCCTTGGCCGGATTATTTGCTTTCGTTTATAAAATCGCGCTGTATGGATGATCTAAAGCATGCACGCCGGTGCGGCAGGCGGTAATACGCATCGGTTAACCGGAAATATCGACTTCGGTGCCAACCGGAATTTTTTCGAAAATTTCCAGTAAATCATGATTGGCCACACGAATGCAGCCAATGGAGCCGGGTTTCCCCATTTCCACACTGTCAGGTGTGCCATGAATATAGATATACCGCCGCATGGTGTCAACCGGGCCAAGCCGGTTATAGCCGGGTTCGCATCCGGACAGCCACAGAATGCGTGTAAGTATCCAGTCCCGTTTGGGAAATTGCCTGCTTAATTCCGGCGTATAGATTTCGCCGGTGGGGCGGCGGCGGACGAAAACCGTATTGACAGGTTGTCCAGCGCCGATTTTCGCGCGGACAATGTGCCTGCCAAGCGGCGTGCAGAAGCTTCCCCGTTGCTGGCCTGTTCCGTTTCTTGCCGAAGAAATCAGGCACTGTTTAAGCATTGCGCCCTCGTCGTCAATTAACGTAAGCCGCTGATCTGGAATTGTGATGTGTATTTTCATGATAAAGTGCATCCGCCGTTGAGTGAGTCCAGGAGTCTGTTTGCTTTACACCGCTCTCTCCGCTCCGCAAAAAACCGTCTGAGCTGCCAGCGTGCTTCTTCGGCAAGAATGCCGCTGTGTACTTGCAAATGATGATTCAATTGCGTGTTACCGGGCAAATCGATGACACTGCCGCAAACCCCGGTTTTGGGATCGGGTGTCGCGTAAACCAGGCGTTCTATACGCGCATGAAACAATGCGCCGATACACATGAGGCAAGGTTCCAGCGTGACATAAAGCGTGCAGTTGAGCAGACGGTAATTGCTGAGGTGGCGTCCTGCATCGCGCAGCGCCATAATTTCGGCATGCGCGGTTGGGTCCTGCGATGAAATAGGGCAGTTATAACCGCATCCGATAATCGTATCATTGCGAACAATAACTGCACCCACTGGCACTTCGTCCAAGGTCTCAGCGATAGCGGCCTGTTCAAGCGCTGCGCGCATAAATTGTATATCTTTATCGCTGTTCGTCATTGATATAGTCAACTGCTTTCGGGTATGCTGATTTTACTTTTTAATTAATGGGCACTCCATCATAACGCATGTTTAATCAGGCAAAAAATCATTTACATACACTGCGCGATCTGCTGCGTTTCGCGGTCAGCCGATTCAATCAGGCCGGACTGTTTTTTGGCCACGGATCGAATACCGCTTACGACGAAGCGGCGTATCTCATCCTGCATACGCTGCATTTGCCGCTCGATCATCTGGAACCGTTCCTGGATGCCCGCTTGACCAGCACAGAGGTGAATCAGGTGCTCGATATTCTCGAGCGCCGGGTTACCGAAAGGCAGCCGGCGGCCTATCTGACGCATGAAGCCTGGCTTGGCAGTTATTCATTTTATGTCGACCAACGGGTGATCATCCCGCGGTCATTTATTGCCGAACTGTTGCAGAACCGGCTGGAGCCATGGATTACAGATGCCGCGGAAACGCATACCGCTTTGGATTTATGCACCGGTTCCGGGTGTCTTGCAATATTGATGGCGCACGCATTTGAACAGGCTGAAATTGACGCAGTCGATATATCCCCAGGTGCACTGGCGGTTGCTGGTCGAAATATTGCGGATTATCAGTTACAGGAGCGGGTACGTCTGATTCAGTCGGATTTGTTTACCGGACTGCCTGGCAGGCGCTATGACCTGATTATCAGCAATCCGCCGTATGTCAACGCGGATTCAATGGAAGAGCTGCCCGAAGAGTACCGCCATGAACCGGTGAACGCACTGGCCAGCGGTGCCGACGGACTGGATGCGACACGGAAAATTCTGACTGGTGCCGCCGCGCATTTGACCGATCAAGGTTTGCTCGTCGTGGAAATCGGCCATAACCGCGATGTCTTGCTGTCCGAATATCCGCTAACGCCGTTTACCTGGCTGGAAACGAGCGCGGGTGATGAGTTTGTGTTTTTATTGCACCGTGATCAGCTTCCCGGCTGAGGGTCGTATGATCGAAAAATCCGGGGCTTAACAAGATGTTGAAAAATGTGATCGAGGTAGTCAATGCAAGGTAAAAACAGGCGACGCAAGCAAAGCGCAGCGAACAGCCATGAGGCTGGTCCGCAGGGCGCGGCGCTGGCGCCGAGTAAAAAAGCGGAGTTTATGTGTAATAAATGCGCATTTTGAGCCCGTTTTAAACGCCGCAACGGCAACGCAGATAATTCTTCAACATTCTGCTAATCAGCCTCGTCTTCGTTACGATCGTTGTCCCCGGCCTGCCTTCTGGCCAGCAAAGCCAGCAGACGCCGGATTTCTTTTTCACTGAGTTCCAGCCATTGGCCGCGCTTGATACGGGGCGGCAGATTGATCGGGCCAAAACGCACACGCATCAGACGGCTGACTGTCACGCCAATGGCCTCAAACATGCGACGGACTTCACGGTTCTTGCCTTCTCTCAGCACAACGCGATACCAGTGATTGATGCCTTCGCCGCCTTCTTCGATGAGCAGATCGAATGACGCCATGCCATCGTCAAGTTGAACGCCGGTGGTTAACTGCGTGATTTGCTCCGTGGTGAGTTCGCCGATAATGCGTACCGCGTATTCGCGTTCCATTTCAAAACGCGGGTGCATCAGACGATTGGCCAGTGATCCGTCGGTGGTAAAAATCAGCAAACCACTGGTATTGAAATCCAGGCGTCCAATGGCTATCCACTTGGAAGACTTCAGATGAGGCAGTTTGTCAAAAACGGTTGGGCGGCCTTCCGGATCGCTGCGGCTGACGATTTCGCCTTCCGGCTTGTGATACAGCAATACCTGCGGTAGACGGTCGGCAAAGTCAAAGCGGATAACGCGCTTGCCGATCTGAACCCGATCCTGTGCGCTGATGCGGTCACCCAGAACGGCCGTTCTGCCATTGATGCTGACACCGCCTGAGGCGATCAACGCTTCCATTTCGCGTCTGGAGCCCAAGCCTTTTTGCGCCAGCAGTTTTTGCAGTTTGTGCGTTATGCCTGCTGCAGCGGCGTCCTGCTCGGCAGTGCGCGGTGCGCGCAGCGGCATTTTTTTTCTGACCGGTTTGTAGGTTCTGTTTACAGGCATATAAAATAACGGGCAGTGTTGTTTTGCAGATCGTTTTTCGACATCTGTCAGCGTCAGAATGGCAGTTTAATGCCTGGTGGTAATCCCAGTCCGCCGGTCAGTTCGGCCATTTTTTCCTGTGTGGTCGACTCGACGCGGCGGACCGCGTCATTAAATGCGGCCGCGATTAAATCTTCCAGCATTTCCTTATCATCACCGTCGCCAACCAGACTGTCGTCGATTTTTACGCTTTTAACATCATGACGGCAGGTCATGACCACTTTGACCATGCCGGCGCCTGACTGGCCTTCCACTTCAATAGTGGCCAGTTTTTCCTGCATTTGCCGCATATTTTCCTGTACCTGCTGCGCCTGTTTCATCATGTTGGCAATATTCGCTTTCATGTTTTTTCTCCTTGGGTGGGTAGGGGTTTAATTGAGGATTCTATGATTTTTGCGTCAAAACTGTCTACCAGATCCTGCACGATCGGATCTTTTTCAATGGCTGCGATTGCGTTGGCCTGCCTTTTCGCGTTCTCAAGCTGCTGAAGCGTAACCGGCGTCATACCGGTAAGACTGCCGATCGAGAAACTGAGTTTAACCGGTTTGCCGAAATAAGTATCGACCGCAACCTGAATGGCGTTCTGATATTTCTTGTCGAGCAGGTGTTTGTGCGCTTCGGGTATCAGCAGTTCAATTTCGCTATCGGTCATGTGTTTTGCTTCGCTGTGATGCGCAAGCATTTTGGCCATGCCGATCAGTTTCAGCTGCTTGACCAGCTCCGGCCAGTCATGCGGCGATGGCGCGGCTGTTCTGACGCTCGCCGTTTGATTTGCACCATTTTTTTGTGGCGCTGCTTTCGGCTTGCCGGGTGCATTTGTCACGCCAGGTAAAGTGTCGTTGTTCTGGACTGACGCAGGCACGCTTTGCCGTTCCGCTGATGAATCCGCCAACGGAAGTTCATCCGGCATAAAGGTCAGCATGCGGATGAGCGTCATGGTAAAACCGGTGTATTCATCCGGCGCCAGGTACAGGTCGCTGCGGCCGTGCAGGGCAATCTGATAAAGCAATTGTATGTCATCGGGTGAAAATGCTTCCGCCAGTGCCCGAATGCTGAGATATTCGGGTATGTCTTCGGTTATCGCGTCCGGTACGGTCTGAGCCAGTGAAATGCGATGAAAAATGGTGGCGAGATCCTGCAACGCAGTATCAAACGAAAGGCATTGCGCTTCCATGTCCGCGGCGATGGATAACAGCTGTTTGCCGTCTTTTGCAAGCAGTGCGTCAAGCAGTTCATAAAGATGGCGGTGATCAATGACGCCAAGCATTTCACGTACTGTCGCTTCGACGGCTCGGCCTTCGCCAAACGCGATCGCCTGATCCAGAATGCTCAGTGCATCACGCATGCTGCCCTGGGCTGCGTGGGCGATCAGTTCCAGCGCGGTTGCCTCGAATGCAATATTTTCCTGGATTAACAGGGTTTGCAGGTATTCGGCGATCAGTGTTGCGGGGATCAGTTTAAGATTGAACTGCAAACAGCGGGAGAGTACGGTAACGGGTACTTTCTGCGGATCGGTGGTCGCCAGGATGAATTTAACATGCTCGGGCGGTTCTTCCAGCGTCTTCAGCATGGCATTGAATGCCGATTTGGACAGCATGTGCACTTCATCAATGATGTAAACTTTGAAACGTGCGCTGGTCGGTGCATAAAGCGCGCTTTCCAGTAAATCGCGCATATGATCCACTTGCGTGTTGGATGCCGCATCCAGTTCGATTAAATCGGCAAAATGACCGCGGTCAATTTCCGTGCACGCCGCACAGATACCGCAAGGTGTTGCGGTGATGCCTTTTTCGCAATTCAGCGCTTTGGCAAAAATGCGTGCAATGGTGGTTTTCCCTACGCCGCGTGTGCCAGTGAAAAGATAGGCATGATGCAGGCGGTTTTGTTCCAGCGCATTGGTTAAAGCTTTGACGACATGCGTCTGTCCGGTCAATCCGGAAAATGTTCTGGGCCGCCACTTGCGTGCAAGAACTTGTGATGGGGACACGTTACTAAAAAATGAGGCGCTGAAGAAGCATTGTTAGTTAATCAGTGAATCACACGACACCGGAAGCTGGTGATGATTTTTTGTGGTTTCCGCCAGCAGCGTTGGAGGTGGCGAGCCGAACCCCCGGCACTTGCAAAAAGTAGCTGTGGCTGCTTCCTTCCGGACCTGACCAGGTTCACTACCGTGCAATGCGGGGAGGCCCGCCATTAATCATCCGATGCACACGTGCATCAAGACCGGTAAGTATACCAGCACGCGAACCGTAATAAAAACTGAATTTTGACGGGCAATAAATTTAAGGGCGTTGATCAATGGAGTCGGATTCCATAAGCAAGCGCTGTGGCGCAATGCTTTACGTCATATGCTGTTAGAATCGCAGTTTTTTGCATCGCTGAATGCGTATTTGATTACGATGTTGAGCTATTCATCTCATTCTGCAGCTATTCCGCGCAGCTTCAATTGACTGTGAACATGATACACAATGCACATGGCTTCCGTTTGATCAGACCGAGTGACGCAGCATCCTGGGCATCCTGCAGGCGCCGCGCGTGGCTGGATATGCATCAGGCCGCCGATTTTGAAGCGGATGCATTTACCCGTCTGCTGTCTGACGCCGGATTGCGTCATGAGCGCCGCATACTGAGACAGTTGCAGGATGAATATGACGTGCATCACGCCGGTTCGTTCGAGCACACATCGATGCTCATGCAGCAGGGCGTACCGATCATCTATCAGGCGCGTTTGATGAATCCGGATGCGGGGCTTGTCGGTTTTCCGGATTTTTTGATCCGCCATGAGAGCGGTCAGTATCAGCCCGCGGATGCCAAACTGACGCAAAGCGAAAACAAACGAGGATTGCGGATACAGCTAGGCTTGTATCGCCGGCTGCTGGAAACCGATTTGCCGGTGATTGTATTTCTGGGCGACAATCGCACCGCCGTAATCGGCGATGAAATCAATGCGCTGGTGGATGCGTTTCTGACCGATATGCAACAGTTGCGCAGACAACCTGAGCAGCCGGAGGTGCGGTATAGCCATAGCAAATGCCGGATTTGTCCTTATTTTGCACACTGCCAGCCGCTTTTCGTCAGTCAGGAAGATATTTCGCTGTTGCACGGTGTGCATGGGCGTTCAGCGGAACATCTGGCCGCATCGGGCATCCGCACCATATCACAACTCGCGGCGCAGGATCCCGGAACCCTGCCGGATGTGCCGCATTTATCCGGCATCAAGCGGAAACAACGTGCGGTGGTGCAGGCACAGGCGTATTTACAGAATCAGGTGATTCAGTTGAATACCATCGAACTGCCGGCGGGTCACTGGATACACTTTGATATCGAGGATAATCCGCTCACCGCAACGCGTGAGCGGCATGTTTATCTCTGGGGTCTGCTTGCGCCACCTTATACGCATGCTGATTTCGATTATGTCTGGACCGATCATGAAACCGAAGACTACGCGGGCTGGCTGGCGTTTCTGGAAAAGATTGAGCGCTATCGCAACGCCTTTTCACCGGTTATTCTGGCGCATTATTCCAATCATGAAAAAGCCGTGATAAAGCAGTATGCGCAGCGCTATAACATGACCGAACAAGCCACCGTGCAATGGTTGCTCGGCAAAACGCATGGCAGCAGCTCTGGGCCGATGTTCGATCTGCAGAAAGCGGTGCAGGACAACCTTGTGCTGCCGCTGCGAGGTTACGGTCTGAAGGATATCTGCAAGCATCCGGCATTGGTCAATTTCCAGTGGGAGGATGAGACCTCCGGCTCACAATGGTCGATTGTGCAGTTTAATCGCTTTCTGTCTGAATCCGATCCGACTGAGAGACAACGGTTGAAATCCGCGCTATTGCGCTATAACCGTGACGATGTTACCGCAACACACCGGCTGGAGCGATGGTTGCGCAATCGGTTTGTATAGCGGCAATCGGCTGGTATCCGCACCATTAATTATGAAATCTCCTGCATCAACGGATCGGCGATATCCAGTGCATGAATGGCCGTGAGTGTGATTATGCCTGTGGCAACCAGGTAATACAGCGTTGGCAGTATGGTCATGCGAATGATTTTTCCTTCCTGCCCTGATAATCCGACAGTGGCGGAAGCGGCGACAATATTGTGTATGGCGATCATATTACCTGCGGCCGCGCCAGCGGCCTGCGCGGCAACCAGCAACGCGCCCGATACGCCGATCAGTTGCGCGGTGTCAAACTGGAATTGCGCCAGCATGAGATTGGAAACCGTGTTTGAACCGGCGATGAATGCGCCCAGCGCGCCAACCGCGGGAGCAAAAAAAGGATAAACAGCACCGAAAGTATCGGCAACCCATTGCGCCATGACTTGCGGCATGGCGGGTATGTCCGCAGCATTGACGCCTGAATTGATCAGAATACGCACCATGGGTATCGTGAAAATCAAAACGAAACCGGCACCCAGCAGCGTATGTAGTGATTCTCGGGCGGCTGCGCGCAATTCGCGGTATGCCATGCGGTGCAGCAGGACTGTGGCCAGAGCGGTCAGTACCATGATGCCACCCGGCAGGTACAGAAACTGAATGTTGCCGGAAATGCCGTCCTCGCCCAGTATCGAATTCCAGTTGAATGCCAGATGTTGGCCCAGAAAATGTTTGATGTCGCTGTTAACCCGCGATACGACCAGCGCAAACGCCAGCAGGGCATACGGCAGCCAGGCCAGCGCAATCGAAACCACCGGTCTCGCCGCACATTTTTCCAGTTTGATCTCAATACTGCCCATCCATTCGGCAGGCCAGTTTTCAGGCGGTGAAAAATCCCAGCGTCGCCGGGGTATCAGAAAGCCAAGCCGTGCTGCGGGTACAACAATGGCGAGCCCGGCTAAAGCACCGATAATCGAGGGAAATTCCGGGCCCAGAAATATGCCTGCCAGTGCATAGGGCACTACAAATGCAGCTCCGGCAAAAAGGGCGAAAGGCAGAATCGCCAGACCTTCCGTCCATGATCTGTTTTTGCCGAAAAAACGGGTCAGCATCATGCAGATCAGCAGCGGCATAAAAATCCCGGCAAGCGCGTGGATGATGGCGACTTCGCTGGTAATCAAGCGGTAAAACATATCCCAGCTGGCGCCTTCGGCAATGAGTTGTTCGGCGATGCCTTCGTAATCCAGTCCGCCGGTAACGCCCACAACGATGGGTGTGCCGACGGCGCCGAACGACACCGGCGTGGATTGCACCAGCATTCCGGCCATGACCGCCGCCATCGCCGGAAAGCCCAGCGCGACCAGCAGCGGAGCGACGATCGCCGCAGGTGTTCCGAAGCCCGATGCGCCTTCAATGAAACAACCGAATAACCATGCTACGATGATTACCTGCACGCGGCGATCCGGACTGATTTCGGCAAAGCTGCCGCGGATTGTGCTGATCGCGCCGGAGTGTTTCAACGTATTAAGCAGCAGGATTGCACCAAAGATAATCCATAAAATAGCGCCGGTTAAGATCAAACCTTGCAGTATCGATGCCAGTATCCGGTTGAACGGCATTTGCCAGACATACAGTGCAATCGCCGCTGTCACGGCAAATACCAGCGGCATTGCGCGGCGTGCCGGCCAGTTGAAACCGGCCAGTAACAGCGCGGCGAGCAGCAGCGGCAAAAAAGCCAGGAATGGATAGAGTGTCTGGTGCATGATTTCAAATCCCGGGAGAATACCTGAACATGAATAACCGTGTTGTATCAGAAAAACCGCAGGCGGTGTATTTTTACGGCACCTGTCTCGTCGATCTGTTTTATCCGCAGGCTGGAATCAGCGCGATCGAACTGTTACGGCGCGAGGGGGTGTCGGTAATTTATCCGCAAAGCCAGACCTGTTGCGGGCAACCGGCCTGGAACTCGGGTTATCGGGACGAAGCGCTTGCCGTGGCGCGAGCACAGCTTGCGTTGTTCCCCCGGCCGATTCCGGTCATCATTCCTTCGGCCTCCTGCGCCGGGATGATGAAGGTGCATTATCCGGCACTGTTTCGCGGTCAATCCGATGAAGCCACCGCGCTGAATGTGGCTGGGCGGGTTTATGAGTTGACGGCGTTTCTGGTGGATGTGCTTGACATGCGTCTGACAGACCTGGGCGATCCGGTCAGCGTGGTTGTGCACACCTCATGCTCGGCGCGTCGCGAATTGGGCGTGGGAGACAAACTGCATACTTTGTTGCGGCAATTGCGTAATGTCGAGATACTGGAACCGGAAAACAGCGCCGAATGCTGCGGTTTTGGCGGCACGTTCGCAATCAAGCAACCGGAAATTTCCGCCGCCATGACGCGGGAGAAAGCCGCCACTGTGCGCGCCACGGGCGCGCAGCGGCTGGTCAGCCAGGACTGCGGTTGTCTGATGAATATTGGCGGCGCTATGGAGAAACAGAATCAGGCCATGCCAGGGCAACATATTGCGGAATTGCTCTGGGAAAGAACAAAAAAATAGGAATGGGATAGCGATGACCACGGACTTTCGCAGCAATGTTGCCCAGGCACTGAAACAGGATGCGGTGCAGACGCATTTCAGAACGGTGGTCGACCGACTCAGAGCGCACCGGCAGGCTGCACTGGCCGGTGATGCCGCGTTTGAACAGTTACGCAATCGATGTGCAGCGATTCGCGCCGATGCGATACGTCGGTTGCCGCAACTTCTGGAACAATTCGAAAGCAAGGCGCAGCGCAACGGGATACAGGTGCATTGGGCAGAGACGACGCTGCAGGCGAACCGGATCGTGCTCGACATCATGCAACGGCATCGTGCGACGTTTCTGGTCAAAGGCAAGTCAATGGTTTCCGAAGAAATGGGCGTCAACGCATTTCTGCAATCGCATGGCATCGATTGCCTGGAAACCGACCTGGGCGAGTTTATCGTGCAATTGGCCGGTGAAAAACCGGCGCATATTATTGTGCCGGCGATTCACAAGAACCGCAGGGAAATCGCGCACTTGATGCACGGGCATTTTTCCGAACTGCCCTATAGCGAGGATATCGAGACATTGGCGCAAAGCGCCAGGCATTTTATGCGCGACAAATTCCATGCCGCGTCAGTTGGCCTGACCGGCGTGAATTTCATGGTTGCGGAGACCGGCACTCTTTGTCTGGTTGAAAACGAAGGCAACGGACGCATGTGTTCCACGGTGCCGCCAGTGCATATCGCGGTCACCGGCATTGAAAAAGTGATCGCACGCCTCGACGATTTGCCGCCGCTGCTCAATCTGCTGACCCGCTCCGCCACCGGCCAGCCGATAACCGCTTATGTCAACATGATCAACAGTCCGCGCAGGCCGGATGACAAGGACGGCCCGGATGAAGTGCACCTGATTCTGCTGGACAACGGTCGTTCGCGAATCGCCGGTGATCCTGAACTGCTGAAAACGCTGCACTGTATCCGCTGCGGCGCATGCATCAACCATTGTCCCGTGTATCGCCAGATCGGTGGACATGCGTATGGAACCGTGATTCCGGGGCCGATCGGCGCGATTCTCGAACCGCAAAAACAGGGACTCGATGCTGCCACCGGTGAATTGCCCCAGGCATCGACACTCTGTGGCGCATGCGCTGAAGTATGTCCGGTTCGTATTCCGATTCCCGCAATCATCAACCGGCTGCGCTGGGAGAGTGTACGTAAAAACCAGCAGAGCCAGAACAGCAGACCGGTTGTTCCCGGTGCAGGCAGCAGACGCAGACCACTGGAAGCGGCGATCTGGAAAATCTGGGCCTGGTGCTGCTCGCATCCGGGTATTTACAACCGACTGACGAAGCTTGCAACCCGCCTGCGCAACCGGTTACCAGCCGGTATGGGTGCCTGGACGGTGGCGCGCAAAGCGCCGAAACCGGCTCGATCAACTTTGCACGAGAGCCTTCGCACAATGGATATCGATCATGAATGATGCCCGCAAAGCCATTCTTGACCGGCTGCGCTTATCGCAATATCCGGATTCCACGCCTGTAAAATGTGATGACCAAAACGATCCTGTCGATCCTGTATTGTGGCCGGACGAAAGGATCGACTGTTTCATCAACCGCATGCGCGCCGTTCGTACCGAAGTGCATGACGCATCGCACGATTCATGGCTGGATATTCTGCATGGTGTTTGCCAGGCCAGATCATTGAACAATCTGCTGGTATCCCCGCATACCCGCCGGGGCGCGATGATTTATGCGGCAGCTCGCCGGTTTCCAGCGCTTAAGAACTATTCCCAGTCTATCGAAGACTGGAAATCCGAACTGTTTACCGCAGTCGATGCGGCGGTGACCAGCGCATACGGCGGCATTGCGGAAACCGGCACAGTAATCCTGTGGCCTGATGCGCGCGAACCACGCACCCTGTCGCTGGTGCCGCCAATACATATTGTTCTGCTGGAAAAAAACCGGATTTATAACAACCTGGCGGAAGCGATGCGGATACAAAACTGGGCGATGATCGGCATGCCGTCCAATGTCATACTGCTATCCGGCCCGTCCAAATCGGCTGATATCGAACAGACAATGACCTACGGCGTACATGGGCCGAAGGAATTGATCGTGATACTGATGTGAATGCCGCTTATCGTTTCCTGAGAAAAAAAACGAATTCCTGACCGGTTTCGGACATCGACAGCAAGGTATTGCCGGTTTGTTCGGCAAAAACCTGAAAATCAATCACGGCGCCCGGGTCGGTAGCGACAATTTTCAATATCTGGCCATGTGTCATATTGGCTAGTGATTGTTTGGTGCGCAGTATGGGAAGCGGACAGACCAGTCCGCGCGCGTCGAGCTCTAGATCAAATTGCTGCATGGTTGTGTGTTCGTGGATGGAAGCGGTGAAGAAAAATTTTCAACTGCGATTTTAATCGCATTTCAAATTCGCGTGTATGGCAGTGTTCTGATTTTCATCGTGTGGTGTGAGGCTGTTAAGATCCGCTGCCGGTTTGTCGTTATAGATAACGTTTTTTCTTGACGACCAAGTCAATGAAACATCTTATGGGCGTCTCTAAGTATCCAGGTTTTGTCACAACACTTTGCTGCTCGCAAAAAAATTTCTTTACACATCAATTATATGCTGCGTCAATATTTTTTGCTTGCGTCGCGTTTTGCTCATTTTCTGTTAAAAACCCTGAATTCTTAGTGTAGCCATGTGATTTGATTCCCTTTCAACGTATGTTATGGAACACTGTAAACGAGGTTAACATGGAACAAACGATAGTTATGACAAAACCGCCTTCACTTTTGAAATCGAAATTCAAAGCTGCCGGTATTCATCTGGGTATAAGCAGTATCATTTTCCTGGTTCTGGCGTACTTTATAATTTTTCGCTGGTATCCCTGGCCTTACTTTACCGCGGATGGCGGATGGCAGGGGATACGGATTGTCGCGCTGATTGATCTCGTTCTGGGGCCGTTGCTGACCCTGATCATTTTTAATCCCGCAAAATCCCTGCGCGAGATTCGTTTTGATCTCGGTGCAATCGGCCTGTTGCAGATCAGCGCGCTGATCTGGGGGATTTATACCGTGCACAACGAAAGAACCGCGGCGATTGTGCATTGGGATGGTGAATTTTATGCTGTTTCAGCCAAAGTCTATAAAGAACAGGGTACGCCGCTCGACAGCCTGGCGCAATTCAGTGACGTGCATCCGTCGCTGATCCATGCGCACCGCTCGACGGATGTCGCGACCTTAACCGAAGTATTGCGACGGATAACCGAAGAAAAACAGGCGCCTTTCGAACAGCTTCATATTTACCGGCCATTCAAGGCATCCAGAGACGTCATATTTGCGCATGCATTGAACATTGATGCCATTGTATCGGTCAACGAAGACATGCGGAACGAATTGCATCGCTTTCTGGCCAGTGCAGGCGGTGAACAGGACGATTATTTCTATATGCCGCTGAACGCACGCTATCATAATGTGATCCTGATCTTTTCCGAAAGCGGCGATGTGCTGGGCAGTCTGAATGCGCCGTACAAAAAATGACATAGCGTGACGCGACCGGATTGTTGCTGTCCTACCTGGCTGTCAGAACCGGCCAGGAGGCAGCATTCATTTGACCTTGTGAAAAATATGGATTTATCTTTCAGGTCTGTGCCATAATTTTCATGACGCTAATCACTCAAAGTTTTGGACAAAAACTTTTATCATGCTGAAACACCTGCCGAATTGTCTGACTATTTCCCGGATAATTCTGGCGTTTGTTTTTCCGTTTGCGCCCGAACAGTATCGTCTGGTTATTGTGCTTGTTGCGCTGGCAACCGAATATCTGGATGGCGCGCTGAGCCGCTGGTTTAACTGGGGCAGTCCGTTGGGCGCCTTGCTGGATCCGATTGCGGACAAGTGTTTTGTGCTGGCCGTTGCGCTTGTGATGTTCGTGGAGACAGAGATTGCGTGGTGGCAGTTCCTGTTGTTCGGCGCGCGCGAAATCGCCGTGTTCTGCGGCGCATCGTTCATCGCCTGGGAAAAAAACTGGCGCGCTTTTTTTAACGTGGTTCCCAGAATTCCAGGCAAAGTCGCCACGGTATTTCAGTTTCTGGTTTTTTTGTGTTTTGTCGGGCTGGAAGCCATTCCGCAGTGGCTGCTGATTCTTGCCATAGTGTTCAGCGTGCTGTCGGCGATCGATTACACCTTCCTGTTTTTCAAAAATAACTTCTATCGCGAGATGAAGAACCAGGCGTAACGCACGCTGTTCCGCGTGACGCCGAGAATAAAGCCGTTATCTGGGTTTGGCAAATTCCAGCAAAACAGTAATCAGTTGATGGAATTCTTTCTTGAGTTCATCATCAGTGCGCGAGGCCGGTGACAGTGCGGATGAATCGGCTGAAGATTGCGCGCCGGTTGCATGCCTTACACTGCCAATGCCCCGGCAGAAGTCGCAGTATTTGTTCCACGCCATGTTATATTCCCGCAATTGTTTTTGCGGAATAAAAACCCGCAAGACTTCAAAATGATGCTGCATTTCCGGCAATCGGGAGCATAAGTAGCCGCTGATATTTTCCGGCCAGCGCGTAACCGTGGGATACAGGCCTGGCAAATCTTCCTCGAACATGGCGCGGAAATTTTCTATTGCGGCTTCGCGCCGTTTGCGATTGACCGCTTCAATGGCCAACGAGACAAGACCGATGAATCCCAATAGAAAGAAAGGCCACAGCGGGACATTCGTGAAATACTTGGAAATTTGATCGATATATTCTTCCAAAATAACCTCTATCGTTTAAAGATTGAATAAAGCAGTCACAGCGATATACGCGCTGTTCAGGGATTTGCTTTTCAAAAGTTGGTTTACAGTCAAAAGCATACAGCCACCCGGTTTGTTGCATCAAGCCATAAGACATGATTCCGTGGATGCGTGTAAGGCATGAATCAGGAATCTTGCCATAGTCATAGTCATGGATCAATAGAATCCGGACTGGATTGGTATTCAAATTAATCGCACGCTAAATTACAATGATTTCATTCATTAAAAAATCCTCCAGTAATTGTGAACAACTTATTCATTGATCAATTCAGTTCGTTGCGCGTTCGCTGTGTTGTCATCTGTTTTGCTGCGCTGTGCGGGTTCTCAGGATATAGCGACGTTCACGCTGCAAGCGCCGTAGTTTCGGCGCATCCGCTTGCAACAGCCGCAGGAGAAAGCATTCTGGAAAAAGGCGGCAATGCGTTTGACGCGGCTATTGCCGTCAGTGCGGCGCTGGCGGTGGTGGAGCCGTATGCTTCGGGTCTGGGTGGCGGCGGTTTTTGGCTGCTGCATCATGCAAAAACAGGCCGCAGCGTGATGATCGATAGCCGTGAAACGGCGCCATCCGAAGCATCAAGTGAAATGTTTCTGGACGAAAAGGGCCAACCGGTACCGGGTAAATCGCTGGACGGGCCGATGGCTGCGGGCATACCCGGTACACCGGCTGCGTTAGTGCATTTGTCACGCTACGGCCGTCTGACGCTGGCGGACACTCTGGCGCCCGCGATTCAACTGGCGCGGGAAGGTTTCAAGGCGGACCGGCGCTTTGTTCAGACACTGCGAAATCATGAAAATAAACTGTCACGCTATCCGGATACGGCAGCTGTTTTTTTGCCCGGCGGTAAGTTGCTGACGGAAGGGGAATTGTTTCGCCAGCCTCAGCTTGCCGCGACATTAACGGCGATCGCCCAGTCCGGTAAAAGCGGTTTCTATCAGGGTGAGATAGGGCGGGAGCTGGTGCGTTCTGTGCGCGCGGCAGGCGGCCTGTGGCGCGAACGGGACTTGGAAAACTATCGCATCGTTGAAAGAAATCCGGTGCAATTCAACTACCGTAACGCGCAGATTATTTCGGCGTCCCTGCCTTCGGCAGGCGGCCTGACTTTGGCGCAGGCATTGAATATCCTTGAAACCGTGTTGAACGGGAAACAGAATGAGGTACAGAGAACCCATCTGATCGTCGAAGCGTTGCGTCTGGCCTACAAGGATCGCGCGGAACTGCTGGGCGACAGTGATTTTGTCGCGATTCCGGCAGACCGTCTGATGAGCAGGGCATACGCACGCCAGCAGGCAGAAGCCATCAATCCGGATAAGGCAGGCGTGAGTCAGACTACGCCGCCATCCCCATCAGCGCAACAGTTGCCGGCGGAGAGTACCCAAACCACGCACTTCGCGGTACTGGACAAGGCCGGGAACCGCGTTGCGGCGACACTGACGATCAACACCTTTTTCGGCTCAGGATTCGTCGCAGGCAGCACCGGCGTACTGCTCAATAACGAAATGGATGACTTTGCTATCGGTGAAAACATCCCTAATGTATTCGGCCTGTATGGCTCGCGCGCGAACGCCATCGCACCTGGCAAACGGCCATTGTCGAGCATGTCGCCGACTTTCGTGGACAC
>JAJSDU010000017.1:0-14588 GCA_028577615.1 Nitrosomonas sp.
CACACTTGCCCGGTCATTTGAGTCGGGCAAGTGTTCTAATTCCTGCATGTGATCCAGTGTTTTCCGTGCATTGTTAAGCAATGCACTTTTCTCAGCTGCCAATAGGTTTTTAAAAAATTCCAGATGTTCGGCACACATATACGCACCGGAAGGTACGTTATGCGAGAAACTTTCATTTTGCTGTTCCAGCTTTTCTTTAAGCATGCGCTTAATCTAATCCACTGATATAATTATATTATTATAATAAAAGCACCTGCTCAAACCAATTCACCACCCGCTGCCAGTGATGATTGCCGTAGTGGCGAATAAATCGCTGTGTTTCATCATGATTCGTTGAGCGTAATATCATCAGTCGTTGTTCAATATACTCACGCGTCAATCTGATCTGGCATTCCTGTTCAATACAATGCCGCCACTCATCAAATGTTTCAGGCATCTCAGCACTCACACTAATTAACCTGCATGTTATTAATGCGAAAAGTTGATGTTGAAGCTGAAAAATCAAATCTACGAACGATCAGAATTCCGATTAATCCTGCAAATAACAACAATATTGTAACTGGCTCAGACACCTGATGTGAAACCTGGAAATCAAAATTAAATACACCGGATTCGCGAAATCTTCCACTCAGATCAACAAGTCTGAACGATGCAGAATAGATACCACCAATCGCGTCGTCCGATGTAAAAAAAGTAGGCAGAAATGCCAAATTATTGCCCCAACCCAGATTATAAATATCATTCAGTGACGACAAAATTGTCTCGCCCAATTCATTGGCAATATGCAACCCACTCGTAATACCAACCAGCTGCAATCCGACCATGGCACCATCTAATGCACCAGACCAGCGGTTCCCCGAGCTGTGAAATAGGAAATCCTCTGTTGTACCCGCTGCAAAACCATTCAGGCTTTGTGTTGAATGCATCTGAAGATTGCTGTATTCGAGATCTGGAAGCGCCTGACTGAACAAACGCCCGGAATGAATGCCCGAGCCGGACAAAAGCGGCAGCGGCGATTGTCCCGAAAACGTTTCAGGTAAGCGATTATTCGCATTGGTCGAATTAATCGTTGGATTATCAGCCGGACCAGAGTAGCTGTAGGCGCCAATGCTATGGTAATGCGATAAGCTGGGTTGAACTTCATCTGGGTGTGCAAACAAAAAAGTCAATCGACCTGCGTTAGGATTTGATAAACCCGTATAAATTCCACTGCCGATGGTCGATAGACCATCGACACCGATGAAATATTCCGTATTGATTACACCTGCATGAATTCTGCCTGATGGCAATAACAAGAAACCGATCGCGATAACAGTACAAAACCAGCGTGCCGACTGTAGTTTTGATTGTAAATTGATTTTTATCATGTTTTATCTCCTTACTCCTTATGTTCCTCATCCGGGAAAGTGTTAGTAATTAACCTTTAATGCAAATTCATTGCATCTACTTTATTTTTTCAAAATATTTGAAAAAAGTGATGTTATAACATATCATGTTTTCGTGCAATAATTGAAACATTCACGTAATTTAGTTCAGGAGGAATTATCATGTTAAGTAAAATAGTTAAATCACCTCCGGCAAAGCCGGAGGCTTATTGACTGAGTCCCTCAAAGGGACTGTTGTTAGCCGCTAAAGCGGCATGTCCATATCCAGCTTCAAATGATCAGAACGCTCATCTTCCTTTTCTTGCTCCCGGATATACGCTCTTATCAGTTTTTCATCTAATCCGACAGTTGACACAAAATATCCACGTGCCCTAAAACTTTCTCCCGTGAAATTTCTTTTCCTACCAAATTGTCGCGCTATTGCTATCGCACTTTTGCCTTTTATGAAACCAACAACCTGCGATACCGAATACTTCGGCGGTATACTGATACACATGTGTATGTGATCCTGCATTAAATGGCCTTCAAGAATCTTACTTTCCTTCTGATTGGCAAGGTCATGTAGTACTTCACCGATATGCTTCCTCAACTTACCAAATATCGATTTCTTTCTACGCTTAGGAATCAATACCACATGATATTTACAATCCCAGCGTGTATGACTCAAACTTTGGCACTCCTTCATCTTTGACTCCTCGTCTCGTGGTTGGGACGAGAATGTTACTGCGATTCCGTTACGGTCAAACCTTGGGGAGTCCCCCGGCTCTGCCGGGGGTTTACCTATTGTTAATTAGCGATCTCAATCAGATTTGCTCCGATTTTTATAAATTTCTGCGGGAAAATGCGAAATTTGATACGGAATCACCCCGTTTTCTGGTATTTTTTATCGGCTTTCTGTTTAAAAGGCGCATTTCTCCTGTCTCATCAAACTTTCAACAAATAACCTGGGTAATCTTTTCAGGTTATATGCCATGGCTTGTAGAACATGCCATGCATGCGCTTTTGCCAGACCGCGATAACGCAGGATTTTGCCGCCAAACCAACGCGCCTGACTGCCAAATGTGCGCTCAACAACGTAACGCAGTCGAGTGATTAATTTATTGCGTTGCAATTGTCACACAGTTAGCGGTTTGTTCCTCACCGCCTTGTCCTGAATGCCGTTTTTGATGCCCCGCGCTTTCAAGGCTTCGCAATGCTTCTGGCTGCCATAGGCTTTGTCAGCGTGGAACCGGCAACCCGGCTCGATTCCAGCTTTATCCAGCAGCGCCAGCATGGGTTGACTGTCATGCCGGTTGGCGGCAGTTGTCTCCACCGCCATGACCAGACCATCGTCATCGACCACCGTATGTTGCTTGTAACCAAATACTGACTTGCCGCCCTTCTTGACCCACCTCGCCTCGGTGTCCACACCGGGTTGCGTGGCTTCAATTATTTCATGTGCGTCCGGATGTTTGTCTGGTAATCCCCCCTAAATTAGAGGCATTAAGAAGTAGAATTTAACTCCGTTTTGGCTTGCGCCAATTTCATAGCGGGTGTGATGCCGCCGATGGCCATATTAGGGCGTTCATTATTGCAAGTCCATAGCCAGCTTGTGGCCGTGTTTTGCGCCTGTTCGATTGTGTCAAACTCGTTCATTTCCAGCCATTCATGGCGAACGGTGCGGTTGTAACGCTCGACATATGCGTTTTGCTGCGGTTTGCCCGGTTGAATAAATTGTACGGTAATGCCGCGCCTTTTTGCCCAGTATTGTAAAGCGCCGCTGATATATTCCGGCCCGTTATCACAGCGCAGGCATTCTGGCTTGCCCCGCCATTCGATGATCTGCTCCAGCGAGCGCACCACGCGACGGTGCGGCTTGATCCGCAGGTTCAGCTCAAGCTCGCAGTAAATCCGGTGAACCCGCTTGTGGTTCCAGCCAAAGCCCTTCACATTGCGCAAATACAGAAAACACAAGCCAAACCTCCATCTTTTATAGGCCTGTGTCAGGCGGAGTAACCAGTCAGCAATGCGCTCGTTTTCCGCATTGCGCTTGCCCTCATAGCGATAGCACGTCTCGCTGATCCCGAAGATCGCGCAAGACAGGCAGATACTGATCTGCCGATCGTAAACCGCGCGGCGTGCCAGAGCCTTTCGCTGTGAGGGCCGTGCTACTTTTTTCCCAAAACGTCTTTCAGAATCTCGTTTTGCATGCTCATTTCCGCATACATCTATTTTAAACGCCGGTTTTCTTCGGCCAAAGCCTTCATCTCAGACATCATGGAGGCATCCATTCCGCCGTATTTGCCGCGCCATTTATAAAAACTCGCCGCGCTCATTCCATGCTCGCGGCATAAATCAGAAACAGGTACCCCGCTTTCAGCCTGCTTCAATATCTTGAATATCTGAACTTCACTGAATTTATTCTTCTTCATCGTAAAATTTCCTTTCATAAAATGATGATAGAAAATTCTACTTCTAACCCCTACTAATTTATGGGAGGATTACCCACCGATCTGCTGGAACTGCCGGATCCCTCAGGTTGATGCCCAGGCTTCCACCCGTTCGGCCGCTTCCTCAATGGGTTTGCCGTAAGAATCATGTTCAAGGTTAGCCGCTAGGCGTTGCCACCCTTGACAGGCCGCCGCCCATAAGCGCTGTTTTGTACGAAGAATTGAAATGTCGTGGATTGGTAACGGGGTTAATCGGCAACTTTGAATGTTCGCTAGAATTGGTTGAAAGTGGCAGCGATTCAATCCTTCCTTTATTTTGATTTTCTTAGGCGGCGACAGCTTGTCAAGGGCAAGCCGCTGTGCGGTGGCAAGGTAAATAATTTGTATTGGACCACCTGACTTGGGGCTCCGCGCTAAATTAATATCAATACGACGTAGCAGTCTGTTTTCGGCAAAACCAGACATTACTAAGTTTACGCTAGCACTGAAACAAAAGATTAGACCACCTTTCCAACGCATTCTTAGATAATTCTTTTTTGAGTCAATTCTTATTCTTGAATTATCTAGACTTTCAGTCACAATCAGTGTATAAGATTAGAAGTTATTTGTTTCAAAGCTTTTGCAGTACTGGTATTCCATGTGCAATCTCTTCGATTCAGGTAGTTCTTCGGGGATTCTCCCGTTATTTTTTAAAAGGAAGTAATCACATGGCAACAGGTACAGTTAAATGGTTTAACGATGCAAAAGGTTTTGGATTTGTTACACCTGATAATGGTAGCGAAGATTTATTTGCTCACTTTTCAGCTATCAATATGTCTGGATTCAAAACACTTAAGGAAGGCCAAAAAGTGAGTTTTGATGTAACAGAAGGACAAAAGGGTAAGCAGGCATCGAATATCCAGGCTCCTTAACCGGCTACTGGTTTGACAAAAAGCCCGGCCTTATGTGCCGGGCTTTTTGTTTTATGGAAGACTCACTCGTATCAACTGATCCATACAGCCTTTCCCATTCCAAAACGCTCAAGCCGTTACCGACGAATGACCACTCAGGGTCGAAAGCCGACTGTGCAATTTATTTGTACTTCGGGTCGAAATGCCAGATCGCGTATAAGACCATACAGATAATTTTGGTAAGCATTACATCGAAATTTCCTTTAATACGTCAGGGTGGCGCTGGGCGATTTCGACGAGCTTTTTAGCTGCGCCACTGGGTTGTCGGCGGCCTTGCTCCCATTCCTGCAATGTTCTTACCGATACGCCCAGGAGTTTTGCGAATTCAACTTGGGAAAGACCTGATTTTTGGCGTGCATATATAATGGGCGACATCACAATTCGGCCTTTCCCGGCTTTCATTTGGCGTACAGACCCGAGTAATTCAGCACCTATGTCACGGTTGTTTTCCCATTCTTCCAATTCTTGGTCAGTCAATGGTTTTCTCGATTTCATGTTTTATTGCCTTCAAAATTTTTGTGTTTATCGATTCCTGTTTATTTTTTGAATAAATGAAAACCAGCCAGATTTCACCATTTGCCATGCGATTAAAATAAATCACCCGCACACCGCCAGATTTTCCGGAACCGGATCGACTCCAGCGGATTTTCCGCATACCGCCGGAACCTCTGATAACATCACCTACTTCAGGATTTTCTGTGATGAATGAGATAAATTCATCATGGGTTTGATCTGTCCGGTAATATGGCCATAGGCGTTCAAAAGTTTCAGTTTCAACAATAGTAAGCATGTTTTGTTAATCCTTCAATGACGTATATTTTATGAGTTGCTCTGTGAGTCTTTTGTGGGCAATTCGGTAATTGTCGCAGATGGTTTATAGCCCGCACATTTAAGCATATAGTCAGTAATTTTCTGCATGGGCTGCCTCAGTCTTTCCACGTCGGTTACGATGTAACCGGCAGTAATGTCGCTGCTCATTTTGTGATTGACCAAACGCTTAACAGCGTAAGCAGAAATATCCAGACTTTCGGCAATGGTTACAAAAGTCCGGCGCAGGTCGTGAATCGTGAACCTGATGCCGGATTCTTTGATGATTTTGATAATTTGTTTGCGCTGTTCAGAAATATAGCCGGTTCCGTTGGCTCTCTGAAATACATATTCGTTGATAGCGTTATTTTTTCGTTGTTGCAGCAGGTCAAAAAGAAAATCGGATAAGGGCAGGGTATGATCCTGATGATTTTTGGTATCGGTCACTTTTAAAGTTCTAGCTTTCAGGTCTACATTGTTCCAGGTCATCCGTGCGGCTTCTTCGCGCCTTAATCCGGTAAAAAGTACCAATAATAAATAATCACGGATTGTTTCGCGGTTTTGGCTGGCGACATCATTTTTTTGATTCATGACCGTGTTAAACCAGGGCTTAAGTTCATGCGGTTTGATAACATGTTGATACCGGGCTTTCCGTGGATATCTACTTAAGCCATATAACTGCCTGTAAAGCCATCCTTCCGGATATCCTGGAGCAGCTTTTTGGTAGTGCGACGATCTTTCCTGAAACGGCGAGCATCCGCTTCCAGCACCAGCAACTACTTGAATTCAAATGGTGCCAGCCTGCCAGGCTTCTTCCCTCTTTGATTGATATTTAACTGCGCCATCACCCGTTACTTGCAACCACTTCTTGATCGTGTTCCGTGACATGCGCTAAGTGCTAGAGTGATCTTGCGGTGAATAGCAAGGTTAATCACCGCATAATATACGGTGATTAACCTTGACCTTGCGGTGAATATCACCTATGATCACCTTAAATAATGCGGTGATTAATATGTGGGTTCATGAACATCAAAACTGGCCAAACATCACATGGGATGTGGGATCCCTTGCATCCAAGTTAGCTGATATACGCCATCGTCAAGGACGCTTGCTTGGTCGCATGGAAGGGCTGGGCTTTGAGTTCAAGTGCGAAGCCAGCCTAAGCACACTGACCAATGACGTAGTCAAATCCTCTGCTATTGAGGGTGAAAACCTAAACCCGGAGGAAGTTCGCTCCTCTATTGCTCGTAGGCTTGGGATCAATATCGCCGGGCTTATTCCCGCGAGCCGAGATATTGAAGGCATCGTTGAGATGATGCTGGATGCCACGCAGCAGTTTTCTAAGCCGCTGACTAAAGACCGTCTTTTTGATTGGCATGCTGCGCTATTCCCTACAGGACGGAGTGGCATGCATAAAATCACTGTTGGCGGCTGGCGTACCATCGACGCAGGCCCAATGCAGGTTGTTTCTGGTCCAATTGGCAAAGAGAAGATTCACTTTGAAGCCCCTGATGCCGGCCGTTTGGAAAAAGAAATGCAGGCATTTCTCAAATGGTTTGGCAACGGCGATGACATTGATCCAGTCATTAAAGCAGGTATTGCTCACTTTTGGTTTGTCACCATTCACCCGTTTGAAGATGGGAATGGACGAATTGCCAGAGCCATTGGCGATATGGTCTTGGCGCGAGCAGATGGTACGCAAGACCGTTTTTACAGCCTCTCATCCCAAATTGAGGCAGAGCGGAAGCATTATTACGCTCAGCTTGAGAAACAGCAACGTGCAACACCAGACATCACAGACTGGTTGTCATGGTTCTTGGATTGCCTTGGCCGAGCGATTTCCAATGCCGAAACGACACTTGGCAATGTTCTCTTCAAGGCGCAGCTCTGGAATACGATTAATCAAAAGCGCGTCAATGATCGCCAACGACTGATCATTAACCGCATGCTTGAAGATGATTTTGAGGGCTTCATGAACACTTCAAAATACGCCAAGCTGGCCAAGTGCTCAAACGATACGGCGTTACGGGATATTCAGGAATTGAAGGAAAGAGGCATCTTTATTCAAAATCCCGGTAGAGGGCGTAGCACCAGTTACAGACTGCCGGATCGAAAAGAAACGTAGCACTTTCGTTTATCCGTTTTGTTAGGATTTTAGATGAATGATTACACTAACGAGATTAAGGAGATCAGACTGACCGCTGCTGGATTTACGCAACTGCAATCTCAAATGTTTTTGGATAGCATCGCAGCAATAGTTCAGCCTGTTAAAACACATTATTTGTGGCGACCAATGTTGCATGACCCAAATGATGAGATGGTGTTGGAAATAGCTGTAAATGGTGGTGCAGATGCCATTGTAACTTTTAATCTTAAGGATTGTGGAGCTGTGCCTGGAACATTCAATATAGAGGTAATAAAACCATCAACTGCAATCAGTAGACTTGGACAATGAGTGAAACCACGACATATCCTTTACGGCTACCCAAATCCTTGAACGAAGAAGTTGCAAAAATGGAAAAACGTGATGGAACAAGTCTTAATCAATTTATTTCGATGGCTGTGGCGGAAAAAATATCTGCATTGAACCGGGCAAAGTTACTTCGACCAGGCAGGTCGTATAAAAATTGATGCAAGTCAGAGCTTCATCCGGTCTGAACAGAAAGTTTCTCGTAATTCATGATGCAATCCCGGTGATGTGCGCACCGCTTGAACATACAAAAGATGGTGCAAGACTTTTGCAGAATTCTCGGATAAACTGATTGCAAGCTGCGCCATGAATCACGAAACCAGGAGGTAAGCATGACGAAAGTTCTTGTTCTTTACTACAGCATGTATGGCCATATCGAAATCATGGCCAACGCGGTAGCTGAAGGTGCACGCAGCATCGAGAATGCCGAGGTTGTCGTCAAGCGTGTTCCCGAGCTCATGCCGGAAGAAGTGGCGCGAAGGGTCGGTGTCAAACTGGATCAGGCAGCACCCATTGCGACCGTTGAGGAGCTGCCAGACTATGATGCCATTATCTTCGGTACGCCCACACGTTTCGGTAATATGTGCGCGCAAATGCGCAATTTTCTTGATCAAACAGGCCGGATATGGCTCAACGGCGGTCTGATCGGCAAAGTGGGCGGCGTGTTCACGTCTACGAGTACACAGCACGGTGGCCAGGAAACTACGATTACCTCGTTTCACACCACCTTGCTTCATCACGGCATGATCATCGTGGGAGTTCCTTATTCCTGCCAGGAGATCATGAACATGAGTGAAATTACTGGCGGATCACCCTATGGAGCGAGCACGCTTGCGGGGGGCGATGGTAAGCGCCAGCCTTCAGACAACGAAATAAAAATAGCGCACTTTCAGGGTGCTCATGTCGCGAAAATAGCCAGTAAACTATTCCCCTGATGGGTAAGAGAAAGCAAGTTCACTGAGTTAATGTTAGTTAACAATAGCTCAGATTTTCTATCAGCAGAGGTTTCTAATGATGCGTCAAATGTCACAAACACTCTCGCCCGTTCTGTATTTACCGCATGGTGGTGGACCATTACCGATTCTTGGTGACAAAGGGCATGAAAAGATGATTCTCTTTCTGAAGGAAATCGTCAGCGAGCTACACGAGCCATCAGCAATTTTAGTCATCAGCGCTCACTGGGAAGAGGAACAGGCGACGATAACAAGCAGTAATCATCCTGAAATAATTTATGACTATTACGGATTTCCTGCCGAAGCTTACACAATTCAATATGCAGCGCCGGGCAATCCCGGATTGGCGGATGAGATTTATGCGTTGCTGGCGGTGGCCGGCGTGCCGGCGAGACTTGACGAGCACCGCGGCTTTGACCATGGATTGTTCGTGCCGCTCAAGCTGATGTATCCGCAAGCGCAGATTCCCTGTATTCAGTTATCATTGCTGAAAAATTTGAATCCTCAGGCGCATATTGCGCTTGGAAAAGCGATTGCATCTTTACGTGAGAAGAATATTCTGATTATTGGTTCAGGTATGTCATTTCATAATTTGAAAACATTTTTCTCAAATGCTATCGATAGCCGCAAAGAAAATGATGCATTTGATCACTGGCTGATTGAAACGTGCACCGATCCGGCGATTTTATCTGAAACGCGTGAACAGCGCTTGATTGAGTGGGAAAAAGCGCCATTTGCCCGATTCTGCCATCCGAGAGAAGAGCATTTACTGCCTTTACATGTTTGTTACGGTATTGCATGCGCGGGTAATCCAACGGCAAAGATTGTTTTTAATGAGAAGATTATGGAGAAGAAAGTGACGAGCTTTCTATGGCACTAGGATTATCGGATTTTGCTACCGGTTTTTATTTCCGGCCAATCAATCCAGAGTATCTGGATTAACGCCAGCAGAGTTGTCAGCTTGTTATCATTGCATTGAAGTACTGGAGAATCAGTATGAAAAAAAGAAAACTGAAAAACTTGCAATTCGGTTTCGCGCTCGCAATCATTTTTATGATGAGTAACGTATGGTCAGCGCAGGAAGAGAAAAACAACACTGGTTTTGCATGGAAAGATGGTGCAGAAATTTACACCAAAATCTGTGCATATTGCCATGAAGCCCAGGTCGGACCGCAAATTCTTAATCGCGAACTTCCCGCAGCCTATATCCGCGCAGTCGTTCGCAATGGAAATCGAGCCATGCCAGCCTTTCGGGATTCGGAAATCGATGACGAGTCATTAGCCAAACTGGCAGATTTCATTTCAAAAAAAGAAGCTCAGCATTAAAGGAGTTACATTCCATGGATGAAACGCGACGTAGCCTTATTAAAGGCATGCTTACGGGTGGAACCTTGCTGGCCTTCGGTGTTCCCGCGGTCACGCAGGCAACATCCATCAGTCAAACACTTTTCAATAGTACGCAGAATTGCCAGCTGTTACTGGGAAATACTCCGATAGACGAAGCATTTGCCAAAGGTACTCAAGCGGCTTTTGTCCATCATGCCAATTACCGCCAAGGTACATTACCGGTATTCAAATTAGAAAACGAATTATTAACCAGCCCGCTGCATATCGTGGATCTATTGACGCAATCACGGAATATGCGTTGGATTGCCGTCATGGATCATGGCAGTGCTGCCATTTTCACTGAATTGGTGCGGAATCTTGAAGGTCGCCTGCTTTCATTGGGATCACATATGTCTGCTTCCGGCAATGATGCCATCTTCTCTATGAGACACGTGTGGACTACCGCATCACCGGTGTACAGCGCGGGGGGATTACTGGCATCCCTGCTCAGCCAAGGCCAGCATGATTTCTCTATCGTCGAAAATTTTCTTGAACAGGCGGAGGTGGATGGTGTGATGAAAGGCTCATCCTTAGAGGAGTTTTCATCTTATTGGCTGGCCGAGCAACCCGCAACTCATTTGCATTGTGCCGGAATTTCTCCGTTGGAAGCCAGCCAACTGATTGGCTGGAATGTATCGGAAAACTGGAAATCGGTATTATCCCGCGACGATCAATCCCCCATCATCGAGCAGGGTCAGGCAGCGGCGCGTGCAACAATTGAACATCCCCGCTTTGACAACTGGGTGGAAGCTATCGGCTATGCGGTTGTAGCAACAGCATTGGGCATGGGAGCGCATCAACATTCCTGTTCCAGCCGTGTATTTGTAAATCGGTCAACTCAGCGTTACCCGGACCATCAAGAATTATCGGGAAAACATTTTGTTTCATTTGTCATCGACGTGTAGGGAGAATACCGTATGACCCGTAAATATATCGCGTTACCCAATGGCGTATCGGAAAAAAACTTCGATGCAGCCATCAGTGATTTTCGCAGAGTACTGGGCGACGCTTCTGTACTCACCAGTGCGGAACAGCTCGCACCTTACATTAAGACGATGATGCCGGTTCCTGATGCCGACCATACGCCATCCGCTGCATTACTGGCCACAACCGTCGAGCAAATCCAGGGGATCGTTGCGATTTGCAATCAATACAAAGTACCGATCTGGATGATTTCCACCGGAAAAAACCTGGGCTACGGCTCGGCAGCTCCGGCAGAGCGCGGCCAGGTGGTGCTTGATCTTAAACGCATGAATCGCATTCTTGAAGTGGATAAGGACTTGGCTTTCGCCCTGGTTGAACCGGGTGTGACCTATCAACAACTCTACGATTACATCAAAGAACACAGGTTGGGCTTATGGCTGTCGATGCCCGCACCCTCCGCCATCGCGGGGCCAGTCGGTAATACACTGGATCGTGGTGTAGGTTATACACCCTATGGTGAGCATTTCCTGTTTGCTTGCGGTATGGAGGTTGTGCTGGCGAACGGTGAAGTGTTGCGTACCGGTATGGGTTCGATGCCTAATTCCAATACCTGGCAGGTATTCAAATGGGGGTATGGCCCTTATCTGGATGGCATTTTTACGCAATCC
The DNA here is from genome assembly GCA_028577615.1 of Nitrosomonas sp. Classification (GTDB taxonomy): domain Bacteria; phylum Pseudomonadota; class Gammaproteobacteria; order Burkholderiales; family Nitrosomonadaceae; genus Nitrosomonas. Next base: position 11,973 of record JAJSDU010000017.1, read on the forward strand.
AATTATGGCATCGTCACCAAATTCGGTTTCTGGCTGATGCCTGAACCACCGGCATTCAAGCCGTTTGTGATTCAATATCAGCATGAAGAAGATATCGTGGAGATCGTCGAAACGATTCGCCCGCTGCGCATCAGCGGTGTCATTCCCAACGCTGTGGTCATTGCCCATGCGCTTTATGAAGCACCGGTAAAAGCCAAGCGCAGTGATTATGTATCCGGGCCGGGCTCGATTCCGGATGAAGCAGTGTATCGGATCATGAAAGATCACAAACTCGGGATCTGGAACGTATATGCGGCGCTTTACGGGACACAGGAACAGATTGATGTGAACTGGAAAATCGTGACGCAGGCGTTCGGTCAATCGGGCAATGCAAAAATCCTGACGGAACAGGAAGCAGCGGATGATCCCGCATTTGCTTATCGCGCCAAGCTTATGCGCGGAGAAATGACGCTCACGGAATTTTCGTTGTATAACTGGCGCGGGGGTGGCGGGTCGATGTGGTTTGCGCCGGTCTCGCAAGCGCGCGGCAGCGAGACCCTCAAGCAAATGGCGCTGACCAAGCAAATTCTGGCGAAATACGGGCTGGATTATTCGGGCGAATTCATTGTCGGCATGCGCGACATGCATCATATCGTCGATGTACTGTACGACAAGACCGATCCCGAACAGACAAAAGCGGCTTATCAGTGTTTCGATGAATTGCTGACCGAATTCTCCGCGCGAGGGTATGGCACCTATCGCGTCAATACGGCATTCATGGATAAAGTCGCGGAAACCTATGGCCCGGTGCAGAGAAACGTTCACAAAACACTGAAAAAAGCGCTGGATCCCAATGGCATTCTTGCACCTGGAAAATCAGGCATACGCTAGTTTTATCCTGAGTATCAGCATGAAATAACGATTCCAAACGGAGGTGCAGGTGAAAACAATCAAGGCAGCCGTTGTCCGCCAGCCAGGCGGGCCTTTCCAGATAGAAGAACTGGTACAGGACGAGCCACATTTTGATGAAGTGCGTGTCCGTATTGTAGCAACAGGAATGTGCCATACCGATATGGTCGCACGCGATCAGCTTTATCAAGTGCCGCTTCCCATTGTGCTTGGACATGAAGGCTCGGGGGTAGTCGAGCAGATCGGCAGTAATGTGAAGAAAGTCGCGGTTGGCGATCACGTGGTGCTGACCTATATGTGGTGCGGTCACTGCAAACCTTGCTTGAATGGTGATTTGACCTATTGCGAGCATTTTTATGCGCTGAATTTCAATGGCGCGCGCGAAGACGGCAGCATTGCAACTTATGGAACGGGCGATACACAAGAGCCGATTCACGATCATTTCTTCGGACAATCATCGTTTGGTACATTTGCGCTTGTGCACGAGCGTAACGTCATTAAGGTGCCCAGCGATGCGCCCCTGGAACTGCTCGGACCGCTGGGTTGCGGCATTCAGACCGGTGCCGGTGCCGTGATGAACGCACTCAAAGTCAACCCGGGCAGCAGTTTCGCGGCTTTTGGCGGCGGCGCGGTGGGGCTCAGCGCCGTGATGGCGGCACGGGCTGCCGGTGCCACGACCATTATCTCGGCAGACGTGGTTCCTTCGCGCCTGGCCCTGGCGATGGAACTCGGCGCAACGCATACCATCAACAGCCGGGAAACCGATCCGGTCGAAGCGGTTCGTAAGATTACCGGTGGCGGCGCTGATTTTACGCTGGAATCAAGCGGACGGCCTGCCGTATTGCGTCAAGCGATTGATGCGCTGGCGATACGGGGAACATGCGGCATTGTCGGCGCGCCGGCTTTGGGTACGGAAGCAAGTTTCGATGTGAACGGCGTGATGACGACGGGGAAGCGTATTATCGGCATCATCGAAGGCGATAGTAAACCCGATCTTTTCATTCCGGCGCTCGTTGAGCTTTATCAGCAGGGAAAATTTCCTTTTGACAAACTGGTGAAATTCTACTCCCTCGATCAAATCAATCAAGCCGCTGAAGATAGCGAGAAGGGCATCACAATTAAACCGATTATCCGGCTGGAGTAATAATTTATCAGCCTCCTCCGAGCCATTTCAACGGGGTTTTTGGTGAAACACGCGGGAAGAATGCATTATGGGAAATAAAAAAGATTCTCCATCGCCTTATTCAAATTTCGATCAACTATTGATCAACGGTCAATGGCACCACGGCAAGGAAACAAGGATTCTAAGCGACTTGAATCTTTATACCGGTGACGTTCTTGCCGAAATTCCACATGTCAAAGTGGATAAGCGTTCAATATGCATCGCGTCATTATCCTTTTGGTGCGAGAGCCATTGATTAACTGAGAGAAAATACGGTGGGCCAATGATAAAACGGATGGGGCTTTATCCTTAATTTGTTTTCGTTTTTTATCATGAACGCCCCGGTTCTGTCGGACATAACGCCGACGAATAAAGCGAGATTCACCGCAGGCTGAAGAATCCGTCCACCATTGTAACCACGGCTAAATTCATAACTGCAGCCTGAAGATGAAAGTTCTCAGCAGCATGTTCAGCTTCCAGAGGAACGAAACGGTATCTTCGACCCTGGTATCATCTGAGGCAGGCGCGGTAGATCTGCGTATCTCCAGCGTTTGATAGGCATTATT
>JAJSDU010000017.1:14688-55008 GCA_028577615.1 Nitrosomonas sp.
ACCGCCAGCTGACGAATAGTCACCGAGCTATCCGGATTTGCCTGCGCAGTGCCGCTCTGACCGCCATAAGTCCAATTCACCGTTTCATTGGGCAGGAGCTGGAATTGCGTTAGCCTGCGAATGGTGACATCAGTGGTAACAGGCAGGGGACCAAAGTATTCATTACCCAGAACTGGAAAATCAGGATCATGACTTGGACTGCCATCCTGAGTCACCAGAACGCGTATCGGTATGGCGACATGACTGCGGTCTTCCGTCGTTGCCTTGCCATCCCATCTGAAATAACGGTTGATAACGCCCCGCAATGCGCCGGAATGGATGATATTCCCGAACGTGTCATAATACTCTATCTCTGAATCGGCGGTGGAATTGGAAAACGCCGGAAAGGGACGGTTGCGGCGCAACTGGCCCAGGTAAGCATCGATGTCCGCCGTCATCGTAGCCAGCGGAAACCACCAATCGTATAAGTACGGAGCCGGCTCGCCGGTAGAATGATCCCGCTGATCCCAGGCGATCAGGTGACCAATGCCTTCATCCTGCAGTGTCTCAGAAAATGATTTGTTCGTTAAATCGCTGCGCTGGGCCACGCCCTTGAATGGAACCAGCTTGTCATTCTGGCCATATTCCTGATAAAAGAATAAATCTCTGAAATCTCTATTGGTCAGCGCGACGGCATTGGCATCGTATACATCCCATGCATTATCGCCATTCTCATCCAGCAGATTCAGATTTCTCGCGCCAAAGTATCTCTTCGCATGATCCTGTACCTGGCCGGCATTCAACCGGCTCAGCGCCACGGAACCGACATTGCCTTGAATGATATTGAAATGTCGGGCAAATTTCGAGGAAATCATGATGCCGCCAACCGCGCCCATCGATGAACCTTCAATATTAATGTTATCCAGATCAACGCCGGAAAAATGATTAATCACATAACTGAGTAAGTGCATAACCCTGCGCTGGGAATAGTTTTTCACCGTTCCCCCGGTCACCGCCTGACCTTGTGGCAGCGGTAACGTGTCGCTGTATCCGGTCCACCAGGTGTTTCCCGGATCAGTTGTGGCTATGCCGAACAACAGGCCATTTCCCACGATCGGTGTTGCCGGATTGGGATCATATCCATGCAGTTTGATCAATAAAGGGTATTTCTGGCTTGCAGATGCCGAATTCGGTACGACCACATTCGCCTCGATTACCCTTCCGGCGAGTCCGGGCGGATCCAGGTAGGTATCCGTGGTGTATTTTAACCGGTATAACGTGGCCTGCCAGAGCGCCTCCGTGGAATCTATCACCGGCACCGGAGGGCTTATCGTATCATTGACCGTTACAGTAAACTGCACCGTGCTGCTGATTTCAGGCGCTTCGAGAATCACATCCCAGCTTTTGCCGCCCTGTATGAAATCGGGCGTAAAGGAGAATTTACGATTCGCTTCGTTCCACACAGCACCGGGGGGCTTGTTTTTGATAAAAACACGGACGTTTGCAGGTGCTGTCACGGTAAACTCCAGCGTTTCTTCCTCGTTGACCTGCTGATGACCGGGGTTTTCTATCGCCGCCGCTGTGATATTGATCCCGCTCAGCAATAAAAAAATAAACAGTATTGCAGAAAGTTTTAACTTCGAAAGTTTGCGCATCTCGGATTGCCTCTGTTAAAGATCGCCGGATTCCTTAATCGCTATAAATTTCAACTGTAAACTGAGTCATAGCCGGAGAATGTTTCTCCTGAAGAAATAAGCGGGATGAGAACAATAAATCATCTTTTCCTTGAAAAATGAATGTACTGAAAGCTGACTCGGTAGTCAAACGTTATAATAATTAACCGAAAAATGATTGCATTCCAGTTCGGTCAGCACCATAGTTCAAATGCGGATGATCTGGCTGAGCATCCTGTTTCAGGATCGGAAGGATACCGGCGAGTTTACCGAGAAGCTGCTGCTGGCGCGCCGAACTTAATGATTTGCGGATAATCTAATTGAACTTCAATCGACCGATAGACAGGTGGCTGCCATGACAATACCGGTTTCCGGCATTCTTGATTCATTTCCGGTGGTGTTATGCTTGATGCTGTCCTTCCGGGCTTGTCTGATTGCGATGTAAAAGTCATTGAATTAATCGGCCAATCTCGGCTAAACTGACCGCCTTAAATTGATTCCCGTTTTCTCGCAGAGGTAAACCATTGAAAATTCTAGCTGCTATTCTATTTCTTGTGATCGTCTACAGCATGGCTTCAGCGCTGTACTACATGTATAAAGACACAGGAAACTCCACGCGCATGGTCAGATCGTTAAGTATTCGTATCGGTGTATCCATCGCATTGTTTGTGATTATGATGACGTACAGTTACTTTACCATGTAGCTTATATACTCATACACATCGCGCTTCAATATTCGGTTTTTTATGTCCCATATCTTGCCTTTTCCCATTGGGAGAAAGTGCACCGACCGGACTCTGAAGCGCGGTCACTACATCCAGTGCCGTTCTGTTTTTTTGTCCAGTCGTTTTAAAGCATCTATAAAAACGTCTTTCGTCGTCTTTCCGGAAACAGGGGCCAATGAATAAATCCAGCGTGTCTGTGGATGTTGTCATTATTGGCGCAGGCGCGGCGGGGATGATGTGCGCAATCCAGGCCGGCAGGCGTGAGCGGTCTGTCGTGCTGGTGGATCATTCAACCAGACTTGCTGAAAAAATCCGCATCTCGGGCGGCGGACGCTGTAATTTTACCAATCTGCATGCGAAACCCGAGCATTTCCTGTCCGGTAATCCGCATTTCTGCCGTTCGGCGCTGGCCCGGTATACACCCCTGGATTTTGTCGCGCTGCTGAGAAAGCACGGCATACGCTACCATGAAAAAAAGCTCGGGCAGCTGTTTTGCGACGACAGTTCGCAGCAAATCATTGATCTGCTCGTCAATGAATGCAATGATACCGGTGTGACATGGCAAATGCCCTGCAAGGTGCTGGATGTGACCTATATTGCGGACTACCAGACGAAGCAAGACAATCCTTCGCGGTTTACCATCAAAACAGACCACAACACGTTGATGACGAATGCGCTGGTAATCGCCACCGGCGGTTTGTCGATACCGCAGATTGGCGCAAGCGATTTCGGTTACCGTCTGGCGAAACAGTTCGGCATTCCGGTAACGCCACTACGTCCCGGATTGGTGGGACTGACTTTTTCGCAGGATGATTTTTCCGGATTCAGAGATATGGCCGGTATCGCTATCGAGGCTCAGGTCATCTGCGAAGGTATGGCATTCCGTGAAAACATTCTGCTGACGCACCGTGGACTCAGCGGTCCGGCGATCCTGCAGATTTCTTCGTACTGGAAACCAGGGACAGCGATTCATATTGATCTGCTGCCGCAACACGACTTGCAGACCATTCTTGAGCAGCACAGGAAGAGTCAGCAATTGCTGCCCAATCTGCTGGCCAACTATCTGCCGCGGCGGTTTGTGAAAATCTGGTTTGATGCTGTGCCGGCGCGGCGGATTCTTACTGCCAAGCCTGTCAGGCAGCATCGGGACAGTGAATTGCAGCAGATGGCAGGACAGTTGCATGACTGGCCGATTGTTCCGAGCGGCACGGTGGGTTACAAAAAAGCCGAAGTGACCGTGGGTGGTGTCGATACGCATGCCCTGTCTTCCAAAACCATGGAAGCCAGACAGGTTCCGGGGCTTTATTTTATCGGCGAAGTCGTCGATGTGACCGGACAACTCGGCGGCTTTAATTTTCAGTGGGCATGGTCATCCGGTTATGCAGCCGGTCAGTCGGTTTAGGATCATGTGAGTTCGTGCGGGAATTCCATCATGGCGCAATCAGTCCTTTCTGATAACTGGTGGCGTCGTATTCGAATACGACTGACGGATCGTAGATCAGCTTTCCCTCGTTCTTGCCCTGATAGCTGACCTGACTCAGAAAGTGACGCATTACGTTAATGCGCGTAGTTTTCTTGCTGTCGCTGTGCGCGACATGCCACGGCGCGTAAACAAAATTGGTTTTTGCAAACATGGCGTCCCTGGCTTCGGAATAGGCGTCCCACATGACCTGTGCTTTTTTGTCGATGGGACTGATTTTCCATTGTGTGAGCGGGCTCTCTTTGCGCGCTCTAAGCCGTTTCGCCTGCTCCTGCTTGGAGATATCGAGATAGTATTTGCAGAAAATCAAATCGTCTTGTGTCAGTAAATATTCAAAGTGGCCGACTTCATCCATGAATCTCAGATATTCGTTCTCATGGCAGAAATTCATTACCCGTTCCACGCCTGCGCGGTTATACCAGCTGCGGTTAAAGAAAACGATTTCACCTGCAACGGGCAGATGCGGAACAAAACGTTGAAAATACCATGCGGTTTTTTCCCGGTCTGAAGGTGTGCCCAACGCAACGGTCCTGACTTCGCGCGGACTCAGATGTTCGCAGAAACGTTTGATGATGCCATCCTTGCCCGCCGCATCGCGACCTTCAAACAGAATGCAGACTTTTTTCCCTTTCTCGATCACGCTTTTGTGGAATTTGACGAGTTCAATCTGCAAATCACGCAATTCTTTTTTGTAGATTTTTTTGTCCATATCGAATCCCAGTTTTGCAATATTGTTCAGATCATATCACCATCGACATAGAACCATCGTCCGTTCTCGCGTACAAAACGGCTGATTTCGTGCAGACGGTGCGCGCGACCGCCAACTTTGAAGCGCGCGACAAATTCGATAGTCGCCTGATCCACAGACAACTGTTCATGGCATTTCACGGTCAGTCCCAGCCATCTGCGTCGCGGCTCGCTTGCGAAATCCAGTGCGTCAGGGCGCGTGTTGGCGTGCCATGTCGCCAGCAGATAATCCTCGCGTTCCAGCGTATAGGCCGTGTAGCGGGAACGCATGAGTGCTTCGGCATGATGCGGAATGTCTGCCTGCGACAGGTATTGCCCGCAACAGGCGGAGTAAGCCAATCCAGAGCCGCAGGGACAGTGGAATAATGCGGTCGTTGAGTTTTTCCTGTTCATGATTGAATGCGTAAATTCGTTCCGCCTGAAAGACTTTGTTGGATAATAGCACTGACCATCATTGACCTGAAGGCATTATACTGACAACTTTGCTTGGAATATGAGCAGCCCGGAATATAATGCAATGCAGCAAAGCTCGGTACAGCGCCGCATTGCGCATCTCGATATGGACGCATTCTATGCATCCGTGGAACTGCTGCGTTACCCGGAATTGCGCGGCCAGCCCGTTGTCATCGGCGGGCGCAGCGAGCACCAGCCGATCGTGGGGGCGAACGGGCGGCGGCAGTTTTACCGGTTGCGCGATTATGCCGGGCGCGGCGTGATCACGACCGCGACGTACGAGGCGCGCGCGTTTGGCGTATCCTCGGGCATGGGCGTGATGAGGGCCGCGCAACTCGCGCCTGATGCCGTTCTGTTGCCGGTCGATTTTGACGCGTACCGGCGCTACTCGCGTCAGTTCAAAGCGGTTGTCGCCGCTATCGCGCCACAGATAGAAAACACCGGCATAGACGAAATTTACATTGATCTCGGCAGCCTGCCCGAAGAAACGTCGCTGCTTGCGCAGCGTATCAAACAGGCCATCCGTGACGCTACCGGACTCACCTGTTCAGTTGGTATCGCGCCGAACAAACTGCTGGCAAAAATCGGTTCGGATCTCAATAAGCCGGATGGCGTAACAATACTCAGCATGTCCGATATTCCCGGCCGGATCTGGCCGCTGCCGGTGCAGAAGATCAACGGTATCGGCCCCAAGGCGACGAAAAAGCTGGCTGCTTTGGGTATTCGGACCATTGCCGAGCTAGCGCAGGCTGATCCCGGGCTGCTCCAGTCGCATTTTGGACGCAGTTACGCCGCCTGGTTGCGTGATGTATCACTTGGTATCGATCACCGTCCGGTGGATACCTGTTCAGAACCCAAGTCGATCAGCCGCGAAACGACTTTCGAACGCGACCTGCATCCGCGGCTTGACCGTGCGCTGTTATCGGAAATTTTTACGGCACTTTGCGAGCAGGTCGCCGCGGACTTGCAGCGCAAGAATTACATCGGACGGAGGATCGGTGTCAAACTGCGTTTTGAGGATTTTCACACCGTAACGCGCGATTTTACGCTGACGATGCACACGGCAGACGCCGGGCAGATACGCCGCGCCGCGAGAGAGTGCCTACGGCGGATTCCACTGACGAAAAAACTGCGCCTGCTGGGTGTGCGGGTCAGTTCGCTGCTGCTCGCCAGTACAGCGGCTGAGGAAGGTCATGCAATTCAACAGGAACTGCCGCTGTTTTTCTGAACAGGAAATATACACATTGCATGTCAGAATCTTTTTCCTGTTCAGTTTGCTGATTGAACCTAAAAACTTCAGTTGACTGTTAACCGGAATGACTAACAGCATGAATAAATGGGATAATCTGGACAATATCCGTTCATCCAAATGGTGGATCACACTATGGGATTTATAGCACGCCGCTTTTTAATTCTGGCTGCGTTGCAATTCGTTGTAATAACGCGTTATTACGCCTCATTGCTCCTTTCCGGAAATAAAAATCAACGCACTCTAAATCCCATTCAATTGATGTTTTTAGGTTGAAATATTGTCATCAGAAATCAGATTCTGGGTTCGACATGGCCGGTGCGATTCAGCGCATCTTTGGCGTCGCTCCAGTGGACGATATCGGTGACAAAGTAATCAAACGTGCGCGGCATGATATCGCTTGTCTGATCAACGTAATTCACAATGTCCAGAATGAACAGCGCGCGTAATATGCCGCGGCGGCGATAGCCTTGCCGCTTCCTGAGCACGATCTGATCACGCCAGGTGCCGAAGTTGATATACGTTGCAGGATGCTCGACGCCAAAATTGGGTTCTTCCTGCAGCGGCTGATGCGTGTGGCCTTCGCCGTGAATCTGAAAGTTATAGTGGCGGTATTGCGGCAGAAAGCTGGGAAATTTTTTCATCGTCGAAAAACGGACGTTGGGTTGATGCAGATTGTCAAAAAATGCCAGAATTCGCATCAATACCGCGATTGACCTGATCTCCAGTCCATGTCCTATGGATTTCATGAATTCCAGAATGCGTCTGACCAGTTTCAGACCTTTGCCGCGCAGCTTTGTCGTCGATTGATAGGTAAAATCCCAGCCCAGCCATTCCATCACGCATTCGTACAACGTGTTCTCGATGATGGCGATGACTTCCGGCTTTTTGTTCTGCTTGCGCATGTCTGCGGTTTCGGTCAGTATTCTGCGCACTGCGGCGTAGGTCGGCCGGTAGAGATCCAGTTCGTCGAGAATACTGTCAAGCCGCGCGTCATGATGATTGATATCGTTGAGTTTTTTCTTGGTTTTGTAGATAAAGGTCGACAATACGCCCGCCGCGACCGTGTCGCCGAAGCAGGGCTCGAAAAAGGGCGAAAATCTCAATTGCTGCCAGGTTTCAAGCTGCCAGCCTTTGCTGGCGCTCCATCCGGGTTTTGGGCCTTCCGCCTTGATGTCGCGCGAATTCGCCGAATCACGCCACTGGCCGTGCGTGGTAAAAAAACGGAAGCCGGTATCGCCATAATAGAACGGGCAATAGGGTGCCAGGGTTTTATCCAGAAACATGGCTTCATCGCCGTACATGCGGCCAAGCATTTTGCGTTCTGTTTCAGAAATCGTTTCAACATTTATGCCCAGGCCGGTTTCATAGAAATACTTTAATGCGCCCTGAACGCAGAAGAGTTCCTTGTCGTGATTGCCGACCGTGATGACTGTTTTGACGCGGATAGTCCTGGGCTGGCAGTCGCGTTTTAATTTGCTTTCCAGTTCGCGCAGCCACCTGAAAAAACTGGCGTGCCTTTCTTCAACGATATCCCTGATGATGGCATTGACTACGCTGGAGAATTCCGCATGCCGTTCGCGCTCCCACGGATAAATCGGCGGCTCGTGCGCCGCCCACTTGCTGCTGCGGATCATGTCAATCACATCACCGTCCAGCACCAGCACAAATTCATCAATCTGATACGTGATGCAGCGTTGCCTGATGGCTTCATAAAACGCGTCCCACGTCGCGTCACTCAGGTTCTGCAACCCCACAGTGCCATCGGTCAAATGAATATCGCTGACCGTGACGCACAGCCGGTTGCCGCGATCTTCCGGAGGTTCATCGACTTCAAGCGTGCGCTGTTCGGTTGCGCCTAAGCCCACGGCTGAGCGCATTTTCTCAATGAAGTCGGCTGGTTTGAATTTATCGGTCAGACTGGAATACATCGCTGGGGCTCCTTTTAATTTTTACGCAGGTACGTTTAAAAAATCATCAAAGTGCATGCCACAGGGATTAACGGGTATATTAATCTGATCGCGCGTTAACCCGGCAGTGCTTTTATTATGTGCAAAAGCCTGTCAGAATTTACCAGTTTTCAGGGGATCTGTGTGATCTGTTTCCCCGCTGGAAAAATGCATTCACATCACTGCGTTGCCGATTTTGCCTATGGATCTCTATATTCGCCCCGCTCAGAAAGCCGATTATGACTGGTTGCTTGACCTGCACCATACCGTTTACCGGGAATTAATCATTGAGGAATTTGGCTACTGGGACGACGATGAGGAACTCGGCCTGTTTCTACAGGCATGGGAGAAAAGAAATATCGAGGTCATCCTGCAGCAGGGTGAAGCGGTGGGTATGTTCATTATTTTTCCCCAGCAGGATTATTTGTGGCTGGAGGAGATTCAGATCAGTCCGCAATACCAGAATCAGGGTATAGGCAGCACGATTATTGCCCGATTGATTGTCAGGGCGCGCAAGCTGAATATGCCGTTGCGTCTTCGTGTGCTGCACGCCAACAAAGGCGCGCACCGCCTGTACCTGAAACTGGGGTTCCGGCCAATCAGCCGCGTGGAACATCATACGGTGCTGGAAATACAATAATGAGTACTTCGAGCGTGCTGTACATTCATCATTGCATCGTTGCGCGCGCGGATTACGGACCAGATACCGGGGTGATGGCATGAAAAGGCCACTCAGCCGTGTTCTGGTGATCAATGATGAAATATTCATACTGAAAGCCTTCATCAAGGGATTGAACGCCGCCGCCAAATCCATCGAAAACCCCTTTGGCATTGTTTTCACCGGCGTGACAACAGCATGCGAAGCACTGGAATTGATCGAACAGGACGGTGACATTCAGGCGTTGATCATTGACGACAAGCTGTATAGTCTGTCCTCTGAAAACAGAGATGCACGCAATCTTCAGATAACTGCACTGGAATTGACACAGAAAATTTCCGCGCTGCGTCCTGAATTGAATATTTATGTGTTGATTGCGCAGGAACAGGAAGGCGAAGTGGTCGATGCGCTTTTTTCCGAAACCGTGGAAGGTTATTTCTACCGCGAGGAACGGGATTATCGTGGCATTTACCGTATTCTCAACGCCCAGATCCAGGAAAAAGCGCGCACGCCTTTCTATGATCAACTGAAGCATTACGTGCTGATGGCCAAGGACGCCTGGCATACACCGGGACATTCTTCCGGCGATTCACTGCGTGACAGCCCCTGGGTCAGCGATTTCTACGAATTTATCGGTGAACACACCTTTCGCGCGGATTTGTCGGTGTCCGTGCCGATGCTCGATTCACTGATGGAACCTGCCGGCGTGATCGCGGAGGCGCAGAAACTGGCGGCAAGGGCATTCGGTGCGCGGCGCACCTTTTTTGCGACGAATGGCACGTCGACCGCCAACAAAGTGATTTTCCAGACGCTGCTGGCGCCGGGCAACAAACTGCTGCTGGATCGCAACTGTCACAAATCGGTGCATCATGGTGTTATTCTGTCGGGTGCGCATCCGGTTTATCTGGATTCTTCGGTGAACAAAAAATTCAATATTTACGGGCCGGTACCCAGGAAAACGTTATTCGAAGCGATTGAGCAGCACGGCGATGCCCAGGCGCTGATTCTGACCAGTTGCACATACGACGGATTGCGTTACGATCTGCCGCCGATTATTCAGGCTGCGCACGCCAAAGGCATTAAAGTGATCATAGACGAAGCATGGTATGGATTTGCGCGTTTCCACCCGGCTTTTCGTCCCACTGCGCTGGAGGCGGGCGCTGACTACGCGACGCAGAGTACGCACAAGGTTTTGTCGGCTTTCTCGCAGTCGAGCATGATTCATGTCAATGACCCGGATTTCAACGCGCATCTTTTCCGCGAAAATTTCAACATGCACACGTCCACCAGTCCACAATACAGTATGATCGCGAGCCTGGATGTGGGACGCAAACAGGCTGTCATGGAAGGCTACAAATTGCTGGCGCGCACGCTCGAACTGTCCAGGGAATTGCGCGCGCGGATTAACGCCACCGGTGTGTTTCAGGTGCTGGAGCTTGCCGACCTGTTGCCGGACGAATTACAGAACGACAATATCCAGCTGGATCCGACGAAAGTGACCGTGGACATTTCGCGTTGCGGACTGACGGTGGAAGAGCTGATTCAGGAACTGTTCGAGCACTACAATATTCAAGTGGAGAAATCGACGTTTAACACGCTCACGCTATTGCTGACGATCGGCACCACGCGAAGCAAGGTTTCACGGTTGTACGACGCGTTGATGCGTATCGCGCGCAAAAACCGCGCGCCGCGCCGTATTTACCGGACGGTGGAGATACCGTGTTTCACGGCGCTCAAATATTTGCCGCGCGATGCATTTTATTGTGGTGGCGAATTGGTGCCACTGGTGGATGAAAAAGACAGCATCAATCCGGATCTGGTTGAGCGGGTATGCGCGGATCAGATTACGCCGTACCCGCCCGGGATCCCGGTGCTGGTTCCCGGTCAGGTGATTACGCACGAAATAACGCGCTATCTGGTCGGCATGCTGCATTCGCAGAAACGCATCGAAATACATGGCATTGTTTATGATGGTTATCTACCCTGTATCAGGCTGCTGACCGCAGCGGAAGAAAAAGACCTGAAAAGACTGATTTAGTGCAAAAGGCCGTTACTGGGCCCGTTCGCCATGCAGGTTGAATACGAAACAAAATATTTCCATCATCGATCAAACCGGTTCTTTATAATCCCGTAGCTTACTTTTCCTCGGCGGGAAAAGCATTGGTCTGAAATTCTGGGACGCGACAAATAAAAAGAGAGTGGCATTATGATCATTAAAGAAAAGGTTGCTTGGCTGCGGCTTTTGTTTTATTTCAGAGGAACCAGTTTTGAAAAGACCTGGCCGCGAATCCTGGCGGTGACAGTCGTATCCGTCATCGTTACCTATGTGGAGTTGTACTACAACATTCAGAACTACACGCTGACGACGACGCCGTTTACGCTGATCGGTATCGCACTGGGCATTTTTCTGGGGTTTCGCAACAGTGCGGCTTATGACCGGTTCTGGGAGGGGCGCAAGCTGTGGGGGGCGCTGGTCAATACTGCGCGTACGCTTGCGCGGCAGGCGTATTCACTGATTGATGCGCGGCAGGATGACAAAGCGTTGATGGGTTTCCGGGAAAAGTTTGTCCGTCGGGTGATTGCATTTGTGCATGCTCTGCGCTGCCATTTACGCCATGAAGATCCGGCGGTGGATATTGAGAAATTTCTTTCACAGCAGGATTTCACGGCGGTGATTGCATCAACCCACCGCCCGTTGGCCATTTTGCAGCAGCTTGGCCGCGATCTGGCCTATGCGCGCAATCAGGGCTGGCTGCATGAATTGAATGCGCCGTTTATCGATGCGCAGCTGGCTGAACTGTCAAACATTCTCGGCGCTTGCGAGCGCATCAACAATACGCCGATTCCGTTTACTTACAGCATATTGATTCATCGTATCGTAGCGGCATATTGTTTTTTTCTGCCGTTCGGACTGGTTGAAGTCAGTGGTATCCTGACGCCGGCTGTTGTTTTATTCATTTCCTATGCGTTTCTTGAACTTGATGCGATTGGCGATGAAATTGAAAATCCTTTTGGCAAAGATCCCAATGATCTGCCGCTATCCACTATTTCGCGCACCATAGAGAGCAATCTGCTGGAACTCATTGACAGCCCGGAGCGTCCGGAACCACTCAAACCCGTGAATAATATCCTGTTGTGACCTGGATACGTGAAATAATCAGTCGCGCAGGATGATCTGGCCGGCTCAAACTAAAAAATCTCCGGGAAAACCGGGCCGATTCAGGAACCAACCCCATGATTTTTCAACCATGACGATGCATCAAATTAACAAAAACATCTTCAAGATCGGGCTGCTGTAATTGCATTTCCAGAATCTGAACATGCGACTGGCGTAATTCGGTGAGTACCGCTTCGATCTGCGCGTACGCGTCGATTTTCAATTCGTGAAGACCATTGTGATAGCCAGTCTGTTTTTCCTGCACGGCGGCGGGCAACAGATCCGGCTGCAAACGCAGACGCAATGTATAACCTGCGGTCATGGCGGTAATCAGCTGTTGCATGCTGTTTAGGGCGATAATTTTTCCTTGCTTCAGCATTGCCACACGGTTGCACAATGCTTCGGCCTCTTCCAGATAGTGCGTTGTCAATACAATGGTATGTCCCGCCTTGTTGAGCTGGCGGATGAAATTCCAGAGTGATTGGCGCAGTTCCACATCCACGCCTGCCGTCGGTTCATCCAGAATGATGACCGGCGGCTTGTGTACCAATGCCTGCGCCACCATGACGCGCCGTTTCATACCGCCAGACAGCGCGCGCATATTGACATCCGCTTTATCCGTCAGATCCAGCCGGTCGATAATTTCAGCGATCCAAGCGTTGTTTCCGCGAATACCATAATAACCCGATTGAATCTGAAGCGTTTCCCGAACGGTAAAGAACGGATCAAAAACCAGTTCCTGCGGCACCACGCCGAGCAGCCGCCGGGCCTCCCGATACTGTTGAATTACGTGCCGGCCCATGATGCGAACAGATCCGCTGTCGGCAATGGCCAATCCGGCAATGACGTTGATCAGCGTGGTTTTGCCAGCGCCATTGGGGCCCAGCAAGGCAAAGAACTCACCTTCGTGAATGTCGAGCTCGACGTGATCAAGCGCGCAGACAGAACCGAAACACTTACATATCTGCTTGACTTCGATAGCGGTTGTCATTGATGAAACCGGGAAAAAGTATTGGTGCCGACAATTGACCGGAGCGCAGACCAGGGGGTGTCAACACCCACTAATGATCCGACACAGGAACTAAAATTGATGTGACGTCATAGAGTTGCATCAGACTTTCGAGGCTTGCCGGAAAATGAACGAACTTTAACCGGCAGTCTTTCCGGTCGGCCGCGCGCTGCCATTCAAGCAACATGCTGATAGTGGTTGAATCAACCTCGGTGACTTTCTGCAGATCAACGTACAGCAGATTGCTGTCCAGCAGTTCAATGCCCTGCCGTGTCAGGCCAGCGACGTTATGAACCGTCACGCCGCCTTCGACAACAAGCGTATTGCCATCGCGATATATCATGCTGTATCCATTATGCGTGATGATTCGCCTGAGAGAGTATACCGAGACTGCTGTTACCGGCTACCTTCGAGAGAACGATTCTTATCCGCCAGGGTTTTTATCAGTCCATCAACGCCGCCCCTGCGGATTTGACTGCTGAACGAACCGCGATAATTCGTCACCAAACTGACTCCAGCGACGGTAACGTCGTAGACTTTCCAGCCATCTGAACCCTTTTCCATACTGTAATCAATCGGCACAGGCTCTCTGCCTTGCTTCTGGAAAACCGTTGTCCTGACTGTCGTATCACTGTTGTTACCAAGATTTGCAACCGGATTAACCTTGACGGTTTCATCGCGGTAGGTGGTCAGCGCATTCGAGTAGGTTCTGACCAGCAGTGTCCTGAATTCGTTTACAATCGTTTGTTGTTGTTCAGGTGTCGCGTCAGACCAGTGCTTTCCCATGGCCAGCCGCGTCATGCGGTTAAAGTTAAAATGCGGCAGAATCTTGATTTCGATCAGATCCAGCATTTTTTCCTTGTCACCATTTCTAAGCGCTTCATCCTGCTTAATAATATCAAGCACTTCACGAACGGTTTGGTCGACAAGCCGATCGGGCGCCATTGCCCATGCCGGGAACACGAGCAATTGAGCAAGCAATAAAACAACCCAGAAGATCATCACACGTGTGTATTTTTTCATTGTTCCCTCACTTCTTCATTCCGTAATCGATATTGAATTAAAAAAACAGTTTTTTGAGAGCCCTGTGAGCTAAAAGTCATTATCTTCCGATGCCTTGTCAAACAGGAAGCGTCCGATCATTTCTTCCAGCACCATGGCGGAATTGGTTTTCATTATTGTATCACCTTCCTTGAGCATCGCTTCATCACCGCCCGCCGCAAGTCCAATATACTGCTCTCCCAGCAAACCGGCCGTCAGGATACTGGCAAACGTATCCCTGGGAAATTGATAGCGACTATCGATATTCATCGTTACAATCGCATCATACGTACTGGTGCTGAACTGAATATCGGCGACACGGCCAACCACTACGCCCGAGCTTTTAACCGGCGCCCGGATCTTGAGACCGCCGATGTTGTCAAAATTACCTTTAATAACATAGCTGTCTGCAATGCCATAAGTATCCAGATTGCCTACTTTCAGACTTAAAAACATCAATGCGGCAATGCCGGCCATCACAAACAATCCTACCCAGAAATCCAATGTCCTGCGTTGTATCACTTTATATTCCTCTAAACATGAAAGCCGTCAGGATAAAATCAAGTCCCAGTATCACCAGCGAAGACGTCACCACGGTGCGCGTTGTTGCGCCTGATACGCCCTCGGCTGTTGGTGGTGAATCATATCCTTCAAAGACAGCAATAGCCGTTACCGCCACACCGAAAAAACAGCTTTTAATAAAACCGTTGAGTATGTCAATCCTGAAATCAACGTTACTTTGCATCTGTGACCAGAATGAACCGGCGTCTACACCGATAAACGTAACGGTAACGAGATACCCGCCGAATACGCCCATCACCGAAAAAATGGCTGCCAGAAACGGCATGGAAATCACGCCGGCCCAGAAACGCGGCGCAACGACACGCGCCACCGGGTCGACGGCCATCATTCCCATTGCGGCCAATTGTTCTGTTGCTTTCATCAGGCCGATCTCGGCAGTAATCGCCGAGCCTGCGCGGCTGGCGAACAGCAGCGCGGCAACCACCGGCCCGAGTTCGCGTACCAGTGACAGCGCAACCAATGTGCCGACGGCTGATTCAGAGCCATATTTCTGCAATGTCTCGTAACCCTGTAAACCCAGTACCATGCCGACAAAAAGCCCCGATACCACGATGATGATCAGCGACAAAACACCGACATAATAAAGTTCGCGAATGACCAGGCCGAAACGCCTGAAACTGGTTCCGGATTTTAGCAGCACCAGCAGAAAAAATCGTGTGGCATGCCCCAGCTGCCAGATACCTTCGGTGGTGCGGTGACCGACGCCGCGAATACTCGCGGCAAGATGCTTAAACAAGTGCTTTCTCCAGGTTTAAATCCCGGCGATAAGACTGCGCGGGATAATGAAAAGGCACAGGGCCGTCGACTTCGCCGTGTACGAACTGGTGAACAAACGGCGCTACGGAATCCCTGACCTCTGCCGGCGTGCCATGTGCGGCGATGACGCCATCCGCGATAAAGTAGACGTAATCGACAATTTTCAATGACTCCTGCACATCATGCGTCACAATGACCGATGTCATGCCAAGTGTGTCAGTCATGCGCCGGATCAGGCTGCCAATCACACCCAGCGATATCGGATCCAGTCCGGTGAATGGTTCGTCATACATGATCAGCATCGGATCGAGCGCAATCGAACGTGCCAGCGCTACGCGGCGCGCCATGCCGCCGGATAGTTCAGCCGGCATCAGATGGTGCGCGCCACGCAGACCTACAGCGTGCAGTTTCATCAGTACCAGATCGCGGATCATGGATTCCGGTAGATCGGTGTGTTCGCGCATTTGAAAAGCGACATTGTCAAACACGGACAGGTCGGTAAATAATGCGCCAAACTGAAACAACATGCCCATTTTGCGACGTATCTCGAACAGTGCGTCACGATCCAGTTGATGGACAACCTGACCGGAAACCTTGACATAGCCGGACGACGGAACAACTTCACCGCCAATCAGTCTCAGCAACGTCGTTTTTCCCGATCCGCTGCCGCCCATGATAGCGATCACCTGCCCACGCTTCATGGTCATGTTGATGCCTTTCAGAATCGGGCGCGTATTGTAGGAAAAATTCAGATCGCTGACTTCCACCAGAACTTCGGGTGTCATAAGGCTATTCGCTCATTGGCGGAGAATGTGAATGGATATTGCTGATTCGAATACAGTTTGGAATTGCACATGGCGTTTCGCCCATCGGATTGAACAATAATCATGGATGCGTGTTAATGTCCCGTAAATAAATGTGAAGATCTTTTTTGATTTCTGGTGCGAGCAGATACAATCCGATAATGTTCGGTATCGCCATGGCGAACACCATGGCATCGGTGAACAGGATGATATTCGACAATTGCGTCGCCGAACCGATGACGATGAAAAAACAAAACAGGATTTTATAAATATTTTCAACGATGTCGTACTCGCCGAAAAGATAGGTTGCGCCTTTCAACCCGTAATAAGACCATGAAATCATGGTTGAATAGGCGAACAGGAAAACAGTTGCCGATAACACAAAGGGAAACCAGGTTATCCCGGATTCAAATGCGCGCGATGTCAATGCCACGCCTTCCATGCCATCACTTTCGATATACGCACCTGAAATCACGATGACCAGCGCAGTGACCATACAAATCACCACAGTGTCGATAAACGGCCCGAGCATACCGACCATACCCTGACTGACCGGTTGATCTGTTTTAACCGCGCTGTGCGCAATCGACGACGAACCCAGCCCCGCTTCATTGGAAAACGTCGCGCGCTGCACGCCCATCAGCAAGGCGCCCATCAATGCGCCGATTCCCGCTTCCGGATAAAGCGCCATTTCCAGAATGGTCATCATCGCGCCGGGTATCGCGTCGTAATGTAAACCAATAACGAAGATACCGGCCACGATATAGATGATCGCCATCAGCGGCACGACACGGCTGGCCACGGCCGCAATCCATTTGATCCCGCCGATAATCACAAGGCCGACGAGTACGGCCATGAAAACACCGAACATCCAGCCTCTTTCTGACAAAACGCCGTTCTCACCGCCCGTTACAATCAAAGCCTGCTGATAGGCCTGATTCGCCTGAAACAGGCCGCCTGCGCCAATCGCGCCGCCAACGCAGCACAACGCAAACAATCCCGCCATAAACCGGCCCAATCGCGGTTTTCCATATTGATCAAACGCGGCGCGCAAATAGTACATCGGCCCGCCTGAAATGGCTTCTGGATGTTTCTTGGATCCGTGCTGACGATACTTCACGCCCAGCGTAACTTCAATGAATTTCGTCGACATACCAAAAACACCCATCACCGCCATCCAGAATGCCGCTCCGGGCCCGCCGACAGAAATTGCCACTGCGACGCCCGCGATGTTGCCCAATCCTACAGTGCCGGACAGCGAGGTCATCAGTGCCTGGAAACGATCAATCTGTCCATCGACGTTCTGATGATCATATTTGCCCTGCAATACCGCGATGCCATGCGTAAAATATCGCACATTGATGAAGTTGAAATAAAACGTAAAGAAAAGCGCAGCGATCACCAGCCAGATCAATACCAGCTTAATTTCCAGTCCCAGCAGCGGTATGCTATAAAAAATGACCGACGCAACCGCGTTTGAAACGGGTTCAAAAGCAGTATCGATAATTCTGTCAATTTCCATTAAATTTTAAAAACTCCCTGGCCTGGCGCTGCTGCAAGGCGTGTCTCACATTAAAACGTCTCCAATAAGATTCCGATAACGAAAAGCAAAGTTAGAAAGCGCTTTTTTCAGTGCATGTGTTTTGATTTATATATGCTTTAATGAAAACCTGATGCGCAGATTGCACGGTGTTCTGTGATCAAAGCGTAGTTTCAGCAGTGCGATGGTTTTATTTCACTGATATGCGCTGCATGCTTCTCTTTGCCAGACTTAAAGCCCCGTAATTGTGCCATATTTTCAAGTCAAACGCATTTTTCGCGTATAACCATGATGAATACAGACCATTACCTTATGGCAGAAAAGGATTAGCACTCACATGAATACCACAATACGGAAACTGTATTGCCTTTTTATGGTGGTTGTATGTTGCCAACTGATTGTGCAGCCGATGCTCAACGCAGAAATTTATCGCATCGTGGACGAATCAGGCAGGGTGCTTTATACGGACAAAGCAGCCGAGAATACCAGGAACATTCAACAGACGGCCTTGCCCGTCCAGACATACCGGCGCCTGTATCCGGTCAAAAGTGTTTATGACGGCGACACGCTGATTCTGGGGAACAATCAGCGCGTCCGGCTGTTGGGCGTCAATACGCCTGAAATTGAAAGCCGTCATCGCCCCGGAGAACCTGGCGGTGTGGCAGCCCGGGAATGGTTGCACAATCAGGTCAGGAACCGACAGGTTTATCTGGAATATGACCAGGAAAAAAAGGATAAATACAACCGTCAGCTTGCTCACGTGTTTCTGCCCGACGGCACTCACCTTAATCTGGAATTAATCAAGCAGGGGCTGGCGTTCATGAGCATTGTTCCGCCTAATCTGCGTTACGCGGAAGCCTTCAGCCGCGCGCAGCAGCAGGCCGAAAAGCAAACGCTGGGCATCTGGCGCGAATCTGGCTATCAGGTGCGCTCACTGGATCAGATTGCATCCGGCGCGCGCGGCTGGCAGCGCTTTACCGGAATCCCGAAGCAAGTCCAGCAAAAACGGAGCTTTACCTACTTGGTTTTTGATGATCAGGTCAGCGTGCGCATCGCCAATGATCATCTGAGTCTTTTTCCCGCGCTGGAAAAGTATCTGGACAGGAATGTTGAAATTCGCGGATGGGTATCGCGCAGAAACAACCGATTTATGATATCCGTTCAGCATCCGAGCGCACTCATACTCCGCTGACGATCATTCAGAATCAGTTCAGGTCTCGTTCAGGGGGTGCGGCGCAAAGCGGAACTGAACGAAAAAACAGAGCATACGCAAGTGTGCATATTCCGGGTTCGATTTCAATGCAGTAAATTGCTCTTCAGTGAAGTCTTGAACAGATCAGAAGCTGCCATACGGTGAGCGTTGTCTGCGCCAGCTGATTTTAGGAATAATCAGACCCAGCAGCAGTCCGCCGCTCAGCACCAGCGCGCCGGTAATAAACCAGTCTTTTTCATTACTGTTGCTTAACTCGCTGAACTGTTCCTGCAGCGTTTTAACCTGCGCTTTTGCCTCAGCCAGCTGCTGTTGCAGCTGTTTATTTTCGGCATCGATCGCCAGTACATTCGCCGCCCTGTTCTTGATTGCATCCAACTGTTCTTCCACTGCTTTCTTTTCCGCTTCCAGAAGTGCTATGCGTTTATTGACATTGTCATATTCGATTTTTACGGTATTCAGCTGACCACGTATACTCGCATCCTTCGGTTCTGTCCGGGTGACTTGCTTGACCAGATTCTCCAGCTGCACGCGTGCAACCGGCTCACGTATCAGATAGCGTGTCAGTACCCAGCCTTCCGTGCCGGCGCTTGTCTGAACACGCACATAGCCATTGTCGACCTCCGGATCCAGTACGGTCAGCGCTGCGCCGCTTTTGAGCATGCGTATGATCGCGTGATTGCCGCTGGGCCCGGTGCGCAGCATCACTTCGAACTGATCGGTGACATAGCGCTGATCCGCATAGGCCAGCGCTGGCAATAGCACACAAACGGCGATAAAAAATTGCAGCATCGAAAGAAGTTTTCTTATCATAAGCCAAGTATTCCAAATCGAATTAAAACAAGCGGGGATCGCTAAAAATCCATATGTTGTTACTATACGTCGTTGTTCATAAAAAATATTTCCTTATATATCAATCATATATTGTGTAAATATTTTTTATTCCCGCCTCATTTTGCTCAGTTTTTATTAAAAACGCTGAATTTTTAGAGGCACCCAAGCCTTGAAAACTCCGCCATGCAGAAATTCCGAGTAAAACCGGATCGAGCTGGCGACGCATTTGAGCACACACGTTAATAGGTACGCTTTTTAGGCGGAAACGAGTCCACTGTCAGCGGTTTCAGCCGCACGGGCTTATAATCCAGACGCTGATCGTCACTAAAGAACAATGTGTGCTTCAGCCAATTGTCATCATCACGCTCAGGAAAATCATCACGTGCATGCGCACCGCGGCTTTCGCGCCGTGCTTCGGCTGAAAACATCGTGGCGACAGCGACTTCCTTCATGTTATCCAGCTCCAGCGCTTCAATGCGTGCCGTATTAAATACTTTACTTTTGTCCTTGATTTCTGTCCGTCCAATCCGCTCGGCCACTGCCTTGATTTTTTCCACACCTTGCAACAGGGTATCTTCAAACCGGAAAACGCCGCAATAAGTCTGCATGGTCTTACATAGCGCATCGGTTACCTGCGCGACATTCTCGCCATCCGTCTGGTTTTCCAGCCGCGCGAGCCGGCTTAACGATTTTTCCGCCGCGTCCGCAGGTAATGGTTTGTGATGCAGATTGTTTTTCAAATCCTCAATAATCTGATTTGCCGCTGCCCGCCCGAAAACGACCAGATCCAGTAGGGAATTCGTGCCCAGACGGTTAGCGCCGTGTACGGAAACGCAGGCGCATTCCCCTACCGCATAAAACCCTGTCACGACTTCCTCAGGTCCGGTTTTATAAGGCGCCACGACCTGGCCATAATAGTTGGTCGGTATTCCGCCCATCATATAATGCGCTGTCGGCACGACAGGTATCGGATCGTGAATTGGATCGGCATGCGCAAACTTGATTGCGAGCTCACGGATTCCCGGCAACCGCGACTTGATAATATCCGCACCCAGATGATCCAGTTTCAGCAGCAGATGATCGTGATCGTCACCACAGCCGCGGCCTTCCTTGATTTCAAGGGTCATCGCGCGCGCCACCACATCACGACTGGCGAGATCCTTGGCATTGGGCGCATAACGTTCCATAAAGCGCTCGCCATCCCTGTTGATAAGATAGCCGCCTTCGCCGCGTACCGCCTCGCTGATCAATACGCCGACACCGTGAATTCCGGTGGGATGAAATTGCCAGAATTCCATGTCTTCGAGCGGAATACCGGCGCGCGCAGCCATGCCCAATCCATCGCCGGTATTGATCAGCGCATTGGTATTCGCCTGAAAAATGCGGCCGCCGCCGCCCGTCGCGAACAATGTGGCTTTGGCCTGCAACAGCATGACCTCGCCGGTTTCCATTTCCATCGCGGTAATACCGAGCACATCGCCCTGCGCATCACGAATCAGATCAAGCCCCATCCATTCCACAAAAAACTGGGTATTGGCGCTGACATTGCGTTGATAAAGCGTATGCAGCAGCGCATGACCGGTGCGGTCTGCCGCCGCGCACGAGCGCGTCGCCTGTGCGCCGCCAAAGTTCTGCGACTGCCCGCCGAACGGGCGCTGATAAATCTTGCCGTTTTCCAGCCGGTCAAACGGCATACCGAAATGTTCCAGTTCGTACACCACTTCATTCGCCTGACGGCACATAAATTCGATAGCATCCTGGTCGCCAAGATAATCCGAACCCTTTACCGTATCGTACATATGCCAGTGCCAGTTATCTTCTGTCACGTTGCCCAGTGACGCCGCGATACCGCCCTGCGCAGAAACCGTATGCGAGCGCGTGGGAAAAACTTTGGACAGCACCGCAACCTTGAGTCCGGCCTCGGAAAGCTGCAATGCCGCGCGCATGCCAGCTCCACCTGCACCTACTATAACAACATCGAATTTTCTTTTTACGATTGCCACATCAGCTCCACAAAATTTCAGCTGTCCACACCAGGTAAGCCAGCAAAGCAATAATCACCAGAATCTGCAGCGTCAGACGAACCGCCACCGGCTTGACATAGTCCATCAGCACATTGCGCACGCCTACCCACGCATGCCAGAACAGTGCGGCAAAAAACAGGAAAGTCGCGATACGCATCCATGAATGCCTGAAGATGCCGGACCAGGCTGTATGATCCTGGGGTGGATCAATGGCAATCACTGCCGCCAGCACTGCAATGTAAACAACCATGAAGACGGCCGTGATACGCTGCGCCAGCCAGTCCCGCAGTCCATAATGCGCCCCTGTGACAATGCGACCGGATTGCTTTACCATAACGCCACTCCGGTCAAAAGGGTCAGCAGAACGCTGATCGCCAGTACCCACTTACTGCTGGCGCGTGCCTGGGCAAGCTCGACACCGTAATGCAGATCCAGCGCCAGATAACGAATGCCCGCGCACAAATGATGCAGAAAGAACCATACAAAAAAAACCAGCAACAGTTTCAGTATCGGATGTTGAGAAATCGTCTGTGCGGCCGCAAAGCTTTCGGGAGATTCCAGCAGCATGCGCAGTCCGTATAACAGTAATGGAATACCCGGAAAAAAAAGCAAAACACCGCTGATGCGATGCATGATGGACACGATTGCCGGCAATGGCTGGGTGATCTTGAAAAGATCCAGGTGCCTGGGGCGTTTATGTTTTAATTTCGCTTCCATGCGTGAGACCTTAAAATGATAGTTTCGGAGCTGGCCGCCTGCCCGGGAGTCTGCCGGATTCCTGGCTGCGCATTTCCGTATCAAGTTTAGTCTGTAATACAACATGACACAAGCCATAACTATCCGCCATAACTGCTCGTTGGATCACAATCGGATTGCGCCGATTTGACTGAGTCCAGAAATCGTGGACAATCCAGTGTTCATTCTCATGCATGCGGGGATTCTTATGAATTCAGATACGCTCAAAGCCGCCCGGCGCGCCATCAATCAAGCTTATCTCGCCAACGAAGCATCGGCAGTGCAGGATCTACTGGCGCAATTAACTGATTATCCGGCTGACACGGTTTCCAGATATGCTCAGGAACTGCTTGAGAAAATACGTCATAAACCACACCGGAACATGCCGCATTATGCCCGGCAGTCGATCACGCAGGCATTTCTGACCGAGTTTCAACTCAACAGCAATGAAGGCGTTGCGTTGATGACCATTGCCGAGGCCTTGTTGCGCATCCCGGACAAAGCCACACAGGATCGTTTTCTGACCGACAGGCTGAGCGCAGCGGATTGGCGTCCACCTGTGCATCACAGCGACTTATTAACCCGCATGGCAATTGAAGCGCTGGCTTTTTCCGGATCGCTGGAAAGGCGGCAGTTGCAGATGCAGACGACCCGGCAGCAGTTTCATCCGGTGATTGAAAGATTGCTACTGCGTTTGGGGCAGCCCGTGATACGCACTGCCATAAAAAAAGCAATGCATGTCCTGGGCGCGCAATTTGTATTTGCAGAAACTATGGAACAGGCCGTTTACAAATCCGCCAACGCAACCGGAAATGCCGATTATGTCATAAGCTATTCATTCGATATGCTCGGAGAAGCCGCGATTACGGCAGCAGACGCGGATCGTTATTTCGCCGCGTATCAGCAGGCCATTACGCAACTGGCGGCAAGCCATACATCTGACGCTGAAGATTCCGCCGTCCTTTACACAAGGCCAGGCATTTCCGTCAAACTTTCCGCGCTTTATCCGCGTTATGAACCGCTTCAGCACACGCATGCCGTACCTGAATTGACATTCAGACTGTCGCAGCTTGCAATTCAGGCGCGCAAGGCAGGTATCACACTGACCATCGATGCTGAAGAGAGCGAACGCCTGGAAATGGCGCTGGATATTTTTGCGGCGGTTTTCATGCATCCAAAGCTGGATGACTGGCCTGGATTAGGACTGGCTGTACAGGCTTATCAGAAGAGTGCCGTTCATGTTATCCGCTGGCTTGAGCAACTGGCGAAATGCGGACAGCGCAGAATTCCTGTCAGGCTGGTCAAAGGCGCGTACTGGGACAGCGAAATCAAGCGTGCGCAGGAAAGCGGTCTGGACGGCTATCCCGTTTTTACCCGAAAATCGGCGACCGATATCAGCTATCTGGCCTGCGCGCAATTGCTGATCAATGCGTCGGATTACTTTTTTCCGCAATTCGCCACGCATAACGCGCATACCGTTGCCGCCATTATGCAGATGGCGCAAGGACATCCCGGTTATGAATTTCAGCGATTGCACGGCATGGGCGATGCGTTGTATCAGGCCATTCAAGCGCATGTGGATCAGCCGATTTCCTGCCGCATCTATGCGCCCGTTGGCGGGCATCAGGATCTGTTGCCCTATCTGGTGCGGCGCTTGCTTGAGAACGGTGCAAATACCTCTTTTATCAATCAGGTCGAAAATCCGGATATTGCCATGGACGAAATCACCCGTGACCCGGTCGCTGTCTGGTTGAATGGGAAACAGGAAGGGTTGCCGTTACCCGCTGCGCTGTATGGCCGTCAGCGCCGTAACGCGCAAGGATTGAATCTGGCGGATCCGCAGATCCGGCAACAGATTCAGCAAGATCTGAACCAGCTTGCGGACAAATATCACCGGGCTGTGCCATGGATCGGCGGCAGGGCGCATGCAGGCCGGGCACAGGCGATTGCCGCCCCTTATGATCATCAGGAAATCGTTGGCGAAGCAGTCTACGGCGGTCGGGAGGCGACGGCCGATGCGCTGGATGCCGCCATCGCCGGCTTCGACAGCTGGCGATTGCAACCCGTTGAGCAGCGTGCAGCCTGCCTGCTGAAAACCGCTGACCTGATGGAGCAACAGCGCATGGGTCTGGTATCGCTTTGCGTACGGGAAGGCGGGCGCACGATCAGAGATGCACTGGCCGAAGTACGTGAAGCGGTCGATTTTTGCCGCTACTACGCGGCGAACGCACTGGATTTGTTTAGCAAGCCCATCACGCTGCCAGGACCGACAGGAGAAATCAATCAACTGCGCTATTCAGGGCGAGGCGTTTTTGTATGTATCAGTCCCTGGAATTTTCCGGTCGCCATATTTACCGGCCAAATCGCAGCGGCACTGGCTGCCGGTAATACGGTAATCGCCAAGCCCGCAGAACGCACCACGCTGACCGCAATGGCGTGCGCGCGTATTTTTTATCAGGCCGGCATCCCGGAATCGGTATTGCATTTTCTGCCCGGCAAGGGCTCTGAAATCGGCCATCAGCTGATCGGAGACGACCGTGTCGCAGGCGTTGCCTTTACTGGTTCCACCGCAACCGCGCAGTGGATCAATCAGCAATTATCCGGCCACCCGGTTATTGTTCCGTTCATCGCGGAAACCGGCGGCCAGAATGTGTTGATTGCCGACAGCTCCGCGCACAAGGAGCAATTGGTACAGGATGCTGTGTTATCCGCGTTCAACAGCGCCGGACAACGCTGCTCGGCGCTGCGGGTATTGTTTGTGCCGCATGAAACCGCAGACCGGATCAAGGCGCTGCTGATCGGCGCAATGCAGCAGCTGCGGCTTGGCTCGCCCGCCGATTATGCCGTCGATATCGGGCCAGTCATCAGCACATCCGCAGTAACGCAACTCAAAGCCCATGTCAGCCGTATGCGCGCGAGGGGCAGCACAGTCTATCAACTACCCCTGTTTTCCGACGCCATTCATTTGTCGCGTGTACAAAGCGGTTATTTTTATCCGCCGACGTTGATCGAATTGCAGGCGATGCAACAGCTGCGCGAAGAAGTCTTTGGACCGGTGCTGCATCTTGTCCGCTATGCTTCCAATGAACTGAATGCCGTCATTGAAGCTGTCAACGCCAGCGGTTATGGACTGACGCTGGGCATTCACAGCCGTATTCAGCACACGATTGAAACCATCCGACAGCGCGCCCGGGTCGGTAATATCTACATCAATCGCAACATGATCGGCGCAGTGGTTGGCGTACAACCGTTTGGCGGCATGGGTTTATCCGGCACCGGCCCGAAAGCGGGCGGCCCGGATTATCTGCGCCGTTTTGCCGTGGAGCAGACGGTTACCGACAATGTCGCGGCATTCGGTGGCAATACCGGTCTCCTGATGCAGGATCTGCTTTAACAAAATGGCATGGATCCAGTAAATCATGTCAGAACTGGACAAGAATCAACTTTCGCTTTCCCGGTGTTGCTGACCAAGTATCCAATAATTGCCGTTTTCCTTTTATGTCTCAAGAAACTTAAATGCATATCGCCTTTTGTTTTTTTGTTACATACTAAACAGACTAGGCATCATCAGAACATGCGAGCACCTTGGATCAAACGACAATCATTCGGACTACATCCTATGCTTGCACCAGAAGTATCATTTGGGTTATACCAAATGGTCAGTTTTTTTTGCAAAGCGAACGCAGTGGAAAGAATGCTCAGCATGCGATTAGCTTCTCCCTCATTATTTACGCCGAGCGCAAACCACTGGATAGCGCCATTTGCAGGTGAACATTTTACATGGATTCGCTTTCCCGGAAATGTAGCAACATCGACCGGATTACACGTAAACTCGGCTGCAAGTGCGATTTTTGGAAATGACATACCTGATGCAAAAAAAATGAAAGCAGCCAGCATTACATATCGATGAAATTGAAATTTACTGGGTAATGTACTTTTCTTCATTTTAGGTTCTCCTTTTATGAATCTACGAGTGAGTCTCAACTACTTCCCTTAACGCAAAGGCATTTGAATCAATTGCAGAATCTTTGCATGAATATTATTACTGCGACGCTTAAGCTCGCGCTCCGTGTAATGCAAAGGCATTTGAGTCAATTGAAGAATTTCAGCCGTTCTTGAAACTACATCGATTGTCAAACCGGTGGAATGCCATTCAGGATTATCTTCGTCAGCCTGAGTCCACTGATGTGACAAATGTCCAACAGCCCAAAACACAATGTCTTTACCATTCACATCTTCACCCGGAAGCCATTCCGGATTTTTGTAACCAAGATGTTCATCCCAGTCAAATATCCACCCCTCATCTTCACTGCTGTGATAGCGGCGCACTCCCATATCCTTACTGCTGAAATGGAACCATGGACTACCTCCTTCATCACGCAGTTCGTTGGACGGAGCACGAATTAACACATGACTGTTTGAGCCCGGCTTATTGATTGTCCATGCGATTGATTTGTCATCGGCTAATTTCCAGGAATTCCATTCCTCAGGGTATTTAAAAACCTCTACTGAATTGTTGTTCTTTGTGCGAATCCGCCATACTTCGTTTGAATTGCCTTCAACGTCGAAATCAAGCCGCCAATAAGGGTGATGCTTGTGGTCAAGCCCGTGACCATCCTCGTTGCCGTCCTTATCGCATGACCAGCCGCTGCTATAGACTACCGGCTCGAGTCTGCCGGATTTGTGAAAATACCAAGCCTGATAAATATCATAGCCACCTATTTCAGCAAAGATCGCTATTTCAAATATCTGATCATCGAAAACCCTGCCGATGACGGGTGTTAATTGACCTGGCAAAAAACTGATATTTCCCTCGTGTATACGATCACGATAAGGTCCGCAGCCATCTCCCAAACTGCTGCTATCTCCTCGGTATTTAACCCGGATGACAGGCAGACTGCCTTTATGCAGTATTTTGGTGCCATTCCACCGGACATTTTTTATTACGAGCCCTTCCTTGTTTTCATCCCCAATTTCCCACTCAAAACTCCAGTTTCCCCAATTCATACTGCCTGTCGAAGGAAGAGGCGGAATCAATTGAGCATAGACAGGTATCGAAACCAACCATAGACATAACAGGAGAATCTGAATTAATCGCATTTTTCCTCCTTTACAAAGACAAAGGATTCGTAATTACTGCCGAGTTGACTTCGCTTTTACGACTTGCTCGAGTGTCATATCCACTATCGCCCAGAAAACGCTCGATTTTTTATCTTCCTTGTAAAAAAGCAGATATAGATGACGGTTTCTGTTTTCGCTCGGGGTTTGGATACCGCGGACGGTTAAGCCGCCCACAATATCTTTGTATCGTGGATCTTTCTGCACAATCCCGGCAGCAGCATTTACTTCTTCGTGCGATTCAGGCGGCTGGTAACTTTCGGGCATTTGTTGAACTTCAATCACCTTGTCGCCTATCATGCGAACTTTAAGCGCCCGGTTGTTCGAATAGCTATAGAATTCAATCCATAACATGTCGGGTTGGGCCCTCTCCTTTACGGGAGAGGCTTCTCCTCCACCAATGACGACAAAACGCTTTCCAAGGGCTTCAGTAACTCTTGTGTCAAGCTGGGAATTACTTAGAGCTTCAGCTCGCACCTCTGAAGCTGGCCGCATGCTTCGCGCTTCAAATGCTGGCAGCACACCTTCGCGGAGTTTTATTTCTCTAAGTTGTGGTGGGAACCCCTTTTTGTGTTCAGGGGTAATGGTTTTGTGAATTGATGGGAATTCCCCACGCTTGTATTGCTCCAGATATGGAGCTTCTTCTAGGGTTTCTTCTGATTGCAAGTATCCAGTAGCCGGGGTAAACAACACAATGATCGCCAGACAGAATCTAAACATGATCTTCACCTAGCTTTTTGGTTTGGATTGAAAAATTTATACGCCGTTACTTTGTTGATGTCAATAACTTTTGCTGCTGACACTGCTTTTGTAGAATGAGATTTTTACAGGATTTCTTATGATTTGCTAATGCATTGTTTATATTGTTTTAAGATTTCATGGGATAGGGTTTTGAAAAAGTGTATCCTATATGCGATATCAACTATTTATTGCCGAATCGGATAGAATGGCAGCTTCCAAAGCGCCAGTAACGGAAGAAACCCTGAAGTGCATCCTATACCTATGATCAACGGAAATGCATCAATCCATTTTCTCACGTTTTATTGAATGAAATTCAATCCTCAACGACGAAAGACATTTACGGCGATTCTGTTGTCGAGTTTGTTCCTGACTGCCTGCGCATTGGGTCCGGATTATCAGCGCCCGAACATTGAAGTGAACGAACAGTTCCGGATGAATCAACATGAAGGCGCATCGATTGCTACGCTGAACTGGTGGGAACTCCTGCACGACGAAACGCTGCAAAAACTGATTCTCCAGGCGCTGATTAATAATCAGGATCTTAAGCAGGCTGCCGCCCTGGTTGATGAATTCCATGCGCGTTCGAATATCGCGCGGATGGATTTCCTGCCTAACTTGGAAGGCAGGGCAAACGCGCCCTTTTTCGGTACATTGGGTGGATTCTCCCGGGCTGGCTTTCCCACTGATTTCAATTATTTCGGCAATGCCGCGCTGAACTGGGAGATCGATGTGTGGGGCAGAATCCGCCGGGCGACTGAAGCGGCCCGCGCCGACCTGTTTGCCCGGGAAGAGAACCGCCGGGCAATCATTCTCACGTTGGTCAGCGCCGTCGCGCAGACTTATTTCGACCTGTTGCAGTTCGACATGCAACATGAAATCGCGCTTCGCGCATTGTCTTCCTGGGAGGAGTCAGCCGCCATTTCCCGGGCGCAGCTGGAAAGTGGCCTGATATCACGGCTCGATCTGGATCAGTTTGAAGCCGAGCGCGCCAATGCTGCTGCGCTGGTGGCGGAGTTTGAACGGTTGATTGTGCAAAAGGAAAATGAACTGAATGTGTTGTTAGGGAAAAATCCGGCGCCAATCGTAAGAACGCATACGCTGGCACAGCAATC
The DNA here is from genome assembly GCA_028577615.1 of Nitrosomonas sp. Taxonomy (GTDB): domain Bacteria; phylum Pseudomonadota; class Gammaproteobacteria; order Burkholderiales; family Nitrosomonadaceae; genus Nitrosomonas. Next base: position 44,264 of record JAJSDU010000017.1, read on the forward strand.
CATACCGCCCGAAATTCCGGCTGGATTGCCCTCCGAATTGCTGGAGCGGCGGCCGGATATATTGCAGGCCGAGCAGGCACTGACCGCTGCAACGGCTCGTGTCGGCATGACAAAGGCCATGCGTCTGCCACGTTTCTCGATCACCGGGTTTATGGGTGTGGCCAGTCCGGCACTGTCCAACCTGTTACTGTCGGATGCGGATTTCGGCACGGGCGGCATAGGACTTGCCACACCCTTGTTTAACGCCGCCAGCCTCGGTTTCGAACAACGCGCAGCCGAAGCCCAGGTCAGGCAGGCGCTGGCGCATTACAGGCAGACAGTACTGGCCGCCTTCAGGGAAGTCGAGGATGCGTTGATCACGATCCGCACATCCCGTGATCAGCGCAGGGCCAGGCAGCGGCAGGTTGAAGCGCTGCAATCCGCGTTGCATATCGCGGATTTGCGATATAAAGGTGGTATTACCAGCTATGTCGATGTGCTGCTCGCCAAGCGCAATTTGTTTCAGGCGGAATTCTCGCTGACCGAATCGCACCGTCTGCATCTGGTTTCGATCGTTCAACTCTACAGAGCGCTCGGCGGCGGCTGGAATCCCGGAGATCAATATGAAGAATAGCGCATTCCACCCGAATTCCCCTGTTTGCACACGCACAAACCGTAAAAGAGAACTGGATGACACGATGACGAATACCCGAACACCGCCGGATCTGGCGCAATCACGCAATTATTATACGCCGTTAGTAATCCGGGCGGTGTGGCTGGCGGTATTGGTGGCAGCTGTAGCCCTGATCGCAACCGGCTGTACCGCCGACCAGCCCGTGGATGCACCTTTGCCACCGCCGGAAGTGGAAGTGATTACCGTTACCGCGCAAACGGTTCCGGATGAACCCGAATTTATCGGACGTACCGAAGCCTTTCGCCCTGTTGAAATCAGACCGCAGGTTTCGGGTATCATCAAGGAAGTGTATTTCACGGAAGGCCGGAATGTTAAAAAAGGAGACAAACTCTATCTGATCGACCCCGTGCCATTCAATGCGGTTTACCAGGCCATGCGCGCGAAAGTGGCGCAGCATCGGGCGCGCCTGGTGCAGGTCAAGCAGAATCTGGCGCGCGTGCAGCCGCTGCTCGAACAGCAGGCCGTCAGTCAGAAGGATGTCGATGATGCGATTGCGGACGTGCGCAGTGAAGAAGCCGCGCTGGAAGCCGCGCAGAATGATCTGGTCAAAGCCAGATTCGATTTCGACAATACGCGAATTGAGGCACCCGTTGACGGCCGCATCGGCCGCAGTCATTTTTACGAAGGCCAGCTGGTTTCGGCGCAGACCACGTTGTTGACCGTCATCGATCAGCTCAACCCGATGTATGTCAGCGTCAACGTACCGGAAAGCTATCTTCTGCGGCGGCGCAAGGAACTCGCGGAAAAAAAGGTTGAACGGCCGGATCTGTATCAATTACGCGGCATCATGACTTTCGCCGACGGCAGCGTATATGCCGAAGAGGGTGTGCTGGATTTCACCGCGGTGACAATACGACCCGAAACCGGCACACTGCATGGCCGATTCAAATTTCCCAATCCGTCCGGCTATTTTGTGCCGGGAATGTCGGATTTTCTGCCGGGACAGTTTGTCAGCGTTCGCCTGATCGGTTATGTCCGGCCGAACGCCATACTGATTCCGCAGCGCGCGGTACAGCATGGCGTCAACGGCACATTTGTCTATGTCATCGACGAGCAGAATACCGTCGAACTGCGCCCGGTCAAGGCCAGCATGTGGTACGACAACGACTGGCTGATCGAAAGCGGCGTCAGCCCGGGCGAACAGGTCATGGTCGCGGGTTTTCATCGCGTTCAGCCCGGGGTGCAGGTCACGGTCATTACGAGCGCTGTTTCCGATGTATCTCCAGGTAAGCAGGAAACACCATGAATCCACGGTTTTTTATTGAACGTCCGGTTTTTGCATCGGTACTATCCATTCTGATCGTCATCGCCGGACTGGTTTCGTCACAGAAATTGCCTGTGGCGCAATTCCCGCAGATTGCGCCGCCGATGATACAAATCGAGGCGGACTACCCGGGGGCAAGCGCGGAGGTTGTCGCCGAATCGGTCGCGCGCCCGATCGAAGTACAGCTGCCGGGTATCGACAATCTGCTCTATTACGATTCGACCAGTACGAACGACGGCCATATGGTGATGCGGTTGACCTTCGAAATCGGAACGGATGTGGATATCGCGCAGGTTCAGACACAGAACCGCCAGAAACTGGCTGAGCCGCAACTCCCCGATGAAGTGATTCGCCAGGGCATTACCGTCAAGAAAATGTCGCCCAATCTGCTCTCGGTCGTCGCGCTCAATTCCACCGACCCGAAACATGACCCTGTTTTTATTTCCAATTACGCTCTGATCCAAGTGCTCGACAACATCAAACGGATACCGGGCGTGGGCGATGCGGTGGTCTACGGCGCGCAGAATTACGCCATGCGACTGATTCTGGATCCCGTGCGCATGGCGCAACTCAATATCACGCCGACTGAAATCGCTAATGTTGTGCGCGAACAGAACCGGGATTTCCCGGCGGGCAGAATCGGGCGCGAGCCGATCGCAAAACGAACCGAGTTGACAATTCCGGTAATCACGCGCGGCCGTATGAGCGAGGTCGGGGAATTCGAGGAAATGATTATCCGCGCCTACCCGGACGGTTCCATGGTGCGCATGCGCGATGTCGCACGCGTTGAACTCGGCGCGCAATCCTATGATCTGGAAGGGCGTTGGAATGGCATTACCAACACATTTCTGCTGACCTTTCTGGCGCCCGGCGCCAATGCGCTTGAAACCGTCAAACATGTGCGTGAGGAAATGGCCAGACTGGCCAGTGGATTTCCGACAGGCATGTCGTACGATGTACCCTATGATACGACGCAATTTATCGAGGTGTCGATCAACGAGGTGTTTAAAACACTGATCGAAGCATCCATTCTCGTGATTCTGGTGGTATTCCTGTTTCTGCAAAGCTGGCGCGCAACGCTGATACCGGCGGTTGCCGTGCCCATTTCGCTGATCGGCGCGCTGGCGGGCATGCATGCGCTGGGGTTTTCGATCAATACACTGACGCTGTTCGGCATGGTGCTCGCGATCGGCATTGTCGTGGACGACGCCATTATCGTTGTGGAGAATGTTGAGCGCAATATCACTAAAGGCGGACTGTCACCGAAAGACGCGGCGATCAAGGCGATGAATGAGGTTACCGGAGCGATCATCGCCTCGGTGCTGGTGCTGGCCGCAGTATTCGTTCCCGTCACCTTTCTGGAAGGTATCACCGGGCAGCTGTATCAGCAATTTGCCGCCACGATAGCCATTTCAGTCGCCATTTCCGGTTTTGTCGCGCTGACGCTGAGCCCTGCGCTGTGCGCCCTGGTGCTCAAGCCCGGTCATGGCGCGCCGAAAGGTTTCTGGAAACTGTTTGACCGCTTTTTTGACTGGACGCAGATGCGTTATGTCGGTTCGGTCGATGTCATCATCAGGCGATGGTTTGTCGCACTTGCCGTTTTCGCCCTGCTGATTGTCATTGCGGCCGGGTTGTTCAAAACCATTCCGAAAAGTTTTTTGCCCGAGGAAGATCAGGGTTATTTCATTACCATCTTTCACCTGCCAGAAGGCGCGTCAAAATCCAGAACCATCGAAGTCGTCGAAAAAATTGAAGACTATTTCAAAGCCAATTCCGCAGTTCATTCTACTGATGTGCTGGCCGGTCAGAATTTTGTGTTCAATACGCGCGGTTCGAATCAGGCAACCATGTTTGTGCCATTACATCACTGGGATGAGCGGCAGCATCCGGATCAACAGGCTCCGGGACTGATCGCCGCGGCATTCGGGGAATTCGCAAAAATTCCCGATGCGCTGATACTCGCGTTTAATCCACCTGCAATACCGGGTCTGGGCGCTACCGGCGGATTCTCATTGCAACTGCTGGATCCGACCGGACGTGACTTCACTGAATTCGCCGCTGCAGCACAGGCATTTGCAGCCAGAGCAACCGAGCATCCCGCAATTGCCAAGGCCAGCACCAATTTCCATATCAACACGCCGCGTCTTTACGCGCAGGTCGATCGCGAGCGGGCCAAGTCTCTCGGCGTGCCGATTTCCGAAGTTTTCGATACCATGCAGGCTTATTTCGGCAATATGTATATCAATGATTTTGTCAAATTTGGCCGGGTTTACCGCGTGCAGACCGAAGCGCCGCCGGAATTCCGTTCCAGCCCTGAGGACATTAGCAAGATTTTCGTGCGCACCCGGAACAATGTCGAGCAGACCATGATTCCGCTGGATACCATTGTTTCCACTTATTTCAGCAGCGGCCCTGATCCGGTCACGCACTTTAACGGATTCAACGCCGCGCTCGTGCTCGGTGCAGCCGCGCCTGGCTACAGTTCGGGGCAGGCCATCGAAGCACTCGAACAACTGGCCGATGAAATACTTAAGCCGAACGGTTATGCCATTGGCTGGGACGGTATATCCCTGCAGGAAAAAAAGGCTGGCGGCCAATCAACCATCATTTTTGCATTTGCATTGCTCATGGTTTTTCTGGTACTGGCCGCGCTCTATGAAAACTGGTCGGTGCCGATGGCGGTGATTCTGATCATACCGTTCGGTGTGCTCGGTGCGCTGCTGGCGATCTGGATGCGGGAACTGACCAACGACATCTATTTCCAGATCGGATTGATTACGCTGATCGGACTGTCGGCAAAGAACGCCATATTGATCGTGGAATTCGCCAATCAACGTTACGCCGCAGGCATGCCGCTTGTAAAAGCCACGCTTGAGGCCGCGCGCCTGCGTTTCCGTCCGATTATCATGACATCGATGGCATTTATCCTCGGCGTATTGCCGCTTGTGCTGGCCTCCGGTGCGGGCGCAGCCAGCCGGCATTCGATCGGAACCGGCGTATTCGGCGGCATGCTGGCGGCGACATTCCTGGCGATTTTTTTCGTGCCGCTGTTTTTTGTCATTACCGCGCGGTTGTCACGCAAAGCAAAAAGCCGTGACTGATTCATTGCATCAAATATCAAAGGACGCTGTGTTGCATTCCTCGGTTTCTGTATGTATCAGCGCGTGCGTTTGCTCAAGCAATCGGACAATTCTATTTGTTGGCAGCACAGTTTCTTTGTAGAGAATAACGAACAAACTGTCCGAGCGTGTAACAATGGTAGTGCATGATCTGTCTGAATCGCACAAAATCCAGTCTGCTGTCTGACGGAATAGGGCTTTGACTTAATCCGGATAAGTCAGCAATTACAGTGAAAAGCTAAAGCCAAACGGATACTATATTATTGTCCGCATAAAACATTCACGAGTAACGCTATGGATCTACTGATTTACAGTCTTTCAACGATGCTGGGTCTGGTTATTATCGGCATGATCGTTTTCTGGTTCATCCAGGACATCACCCAGAAAAAGCATTCTGTGCTGCGGAATTATCCCGTGATTGGTCGCTTGCGCTTTTTCTTCGAACAACAGGGGAAATATTTCCGGCAATATTTTTTTTCCGATGACCGTGATGAAATGCCGTTCAACCGGGCCACGCGCAACTGGATCTACCGGCATTCAAAAAACAAGGGTGGATTGGTCGGGTTTGGCTCCACGATGGATTTACGCGAACCGGGTTCGATTATTTTCGTGAACGCCGCTTTTCCGATACTCGAAGAAGACCAGCTTCCGACACCGTCACTGCTGATCGGCGAAGGTTATACTGAACAGCCGTTTGAAGCGAGGTCCATTGTCAATATCAGTGGCATGAGTTTCGGCGCCATTTCCAAACCGGCTGTGCGCGCTTTATCGCTGGGCGCTGCCCAGGCCAGCTGCTGGTTTAATACCGGAGAAGGCGGTCTGGCGCCTTATCACCAGGAAGGCGCGTGCGACATTATCATGCAGATCGGCACGGCAAAATACGGCATTCGTGACGCGCACGGCAATTTTTCATCCGAACGCGCGAAAGAATTGGGGAAAATCGTCAAGGCATTTGAAATCAAACTGTCACAGGGTGCCAAACCAGGTAAGGGCGGGTTATTACCGGGTAACAAGATTACTGAAGAAATTGCATCCATTCGTGGTATTCCGGCATTCCAGGACTCCATTAGCCCGAACCGTCATATTGATATCCATAATATTGAGCAGTTGCTTGAGAAAATCAATTATCTGCGCGAATTGACCGGACGCCCGGTGGGTATTAAAACCGCGATTGGCGGTTGGCACTTCATCAACGAGCTCTGCGAGTGGATTGTCCGCAAAGGATTGGATTATGCCCCCGACTTTATCACGATTGATGGCGGTGAAGGCGGCAGTGGCGCCGCACCGCAGTCATTGATGGATCACGTCAGCCTGCCGATCGCCGAAGCATTACCGCGCGTTGTTGATTCTTTGATTGAATCTGGATTGAAAGAACGTATCCGCATTGTCGCTGCCGGAAAACTGGTTACCGCCGCACATGGCGCATGGGCGCTCTGCGCCGGAGCGGACTTTGTCAATACCGCACGTGGCTTCATGTTTTCCCTGGGTTGTATACAAGCCATGCGCTGTCATAAAAACACTTGCCCGACCGGTATCACGACGCATAATCCCCGCTTGCAGAACGGTCTTGTTGTTGAAGAAAAATACCTGCGTGTGGCTAATTATGCCCGGAATTTCAACAAGGAAATCAATATGATTGCGCATTCCTGCGGCCTGCGGCATGCGCGCGAATTCCGGCGCGAACATATCCGCATCGTCGAAACCGCAGGCAAGAGCATTGCGATGAATATGCTCTATCCGTACCCCGAACCGAAATAGGGTAATGGGAAATCAGTGCCGCAGCTTATAACCGCTTCTGAGCATCACCAGGGTCAACGTGGACAACGCGGCGAAACAGGTAGTCACGACAAGAAAGCTCAGATAGGGCGAAACATCCGATGCACCGAAAAAACCGTAGCGGAATCCGTCGATCAGGTAAAAAAATGGATTCAGGTAAGACAGAAATTCCCAGATCGCTGGCAGGGAATGAATCGAATAAAACACGCCCGATAAAAATGTCAGGGGCATGATAATAAAATTCTGGAACGCCGCCAGCTGATCAAATTTGTCCGCCCAGATACCCGCAATAACACCCAGCGCTCCCAGCAATGCGCTGCCTGTCAAGGCAAACAGAAAGACCCACGTCAATTGAAAAAACGGAATTGCAAAAAACAGCCACGCCGCCAGATAAACACCCGCACCAACCAGAAAACCGCGCATAACGGACGCCAGGATATATGCCAGAAAAATCTCCAGGTAAGTCAGTGGTGACAGCAATAGAAAGACAATATTCCCGCTGATTTTGGATTGAATCATGCTCGACGATGCATTGGCGAACGCATTCTGCATCATTGCCATCATGACCAATCCCGGAACCAGAAAAACAGAATAGGAAATGCCTGGATAAACTTGAATACGTCCTTCCAGCACATGAAAAAATATCAACAGATACAGCAGTGTTGATACGACAGGCGCCGCAATAGTCTGGAAACCGACTTTCCAGAATCGCAGCAGTTCCTTATATAGCAATGTTAAGAAGCCAGTCATTAAAATGATGGAAATGGGCCATGGAGCATGGCAATGGCGATTACGCGCAGCAGCATTGTCTTATAGTGTGTGTATTGGCCATGTTGTCCTTTATTACAGGCAACTGGATTGCTGAATTAGACCTCACAAGCTTTTATCAGTCAATCGCCACTGCTATCACAAAACAGGTCATCAGATTTTCCATGCGCAGATCTTTTGCCTTTTTGCATGGAAGCCGATTGTAAAGCATCGCAAGCAGCTTAAATATAATTTTTTCTTCGACAAAGATAATGGATTCTTCCCATCTTTGAAAAAGAAGAAACACTAAAACTTGAAAGTTACCTGGGTATAACCGTAATCGGTATCCCGGCTCCCCGCACCGTTAGCCGCTTTGTCAAAATAATTACCTTTGAATAAATGCTTATAATCGATATCAAAATTCATGTGTTTCCAGTAACTGAATGTGGGATTCCATCTCAGATTCAAATCGCGTACAAATTATCCGAGACCTTTGCACGGTAAAAATGGCGCCAGGCAGGCGAAAATAATATAATTACGCTTTTATTCATAAGGTTATTTATCGTTGGTTTAAGTCTGGCCGATAGTTTTGTTACTCGAAGAACACGTAAAGGCAATTTCCTGAACCAGATAGGCCAGTTGATCGACTGGGTGCCCATCGAAGAAACAATCGCACAGTACTATACGCCGGTATCCGATGCCACGGACCGCCCTGCTTATCTCAGTGATGAATCGGTTGAAGACATGGCCAACGCCAACCGGCATGACAGTCAACCCATGCTGGCGCTGCTGGGTAAAGCTGGAATCGAGCCGGGTTGCCGGTTCCACGCTGACAAAGCTTATTGAAGTGGTCAAGTGTTTTGTGACAACCCAGTTAAATGACCTTTTTCAGTTTTGCCATATCAGCTTCAAATTGTATTGGGCTTCTATAATCCAGATAAGAATGTAGTCGATGGCTGTTATAGAACATGGATATGTAATTCAATATATCCTGTTGCGCTTCATATCGTGTTTGATAGTGACGCCATTGCACCCGTTCTCGTTTTAAGCTTCCAAAGAAGCTTTCCGCAATTGCATTATCCCAACAATTTCCCAGACGACTCATGCTGCCAATAAAACCGTATTCTTTCAGTAGGTTACTGTATGCTTTGCTGGCATATTGGGTGGATTCAACCGGTCTTCGCAACACGTTTGATCATGGAGGTATTTATGGGACGACCGGCGGGATGGGTGCGAAAGTTGACGAAGAGAGGGGCGATGCGCTCGTCAGGTGCGCCGTTACTTCGCAGCGAGATTGAGCGGCTATTTTGGGAGCTGATTGCAACCGGGATAACAAGTGAGAAAGCGGCAGAGGCCGTTGGTGTATCGTCAGCGGTGGGCGCCCGCTGGCTCCGTTATCGTGGCGGGATGCCATTATTCATGTCTAATCCCATATCCGGAAGATACTTGTCATTCGTTGAACGAGAAGAGATTGGACTGCTGCGAGCGCAAAGTATTGGCGTGCGTGAGATTGCTCGCCGCCTTGAGCGAAGTCCGTCGACAATTTCACGGGAGCTGACTTGTAATGCTGCGACTCGTAGCAGTCGGCTTGAGTATCGCGCTTCAGTCGCATAGTGGAAGGCGGAACTGGTTGCCAAGAGACCGGAAACGGCGAAACTGGTGACAAACCCTGGATTGCGCCAATATGTTCAAGACCGCTTGGAAGGGAAGATTCATGGCGCTGATGGGCGTAAAATTGCGGGGCCTCAACAGGCACTGTTCATAGGACGAAATAAGCCACATCGTGGTGACCGTAAATGGGTCAAAGGCTGGTCGCCTGAACAGATTGCCAATCGGTTACTGCTAGACTTCCCAGAGGACAAATCTATGCGCATCTCTCAAGAAGCCATCTATCAGGCTCTTTACATTCAAGGTCGAGGTGCTCTCAAACGCGAGTTGGTGAGTTGTCTGCGCACGAGACGAGTGTTGCGCGCACCGAGAGCCAGGGCACAAGCTAAAGCGTGGGCTCATGTCAACGAAGATGTCATGATTTCTAGCCGCCCTGCAGAGATAGAAAATTGAATCGCCCCGGGTTTACAAGAGACTCTATTCTCTCACGAATTCGAGTCTCTTGTAAACCCGGGGCGATTCACTAAGTTCTGATAGATATCAAGGGATTGATTTATCATGGTGATAAAGGGGGTTCAGTATCGATCTATTCGATAACGGAGCGTCCGGCTGAGGCAACATTGAAGTTTCTGTTGGCAGTGCCGGAGATTCTTTATGGCAGGTTCGAGAGCAGATCTATCCGCCTTGTTCTAAAACTTCCTGCAGTCATTCTGTCCGTTTCATCTGAAATCCTCCCCGGATTCCATATTAAAACCGGACAGATCATTTGCTATAAGTCGGGATAATATTGTTCTCTACAAAAACAACAATAAACTGTTGCTCAATTTTTTTTAAGTGGGTATAATTCCGTTTCTTTGTTGCTGAGCGTCATTTGCAACAAAAAATGTTCTTTAAAAATAGAGACAATCGATAGGTGTGAGTACTTAGGCTTGTAGATGTCAAGCTTTGTGTTTGACGTTGAAGATAATTAAGCAATATAGATGTACTAAGTACTCGCGAGACAGAGGTGAGATTTCTTTAAAGGAATCACACATAAAACGTCAAGCGAAGTTTTAAGACAGAATTGAACTAAAGAGTTTGATCCTGGCTCAGATTGAACGCTGGCGGCATGCTTTACACATGCAAGTCGAACGGCAGCACGGGTGCTTGCACCTGGTGGCGAGTGGCGGACGGGTGAGTAATACATCGGAACGTATCCAGAAGAGGGGGATAACGCATCGAAAGATGTGCTAATACCGCATATTCTCCGAGGAGGAAAGCAGGGGATCGAAAGACCTTGTGCTTTTGGAGCGGCCGATGTCTGATTAGCTAGTTGGTGGGGTAAAGGCCTACCAAGGCGACGATCAGTAGTTGGTCTGAGAGGACGACCAGCCACACTGGGACTGAGACACGGCCCAGACTCCTACGGGAGGCAGCAGTGGGGAATTTTGGACAATGGGCGCAAGCCTGATCCAGCAATGCCGCGTGAGTGAAGAAGGCCTTCGGGTTGTAAAGCTCTTTCAGTCGAGAAGAAAAAGCTGTGGTGAATAACTGCGGTTTATGACGGTATCGACAGAAG
>JAJSDU010000018.1 GCA_028577615.1 Nitrosomonas sp.
TTGCAGACTACGGCAGGAATATTGTTTGAGAAGGACAGCAGCATCGAAAACAGCTTGAAGCGTTTAAGTGAAATTAATCCAGACAAGCTTGACAAAGCGCTTTTGACCGGTGTTGAGGCAGGACTGAAAAACCTGAATACACTGTATGCCAAATCACTCAAACTGAGCAAACAATTACTCGGTTAAACCAGTGTTAACGTCATTACAGGCATCGGTCCATTCGAAATGAACCTGCTGGCAGGCGCGATTCTCGTCGCCTGCCAGCAGTCATCACTACTTCCAGAAACGCTTCAAACTCCAAAAACACCCGCATTCGACACGCCACACAAAACCTGATCAGCAGGATTTTCTATTAACAGGGGATTTTCCCGATTAATCCGGCGATGAAAAAACTGTTTCTGCGATTATGCTTGCCAGTATTCCTCGGGCAAGTACAATCAGCGCATGAAACAACTCAAACATAAAATCACCGGAAGCCGGTTTTGTTTTTATCGCTATCGCGTACTGTCCTAAAGGAGAAGCATGATGCTTGGCAAGTTAGTTTTTTTTCTGATCATAGCTGCACTGGTTTATTGGCTGATCAAAACCCGTTCATCGGAAGAAACCGAAAACACCAATGAAAAAACTGATGAAAGCACGGAAAGTAATACATCACCCAAGGCGCTCGAAGAAATGGTGCGCTGCGTGCACTGCGGCGTTCACCTGCCCAGGAGCGAAAGCGTCACCAGCCAGGGTGATTTTTTCTGTTGCAACGAGCATCGCATAGAACATCAGGATACGGACACATCAACCTAAACGCATTGTGATCACAAACGCCACGGAAACATTCAATCCTCATCCAACAGAACAATTCATTGGATTCATCAACAAGGCATACGCCGAACGCCCCGGTCTTCCGGAATCGTTCTGGCATTCATTGTTATTATTTAATATTACCCGCATCACCATTACCAGCGGGCTCGTCATTCTGGCATGGTCGCTGTCATTCACGAATCTGGGTTCTTACAACAAAACACTGTTTTTTTATGCCGCCGGACTGCACCTGATCATCAGTATTGTTTTCCTGGCGCTGAGCAAACGGCGGAAACCCGGCTTTAACGAGCAACTTACGCAACAGGTCTGCATTGATGTCATTCTGATTTGCGTCATGATCCACGCCAGCGGCGGACTGACGAGCGGACTGGGAATACTGCTGATGATATCGCTGGCAGGCGCTGGACTCATCAGCCAGGGCCGGCTAACGCTGTTTTATGCCGCCATCGCATCCATCGGCATTCTGCTGCAGGAAGTCTATACACTGCTCGTTTTCGGAACAATCCATGCCGCGCAGTTCACGCATGCCGCATTGCTGAGCCTGGGCTATTTTGCGGTTGCCTGGCTGGCGCAGCGGCTGGCGGCGCGCGTGCTCGCCAGCGAAAAACTGGTCCGTGAGCGCAGTATCGATCTGGTCAGCGTGGCGCAGGTCAATCACCTGATTATCAAGGATTTAAAGGAAGGTATTCTGGTCGTTGATAAATACGGCAATATCCGCCAATGCAACGATCACGCCGGCAGACTGATCCATCTTGACTCGCAGCCCGATTATTTTCATCCCGCCAGACTCTCCGAACATGCGCCGGAACTGGCGGCGCTGTTGTCGAAGCAGCGCAATCACTTCAGCGCAGACGCCGAACCGCAGAACCTGTGCATTCACGATCATCCGGTTCGCGTCCGTCTGGTGCCTATTCCCGGCAGCCGCATTGCCGACGCGATTATTTATCTGGAAGATCTCGGTCATATCCAGGCCCAGGTGCAGCAGCTGAAGCTGGCCGCGCTTGGACGACTGACCGCCAATATCGCCCATGAAATACGCAATCCATTGTCGTCAATCAGCCATGCCGCCGAATTGCTGCGCGAAGAGCATTTTAATGATGACACCAGCAACCGCCTGACACGCATCATCACCGACAACACCCAGCGGCTCAATAAAATCGTACAGGATGTATTGCAGCTGAACCGGCGCGACACCGCCAGAATCGATTATTTTGACCTGACCGCATTCCTGCGGACATTTGTCGGCGACCTCTGCCTGACCGAAAAAATCGACATGGCTGTATTTTCATTGCGTTTTATCGATGGCGTTTTCGTTCATTTCGACCGGAATCATCTTCACCAGATACTGTGGAATTTATGCCGCAATGCGTGGCGGCATTGCCTGCAACAGAAAGGCAGCATCGTAATCCAGGTCACCCAGGCGCATAACGGAGATCATTTATATCTGGATATCTGTGATGACGGTGCAGGCATAGCCGAGCAGCAGCAGAAACAGCTTTTCGAGCCTTTTTTCACCACAGCGCAACACGGCACCGGACTTGGACTGTACATCGCACGCGAACTCTGCGAGGCAAACAATGCATTGCTGGAATATATCCACTCTGCCACCGGCGCTCGATTCAGAATAACTTGCCGAATGAACAGTCAGCCGGCCTGACAAAGACAAAGAATAACCGACAATCTCCATGATTAACTCAGATTCAACCCCGCATGTCCTTATCGTGGACGATGAGCCGGACATCATTGAGCTGCTTGAATTGACACTGGCACGCATGGGCATGCACGTGACCAGCGCGTTAAACATTGCGAACGCCAAGGCAATGCTGCAATCGCAATCCTATCAGCTATGCCTTACCGACATGCGGTTACAGGATGGCAGCGGACTGGATCTGCTGCAATATATCACGCAGCATTGCACCGCCCTGCCCGTAGCCGTCATTACCGCTTTTGGCACGACCGAGAATGCGGTGGCCGCGCTCAAGGCAGGCGCTTTCGATTATCTGGCCAAGCCCGTATCGCTCAAACAATTGCGGGCACTGGTCAAATCCGCGTTAAGCCTGCCGCCCATGCGGAACCAGGACACATGTGCCAGAACCCCGGACAATCTGCGCGTTTTACTGGGTGAATCGCAGCCGATGCGCCAATTGCGCGCCACCATCGAAAAACTGTCCCGCAGTCAGGCCGCGGTTTATATCAGCGGCGAATCCGGCAGCGGCAAGGAACTCGCCGCCCGCATGATTCATGAACGCAGCGCGCGTCACAACCAGCCGTTTATTCCCGTCAACTGTGGCGCGATTCCGGAGAATCTCATGGAAAGCGAGTTCTTTGGCTACAAAAAAGGCGCATTTACCGGCGCGGACAAAGATCACGACGGTTTCTTTCTGGCGGCCAACGGCGGTACATTATTTCTTGACGAAGTCGCCGACCTGCCGCTGACGATGCAGGTCAAACTGCTCAGGGTTATCCAGGAAAAACAGGTCCGCAGACTGGGCGAGGCGCAGGAAAAAAGCATCGATGTGCGCATCATCAGCGCGACACACAAAAAACTCGGCGAATGCGTTGAAGGCGGCGTGTTTCGCCAGGATCTCTATTACCGGCTTAACGTAATCGAACTCGACATGCCGCCGCTGCGGAACATGCGCGAGGACATACCGCTGATCGCCGGCAATATTCTGGAAAGAATCTGCCGCGATACAGCAAGACCGCTCTGCCGTCTGGACAGAGAAGCGCGCACGGCGCTGACACACTATGACTTTCCGGGCAACGTGCGCGAACTGGAGAATATTCTGGAGCGCACACTCGCACTTTGCAGCGAAACCGTGATTGGCAAAAACGAATTACAGCTCAAAATCCGGGAAGATTCAAAAAACACGGCAGCAGGCACTATCGGCACAGACCGGAATCTCCCGCTGCAGGATTATCTGGACCGGCTGGAAAGAGATTCCATCATGAGCGCACTGGAGCAAACCCGTTATAACCGGACCGCCGCCGCAAAAATTCTGGGCATTACCGTGCGTTCGATGCGTTATCGCATGGAGCGGCTGGGACTGCATCTCAAACAAACGCAATAGCAAGCTCACCATCCGGATGAACTGGCATTGCCCGGATTGTTTCATTTGTTCATAGCGTTAGTCAGCTCGGATCACGGTCAACTGAGGTTTTCAGGTATCGGTCGTTGTCAGGCGAGGAATCTGGACGTATGCATTTATGCTGAGGTCTCATGCTGTCTTTTTAAGTTCTAAATATAACTATTCAGCGCACTTTGTCATTCCGAGCAACGCGAGGAATCCTGGGTTTTGGGCGCATTAACAAACGCTCAAGATTTCTCGCTGCCGCTCGAAATGACAGAATAATCAAACGCCTTGTCAAATAAGGCTGAATAGTTACTTCTAAATTAACCTCCCTTTGATTGGCTTTCTCCGTTACTCTTGCTCCTCGCCTGTTTTCGCGCCTGCACATCACGTCATCTGTTACCATATGAGCTGCAAGGTTCGATACCCGGCATGTGGCGAGCAGTTACCAAGGCGGAACGCTCACCCGCTGGAATTGACGACATTGCCCAGTCGCAACCAGGAACCCGTTTGTCTCAACCAAGCCAAAGCGATTCGCGCGTTCAGTGAGTTAACCCGTGTTTCACTAAAATGACTCTCAAATTATAAGCATCGTATTGACACCCATGAAAACCCCAAAAAGAATTGAACCCCTGATCCAGGATGGCTTTATCGATGAAGTTATCCATCAATTAATGAGCGGCAAGGAAGCCTCGGTTTATGTGGTTCGCTGCGGTGAAGCGATACGTTGCGCTAAAGTGTACAAAGAAGCCAACAAACGCAGTTTTCGCCAAAGCACGGATTACACCGAAGGCCGCAAGGTGAAAAACAGCCGCCGCGCACGCGCCATGGAGAAAGGCACTCGCTACGGACGCAAGGCACAGGAAGAGTCCTGGCAAAGCGCCGAGGTGGATGCCCTGTACCGGCTCGCTGCCGCGGGGGTACGCGTGCCCAGGCCGCATTATTTTCATGAGGGCGTATTACTGATGGATCTGGTGACCGGCAGCAATGGCAACGCCGCCCCGCGGCTCAGCGAACTGGCGCTGACTGCCGGGTTAGCCCGCGAATATCACCGCATACTCATAACGCAGGTAGTTCGCATGCTATGCGCGGGGATTATCCATGGCGATCTGTCGGAATATAACGTGCTGGTCGATAGCAACGGGCCGGTGATCATCGATTTGCCACAAGCTATCGACGCAGCCGCCAATAACCAGGCGTGCAAAATGCTGCTGCGCGATGTCGAGAACCTGGCAATTTATTTCGGTCAGTTTGCGCCTGAATTGTTAACGACCCGTTATGGTCTGGAGATATGGTCACTTTACCAAAGCGGACAACTCCATCCGGACAGTGTTTTGACCGGGCACTTCGAAAATATTGATATACCGGTCAATCTTCAAAGCGTTCTCCGGGAAATTGATGACGCGCTGAAGGAAGAGGAAGCAAGGAAACTGTATCGAGCACTACATGCCCATCAATGATGCGCGGATCTGGATTCGCTGGAGGGAACACTGCCCGCTTTCCTGTATGCAGCTCCCAATAAAACAGCATCCAAATACTACGCCACATTGTTACAGGAAAAAAAATCAAACTCCCCATCCGGGAGACTGTCCATCATGTGACGGTGAGTCGGCGCATCAGGCGAGCGGAACGTGGCGGAGTATGAATGAAAAACCCTGAATTTCAGTTTCCCCCCGGCGATGTTCTTCCATACGGCTAATTCAGGTCACGCCGCTCCTCCCTGCGCAGGAAGGATCAGTCCGTGTTCTCTGGCAAGCTCTTCATTTATTACCACAACAGAAGTTGGAGAAAACGACCATGTTTTAACGGTGGAATTAAGCGCTTTCTTCAGTGCTTCCTGTATCGGAGGCAGCCATTCTTCCTTATGGCCGTTAATCACCAGCACAAACCGTACCTCGGTCACCGACAAATCAAGCGTTTTGAAAGGATCGGGCAGTTCCGCCTCGGTTCGTTGGTGACGTTTCAAACGGGAAGCCCAACCCAGTGAAAAGGCATTGACCAGTTTTTCCCGTATCTCCGCGGTGAATTCCTCGAAATTCGGTTGCGTCTCCGGTCGTGGCGTGCTCGACTTAGCCTCCACTACCCAGAGGACGGGCGGTTTTCCATTGTCGATACACAGCAGCAGAAATTCCGCCATTTGCACACCTTCTTTAATATCCGCATAGGTGTTGCTCTTCTCAATATAAAAACACCGGCCATCTGGATATGGGCCGAATGTCATTCCGGATTCGACGATTGGCTGCGTGGTCATTTGAGCGCCAATCCCACTTCTTCCTTGTACAGCCGGATCGACTCATCGATGATCGTGTTTTCCGGCATCCCATCCTTGAGGTTTGCCGTAGTCCACTGGCTATCGTGAGCCGAAATCACCGGAATGGACAGGTTCTGTTCCTGGGCGATCAAGAACAGCTTCTTCACCACGAAATAGGAATGACTCGCGAGAAAGAACTGGATGCCGCGCTCGGCCAGCACGGCCACGATATCGAGAAGTTTGGAAATCGCCACGGGATGCAGGGCTGATTCCGGCTCGTCGATAAAAACGATTGAACTGGTGTCGAGATACCGGTTGCTGAGCAACGTATCAAGAATGGCAATTTTTTTGATCCCTTCCGCCGTCACCCCGATGGGAAACTTCTGATTGCCTTTTTTGAACTGCCAGCGCCCCGACGCCTCGTCATACTCAACACGGCCACCGAGAATATCCTCCAGGCTCTGGCGTGACCGAGCAAATTCTGAGTAATTCTTACCCATTTTGGGTAACTGGCGCAGCGCCCTGGCGAGATCCAGATAGGTGTCATCAAAACCGAATACCTTGTCCTGTTCGCGTGATTTGAGAATGATCTGATGCAGGGACAGGATTTCTTTCGCGGGAAGAAAGATAGAGTTGCTCGACCTGGGTTGGACATGATTCTCAAGCGTGGAGATCTGCTTGGTCGTGTCCTTGCCGAAGCTGTAGGTAAAATTGCGACTGTCGAACTGCACGGTGCAAGACAAGGCGCCGTCCGCACCCTTGGTTACCAAGTCGCCGATCTTGTCCGGCTGGAATGTCCAGTAAAGCTTTTCCGTCAAGATCTCCGACGCCGTGCGCTGTTCATCACCTCGCTTGTATTCCTCCAGCGTCCGCATGGCGCTATAGAGGGCTTTCAGGAGGAATGTTTTCCCGGTACCGTTGCCGCCGATCACCAGATTGATCAGACCGAGGTTTGACCAATCCAGTTTGGTGAGCGGGCCAAAATTATTGAGCTTAATTTCATTTAGCATAGACTGCTTCCTTTTTATCGCGTATCCAAGCTACAGGCAGCCATGCCTTGGATTGAAGCTTGTAGTATCATGCCCGGTACGAAATCCTCGTTGTTGTAGGCATAAACCGACTCCCACCCAAGTTCCTGCTCCAGGAGCTTGGGCGTCGTCTGCTGAACTAGGGTGTCTTCAATGTAAAGCATGTCTGTTACGCTTATTCTACTTTATTCCCAAGCAATTCGGATTTGTTCGCTTTCAGCCAGCCAACAGCCGATTCCAGCAATGCCTCGACTTCTCTACTGCACTCATCGGTACGACATTACCGGAGTAATCCGCTCCACGTTATGCTGTTTGCGCAGCGCGTCGAGCACAAAGGACGAAGGTACCAGGTCCTGAGGCGTTCAATCCATTTTCACGACAATACGCCGCCTATGGCCTATGACGCGCCACTAACCTGCCACGCTTTGATATGCCGTTCCGGTGATGTCCTACGTTACCCTCCTGAAATAACCGAAGATAACCGGATTAATACCTGATTTTTAGATGGTCGGACTGGACGCTTACAAACTGCCGAGGTTTCCGCGACTTTGTCTGGACAATCACGCTATCGAGAAAGGATTCAAAAACTGCCTGCCCCATAGCAGTTTCTTGTCAACTGCGCTGAGTTCAGCTTCTTCACACACACCATCCCAATGCCGTTTGATTGCAGAAATTATCTTTTCAAAAATGGCGCGTGCTTGCACTTCGGAGAGCAGAAAGTTATGCGCGGTCTCAAGGCAGGATTTTAATTGGCTAAGATTATTATTACCGGAGATGAGCATGGCCTGTGAGGCTTCATTGCCGGTGCGGCCTTGCGGACAAATATCATAAGCCGGTGTAAGCGTCAGCTCCTTGCCATTCCAGAATGCGGCATGATTGCGCGCATGATCATCCGTGTTGCCACAAAGAATATTAAAGACGAGGCGCGAAAAGACTTCCTCAAGTGTCGCTTTCGGATCAGTAAAACGATGGCGGATAATTTCCGCAAAGGTTTCATAGCTTGCATAACGCGCCATCATGTCATCCAGACCAAACAGTGTCAGTGCCGAGACCATCGCTTTACGCGCCCAGCCTTGATCTTTCGGTTTGCGGTCAAAGCGCTCTATTAAAAGCACATCTTTATTGGCAGCCTTGATGAGCTTTACAGGCGCAACATTCAAGCCAGATAACGAAGCGAGCCGCATAGCGATAAATTCAGCTTTGACAACACTATACAAGTCAGTGCTGGAAGAAAACTTGGCGACGTATTTTTTTCCTTGATCCTGGATTAATGCCTTTGGACGTGTCCCGCCGATGGAACTGCCATGGAAGAGTGCCTGATCCAATTCAGGTGTGAGCGGGACGCCCTTTTCAACCCGTTCAACCGATTCAATGAGTTCTTCCATGCTCACATTGTTTGTTGAGCGCGGTATATACTCGGTTGGTGAACGCTGAAAATCGAGCGCACCGATACGATCAGAGCCAGATTCCAATAAATAGGTCAATTCACCCAGCTCGCCGGTATCCGTGCTTGCACCTTTGCGCCCCAGTTTTTTGTTGATGATGACGCGCCGCCCCCACGCATCCGGCGCAGCATCCCGAATACAGCCCGGCATGGTCAAGCCTTCGTGCAGGGGCAATACCCCTGCTTTTAAAGGTAATTCCGGTTCGTAAATTGCAATGGCTGGTTTTTTGCCGCGGGCACGCTCAAGGTAGCTCTTACCGTAGTTAAACAGGATATTGCCGTTATCCGCTTCGAGCCTTCCTGCAACGACAGGCTCCGTTTCATCCGGCAGCCATATCCAGACATAAGCTTCTTTGTCATGATTAGAAATCATCATGCACCACCTTGGATTTTTTGCGCACGGACTTTGGCAATAACGACAGCTTATCTTCAGTTTGGCGAATATGCCTGGTCAGCGTGGTTTCATCGGCATCAAACAGCTTTACACCGACGATGACCGCCACTTCGAATACAGCTCCGATCTCGCATTTAAGATCGCCTTTTTCGATACGTTGCAACAACCCCCTGGAAATACCGGCACGATCTGCAACCTCTTGCGCGGTAAGTTTTCGTTCTTTTCGTGCAGCGCGAATCAACCCGCCGAGGAGGAAAGACGCTTCACGACTATAACGCGAGTAGGTTCGTGTAATTGATTTTGGCATCGTTTTATATCTGGTTCATATATAAACCACAAAGTGCTTTTATGGTCATTCTATGAATCACCATAATAGCTATTGCGTTCTATGTCAAGAGAACACTGATCTTTATATAGATCATAAAATAGCTTAATGACCTATATAAAGACCAGATTCTGCGCAAGAGATACTTTTCGGCGTCTCAGACTACGAATCAATGCGGCTCGCGGGGCCAAAAGATCAGCAGCCTGTTAATCCTTATGGCGTAAGGATCTGCGTGTATTACGTCCTCTCGCGCCGCACAGCAACGGACGCAACACTATCCGCATATTCAAAAAAGTGATAAGCAAATGAAAATTTATTGGTTCCTATTATAAAGATGAACTGATAAATTCTCGCTCCACAAAACATGGATTATTCAGCATCATGACACACGACACGACATCACAAGATAACCACCCTGCCTCCCGCGATATCGGCCAGGAAGTTCTGCGCGCTATCGCCGGCATCCAGTTTGGTTCGGTCGAGATTATCATCCATGCGGGTCAGGTTGTGCAGATCGAGTGCCGGGAAAAAATCCGCATCCATGCTGCGAACAGCTTTCGCAAGCCGGAATAATGCACTGCCGCACTAATCCGTTCGTATCACATCGACCAGATAACTGGAGAATAAAAATCAACACGCAACAATGGCCTGACCGGAACACCGGAAGAACATTCAGGAGAAAATTATGAAACCTGTCTGGCGAATCGTTTCGCTTTTGCTGGCTACGACAGCAAGCCTGCTGCCCACCGCCGCTGCACTGGCAAATGAGCGCGTTCATTCAAACAACAATCCGGCAACCCCGCAATCCGTCGTACTGGTCGCGCAGGCCGGCGCAGCGGCGCAGGATGCGGAAAAATGGGCTGTAAAACCCGAAAACCAGCCTGCGGCGCAACCCGTTCAATCCGCTCCCGCGCAACCGGAAGCACCGCAGAAATCGACTTACTTTCAGCGTGCGCGCAGTTATGCCACGCACCCGGAGTCCGATCCGCCGCGTTATGTGCGCAATCTGGCGAAGACAGATATCGAGGCATTCAAGCATCTTGACTGGCTCGATGTCGGCCTTGACTACCGGGTGCGCTATGAGCTGCGTGATGGCGATATAAGGCGCAACAGACTGATAACCGACGACAATTTTCTGCTGCGCACACGCGCCTATGTCGGTATCAGAAACATTATCGATCCTTTCCGTTTTGCGATCGAATTTGAAGACGCGCGCGCTTATAACAGCGCTTTCCCCAGAGACAACCGCGACTGGAATGCGTTCGAACTGATACAGACCTATGGCGAACTGTATTTCAAGGACGCACTGGGAAAAGACGATCTGGGCAATAACCGTCCGATCCGCATCCGCGGCGGGCGTATGGCCTGGGAAGCCGTCGACAGACGTTTGCTCGGCAACAACCAGTGGCGCAACACGACCAATAACTTCGAAGGTTTCCGGGTCACGCTCGGACAGGAAGCAAACGACTGGGAACTGGATGCCTGGGGAATGCAACCCGTTATCCGCGACATCAACAGCTTTGACGAGCGCAACAAAAGCCAATGGTTTTATGGCGCGGTGGGGCACTGGCGGAAATGGTCCGATGTCATCACGATACAGCCTTATTACATGGCGTTGATGCAGGATGACAAGGGTGGACAACAAGCCAGCCGGGAAATACATTCACCGGGTATACGCGCTTACGGTGTACTGCCCAGAACCAATATTGATTATGATCTGGGCGCCATTTATCAATTCGGGCGCGACAACGGCCAGACCAAATCCGCCTGGTCGTACCTGGTCGAACTGGGCTATACCTTCAAGCACGACTGGAAGCCACGGCTGAGCGCTTTTTATGGCTTTGTCAGCGGCGACCGCAATCCGAACGACAACGTGGACAATCGCTTCGAACGGTTCTTCGGCTTTGCGCGCCCCTGGTCACCCGACGACAATCTGGTGATGGAAAACGTCAAGGCGCCCAAGATCGTGTTCGAGTTCTCTCCACACAAGGATGTTTCGATAGACGGCGGTTACAGCTGGTTCTGGCTGGCCAGCGACACCGACCGCTTCAATAACCTTTTGAGCGTCTCCACGCCAACCACCCTCAACCGCGATCCGACCGGGCAGAGTGGTGATTTTCTGGGTCAATCCATTAACGCCCGCATCAACTACAAGCTGGCGCCACTGGTTGACACCACAGTCGGATATTCGCACTGGATGAACGGCGCGTTCGTCAAGAACAGACAACTGGCCGCGCTGGGCGATTCGAACGACAGCACCAATTTTTTCTACGTTGAAGTATCCATTCGAGCATTTAAATAAACCACATCACACAAGTAAAGGAAAAATCATGACTATTCATTCATGGAAAATATGGCCAAAAATCATATTGCTGGCAACAACCCTGATCATCGGCCCGGAAGCATTCGCTGAAAAGACTTTGCTGAATGTCTCCTACGACCCGACGCGCGAACTGTATCAGGAATTCAATCCCGCCTTTGCCAGATACTGGCAAGCACAGACCGGTGAAAAAATCAGAATCAATCAATCCCACGGCGGCTCCGGCAAACAGGCGCGCTCGGTGATCGACGGACTGGAAGCCGACGTCGTCACGCTCGCCCTGGCTGTCGATATCGACGCCATCGCCGAACACAGCAAACAGTTGCCGGACAATTGGCAGACCCGTCTGCCGCAAAACAGCTCACCCTATACATCCACCATCATTTTTCTGGTGCGCAAGGGAAATCCGAAAGGCATCAAAGACTGGAATGATCTCGCCAGACCGGGTGTCGCGGTGATTACCCCGAACCCTAAAACCTCCGGCGGCGCACGTTGGAATTATCTGGCTGCATGGGAATTCGGCAAACAAAAATTTGGTGAAGACAGGGCAAAAGATTTTGTTAAGGACATCTTCAAAAACGTTCCTGTACTGGACTCCGGCGCACGCGGTTCAGCGACGACATTTATCGAACGCGGTATCGGTGATGTGCTGATTTCATGGGAAAACGAAGCTTTCCTGGCACTCAAGGAATACGGCAGCGATAAATTTGAAATCGTTATTCCGTCGTTCAGCATCCTGGCTGAACCCACTGTCGCCCTGGTCGACAGAGTCGTCGACAAAAAAGGCACACGCCAGGTTGCAGAAGCTTATCTGCAATATCTTTATACGGATGAAGGACAGGAAATCGCCGCCCGGCATTTCTACCGGCCAACCAATGAAAAGATAGCCGAGAAATACGCCAACCAGTTCCCAACCATCAAACTGTTCAAAGTCGATGACGCCTTTGGTAGCTGGAAAAATGCACAGAAAGTGCACTTCGATGATGGCGGCACGTTTGATCAGATCTATTTACAGTAAAACTGAAGGGAGGCGCTGCGTGGATGCATCCTCCCGTAAATAATACACAAGTAGTGTAAGGAAAAAAGATGCAGGCATTAATTGTTGGCGGAGACAAGGTCGAATCAATCAAGCGTCAAGTCATTGCGCAGGGATACAACCCTGTCGAACACTGGAGCGGCCGCAAAAAAGGATTTCTCAATCGTTCACTGTCAAGCCGCACGCGGTTGATCGTCCTGGTTTGCGATTACATCAACCACAGTCTGGCGCTCAAGTTGAAGAACAAAGCACAGCGACAGGGCATTCCGGTTGTCTACAGCCGCCATTGCGTTCATGAACTCAGGGATAAATTATCAAACAGGCAGGCAATCGATGATGCGTGTTGTTGCTGCTACAGCTTTTAACGTTATGCGCATACAACGGCGCGGTAAAAGATAAACACGCCGCGCATTCATTATTGATAACTTGCCCGACAGGAGTTTTTTTCCATGAATTCTATCGCACACCAACCCTTTGCCGTTAAGGACGAATTTGATTTGATCCACTCCGCCACCGATTTTACGTTGGAGCGCGCAGAGGATGGCTGGATCAGCGGATACTTTTTCCGTTGCAAACTGACCAGTGCATTCCAGCCGGTTTTCAGCGTTGCCAGCAATATGACCATCGGACACACGGCCTACATCCGTTCTCAGATAAACGACGAGATCGCGCTCTGGCCCTGGCAGGTTTTTTCCCAGGCTTCAACGGATGTTCAATTGGTGGAACTGGATCGTTTATGCCGCGCAGTTCATGCATTGAATTATTTCAAGACAGTCTCCGATTCGGAACAACTTTTTCTGGTCGTACATCCGCGTCTTCTGGAAAGCATCAAGACCGATCACGGACGCACGTTCGAAAATTTTCTTGATTTGATCGGCGTGCGTACATCCCGGGTAACCATCGAGATACCACCGGCCGTCAACCGGGATCCGGTTCTGCTGTATCAGGTCATCAACAATTACCGTGCGCGCGGCTATCGGGTCTCGGCAAATTACACCCCTGCTGGCGCACCTGGCTCTTTCAGTTCCGTTAACTGGCTGACAAGACCCGAGAGTTTAACACCGGACATTGTGCGCATCGACGCGGATGAATTATTCCGCGCCGGCAGCGGCGCTGACGCCTTTGCCGAAAACGCCATACGTGCCGGTTTGCGGCTGCTGGTATGGAATATCGACACCCCGCGTCAGCTTGCCGCCGCCAGGGATATCGGCGCGGATTACCTGCTCGGAAATTATCTTGGATCGCCTGTACGTGCGGTTTCAACCATATCTCCCGAACTGATCCGCGACACCCTGCAAGCAGAAGTGGCAAGAAAAGCAGACTTATAACCGAAACAAACGCAAAAGGAGTTTTTAACTTGAGCACATTCAAACAGCACAGTGTTTTACCGGGATTCAACCTGGCGCTGGGATTTACCCTGATTTATCTGAGCCTGATTGTTCTGATTCCCCTCTCGGCGGCATTCTTTCGCACCGCCGAACTGACCTGGACAGAATTCTGGACAGTCGTGACGACACCGCGCGTACTGGCTTCCTACCGTCTGACGTTCGGCGCATCGTTTGCCGCGGCGCTAACCAACGCCCTATTCGGATTGCTGATCGCCTGGGTGCTGGTACGCTACCAATTTACCGGCAAACGGCTGATTGATGCATTAATTGATTTGCCGTTCGCCCTGCCCACCGCCGTGGCAGGCATCGCCCTGACCGCGCTCTATGCCGGAAACGGCTGGATCGGGCAGTTTCTCGAACCGCTCGGCATCAAGGTTGCTTTTACCCCGATCGGCATTTACGTTGCACTGACTTTCATCGGCCTGCCATTTGTCGTGCGCACGGTACAGCCCGTGCTCGAGGATATCGAGACCGAACTGGAAGAAGCCGCGGCGATGCTCGGCGCAAACCGGTTGCAGATATTTCTGCGGATTATTTTCCCGGCAATCTTTCCGGCGTTGATGACGGGTTTTGCACTCGCCTTTGCGCGCGCTATCGGCGAGTATGGTTCGGTGATTTTCATTGCAGGTAATATGCCGATGGTCTCGGAAATTACGCCGCTGCTGATTATCACCAAGCTGGAGCAGTATGATTACGCCGGAGCAACGGCCATCGCTGTCGTCATGCTGGTCATTTCGTTCATACTGCTGCTGATCGTCAATCTGCTGCAATGGTGGAGCCGCCACCGTAACGCGCTCGCATGAGAGACCTGCCATGACGACAATAACGATTTCATATCCTGATAAAGCGCGGCGCACAGCCATTACCCAGGAACCGGTCTGGGTGCGCCGGACGTTGATCAGCTTGGCGCTCATATTTCTGGCGCTGTTTCTGTTCGTTCCGCTGATTTCCGTATTTTACGAAGCGCTTAAAAAAGGCGTCGATGTTTATTTCGCCGCGATCACCGAACCTGATGCGCGCGCGGCCATCCGGCTCACCTTGATCGCGGCGGCGATTGCCGTGCCGCTCAATCTGATTTTTGGCGTTGCGGCAGCCTGGGCGATCGCCAAATTCGAATTCCGCGGCAAAAACATTCTGACAACCCTGATTGATTTGCCCTTCTCGGTTTCTCCCATCATCGCCGGATTGATTTACGTGCTCGTATTCGGATTGCAGGGCTGGCTGGGGCCGTGGCTGGCTGAACACGACATCAAAATCATCTTTGCGGTACCGGGTATCGTACTGGCGACGGTTTTTGTCACGGTGCCGTTTATCGCGCGTGAACTTATCCCGCTGATGCAGGCACAAGGCACCGAAGAGGAAGAAGCCGCGGTCATACTCGGCGCCAGCGGCTGGCAGACTTTCTGGCGCATTACGCTGCCCAACATCAAATGGGGTCTGCTGTACGGTGTTATTCTGTGCAACGCGCGGGCAATGGGGGAATTCGGCGCGGTCAGCGTCGTTTCCGGTCACATCCGCGGGCAGACCAACACACTGCCGCTGCACGTCGAGATTCTTTATAACGAATACAACTACGCAGCCGCCTTTGCCGTCGCATCGCTTCTGGCGCTGCTCGCGCTGATCACACTTGCCATCAAAACGTTCGTGGAATCCAAAGTCACGCAACAAAAAACAAAAGAGTAAAAAGGAAAACCATCATGAGTATTGAAATACGCCACCTTTCCAAGCAATTCGGCACGTTCGCGGCGCTACGCGATGTGAATCTTGAAATTCAGTCTGGAGAGCTGCTCGCCTTATTGGGCCCCTCCGGCTCCGGTAAAACCACTTTGCTGCGCGTGATCGCCGGGCTCGAAACCGCCGATTCGGGCCAGGTGCTGTTCAATAATGAAGACACAACCCGCCAGTCCATCCGTGACCGGCAGGTCGGCTTTGTGTTCCAGCATTACGCGCTGTTTCGCAACATGACCATTTTCGAAAATGTCGCGTTTGGCCTGCGCGTCCGGCCTAAGGACTGCCGCCTGAAAGACGCGGAAATCCGCGAACGCGTCACCAATCTGCTGCAACTGGTCCAGCTGGACTGGCTGGCCGACCGTTATCCGCATCAACTCTCCGGCGGGCAGCGCCAGCGCATCGCACTGGCGCGCGCCTTGGCCGTGGAACCCAAGGTATTGCTACTGGACGAGCCGTTTGGCGCGCTCGATGCCAAAGTGCGCAAGGAATTGCGCATCTGGCTGCGGAGATTGCATGACGATATGCACATCACCAGCGTTTTTGTCACGCATGACCAGGAAGAGGCGCTGGAAGTCTCCGATCGGGTCGTTGTCATGAACGAAGGACGGATCGAACAGATTGGCACACCCGATGCAGTCTACGAACAGCCCGCCAATCCTTTCGTGTATGAGTTTCTCGGCCATGTCAATCTGTTTCATGGCCGCATACATCGCGGGCGCGCAATAATCAGTGATATCGAAATTGAAGCGCCGGAGCACGCCGAAGCAGAAAATTTGGCTGCGATTGCCTATGTCAGACCGCATGATATCGAGATAGATCGCGTGACAAACGGTGAATCGGCATTGGCGGCACACATTGTTCATATCGTTTCGATTGGTCCGATTGTCCGGCTGGAACTGGCGCACGATGACAGCTCAAACAAAAACCTTGTCCAGGTTGAAATCAGCAAAGATCGTTTTCGTGAGTTGCAACTGACCAAAGGCGACCGGGTTTACATCAAACCACGCAGGCTGGAGTTGTTTCCCAGTCATGCGTCCGCCAATTCCATCCATTAATCATATACGTTTGAAAGCATGGCATCTGTAGATTCAATACCGCACCTTCCACCGATAGGCGCTATCGTCAACGAGCTGCGCATTTTGCGGCAGAAATCTCTGGAACATCGTCAGCGACTGAACAATCCTCCAAAACTACCTTCACGCAAAGTGCTGGCAAAGATTGTTGATAACCTGAGCGCCGCACTGTTTCCGAATCGTTTGGGCATTCCCGGCTTGACCGACGAGAGCATAGATTTTTTTGTAGGCCACATGCTGGATATAGCGCTGCGCGATTTATCCATCGAAGTGCAGCGCGAGCTTTACTTTATTTCAGGCGCGAAAACTTCCGGCAGTTCTATCCAATTACAGACAGCCGGAATCATCACTGCATTCGCTGCGCGGCTTCCTGAAATCCGGTCGTTTCTGGAAAGCGATATTCACGCCGCCTATCAAGGTGATCCCGCCGCGCGCAGCATTGATGAGGTGCTGGTCTGCTATCCCGGCATAACAGCGATTATCCATTACCGCCTCGCGCACGAATTGCATAAGCTTGAAACGCATCTGATAGCGCGCATGATTTCTGAAATCGCACATTCTTTGACCGGAATAGAAATACATCCAGGCGCACAGATTGGTGGAAGTTTTTTTATCGATCACGGCACAGGCGTTGTTATCGGCGAAACAGCCGTCATTGGCCGGAATGTGCGGCTATATCAAGCTGTAACTCTGGGGGCGAAAAGCTTCCCGGTTGACGAACAAGGAACACTGGTAAAAGGTAATTTGCGTCACCCTATCGTTGAGGATAATGTCGTAATTTACGCAGGCACGACCATTCTTGGCCGCATTACGATCGGTCGAGGATCAACCATAGGCGGCAATGTATGGCTGACACACAGCATTCCGCCAAACAGTCGTATCACGCAAGCACAAATGCATCATGAAAAAAACGGCGCATGAACCCATACTATATATTTTATTCGTATATAGATATAACCAATATTTATTTATAATTTTTTTGTTTGTTTCATTGAAACAAATCCATTTCACTCACTACTTTCCGGAGAATTAAAATGACCGATATCCATCAAGCACATACCGCATTAGGTGATGTAGCAGCCCGCACGCTTGCCAATGCAACCAAAACCATCCCGATGATGGGCACTATCACGCCACGCTGGCTGACTCACCTGTTGCAGTGGGTGCCTGTCGAGGCAGGTATTTATCGTGTCAATAAAGTAAAAGACCCCGACCGGGTGACAGTCGATTGCTCCGCCAAGGATGAACGCGAGCTTCCGGCCACCTACGTCGATTATGAAGAATGGGGGCGGGAATATGTACTCAGCGCGGTGAATACCGTTTTGGATGTACATGTTCGTGTAGCCGATCTTTATAGCAGTCCACATGATCAAACACGCGAACAGCTCCGATTAACGATCGAAACCATTAAAGAGCGTCAGGAAAGCGAACTGATTAACAACAATGAATACGGTTTGCTGAACAATGTCGCTAAAAGCATGAAAATAAAGACACGCTCAGGCGCGCCTACTCCGGATGATCTGGATGAGCTGATCTCTCTGGTCTGGAAAGAGCCTGGTTTTTTTCTGGCGCATCCGAAGGCCATAGCGGCCTTTGGACGTGAATGCACGAGACGCGGGGTACCTCCCCCGACAGCATCTCTGTTTGGCTCACAGTTTCTTACCTGGCGTGGACTGCCGCTCGTACCTTGCGACAAGTTGGGAATTAACGGCGGCAAAACGAATATCCTGCTGCTTCGCACCGGAGAAAGCCGCCAAGGCGTGGTAGGTCTTTATCAACCTGGATTACAGGGTGAACAAGGGATGGGTTTATCCGTACGTTTTATGGGTATCAATCATAAAGCAATTGCCTCTTATCTGGTTTCCCTGTATTGCTCGCTGGCTGTGTTGACAGAAGATGCGCTTGGTGTACTCGAAAATGTTGACATAGGTAAATACCATGAATATAAATAATTTTAATAAACTGATAGCGGAAAGTGCTGAACAGATTGCCGCGTATCAGCCGGGCTCCAGAACGCTGGCGCATCTTGTGAATGAACTGTTAAATGTGCCGTCAGATGAGAACGCGACGGCCACCTTGCCTTCACGTGATCTGAAATCCGCTGCTATAAGCCCCCCCGGGTTTGATACCGATTCTACGCTCGATACTGCACATGCAGCCTGGCGATCACCCGCAGCTTCGATATCACAAGGCGGTGATTTGTCCGCCGCATTTCTTTCGACCGAAAGGAATAGTAATTCTTCACGTTTCAACGGTAGAGGGGCTGATGTTTTGATTCAACCAGCCCGGGAGTCATCTTTTTATTTTCTTGATGAAGTTACCGTGCCTAACCGCAACGATCAGATACCGCAGATTACTTCCCGGCATCCCGCTTTTGATGTTCATGCCATTCGGCGCGACTTTCCGATTCTGCAGGAACATGTCAATGGCCGTCCCCTGGTCTGGCTGGATAATGCGGCGACAACACAGAAACCTCAGGCTGTCATTGATCGACTTACCTATTTCTACCAGCACGAAAATTCCAATATCCATCGTGCAGCCCATGAATTAGCGGCGCGCGCCACTGATGCTTATGAGGAATCGCGCGAAAAAGCCCGACGTTTCATCAATGCGCCATCAGCAGAAGAGATCATTTTCGTCCGCGGCACAACTGAAGGCATTAATCTTGTTGCCCAAAGCTGGGGACGACAAAATATTGGCGAGGGCGATGAAATCGTGATTACCTGGCTGGAGCATCACGCCAATATTGTTCCCTGGCAGATGCTGTGCAACGAACGTGGCGCAAAACTGCGGATAGCGCCTGTCGACGACAGCGGTCAGATTTTATTGGAAGAGTATCAGAAGCTGCTCAATTCAAATACCAGGCTTGTCGCGTTTTCCCAGGTTTCCAATGCACTCGGCACAGTTACGCCCGCTCAAGAAATAGTGGAAATGGCGCATCGTGCCGGTGCACACGTATTGATCGATGGCGCGCAATCGGTTTCACACATGCGCGTGGATGTTCAACAGTTAAATTGCGACTGGTTTGTATTTTCGGGTCACAAAGTATTTGGTCCGACCGGCATCGGCGTCGTATTTGGCAAAGCCGATCTGCTTGAAACCATGCCACCCTGGCAAGGAGGGGGTAACATGATCGAAGACGTTACTTTCGAGAAAACTTCATATCATGGTGCACCCGCCCGTTTCGAGGCAGGAACAGGAAATATCGCGGATGCTGTAGGATTAGGCGCTGCAATTGATTACGTGGAACGTATTGGAATCGATAACATTAACCGCTATGAACACGATTTGATGGTTTATGCGACGCGTGCTTTGAATTCAATCCCAGGACTGCGGCTTATCGGTACAGCATCTGAAAAGGCCGGCGTGCTTTCTTTTAATTTAAAAGGATTTACCTCGGAAGAAGTGGGTAAAGCATTGAATCGAGAAGGCATTGCTGTTCGCGCCGGGCACCACTGCGCACAACCTATCCTGCGCCGGTTTGGTGTTGAAACAACAGTTCGTCCGTCTCTTGCGTTTTACAATACTTATGCGGATATTGACAGACTAATAGTCGCATTAAATCGCATTGAAGGCAGTCGCCGTTCTGTCTTTTAAAACTCATGCAGCGCAAAGAATATTTCTGAAGCTGTCTATTTATGCTGCATTTCAAATTAAATAAATTCATCAATAAGTGGAACAACATAAAAAGTGAATTTCCAGCAATTACGCATCATCAGTGAAACTGTGCGCCAGCATTACAATCTGACGAAAGTCGCCAATGCCTTATTCACCTCGCAATCCGGCGTCAGCAAGCATATCAAGGATCTCGAAGACGAATTGGGCGTCGAGTTATTCATCCGCAAAGGCAAGCGCTTCACCGGACTGACCGCGCCAGGCAAACAGCTGGTCACTGTCGTTGAACGTGTTTTACTGGACGCCAGCAATATCAAGCGCATGGCGGAGGAGTTCAGTCAGCACGATCAGGGCGAACTGACGATCGTCACGACACACACGCAGGCGCAATATGCCCTGCCGTCCGTTGTCGCGCAGTTTAAAAAGGAATTCTCCAAAGTACACTTAGTGCTGCATCAGTCCAGCCCCAGCGAAATTGTTTCGATGCTGCTGGATGACCAGGCCGATATCGGCATTGCAACAGAAGCGCTCGGCGATGTGGATCATCTGGTTTCGTTTCCCTATTATTCATGGCATCACTCGATTATCGTACCGCCCGGACATCCCCTGCTTTCCCGGCAACCGCTGACGCTCGAAGAAATCGCGCGATTTCCAATCATCACTTACCACCAGGGATTTACCGGCAGGTCAAGGATTGATCAGGTTTTTGCCAGTGCCGGTCTAACACCCGACATTGCGATGTCCGCGCTGGATGCCGATGTGATCAAAACTTACGTCAAGCTCGGTCTGGGTATCGGCATTATCGCGTCCGTAGCTTTTATTCCGGAACAGGATTCTTCTCTGGTGATGCTTTCCGGACAGCATTTATTCGAAAAAAACACAACCGTTATCGCAATCCGCCGCAATCATTTTCTTCGCAGCTATGCCTACCGGTTCATGGCGCTTTGCGTGCCAACACTGAGTGAATCGGCCATCCGTTCCGCCACGCAGATCTAATGCACTATCCGGTGGACCGCGGCTGCAAACTTCAGGATCTTCCATTTTTTACTGCTTTCCGTTTGCCCGGCTGATGAAAAGCCCACGAAAGTCCGATTAACCCCGTGTAATCGGACTTTCGTATTTTGGAATACATCCGAAAAGTAGGATAATAAAAAAATGAAAAACTACGGGATGCGGACCAGATGGAACCCGCGATCAGCAGCACGGGTCAATCATCAGGGCCAGGAATCTGTCGAACATAAGACTAATCTACTGCGCCAATGGGATAACGACTCATATTTCCTCAATTTTTCGTTACATAACCCTGATATGCGCCTCAAAATTGAGAAAATTAGCGCTCGTTCTCCCACTTGACTCGCCACGATTGCTTAAATCCGACAGATTCCTAGTGATAATTATGGTTCAAAAGCAAATTGGCACCCGTGAAAATCCCGTATAAAGAATGGAAAATTGTTTATTGCATTAAAAGGAAGAATATGACTCAATATTTTAAAAAGAAACTTTTGTTACTCATACTGATCATTTTTGGCGCGGGAATACATTTCCCTTCTTTGGCGCTTGACAGTATTGACGCGCATAAAAAAGTAATCAGTCCGGAAGAACTGTTCTGGATCGAAAACCAGATACAGTTTGCCGCTCGTATTGACAGCGGCGCAAAAAGCACATCGATTCACGCCGTAGATATTGAAGTAGAAGATGCGGCAGAATCCATGAAAGACAATGTTGGCAAACAGGTCAACTTTACGATTATTAATGAAAAAGGCGATCAATGGCGAATGTCCAGAAGAATCAGTTCTATAACCAAAATACGAAATTCCCAGGGCGTCGAGTATCGTTATAACGTCCCCTTGCGCATCGGCTGGGACGAGATCAATAAAACAGTTGATGTCAATTTGCGCGATCGCAGCAGAATGACTTACAAATTGTTAGTTGGGCGAGACTGGATGAAGCGTGAAGTGGTCATTGATTTAGAACAATGAACCGATATTGGTTGTCGGTACAAAATGCTGTCGGCGCCATCGGCGTTTCACCAATGCGCATCTCGCATGTCATCAAGGGGACATGCCCGGTTACGGCGGAACTGACTTTACTGATCGGGCGCGCATTCGGCCAGTCACCACAATATTGGCTCAATCTACAAACCGCTTATGATTTAAAGAGACCTTTGCACGGTTACTACGCGGTACAATAATCGCGTTAAAAATTTGCGAAAAATGCTCATTTACTCCGTGTAAACTCCGCTTTTTCGCAAATTTTTGCCTTATTCTCGCACCGCTCATGACACCGTGCAGAGGTCTCTTAAAAATCGCCGAAGCCAGTCTGGGTAAGTTACTGAACGATGTTCACTTAATCGCGCGGGCTTGATTTATTATCGGTAAATCTGGCTGAGAAAAGCGAAACTCAGTCCGTGTAGGCCTGATTAACCTTGCATGATCAGACTTACATGCTGACGAAACAACCGTCAAGCAATACTCAAACGAACAATCGTACCGGTATTCGTTCCATGAATCGAACTTACGCAGCGCTTTGAATGAAATAATCGGAGGCAACATCGAAAGATCGGAATCGCTATTCATGCTTGTATGTGTCGATTTTTTTTACACTACGGAGCGCCTATTGAATCCGTTCGACCCATATCACATCATTCTTTATCAATGAGTTAAAACTATATTGATAATTGTTAGGTACTGTCGTCACGAAATGTAGTTAAATTACAACTTTATTGTCACTCGCAGGTGGGTTTCATGACGGAGAGCGCGCGGCGACACGATGTTTCAGATGCGGTTTGGGTACTACTGGAACCGCATTTGCCTGAGCAAAGCGGACAATAGGATGGGATAGCCAGGGACAACCGGCAATTCATCAATGCGGTGTTTTGGATTTTGCGTACAGGTGCGCCATGGCGCAATCTTCCGGCCAGTTATTGGGATTGAAAAACACGCATCGGAGATTTTGCCGCTGGCGCGATAACGGTATCTGGGAGGCATTGCTGGAACAGCTTATCGATGAACCTGATTTTGAATGACTCATGATTGACGCCAGTCACTGCAAAGTGCATCCTCATGCGGCTGGAGCACGTGGAGGCAATCAAGGCATGAGCCGTACAAAAGGGGGCTCAACACAAAGATACATCTGGCCGTGGATGCGCATGGTATGCCGCTCCGAGCGCTTGTTACAGAAGGTACCCGAGCGGATTGTGTTCAGGCCAACGAGCTCATTGCCGGCTTCGACGCGCAGCACCTGATTGCTGATAAGGGCTACGACAGCGATGCCATCATTGAGAAAGCCACAGCCCAGGGCATGCAGCCGTGATTCCGCCACGCAAAAACAGAAAGACGCAACGATCCTATGACAAAAGCACCTATACCGCCATCGCCATCTGGTCGAGAACGCTTTTCTTGCGCTCAAACAATGGCGTAGTATTGCCACTCACTATGCCAAGAACTTCTCTTCATTCATCGCCATCGTCCAGATTCGTTGTCTCGCACTATGGCTCAAAGTCTCGTGACGACATTATTTATGGGTTCCATCAGATTTCGTAACATCTTAGGTCGCCGGATTCAACCGCCGGATGTGGAAAACCGCATGTCGAGTGGTGTGGGAGAGGTGATGGGCGCAATCCCATCACCCCGCCCCGATCACGGCTTTTTTCAGGCATGATTCCAGCGGATTTGCTGATATGCAATTGAGTTACGCGCATACGTGCAGGGCAATAATGTCGATATTTTTTACACAGCAGCTTGAATATGTCGAAAATTTCTAGTTAAAATTATATTACCAACTACAGATCAATGACATAAAAAACTTGGCATGGAGCCTGCTTATATAAGCATAGGAATTCTGCGAATAGCGTGTCCTGAAAGTTAAAAGTTTTTGCTGCCTGATTGTAGTATGCAGTAAACAGAAAATTCAGGTACAGCGCTCCTATTGTAGGAATTTTGTAAAAGAAACACTTATATTCTAAGACATAATAAAAAAGGATTGATAATGTTTAAATTTTGTAACGATCAAACATTGGCAGCTAAGCTTCCAAGTACAAATGTTATTTTAAATTTTGATAGCACGTATACAGTAAAGAGGAAGATCACGATGAACTTACAGAGTCGACTAATACGCACGGGGCTCGCATGCGCTCTGTTGTTTACGGCGCTTGCTTCGCATGCCGGTCCGATTTTGACGGTTAGTACTGGCGGCAGCCAGCTGGCGAACGTCGACGTCGCGACCGGTACAACGACGGTTCTCGGGAACACGGGGCTTGCCCTCACGGACATTGCGTTCAGTCCCACGGGTGACCTTTTCGGCATATCATTTTCTAACTTGTATAAGGTCAATTCAACCACGGGTGCGACAACCCTCGTAGGTAGCTTGGGCGGAGTTTCCGGTACCGCGAACGCTCTCGTATTCGGTTCCGACGGCACCTTGTACATGGCCGGCAACACGCTTTACACGATCAACACTTCGACCGGCGCTTCATCCGCGATTGGATCAGGGATTGGCTATCAGTCTGGCGGCGATCTCGCGTTCGTAGGAGGCAATCTCTACATGGCGTCCAGCGGTAACCAGCTGATCCAGGTGGACGTCGGCACCGGCTTGGGCACCTTTATCGGTAACTTGGGTGTCTCGAACATGTTCGGTCTCGCAACTCCCGACAACGCGACCCTCTACGGCGTGGCCGGCCAAGGCGTTTACACGGTCGACGTTGCGACGGGTGCAGCTACTTTTCAATCGACGTTTGACCCGACACTCTCGGGCGGGGCTTTCGGCCTAGCGTTTTTCACCGAAGCCGGTGCAGTAAGCGTCCCCGAGCCCGGCACCCTCGCAGTTCTTGGCCTCGGTCTCGTCGGTATGGGTTTCGCCCGGCGCAGGAAAGCGAGCTAACAAGGAAGCTGTCCGAGAATACGCATATTGCGTGAGCCATCTAGAGGTTGTTGGGAAAATTTCAACATTTCCCAGCAATCCGCGCTTGAAGTAGATGTGATTTTGTTCGATTTAAGCTCTATGGCTCGCTATTTGGTAGTGTTTTTCCTCATATTATCGGTTGAATGGCACTATTTCCAATTTCCGAACGGATTAACCCCTTCAAAATAGCTTTGGCGATTTTTTTGAAGTTGTGTGCGGCGCAGATGATGGAAAATTAACCGGCGACTTTTTCTTTGCCCCGCACACTGAAGCCGCGAAACCCACTGTTTTTGATCTGCGCAAACACACCTCACTTCTTCGCCTGAGTCAATCCTCGTAGGCCCGATTAGCCTTGCGTAATCGGGGCTACGTGTTTTCGGTTTAATGCCGGGTTACACTTCGCTTAATCCGGCCTACCCCGCCCTCCGACAAAGCATGCGCCTTGAAACGATTACCGGTTTTTGCCCGTTTTCCGTTTGCGCAGCTGTTCTATGGGTTCGCTGCATGCGGAATGCCGCCCTGACCACACGATCAGCGCAATACCTGCCACGATCATAGGAATCGACAGCCATTGCCCCATGCTGATGCCGAACGTCAACAATCCCATAAAACCTTCCGTCGGTTCGCGGAAAAATTCCGCGATTGAACGCACGACACCGTAGCCGATCATGAACATACCGGTTACCGCGCCCATCGGACGCGGTTTTGCCGAATAAATCCAGACGAGGAGAAACAACACGATGCCTTCGAGAAAAAACTGGTAGAGCTGCGAAGGGTGTCTTGGCAGATCGTCGACATAGGGAAAAATCATGCCCCAGGAGACATCCGTCGGACGTCCCCAGAGTTCGCCGTTGATGAAATTGCCGATACGCCCCGCGCCGAGTCCGAGCGGCACCAGCGGTACGCCGAAATCGGTAATATTCAACCAGTGCACGCCATATTTCCGCGCCAGAATGATCATCGCCAGGATCACGCCGAGGAAACCGCCATGAAACGACATGCCGCCTTCCCAGATGGCGAAGACATATAACGGATTGTCCAGAAAATGGCCAAACTGATAGAACAGCACATGCCCCAGGCGTCCGCCGACAATTACGCCAAGCATGCCGTAAAACAGGATGTCATCGAGCAATTCATTGGTTATGACGGTTTTCGGACCCTGCTTGATACGATAACGTCCCAACACGAAAAACAACAGAAAACCGAGCAGATACATCAATCCGTACCAGTGTACGGACACAGGCCCCAGTGAAATGGCTACAGGATCGAACTGAGGATGAACAAGCATGGATTATCGCCTTATTATTTACGGTAAAATAGACCTATTATAACAAGCGCACTTGCCGCAATCGAATGCCTTTCGGGGCAAGACACCGTCAAGTGTTATTCAGTGTATCTTTTTTATCATTTCAGGAGTCAATATGCCAGACAATAAACGCAGCCAGGCCATCACCCAGGGCATCCAGCACGCGCCCAGCCGCGCCATGTTGCGCGCGGTCGGTTTCACCGACGACGATTTCAACAAACCGATTGTCGGTGTCGCCAACGGCTATTCCACCATTACGCCGTGCAATAAGGGCCTGAACGATCTGTCGGCCCAGGCGGAACAGGCGCTGCGCGAAGCCGGCGCGATGCCGCAGATGTTCGGCACCATCACCGTCTCGGAC
The DNA here is from genome assembly GCA_028577615.1 of Nitrosomonas sp. Classification (GTDB taxonomy): domain Bacteria; phylum Pseudomonadota; class Gammaproteobacteria; order Burkholderiales; family Nitrosomonadaceae; genus Nitrosomonas. Next base: position 27,056 of record JAJSDU010000018.1, read on the forward strand.
GGCATCTCGATGGGCACCGAGGGCATGAAGTACTCACTGGTTTCGCGTGAAGTCATTGCCGACTCGATCGAAACCTGCGTGCAGGCGGAAAGCATGGACGGCGTCATTGCCGTCGGCGGCTGCGACAAAAACATGCCCGGCGCGATGATCGCCATCGCGCGCATGAACGTACCCGCCATTTTCGTGTACGGCGGCACCATCAAACCCGGCAAATACAAGGGTCAGGATCTGACCATCGTCAGCGTATTCGAGGCCGTCGGACAGCACAGCGCAAAAAAAATAGACGATGAGGAATTGCTGCAAGTCGAACGTCATGCCTGCCCCGGCGCGGGTTCGTGCGGCGGCATGTTTACCGCCAACAGCATGTCTTCCGCCATTGAAGCCATGGGCATGAGCCTGCCCTATTCCTCCACCATGTCGGCGGAAGATGATGAAAAGCGCATCAGCGCGGGCGAATCGGCGAAAGTACTGGTCGACGCGATCAAAAAGCAGATTCTGCCGCGCGACATCATCACTCGCAAATCGATCGAAAACGCGATTGCCGTGATCATGGCGGTCGGCGGCTCGACCAACGCCGTTCTGCACTTGCTGGGCATCGCGCACGCCGCGGAAGTCGATCTGACCATCGATGACTTTGAAACCATCCGCGCGCGCGTACCGGTCATCTGCGACCTGAAACCCTCCGGCCGTTATGTCACCGCCGATCTGCACGAAGCGGGCGGCATTCCACAGGTGATGAAAATGCTGCTGGTCAACGGTCTGCTGCATGGCGACTGCATCACCATTAGCGGCCAGACCATCGCCGAAGTGCTCAAGGCTATTCCGGAGACGCCGCGCGCCGATCAGAATGTCATCCGTCCGTGGCACAATCCGATGTATGCGCAGGGTCATCTGGCGATCCTGAAAGGCAATCTGTCGACCGAGGGCGCGGTCGCCAAAATCTCCGGCATCAAAAACCCTAAAATCACCGGCCCGGCGCGCGTGTTCGAGTCCGAGGAAACCTGCATGCGCGCCATTCTGGAGCGTAAAATCAATCCCGGCGATGTCGTCGTGGTCCGCTATGAAGGCCCCAAAGGCGGCCCCGGTATGCGCGAAATGCTCTCCCCGACTTCGGCACTGATCGGCGAAGGACTCGGCGATTCCGTCGGCCTGATTACCGACGGCCGCTTCTCGGGCGGCACTTACGGCATGGTGGTCGGCCATGTCGCGCCGGAAGCCTATGTCGGCGGCACTATCGCGCTGGTGCAGGAAGGCGACTCGATCACCATCGACGCCGAACAGCGTCTGCTGCAACTCAACGTGTCCGATGACGAACTCGCGAAACGCCGCGCCGCCTGGCAACCACCCGAACCCCGCTACACCCGCGGCGTGCTGGCGAAATACGCCCGACTGGTATCGACCGCCAGCAAAGGTGCGATTACGGATTAGACTATTGCGTGGAAGGTGCAATGCCGCACGGTTATTGTACCCTCCCCTTGCAGCCGCTGGCTGACTGGTCAGTCAATTGAATCAAAACGGAGAAACGGATGCTGATCGATGAATTACATGCCAGAAAAGAAGCCATCGCCACCTTGGCGAACCGGTATGGCGCCCGGCGCATCCGGGTTTTCGGCTCGGTCGCCCGCGGCGAGGAGCGCCCGGACAGTGACATCGATTTCCTGGTGGACTTTCCCCGTGGTTATGATTTGTTTAGCCAGCGCTTACCACTGACGCAAGCGCTTGCGGAACTGCTGCATCGAAAAGTGGAATTGATACCGGAACATGAACTTAACCGACATATTCGGGAACAAATGTTAAAGGAAGCCGTGGAGTTATGAGCAAACCCTGGCAGCCCTATGCATGGCATATTCTGGATGCCATCGCCTGAATCCGGCGAATACAATCACGCGGCGACCTTATCCGGGATGAAATACTTTATGACGCGGCCCTGCGAAATTTACAGTTACGAGAAAACATTTCGATACTCATAATCCATAGTAATAACCTTTCATTTTGGTTGCCATAAGTTTCCTTCTCAACGTCAGGAAGTCTTGGTAGTCGTTAATACTCATTTCCATTAATTCAGTCGGAACACAGTTCATTTTCAAGTTGTTCCAAAGTTCTTGTTCCGTCGATATACCACTTACCTGTTTATTGTTTTCAATCATTTGTTGTCTAATCAATTCAAAATAATCTTTTGGTGGCTTGTTGCCAACCTTAATGTTTATTTCTGATTGCATATACACATAGTTCGCTATCTGATTGTATCTGCTTCGATCAAGTCCATTCTTCTTCAAGTAATCCTTTGGAAACAAGTGGTGAATGTCTCCACGAAGCGAAATCAAGTCGCTAACCAAAACATCCTTTGATAAAAATCCTTTGTCATTTGCTTTTACCTGTGAAGCAAGAAAAACGTGGAAATATGGACTACTTGCAACGGAAGTATCCAAGCTTTGGGGTAATGAAGCATTCCAAAATGCATCAGAAAGCTCGGCTGCTTCTCGTTCTCTTAAAATTTTGTCAAATGATTTGTGGGAAATTTGTTTGATGTCGAAATCAAATGTACTTTCTGGTGAACCAGAATAACGACTTGTCAATATCGAATAAACCAGCCACCGCCTGACATAACTTTCAATAGCAACAGGATTTTCCCCAAGGTGTTTGAGTTTCAAATAAACAATATAAGCAAAATTAATCGCATTTTGTGAACGAATTAGTTTGGGTGAAATAAAGCCGGCAGATTTTACGATCATTAAGAACCGTTTGAAATTGGTTTCGTTAATGAAGTTTGTCACTCCTTCTTTTAATGTCGCAAATGACTGTTGAGCGATTTCAGCTTCATAAGTCCGTGTTTCAAAATTTCGCCCCGATAGCAGACTCACCAAGTCCGAAAGTCTGCCTCTATTGAATTGTGAAGTGAATGCAACACGGATTAAATCATTATAGTCGGGATCGTAGAGGTCTTCGTTCTCGGTTCTTAACCACTGCATTTTTTGGAAAAAATCAGTTTTGGTAAACTCCTTATCATTGTCAACTATGTGCTTATAGAAGTCGGGAGCAATAGTAAGATGGCAAAAATAATCTATTGCTTTTCTTAGTTCGTTACCATTGTTTTCCGTGTCAGCTGCAATTTTACTCATTGCGAAGTCTGCTTGACTTAAAACCACACCTTTTGAATTGATACGAATAAATATTTCGGTAACGGTTTCTATGTCCAAGTCAGGTGAAAGTTCAATTAAGCCGATTTGCTTTTTCGGTATGTTTATGAGATTTGAAAATGCGTTACGAACGTGTTTTTTGTCAATATCAGGATTGAGTTCAAAATAGTTGTCTGCAATTTCAAAAAGATCACCGTTTATTGCTTCTGAAATGTCGTGCAACCAAATTTTGTCTTTGAGAATTGCTGGATTCTGGACTTCAAAACGTTCTTCAATTGGATTGAAGGCAATTTTGATTTTGACTCGCTGGTATGTTTTATTGATTACATACTGCCCAAGAATTGCAGCTGTTAATGCCGTAACTCGCTGTTGCCCGTCAATCAATACTTTTTTTCCTTCGCTTATACTTCCATCTCTTAGTCTTACGTTAGGGTTTCTCCAAGCGATAACATAACCGACTGGATAACCTTGATACAAACTGTCCATTAGGTCACGGACTTTTGAACTGTCCCAAACAAACGGTCTTTGAATTTCAGGAATTGCAATTTCTCCTGATTTTACCCAAGCTAAAATTGTCTCGATTAAATGTTGATTTACTGAATATTTTTGCATTTAATTTTCTCTGTGTGTTGCCCACTCTGAAGGGCAAGAACTGATTTCAATAATGCGATATTTCGAATCCCCAAGAACTTACCATGTATCTCTATATTCAAATCGTGAATACTGAATATGAAACTTGTTATAAGCTAAAAACATTTTTCATAACGTAGCATTATAAGATCGGTAACAGCAGATCGATTCATAGAGCAGAAGACAGTTGGGCTACACCTTCGCGCGAAGGTAGATCGTCTTCCGGTTTGATCCGGACGCCTGGCGCTCTTCAATTTCGAAGAGATCTTTTTTCGCCTTGACGAGATCGGACAGCTTTTTGTAGCCATACAACCTTGAATCAAAATCAGGCTGCAATTTGGTCAGATAGCTGCCGAAAGCGCCGAGCCCCGCCCATCCCGTATCATCCGCCGATTGCTCAAGCGCGGTCAGTACAAATTTTTTGGGAAACTTCGGTTTTTTCTCATTGGCCTTGGCGGCGGCATCCGGAATGGCTGCGGATTCTTTTTTTCTGCCGGTTTCGGGAAGTTCCACCGTTTCGTCTGCTGCGCCGGAACGCAGAATTTCAGTGAAAACGAACTTGTGACACGCATTGCGGAAAGCGTCGGGGGTTTTCTTCTCGCCAAACCCGAACACCGTCAGCCCTTCCTCACGCAGTCGCATCGCAAGCCCGGTGAAATCGCTGTCGCTGGTGATCAGGCAAAACCCGTCGAATTTACGGGTGTACAGCAAATCCATCGCATCGATAATCAACGCGCTGTCGGTTGCATTTTTACCGGTGGTATAGGCAAACTGCTGAATCGGTTTGATGGCGTATTTCTGCAATACCTTTTTCCACGCCGAACTGGTCGAAACCGTGAAATCGCCATAAATGCGCTTTACCGTCGCTTCACCGTAACGCGCGATTTCCGCGAGCAGATCCTCGATGACGGCGGCCTGAGCGTTATCCGCATCAATCAATACGGCCAGCCGGAGCGTCCGTTCTTCAGGTTCAGCTTTTGTAACAGGTCGTGCGGATGCCATTAGTTTACCTCCGGATTCTGACAACAACATTATTGACGCAAACTTACAGCAATTATGATTGCGAAGCCATCAATTTTCAGAATCACAATTACTTTTATTTTCGGATATGCTGAATCCGGCTTGTTCAACCCCGCTCCACAAAATCCTCATAATGCTGTTTCAATTCCGGCATGACTTTTTGCGCAGCGTTGTAGCCGATTTCGAAGAGCTGTTCGCCGCGGGTGAAGTCGGCGAACGGGTATGCCGAGGTGTCGGGGGTGATGAGGAAGTCGCTTTCCGACATATGCAGCTTGGCGAGTTCGTGCGAACTGACTTCGAGCACGCGATTGAGCGTGGCGAAATAGCCGACATGCCGCATCGCCCCGGCAGGGGTTGCGGCGTTGTTTTTGCCGAATGCGGGGTGCAGTTTCGTGCCGACATCGACGGCGACGATGTAATCCGTGCGCTGCTTGCGCAATACGGAACTCGGCACATTGATCAACACGCCGCCGTCAACCAGCGCGAGACCGTCGCGCCAGATCGGTTTGCCGAACACCGGATAATTGATGCTTTCGAGCACGCAGCCGACCACCTCGCCGCTTGAACGGATAACCGCCTGACCGCCGATCAAATCCGCTGCAATCGTATGTACCGGCAACAACAGTTGTTCGAGCTTGAGATTTTTCAGATATTTGCGGAACCGCTGTTCGATCAATCCGAAACGAAACAGCGTCCATAAATGCAATTGCGTCGCGCGCGGAAACCAGGTCACGATTCTCGGCGGCCTCATTTCGTTGTTGAACAGGCTGAGCAGATGCTTTGGATTGAAACCGGCGCCGAGCCCCACGGCGATAATCGCGCCCGCGCTGGTGCCCGCCACGCGGTCAAAGTAAAGTCCCTGCTCTTCGAATGCGGCTATAACACCGATATGCGCCAGCCCGTGCGCGCCACCGCCACCCAGCGCCAGACCGAGTTCGACGCCTCTGGCGATATGATATAGCCGCGCGAGATCGGCTGGCCGCAACGCATTGTGATAGACGCTGAAAACACATCGGAGTGCGTCAAGGTGCGTGGGAATGGCATACACGGGATTGTCCGCAAGATTATAGGATTTAGGCTGAATCCAGACGGTCTGCAGGCGGTTTTTGAGTTCGGATTGCTGCGCCAGAATGGTCTCGGCATGCGCTGTAAACGCTTCGTCTGCCGGTTTGTTTTGTTCTATCAGCCACCAGATGCGTTCGCATTGCAGTAGCAGTCCGGCGGTTGCCCGGCTGGCATACAGGTCGACGAAAACATGGTCGCAGCGCTTTGTCGCGGCCGCCAGCCTATGCAGAAAAACCGACTCATCGGCTGAGTGATTGAGCGCATGGATGGGAAAAATGGCTTTGTGCGCGGTCAGCTCCCAGAATGAAATGCGATCGGTAAAAATTTCGATGGTTTTATTTTTATCGGCAAAATAACGTGCAATCGACGGCGCGACCTGCGCTGTCAATTCCGTTGTGCGCACCACGCCGATGATGCTCTGCCGGTGGCGGGTGATTTTCCGGGTCTGCGCACCCAGCAGCCATTTGCCGATGGTACGGCTAAGCGTGATTGAAAATTCGGGCAACGCCTGGGCTAACGCAAAAAAATCCTGCCTGGAAATTTCCAGTACCGCGGTGTCCATGATTGCGGTCGCCGTTGCCGCGCGGCGTCCGTCGATCAGCAATGACAGCTCGCCAAAATGATCACCGCGCTGGAGGATATTGACGACGTCTTCGTTGCCGTCGTCGCGCCGTATGCTCATGCGCACACGCCCATGCAGGATGATGAACATGCTGTCGCCAACGTCGCCCTGCTGGATCAGCTGTTCACCGCTCCTGAAAGTTCTGCGCGTTGCCGCGCCGACAATTTTCCGCGCGATTTCATCGTTGAGCATACTGAATTCAGGCGGCAAGGCTGTGTTGCTGATTGTCTGATCATTCACGGCATACTGCCTCAGAGTTGTGGAAAGCTGCATTGGGATAATCTTCCGGCTATTCTTCCAGCAATTGTCGGCGTGATCAAGCGCGCATAGCCATGCATTTACCGGGCATTTCCATTAAAAACGCGAATTACCATACTCATTGATCCGTTAAAACGCGAATTAGCACATCCATTGACCCGTTATTTTCCGGTAGCCATGCATAAAGCGGTTATGTTATTTTAATTTAACCTGAAATTATTTATGCGCAGGAGATCGGCCAGACCCAACGTCAATCAGCAGCATATTGCAGCACGGATACAATTTGTTTTCTCACTTACGTTTAAGAAAAGGAATCGCTATGCAAAAACGGTGGATGCAAGACGCTTATTATTTTTTCGTCGCGGCGGCGGGTTTACTCGGCAGTTCAGCTGTCATGGCCGAAGCTATTCAACCGCATTGTGCTTATTTACCGATCGATATCAATCAATACGGCAAACAACCCTTCAAGAATCCTCCCGATATCCGGGCGCAGAACGGCAGCCTTGACACCACCATGACCGTACAGTACACCGATGCCGGAACCACCACGCTCGGCGGCTGTCCGCTGAAACTGCGCACTTACAACGGCCAGCTGGTCGGACCGACATTGCGCGTCGGCCAGGGCGACGTGATCAATCTGATGCTGAAAAACCGGCTGCCCGTGGAAACACCGAATGAAATCCAGGCGCAGTTCGAGCAGGAAAACCGGAATGCTTACCTCAGTACCACGCCTGCGTCATTCAACACCACCAATATGCATTACCACGGCATGCACGTATCGCCTGTCGGCAACAGCGATAATGTGCTGCTGGCGATTCCGCCGCAAAGCGATTTTCGCTATGAAGTAAAAGTGCCGGCGGATCATCCGGTCGGTTCCTACTGGTATCACGCGCATGCGCATGGCTCGACGGCGATTCAGGTGGGCAGCGGCATGGCGGGCGCGCTGATCGTCGAAGACAATCCGGAAACCATACCCGCAGCGCTGAAAGCGGCCAACGCCAACGAGAAAATCTTTGTATTGCAAACGATCCTGTATGACCAGCAGGGCGAACTCAATAACATCACCAGCCTGTTTCCCGGACCATCGGACCCCACACCGGAAAATTGTAAAAATCAGGGTGCGATGGATACCTGGCAATGTTCGCGCCGCCATATCACCATCAACGGGCAGATCGTACCGATCATCACCATGAAGCGCGGCGAAGTACAGCGCTGGCGGCTGATCGACACCGCATTCCGCGAATCGATTTTCTTTGCCGTCGAGGGGCACGACCTGCATGAAATCGCGCTGGACGGCAATTATCTGGGCCGCGTCGATACCTGGAAAGCCGGCACTCCGATTGAACTACAATCCGGCTACCGCAGCGATGTGCTGATCAAGGCCGGCATGAAATCCGGCGACTACCGTATTATCGATCAGGCCGCATCGAGCAGGAAATCGCTGCGCCAGATCAATGAACCGGAGAATCTGCTCGCCATTCTCAGAATCACTGAAGAAACGGATGACATGACACTGCCGACCAGCGAGGAAATGGCGGCGCTCGCGCCATTCGGCGATCTTGATCTGCGCAAGGAAGCGGTGGGCGTGCAGGAAGTCGCCTTCAAGCTCGGCCAGGATGTTAAAGGTGAAAAAAACTATTTCCAAGTCAATTACCGCGCGTTCAATCCGAATCACGCACGCCAGCTTCAACTCGGCGCGGTAGACATGTGGTCGCTGACCACGGTCGGCGATCCGGCGGCCATTCCAAATCCCATACCGCCCACACCGCATGTATTTCACATTCACGTCAATCCGTTCCAGTGGGAACGCACCGGTCCGGACAGCAAGCCGCAGCTGGTCTGGAAAGATACGCTGCTGGTGCAGGGTCCGGCGGTAACCAATGTCTACACGCAATACCGCGATTATATCGGGCAGTATGTGCTGCATTGCCATATCCTGGATCATGAAGATCTGGGCATGATGGAAGTGCTCGAAGTGGTGAATACACCGGTCGCGCACGCGCACTGATTGAACAATCGGGAGAAACCATGAATGCCAAACAGAAGCTGTCGCGCTTTCAGCGCGTGCAGCAGATACTCGACGACGCGCAGGGCAAGTGTATACCGGATTACCAGGGACTTGGCGCTTTCTGGCGGGATTTGAATATGTTCAAATCAGCCGAACTGTACGGACAGCGACTGATCGCGCCTGAACCGGATCAATCCGGGCAACCGTCCAATCATTCCGGCGGCAGGCGTTGTTGCGGTAGCGACGGCACCGACGCATCCCTGGGCGCGGATGAATCGGCGCTGAATCAGGCGCTGCTGACCAGCGGCAGCAATCAGCCGGCTGGCGATTGCTGGCCGACCGGCGGCAGGAATCCCGCCAGAATCACTGCGAGTGGTATTGCGGATAAAGGTGATGAGGCCGCATCTTCAGCATCATTGCGCAGCGACCGGTCGGGATTGATCAAAGGACTGCGCGGACAGTTTCCATTCGACGGCACGCAGTTTCCGCCGCTGTTGTGGCAGGCGCAGAAACCGGTCAGCCCAGCCGATATCACTTTCATCGCCGCCTGGATCGACGACGGCTGCCCGGAAACGGATGATGCCGGTAGCCGTGTAAAGTCGGATAACGTTGTTCTGGCGCACGATGGCGCGGTTTTATCGAGCGCAACCCTGCGCGCACTGGCCAGGGGTGATGCGCTGCATACCGTGTCGAAACAGCACAGCAGTGAAATCAGTAACGCAGTGCAGGGTCTCCAGGTGAGAAAGGAGGTCAGCACGCTGTCCGCGCAGGAGCTGTCGCTGCTGCGCGAGGCGCTGGGCTGCATGTATACTTACGATCCGCATATCTTCGATGAGCGCAGCTTCAACTACTGGGCGCGCATTCACACCGATTCCTGCCAGCACGGCTGGGAACAGTTTCTGCCGTGGCACCGGCTGTATCTGTATTTTTTCGAACAGACGCTGCAGGATTACGATGCGCGCATCACACTACCCTACTGGTCGTGGAGCGATTACGCCGACGTCAACCGCAAAACTTATGATACCGAACAACTGGACATCGGCGTGCTGCCGGATGCGTACGGCTGTTTTCTGGACAGCGCCGGACTTGCCACGCTGATGGACAGCAGACTGTTCACCGACACCGAGCTCGCCAATCTCGCCAGATTACAGAAAGCCGGGACGGTGTTCAATTCCGGTCTGCGCTTTCTCAAAGCGGCAAAAATTGACTATGCGCTGCAACTGCGCGAAGGCAAAGCCGTCTGGTCCGACAAAGTGGCGGCGATCTATGCCGAACTGCGCCGCGCCAATCCGCTGTGGTTCCCGAACCGCTGGCCGGGTTCCATCGGCGCCGCGACGCATTACCCGACTGCCGCGGATGTGCAGCTGCTGCTGTCATCGAAAAACTGGAACCAGTTCGGCGGCGGTCCCGAGTACGATCACCATTTCGGCTGGCTGGAAGAAATGCACAATGGTATGCACAATTTTTCCGGCGGCCAGAATCCGGTCTTTCTTGCGGCGAACAAAGCCATCGGCATCGACACTCCCGATCCACAGAACATCTACAATCCGAATTACGGTTACATGACCGATAACCGTGTGACGGCCTTTGATCCGGTTTTCTGGGCGCACCATTCGAATGTCGACCGGTTGTGGGCCGTCTGGCAGGAATTGAATCCGGGTCTCGATCCCGAAGATCTGGACGGCATTCTGCCGCCGTGGTCGATGAATGTCAGCGACACGCTCAGCACGCGCAAGCTTGGCTATGAATATCTGCGCGACACCTATCACTATCCGGTACATGCGCAACAGGGACTGGTAAGGTTCAACGCGGAAAAAGCCGGCGTAAAGCCGCAGGTGCTCGATACGCATCGCAAGGCGGAAATCCGGTTGCACCGCATGCACGTCGCCAATCTGTTCAATGCCGTCATCCGCGTATTCCTGAATGCGCCTGACGCCACAGTCGAGACGCCGGTGGACAATAATCCGCATTATGTCGGTCAGGTAACGACGTTTCATGGGTCATGTTACGGCGGCCCTGGGCATTGCGATAAACCATTACCGAAAACACGCCGTTTTGACCAGCGCCCGTTAAATCATCACGAACCGCGCAATTTCCGCATTGATGCGACCGACGCCGTGCAGCGCATGTTGGCGCTTGGCGAGAATGACATCAGCGTGCATCTGGTGGTGATGGGGCTTGACGGCAAACCGATCGATGACGCGGTGTTTATCGACGGTATTTCGCTCAATTTCATGGATTAAACCTGGAGCAGATCAACATGCAAACGTTTAAGATTCATCCTGCAATTGGTTGCGCGCGTATCGGCAACAGCGAGGAATTTTATCTGGCCCCTGAGCAAACCGGCGCACTGCCGATCGAATGCGACGCGCAGGGACGCGAAATCACCGACCAGAACGGCACGCCGGTGCGCGTCAGTCAGTTCAAGGAATCCGGCAATCCGGGACGTATCAAGCGTCAGGCCGCGCGCTTCCGCATTTTCGTGTATGACGAAAACCAGCTGGACAGCAGGCGTGAATTGAAAATCGGCGACAAGTATCAATTTCAGCTGAATACGTCGACAACCGGACCGCAGCTGATCGAAGGCACGGTTGTCGATATTGCATGGACGGTTCATCTGGCGAATAAAAAAGCGTCGTGGTACGCGTTCAGCGAAAACAACGGCATGCACGGTTACGGCCCGGATCATCCGCTGCGCAACCCCGAAGTCACTCAACCGGACCGGCGGCGGCAGCTGATCATCGATCCCGGCCCGCGCACGGTTTCCGGCGATGATGGCAAGGCATCGTTTGCAAAAAACGATGGCAGCGCCTATCCGCAGAGTTTTCCGCCCGAAGCTATTCAGCCTTACAGCATCACCACGCTCGGTGAAATGATGACCAACGAAGATGACGCGCAACACCGGCGCCTGATCGTGCTCGGCGGCTACGGCCGTTCCGGCTACAAAGGCGCGGACGGCAATACGATACCGGTGATCAGCAGTTACGCCAACAACGATGGCTGGTATGACGATGTCGCCGATGGCCCGGTGCGCGCACAGATCAAGTACAGTTACATTCATCTCTACACCGATGCAACCGGCAAACCGGTGCGCAAAAAACAGTTTGCGTTTTATGACGTGGATGCGCCCGCCTGGCTGCTGGTGGGCTATCCGTCATATGCGCCGGAAATCGAGGACATGATCACCATGGACGAAGCGATTTACGATTTGTCGGTGCGCCATTTCGCTTTTGATCCGGCGGTATATGGCGTAGCCCCTTTCGACCGCCGGAGCAACCAGCCGGGAACCGCTGCGGATTGGTCAGTGTGGCGCAACAACGCCACGTACAATCCCGATTATTATCCGCGCTTCTTCCGCGATATCTGGCCGATCTTCAAGCGGCCGGATGTCTATCGTTACACGCTGGATTTCGACATGTTTACCGGCGGCGATCCGCACAACACTGGCACGGGCGGCAATCTGAGCAAGACGGTGTTGTCGCAGCCGCCCCAAAATGGTATCGATCCCAACCGGCAGCACCGCGAGTTTATCTATGCGATCATGCGCAAGCAGGGACAGGAAAATCTCTACACCGTACCCGGTGATTTGAGCGAACGCGACCGTAATTCCACCGCCGGGCCGCGCCTGATGCCGATGCTGAACGGCAACAATCCGATAGACAACACCACGCCGGACAAATTTCTGCGCATGACCGATACGCAGCTGTTTTTCCTCAAGCAATGGCGGGATGGCAAGTTTATCAATGAATGCGCTGAATGGGAGGAAGGCAATGCTTCGTGCGACAATCCCCGGGCCGATCCGCCGGAAACCGGCGAATCGATTGACCGCGGCGTGCTGGGCAATGTGCTCGGCGGCGCATTCTGCCCCGGCGCCGAAGTCGGCTGGATCATGCTCAATCCGGCGATCTACAGCGCGCCTTACCGCATCCGCCAGGCCGCGTATATCGCTGGTGGACTCAGTATTCCAGCGCCGATCGCGATCAAAGACGGCAGTCAGGCGGATGACATTGCCCGTGGCATGGAACCGGGCGATCTGACCAAATACATGGGACTGCCGTGGCAGGCGGATTTTCATGAATGTACCGATCAGAACATCAACGTCACCTACGAACTATGGAACACCATTTATCCGGCCAGCACCGGCGATCCGGTCAAGCAGAATATCGCCTATAACATACCGTGGTGGCCCGGCCATCGGCCGATGGTGGTGCAAAAAGCCAGCGGCGGTCAGTATTACTGGGCGTCGGGCATTCCCGACAATCACGCAGGCGGCGTACAGATGGTGCGTGACTGGGTCAATCTCGGTTTTGTCAAATTTGATCCCAATGACGGCAATCCGGGCTATTATCAGATCGAGCGCAACGATCGGGCGCTCGGACCGCAATTACAGCCCGGACAGGGAACGCTGGGCGGAGCAATCACGGAGGAAACAGACAATGACTGATGCTGCAAACGGCGTGCCGCCCATTCTGGTTGGCACCTGGACTTACCGGAGTTTCCTGAGTAATCCCGACGTCAATGCCGACTTTGATACGCTTGAATTCGGCCGCGGCAATATCCGTATCGACCCGGGAGCGATGCAAACTTTCTCTGGCTTGATTTATGGACCTGGCTGGGAATTGAAACTGAAAGGATCAATTGTCTACGGCAATCCGTTCAGTATACGTTTCCAGGGTATGGGCATCGTCGGCGGCGCGCAGTGGATTTACGATTACCAGGGTTATCTGATTCCGGACTGGCCGAACGGCATTGACCAGCGGCCTGCGCTGGTCGGCTCGATTGTCCGCACCATTCCTCACCCAACCGGCCCGAATGGCAAATCCACCGCTCCGGCAGGCGAGGTAGCGCAATGGATTGCCGTCAAACAGGACGAAGACCGCTGATTCGATGCGCCAGCGCTTCGATGTCATCATTATCGGAGCTGGCATCGCAGGCTGCGCGACAGCCCTGGCGCTGCGGCAGCAATTACCGCACCTCTCGGTATTATTGCTGGAGCGCAGAACAAACACGCCGCAATCCTTCCGCATCGGTGAAACACTGCCACCGCAGGCAATGGCGCTGCTCCAGCAACTGGGTTTACTGACGCAATTCCGCCTGCGTGACGACGTGGTCTCGCTGGGCAACCATTCCGCCTGGGGCAGTCCGCAACTCAGCGAAAACCTGTTTCTGTATTCCTGCTACGGCCACGGCTGGCATATTGACCGCGCGTCGTTTGACAGCTGGATGGCGCAACAGGCCGAGCGCGCAGGCGCGACCATTCTCCATGACGCCACGGTAACCGGCGCACCGGCATATGACCGACAGCGATGGCATCTGAGCATCAAACAAAACGATCATGCAGCGCGCGGCGTTGAAACACCGGTTATTGTCGATGCCAGCGGCATGGGCGCTTTCTTCAGCCGCAACCGGAATATCAATATGGTTTCGCACGACAAGCTGATCGGTATTTTCCGCTACTACCAGACCAGCGACACCAGCATCGGGGATAAAAGCCATGACAGTTATACTTTAGTGGAAAGTTGTCCATACGGCTGGTGGTATTCCGCCGGATTGCCGCATGGCCGACGGGTAATAGCACTGATGACGGACAGCGACCTGTCGCGCACTGAAAACCTGTTACATGAAACCGCCTGGCGCGAAGCATTACTCAGCACACATCACACCTGCAGACGATTTATACATGCCGAACCACTGACATCACTGCAAATCAAACCGGCACACAGCCAGAAACTCGAACGATTCTGCGGCCAGGGCTGGTATGCTGTGGGCGATGCGGCCTCGACTTTTGATCCGCTATCATCGCTGGGCATGTATAAGGCGCTGCGCCACGGATTGCTGGCTTCCTACGCAATCCGGGACGATCTGTTGAAGAAAACCGGAGCGCGCGAAAAGTATCAACATATACTTAATGAAGAATTCAGGCATTATCTGTACATGCACCAGCAGTATTACCGGATTGAACAGCGCTTTGCGAATGCACCGTTCTGGCAACGGCGGCAGCATACAGCAATTTCATCTTATCCTTCCCGGAATGATTGTGACGCTGTCATGGATAATGGTTTTCCCTAGAGAAATACAATAGTTTCCCCCATTCTTTTTCAAGATTGACTCACATAAGATATCCATTGATTGATTTACTAGGCGTATATACCATGAAGACAGTAAATTCTATTGTAATTTCATCTATTTTCGCTCTATTGATCTCATATCTTGCCATGCATGCTTCAATTTTCTTCCACCATAACGAGTCTGGATTCAGTCATGAGACATTAGCGCGCCAGTATGAAAATTTGACCAGAGAAATGCAGGACAAAATACATGAGCAGGTCAATATTTTAGAGTTATTAAATAACAAATCGCTTCATTTCAGTTTCTTCGAGAAAAATGAGCAAAACATCGAAAATTATATCTATAGAGAAATTCAACGTTTTGAGCAAACAGTAGTTGAATATTCAGATAAAGCCGCTTACCACCATGCATTGGCGACAAAACAAAAAGATATCTTCTGTTATCTGGCAGCGGTTCTGATCATCATCAGGTTACCACTCTCATATGTAACCTAAGGCTTTATCCTGGAAAGAAAATCACCATAAATCCAGTACATCAAAGTTAATAAACAAGGGCAGCTGTATCAACAAGACGGCGATTCAAACATCGCTATCGATTCCACATGCGCGGTGTGCGGAAACATGTTGACGACACCCGCAGTCCGCAACTGCCAGCCGCCCTTGTGCACCAGTATCGCAGTATCGCGCGCCAGCGTTTCGGGATTGCACGAAACATAAACCAGGCGTTTGGGCGGGACCCGGGTGTCGGCAAGCGCCTGCACGACAGCCAAAGCACCGGCGCGCGGCGGATCGATCAGCACGCGATCTATCCGGCTTGTTTTATTCGAATCATCTGCTGCATTTGATTTTGCACCATACGTATCCACCAGCCACGCCCAGTCCCCCGCACTCCAGTCAAACAGATTCCGTGCAGAAAAAACCGTGCGCTGCGCCAAATCGTTATGCAGTGCAGCCTGCTCAGCGCGCGCAACCAGTCCGGCGGAACCTTCCAGGCCGATGGCCAGCCGTGCGCGGATTGCCAGCGGCAGCGTGAAATTGCCCAATCCGCAGAAAAAATCAACCACGACATCGCCCGGCTCCGGCGCCAGCAATTCAACGGCGCGACCGACCAGCACGCTATTGAGTTGATGATTGACCTGGGTAAAGTCTGTCGGCGCGAACGGCAATGTGACACCGAATTCGGGCATCGACAAAGACAGTGCATCGGCATTGCCATCCAGCGGCGCGGCCGTATCGGGCCCGCCGGGTTGCAGCCACATCGACACGTTATGCGTGCGGCCAAAACGCAACAGCGCTTCATGATCGTCCCGACTGGGCGGATCAAGCACGCGCATCACCAGCACAATCGCCTGGTCACCCACCGCCACTTCGATCTGTGGCAATCGCTCGCGAATCGACAAACCTGCGATCAGCGTCCGCAGCGGCATCAAGAGATCGGACACGGGTTCAGCCAGTATCGCGCACGACTGCATGTCGGCGACAAAACCGCGGACGCGCTCATGAAAGCCCACCAACACTTCGTCTCTGCGCCGTACATAGCGTACCGATAGCCGGGCACGGTGACGGTATCCCCAGATTGGACCGTCGATGGGTGGCAGCAACGTTTGAGGCTGAACCTCGGCGATCTGCCACAGCATCGTTTCCAGCAACTGCTGTTTGACGGTCAATTGCGCGGTTGCATCGAGGTGCTGCAACCCGCAGCCGCCGCATGCGCCTTTGAAAAAACCAAAGTGCGCACACCGTGGCATCACCCTGTCCGGACTCGAACGCAACAGCGCTTCAAGCTGGCCCACTTCGCGGTGCTGTCTTGATTTTACGCGCGAATAACGTACCCGCTCCTCAGGCAATGCGCCCGCGATGAAAATCTTTCTGTCTTCACACCGCCCTACGCCCCGGCCATCGAGATTCAGCGATTCGATTTCTATTTCAAAAGATTCTTCCATAACCAAACAATTCAGCTATTCCGGCAATTCATTTTCAACCAGTTTGGCCCAGTAAGCAGCGCCGAGCGGTAAAATTTCATCATTGAAATCATAATGCGGATTATGCAGCAGGCAGCCACCATCCGAACTGCCATTGCCTATCCACAGGTAACAGCCGGGTTTTTGTTGCAGCATAAACGCAAAATCTTCAGCGCCCATGCTGGGCATTGGATCTGTATCGACGCAACCATCGCCAGCAACAGCAATCGCAGCCCGGATGGCGCTGGCGGTTTCGTCCGGGCTGTTGACCGTTACCGGATAACCCGGATTCTCGGGATTAAAGCGAATATCGGCATGAATATTGAAACTGTCCGCCGCTGTCCGAACAAGGTGGCGTATGCTTTGCTCCAGCTGCGCACGAACGGAATCCTTGAAACAGCGGAATGTGCCGCGTACCACCGCAGATGCGGGCAATGCATTCCAGGTACTGCCGCCATGGATCTGCGTAACGCTGAGCACCGCGGGATCAACGGGGTCAATCCGGCGGCTGACGATGGTTTGCAATTGCGTAACCAGATGCGCCGCCGCAACCAGCACATCACTCCCCAGATGCGGCATGGCGGCGTGAGCGGCCTGACCATTGAGGATAATTTCGAAGCAATCGAAAGACGCCATCATGGGACCGGTTTTAACGGCGAAGTGACCGACGGGAAAATCGGGAAAATTATGCATGCCGAACACCCGCTGCGCCGGAAATTGTTCAAACAACCCCTCGCTGATCATTTGATGCGCACCCGCTCTGCCTTCTTCCGCCGGCTGGAAAATAAAATAAACCGTCCCGTCAAAACGGCCGCGACTGGCGAGAAAGCAGGCCGCGCCCAGCAGCATCGCGGTGTGTCCGTCATGACCGCAGGCGTGCATTTTGCCGTGATGGCGCGATGCATAGTCAAACTGATTCTGTTCCTGAATATACAGCGCATCCATATCTGCGCGCAAAGCCAGACTATGAGCACTGTTTCCGCGGTGCAACACGCCAACCACACCGGTACTGGCCAGTCCCTGATGCACTTCGACCCCGGCTTGCCGCAACTGATCGGCGATCAGCCGGGCTGTCATGTTTTCTTCAAAGGCGGTTTCCGGGTATTGATGTATTTGTCTGCGCCAGCGGCGCATGTCGTCATGCAAGGCGACAATCTCTGGATCAATCTTCATGATTTAGAATCATTTATGATACTGTTCAGGCGTCCGGCACCTGCCTTGGGCGCCGGTTGTCACCAATAGCCACGTAGGTCAGCACTGCTTCAGTCACTTTAATGCAAAGCTCTTCGCGACCCTCGCGCACACCGCGCTGCGCGTACACCGCTACATCGACAGTGATCGACGTACGACCCACCCGGATGATATCGGCGTAAAAACTCACCAGATCGCCCACCAGCACCGGCTGTTTGAATACAAAAGAGTTAACCGCAACCGTCGCAACACGTCCATGCGACCGGCGAATCGCAGGAATGCTGCCCGCCATATCCACCTGCGCCATGATCCACCCGCCAAAAATGTCGCCGGCATAATTGGTATCCGATGGCATGGGCACCATGCGCAGCACAGGCTGCCCTTCAGGCAAGGGAACATGCAGTTCCGAATCACTTGGCGCATTGTTCATGACGATTTCATGCCTGCAAAAAAATTGCGCGCCGTAATCTACGCAATACTTTGTTCACGATTCGATACATCTGGGCTTCCATGCCGTTCAATTTTCTCCGATAAGCTTCACCGATCTATTGTACCAAGCAATCATCGTCCGCTCACGGCATACCGTGGTGTAAAAATTATTGCTTTCTTTATATTCATTGCAAGCGCACTTTTTCAATCATCCTGAATCGAATATCAGCACCTGGAATCAGTTGCATTTTTACAGCATGCAACTGCCCTTCCGATTTCAAAGCCGGAATAATCAATTCAGAATTATTGAAATAAGCATGGCATCTTCCAGACTCAGAACTCGGCACAATTTCTCCCTGTATAACCAGATCAGCAATGCCGTACCGGTTAGTATCGGTTTGCAACAAAACTGCCCGATACCAGGTGTTTTTATGTGCAACCCGGACCAAATGTATTGACCCTGTTTTTGCATCAACATAATTTTTATCAAATTTTTTTACCCGGCATATGTCCTGTAAGCCAAAAATATTGGCGTTCTCTTCAACTTTCCGCCCGATTTTTGGGAATAAATTTGAACAGCCCGGATGTTTGATTTTTAGTCGCGCAGGATCGTTTCCACCACCCAGGTAATTCATTTTTCCTTGCGGGTTTTTCCAAAGCACAGCGATCCCTTCCTGTTGCGCCATACCCGCTTTCAATCGCTGCGGCAGGTAATCCGCTCCTGCAACGAGTAAGAAAGGCGCTTCGATATACTGGTAAATGATATGACTCAGATTTTCCAGATTGAATAAAACTGTACTTTCAATTTCACCCTGGCGGTCAAAAACAATCAACATGCCATGGCTGAATCCCAGTGTTTCCGGAGCCAGTGGATATCCGGCAAGATTCATCGTGATTGCACGATCGCCAATCTTGATGACATTGTCCTGAATATCAATGAGATGGTCACTGGAACAAAAATCGTTTTCCGTATGCGTCAACATATGCCTGTTGATGTATCTCAGCGCATCCAACCGGTCTCTGGAAAAGACGGAATCAACTGAAACGCTTTGGTCTGCCTTCAGCAGATTATTCCCTGCCAGAAATGCACGCTCATGCCGGACATCCATCGCATGCAACACAGTAGGGGCAACATCCATATGCGTACCGGGGATCGCAATTTCACCCCTGGCACCGGCATTCAGAATCACGAACAAGAGTTTCCGTTCATAGCCGCTGGGATAATATTGCTGCGCCACATTCCGCATTGCCAGATGATCGCTGAAAAGCACGACCAGTGTATTTTCCCAGGCCGGATGTTGACGAATCGACGCCAGAAATTGATTCAACAGGAAATCGGTACAGTGTATGGCATCAAGCATGGTGTTTTCATAAAACCTGTATCCTGGACAGGTTCTTGAAGCATGACCATCCGGATGATGCGTGTCCAGTGTCAACAATGTCAGATTAAATGGTCGATGAGACTGCGCCAGTAATTTGAATTTCTCTTCGGCGATGGCGAATAGCGAGTCATCATACAATCCCCATCCGGATAGATAAGTACGATCTTCGAGTAAACTGGTAAGCTCCGCGTTTCCGAGCACTTCATCGTAACCATGACTGTCCAGAAAATGTCCTTTCCCGGCAAATTGTGTCGATGCGCCGCCGAGATAGACCTGATAATACCCCGCTTGCTTCAAAATATCACCCAGGCAAATTGCCCGATTTAGAAATCCGGTTTGTAACATATTGTTGCCACCTGAACCATAACCGTCAAGTAATGGCGTGCCGCATTGAGATGCGAACATGCCCGCAACGGTCCACCCGGTTCCTTCAGTCTGATGCATGTGTCTGAACGTGAGACCCGATTGTTTGAGCCTGTTGAGAAACGGCGTCAAACCTGGGAAGATCCGTTCATCCGTATAAATTTCTTCGAGGCTTTCCAGATAAATCAGCAACACATTTTTTCCCGGAACAACAAGACCAATCTCAGTCGACAAAGCTTCCGGATTCAACGCCAGTGTGCGCAACGCGACAGGATCAGTCACCTGGCTTCTATCCTCGTGCAACATCATCCGTATTTGCCTGGCGCTGAATTCTGAAATATCAGGTTCCAGAACAAATAACGCAAATACGAGAAAAAATAGTTGAACTGCTACCGGATAATTTTTGTTCTGGAAATTTCTGCCGAACCCTGTCCAGCACAGGATCGCAATGACTGCGAAATAAACCAGAACTGCACCTATAACCGGAAGATAGGCGCCTCCTGCTTCCGTAATACTGCTCCAGTTAAAATGGAAAAAAAAGCGCTCGTTAAAACTTTCTCCCTGGAAATAAAACGAAGCCGACCGGCTGAGCTCAAAAAACGCCAAAGGAAAAACCAACACAGAACCCAGCATCCGCCGTGCAGGCTTATGTGTCATCGTTCCAATGATATTCATTAGCGCATACAACGTAATAGCCAGTGCGGCAATAGACATGCATAGCCAGAAAGGATCACGCTCAGCACTGTAATAGAACGAAACAGCGACAGGTATGACAAGCAACAGGACTAATTTAACAAACATGCTTTCTGCAAAAAATCATGCGTAGCAACAACTCGCGTCAAAAAATTTACCCGCACCATTTTAATACACGAAACACAAACAGCGCTGGCAGAAGAAGAAAGAATCACATCGGATACTCAATCCAGGAGATAACTGCTCATTACAAAAATCTCATTGCGGAAAATACATAAATATTGTTAAATATCAAGCATTCCTCAAATAAAAAATTATTATAGTACACAAGGTTATGCTCTAAATAAATTTAGGATGAATGGTTTGTCATGTTCAGGAGCGGTTCATTGATATTATCTTTTGAATTAAATAAATTCCGGCTTCTTTTTGTTTATTAAATGACTCGAACATGAATTCACATAAAATGCGAGCAAAATCACAAAATATTACGAACACCCAATTAGATGGATTCGTTTAAAACACTACCGCATATTCCGGTTCTGCTGCCAACTTGACAAGTTGATCTGCTATTGAGGAAATCATGGATCACATCAAAAAAACCAAATCCCAGCTACTCAAGGAAATACAGCAACTGCGCTCCGAACTTGTTGATGTCAAGCTGGCGACGGAGAAACGTGCAAAAGAATTGCATATCATTGAGGAACGACTTTCCCTGGTGATGCGCGGTGCAACTGATGGGCTCTGGGACTGGAACCTTGAAACAGATGAAGTTTACTATTCACCACGCTGGAAAAGCATGCTGGGCTATGAAGAAAGCGAGCTGGAAAACAGACTGGACACATGGGTGCGCCTAGTGCACGCGGATGACAGAAACATGGTATTGGGAAAAGTGCAGGATTATCTGGAAGGACGTATACACTCATTTGAAATCGAAATGCGTATGCGTCATAAGAAAGGCCACGAAATTTTTGTTTTATCGCGCGCATTTCTGGTAACACGTGAGTCTGATGGTAAGCCGGTCCGGCTTGTTGGAACGCATGTTGATATAACCGAGAGAAAAAATGCGGAAGTCTTTGATGATCAACACAATAAAATTCTTGAAATGATCGCAATCGGCCGCCCCGCATCCGAAATATACGATGCGATCGCCTTAATGTATGAAACCCGGCATCCTGGCTTGCGATGTTCAATGCTTGAACTCAGTCACAATAAACTAATGCATTGTTGTGCGCCAAGTTTACCCAGGGAATATTGCGATGCAGTGCATGGCCTGGAAAACGGACCGAATGTCGGTTCGTGCGGCACTTCGACATATACGGGACAACGGGTGCTTGTTGAAAACATAGAAACAGATCCAAAATGGGAAAAAATCAAGCATCTGGCGCTCCCTCATGGTATGCGCTGCTGCTGGTCGGAGCCGATTCGAGACTCCCGCAGGAGGATTCTGGGGGCATTTGGCATGTATTTCAATTACCCTGCTCTGCCAAATAAAGCACAGCTCAATGATCTTATTTCTGCGGCCAGACTCGCAGGAATCGTCATGGAAAGAGATCAGATTCAGAAGCACTTGCATACACTAGCCTATATTGATCCGTTAACCGGGCTTGCCAATCGCGCCTGTTTTTTTCAGCATATTGAACAAATCATCAAATCAACAGCACAGCAAAATCCGCGCCAGGCGCTGATTTATATCGACCTGAACGACTTCAAGGGATTTAACGACAGCCTTGGGCACGAGGCGGGTGATTTGCTCCTTAAAAATATTTCGGAACGTTTATTAAACATTTGCTGTGAATCTGATTATATTGCGCGTCTCGGTGGCGATGAATTCTGCATTTTCCTTACCGAAGGTGAAGAAAATGATGCGGCCAGGGTTGCAAAGCGCTGCCTTGACACGATAACGCAACCAATTGAAATATACTCACGAAAACTTATACCCGCCTGCAATATCGGCATTGCTTATTACCCTGATGACGGAAAAGACTTGTCAGCATTATTAAAGGCAGGAGAAACTTCGCTTTACACAGCAAAAAAATCAGGAATAAATCATTACGCTTTCTACAATGTAGATCTTACTCATCAAGCTGAGTATCGTTTCCAGGTCGAACAAAACTTGCGGGAAGCAATTGAGAAACAGCAACTATCGCTGGTTTATCAGCCGCAGATTAAAATAGATACGGGAGAAATCTTTGGTGTCGAAATTCTGTCGCGATGGTTTCATCCGCAATTAGGTCAAATCTCACCCATTGATTTTATCACCACTGCAGAAAGGATCGGCATGATTAAACCGCTGACCGAGTGGGCCTTAAGGACAGCATGTTATCAATTAGTTGCCTGGAAGAAAGATGGCCGCCTGACACCGCGCATCGCGGTTAATATATCACCGACCCTTTTTCTCGATAAGGAGCTTGTATCACTGATTAAACATATTATTACTGAAGCAGGTATAGCTCCATTCGAATTGGAATTAGAAGTAACCGAAGGTGTCGTGCAGACCGATCCACGTAATCTCTCGATTTTTCAGGACCTGAAAGACCTTGGCGTATTACTGACAATCGATGATTTCGGAACCGGTTATTCATCTTTTGCCTCTCTCAAGCACCTGAAGGTAGATTTTCTGAAAATTGACAAGTATTTCGTTGACGATATGCTCGTCGATAAGAAAGCATTGACGCTGATCAGCTCAATGATAGAAATGGGCCACAAACTGGGATATGGAATAATCGCCGAAGGTGTTGAAACGGTAGAGCAGCTTAATATCCTTAAGAATCTTGGCTGTGAAACAGTACAAGGCTATCTGTTCAGCAAACCAGTCAGCGCCAGTAAAATTTCAAAGTTGCTTAATTGCGCTTCTGCAGACCCGCCGATCTTCCAGCTAAAATCACTGGGATATTCTGCATAATATGAATGACAATCATCTTTAAAATGATTATTTATTGAATAATTTACATCTTTCTTATCACCGCAAACTCATCACTGTCCAATCATTTTCTTCAGCATGTTTTTTTAGTACCGTATCTGGATCAACAGCCACCGGATGCGTGACTTTACTGAGCAAAGGAAGATCATTCAAAGAATCACTGTAAAACCAGCTTTGCAGGAAAGATAGCCAGGTCAGATTATGCTGATCCAACCATGTTTCCAATCGCTCTATTTTTCCCTCCCTAAAACACGGTGTACCGACAACTTTCCCGGTAAATTCACCGTTCTTTATCTCTGGCTCTGTTGCAATCAGATTATTAATACCCAGGATCTGCGCTATTGGCGCAGTTACGAAACTGTTTGTTGCTGTAATAATTATGCATAAATCGCCATCAAGCATATGGCTTCCAATAAGTCTTTGTGCGCCTGGTGCAATTAAGGGTACTATTTTTTTTGCTAAGAACTCACTACGCCAAGACTCCAACTGAGTTCTTGGGTGCCGCGATAACGGTTTAAGTTGAAAATCGAGAAATTCATGAATATCAAGCGTACCCGCCTTATATTGCTCATAGAATTCCAGATTACGCGCTTCATGCAATTCACGATCAAGTGCTTTTTTTTCGATTAGAAACTGTGCCCACTCAAAATCACTATCGCCCGCTATTAAAGTATTGTCCAGATCAAATAAAGCTAATTTCATGATATATCCTGATATTTCAATTCTTTTGGAATAACTCTCTTAACAAATGAATCGTTACTTTACGCTGATGAATCAAAGAATATTTATCCAATTCGTCTAATTTCATTACTAATGAACGTAAATCCCGTTTGCTGCGCCGCAATAAATATTGACAAATATGCGGCTTCAATGCGAAACCTCGCTCAAGCGCATGCCTTTGCAAAGCTTCGATCTTTTCCTGTTCTGTGAGTTCGTGTACCTGGTAGATCAGTCCCCAGCACAAACGCGTTACCAGATCTCGCCGCAAATCCAATTGCGAAGGCACTGTATTGCCGCTGACCACGAGCAAAGCAAACTCTCTATCACGTAGTTGATTATAAATATTGAATAATTTCAATTGTGCGCATTCATCTAGATGCTCTACATTATCAATTGCCAAACAGCTTAAATCATCATTGATATCAAAATCTGCGGGCAATTCTCCAGGAAAATAATAAGCAAGCTTCTGTCTATTAATAAAATGCTCTACTATTCCTTGTAACAAATGGCTTTTACCACATCCGGAATTACCCCAGAAATAAAAAAATCTTTCATTTTCTTTATCTTGAAGGGTTTTATTGAGCATCGCTATGAGCTCCAGATTGCGACCTGGAATGAAGTTTTGTAACGAAGAGTCGGCAATCGGAAGAATATCCAGAATTTGCTGTGTCATGAATAGTTTTTAAGATTCTTCTGATGCCAGTTATAAACTGATTTCATTAATGGATGTTGACATCTTACTGCTGCTAGCCATACTTATGGATACTTTCAAATTCAGAGTCTTGAATGTGACGGGGCAAGAACGAAAAATCGACGCAGCATAGGATCAACGTATAAGGAAGCATTCTTTTTGAACAACAATGCACTGTGAAAATTAATTATTATTTATAGAGATTACTCTCTAAATAGCTCCGTTGTATATACCGCAGCCAAACCAATATTACTGCACTTACCGGCAATGCCAATAAGATTCCAAAAAAGCCAAATAATTGACCAAATGCCAGCAAAGCGAAAATGACCATCACCGGGTGCAATCCAATTCGTTCTCCGACTAACCACGGAGTTATTACCATGCCTTCAAGCAATTGACCAATGGCAAAAACGATCCATACAGGTATAACGCCGGCCCAGCCTTGAAATTGCATAAATGCAGCAAAAGTTGCGAGTGTTAATCCGACTATCGTTCCCAGGTAAGGAACAAATACTAGAATGCCTGCTATCAATCCTATCGGGAGTGCAAATTCAAGCCCAACTATCCATAATCCACTAATATAGCATATGCTCATAATCAAAATTACTGACAACTGTCCGCGCAGAAATTCAGCTAAAATCTGATCTGTCTCACGAGCCAGAATACTAATAGATTTATGCCAGTAACGAGGAATCATTGCATCAATCTGATTTACAATATGATTCCAGTCTCTCAGCAAATAAAATAACACAACTGGCACTAATAAAAGATTAACAAAAAACTCAACAACCACCATTCCTCCGCTTGTCAAGGAAGGTAATATTTTTGCTGCTACCCCACCTGCACTTTGCCAATGTGCAGAGATTCCAGCTTTAAGAGCACTCATGTCCGGCTGAAAGTTAATCCCGAACTGCGTTTCAAACCACGGTACAATCTGATTCTTCATAACTTCAAGGTAGCCTGGCAATTTCTCGATCAAGCGACTTGCCTCTTTCTCAAACAATGGCACCATTACGAGTATTAATGCAATCACTAATCCCATAAACATCAGCATCACCATCACTACTCCGAGCGTTCGCGGTATTCTGCGCCCTGACAACCAAGTAACCAGCGGGTTACAAATATACGCAATAACAGCAGCCAATAGAAAAGGGGTCAATATAGGACTAAGCAGATAAACTAATCCACATAAAACCAACGCCAAAATAAGCCACCACAATTTATGTAAATTATTTTGAATGTACTCATTATTATTGGGCATGCTTATTTCCCGAAACTTAATTTTTTTGTGTATTGATTAAACGCTTAACGATTGAATCGCTTCGTTTTCTCCAGAGGTTTTTTAGTTTAAGCCAGCCACATCAGCCGGCTCCTCCAGTTGGCAACAATATGTCATTTCGAATTCTGCCAGTGGAATATTTCCGATTGGCTCCGGTAACCGGGAATTGTTGAACCACTACACAACCCTCACCTATAAGGCGCAGGTTTTTTTATGAATCAATTGTAAATTGACTTTCATTCACCGCTCTCCTTCTTGTTCCTCTATATATTCTTGAATCACCTTACCTGTATATTGCCGAAACTGATTGCACAATATCCGCGCCCCCATCGGATGCCTATCTCAGAACTGATGCGTAAACCCCAAGCACAACACTCGCGAGCTCATCCTCTTCAGTCACTGTCCTATCTGTTGATACTCTGTGCTGGGCGATATCTAATGAACATATACACATGATTACTCGCAACCTTGCCAATAACGATTTCCAGTTCATACTCCGCTATCTGACGCAAAATACCTCTAGCATGTACCACAACCTCTCCGATCATCACTTGTTTGCGATACTTTTGACCCCCACCACAAATCAAGCGCACTTCAGATCCAGGAGCCAATTGTGAAACGTCACACAACAACATATCTAAAGGTGGTTGGCTCCAACCATCCCTGAAAGAGACACTAAAAAAAACCGGTACACCTCTGTCTTTCGACAGTGGTGTACCGGCGTTGTCGCTTCTGATGTTGCCTGCTGTTTCTTACAGTCTGGTAAAGACCGGGATTACCGCTCCAGCAATACTGTTAATATAACGATTGCCTTCTTCATCCCATGTCATCAACAAACCACCAAAACGGCTCTCAGGGTCACCCAACAGCGCCATTAATCGCTGTACTTCCCACAGCGCATCTTTGGCTTCCATCTTCACTTCTCGGGTTTCTCCAGGTTCGATCGACGCATCATTATCCAGTGTCAAGCCTGTCGCAACCAGCTCTCTCGGATAATCAGGATCAAGGTGCTCACGTCCCAGCGCATTTACAAAACGTACACCCGCTGTGGTGAATTCACCTATGTTGATCGCCGTGTCTCCGTTGTTGGTGATGTCCATGGTCACACGTAATGCACGACCAGGTACGTCATAGTTGGCATGCGTAACTTTGATCGCTACCGGATTCGGTTCAATCGGCAGTGGCTCTACTTTCGATTCACCCGCCTGAATCGGTATGGTGTATGGGTATTTGCTCTCTGTATAACGATAGCCACCCCATACCAGCGCACAGGTCAG
>JAJSDU010000019.1 GCA_028577615.1 Nitrosomonas sp.
TGACTCCTTGGGGTCTGCTTTTGTAATTTTAGATTTTTATGACAATCACTATCACTATTCCAGAGCGGTTAACCCCAGACGAGCTACTGCCGTTTTCTGCCCAATTGCGGAATACCGCTATTGCGGATAGCTATCTTATGAATTTCCGTGGCGTGGGGCATGTAGAGCCTTTCGGAATGTTGTTTTTGGCTGCCCTTATTCGCCAATTTGCCAGATCACGACGTCAGCTGCAAGGCAAGGAATGTGAAATACGTGTTGCGAACTATGCTGATAAAACATACGCATCATGGATGGGTTTGTTCAAGAGCTTCGGACTTAATCACGGAAACGAGCCTGGTGCGGCACGAGGCAGTGGAACTTATATTCCACTAACACGACTGACAGTTAGTCGGATCACCGGAGAGGCTCGTGATGAATATGTGCATCACGGCGAAGTTATTGAAGAAGAAGCGAGACGTATTGCCCTCCTTCTGACTCGCAATAGCGACCGCCACATAACCGAAACCTTGACCTACGCCGTTCGCGAAATAATGCGGAATGTAGTAGAGCACGGACAAACAAGCCATATTTGGTATGCAGCACAGTATTGGCCAACAAAGAACAAAGTTGAAGTTTCCATCCTTGATGAAGGCATTGGCTTGCTCTCATCTCTGCGCCGTAATCCACGACTAAACGTAGACTCTAATCAGAAGGCCATATTCATGGCACTACAGCCCGGTATTTCAGGCGTCGCAAAGGAGAAGCGTCGGCACAGTGATGGCGATTGGGTCAACTCTGGCTACGGGTTATTTATGACCAGTTCTTTGTGTCAGGCTGGAGGTGATTTCACTATCTGTACCGACTCCGGTGCCATTCGACTAGACTCAAGTGGTTCAGTGTTCCTTGATTGTGCATTTCAAGGTGTCGCTATCCGGATGGTTCTTGATACCAGCAAGATTCGAGATCTTGACTCGTCATTGTCTGAGCTCAGAGATAAAGGGCAAGCAATTGCAAAGGAATTGGGGAATACCGACACCGAACTCACGGCATCCAAGATGTCGAGGATGCTATCCAAAAAAATCTAACGAATAAGATTAGATCGCGCGAGGAACGAGCCGCGATCTGCACACAAAAGGGGTCAGGTCTTTCATTGATGCAATTAATGATGCAATCCACACAATCATGGAATTTGGAAATTGACGATGGCGAGACCGTTGAGAATTGAATTCCCCGGTGATTTGTATTATGTGACTTTGCGTGTAGACCGCCGGATGGGGGGTTATTTATCCGGATGACGCTGACCACATCCATTGGTTGACGTTGTTGGGCCATGCTTCTTCCCGGAATCTGCTATCCATACTGTATTAAAGTAAATGAAATCCTGGCAATGCTAAAAGCGGATGGCTGATGTTTCGCTGTAGAGAAGCCGGATATACGGAAGCCGCTGTGCCTTATAATCATCACAAATTTGTTGCGAAACGGGAAGGAAACTCTATAAGTAGCAGGGTTCCTGTTTTTATTGCGGAATTGAATTCCCTGCGTGGGGCAGGGGATTGAATGAAATAGTTACGTTTTCTGCAGCCATATAAAATCATATCGCCATGTCCAATCAACAACCTTTATTATTTGTCATGAATCCCGGCTCAGGGAGCCAGGATATCCAGCAGACTCAGGATACGATATCAGCCATCCTGAGTGCTGCCGGTTGCCGTTATGAATTTATGGTCGTGGAAGAGGGGGCGCAGCTGATCACTGCGGCGCAGCAAGCGGTGAAGCTGGCTCAGGAACGGTCAGGAGCTGTAATTGCCGTCGGCGGAGATGGCACACTCAACACGGTGAGCCAGGCTGTGCTGGGAGCGGGCGTGCCTTTTGGTGTCTTGCCCCAGGGTACGTTCAACTATTTTGCCCGCTGTTACGGAATACCTCAGGATACCGAGTCGGCAACTCGGTGTTTGATAAATGCGGTGATAAAGCCTGTCAATGTGGGTAAATTGAATGGCAGGATCTTTCTGGTCAATGCCAGTTTGGGGCTTTATCCGCAGCTGCTGGAAGACCGCGAAGCGTTCAAGCAGCGTTTCGGGCGCAACCGGCTTGTTGCATTGGGGGCTGCGCTCATGACATTGCTCAAGGCGCACCGGCAACTTGCCGTGCAAATTGAGTATGCAGGTGAGATACGTACATTGCGCACACCCACCATCGTGGTCAATAACAATGCCTTGCAGCTTGAGCACATTGGTATCGATAAAGGCGATGAGCTCGCGCGTAATCACCTTGTCGCCATCACGTCGACGCCAGTGAGTACGCCGGCCCTTTATGGCATGTTGCTTCGCGGTCTGCTGAGCCGGCTGGGCGAAGATGAGAACCTGATCAGTTTCAGCTTTGAAAAAATGACAGTACGTTTGGGCAAACGGCGGCGCATCAAGGTGGCCATGGATGGAGAGGTTTCTTATATGTATTCTCCGCTTGAATTCAGCGTTGCTGAGCACCGGCTGCCATTATTGGTGCCACGCGATCCAATCCGGCGAAGCCAGTCATGATCCGATTGCTGCAAATTTCTGACCCGCACTTTGGCACCGAAAAACCAGAGGTAGTCGAGGCGGTCATGAAGCTGGCGCGAACACAATCACCGGATCTCATCATTCTCAGCGGCGATATTACCCAACGTGCACGCCGTAGTCAGTTTGCCCAGGCGCATCGTTTTATCCGTCAACTGCAAAAACCGGTTCTGGCGATTCCCGGCAACCATGATATTCCCCTGTTTAATCTGTATGCGCGGTTATTCAACCCCTATGGCAATTATCAGCGTGTGTTCGGACAGACACTGGAACCCGAGTTTGAGAATAGCCAACTGCTGGTTATCGGCGTCAACACCACTCGCCCCAGTCTGCACAAGAATGGCAAAGTGTCTACAGAGCAAATCAGCCGTGTTGCTTTGCGTCTCAGTACGGCAAAGCCAGAGCAGTTCCGCGTGGTGGTCGAACATCATCCGGTGCGCGCTATCGAAGCATCGGATGCCGTCAATTTATTGATTGGGCGCGAACAGGCTATTCCCGCCTGGGTCGATGCGGGAATGGATATTATTCTGGGGGGGCATATCCACCTTCCTTATGTTTTACCACTTTGCGGCCGGAAAGGTATCGCCGGACGGCAGGCGTGGACGGTGCAGGCGGGAACGGCAGTATCCAGACGTGTACGCGGCAAGGTGCCTAATTCGATTAATCTGATCCATTATCTGCCTGTGACAGGAAAACCGCAATGCATCGTGGAACAATGGGATTACGCAGGGGAGTCGCAGGCATTTTTACCGGTGAAGCGCACAGCATTGACTCTTAGCCGGAGCATTGACAATTGTGAAAGAATGCGCTGACGCTGTCAGGCCAGCGATCTGACAATAAAGCTTGCTCACAATAAGCCTGCTAAAACGCTTGTTTTCAGTGTATAATCACACCCTTCGAAGAAGTTGTAATCAGCCTAATATGCTGTAAGTAAAGAACATATTCCGCCAGCCCGGGTGGTGAAATTGGTAGACACAAGGGACTTAAAATCCCTCGGACATTGCGTCCGTGCCGGTTCGACTCCGGCCCCGGGCACCATTTCATGCTGGCTGGATCGCATGTGAGTGTGCCGGAGATGTTTTGTCCGCCTGGCTGATTACTGGAAGATCAAAGCCATTCGAATCGGAGCATGAGTTCGTGTTTTTTCCGATAAGGCTCGGCAGGTTGTTGAAAAACTATCGATACTGCCGGTGCGGTGTTAAAAACAGGCTCAAAATGTTCCTTTGTCAGACACAAACTCAGTTTTCTACCTGATGCTCCATATACTGCCCTGCGGGGCAGTCTCATGGCTGTTTGCCGCGTTCATTCAGTGTAACCTGCGGCGTATTCGAGTAAAGTGTTATGCCAGAATAAAACAGAAAACGGGTTTGTTCGATATTTCCCCTATAATAGGACGCCTATCTTTTTGATGCGGAACGCGGGGATTCTGAGTATGAAATCAAAAGCAAGATTTATCGCACTGCTGCTATTGCCGCTCCTTTTTTCGTTTCAGGCCAGGGCGGATGACCGGACTGCGACGGAAGTCTATTTTGCACGATCCGGTTTGAAGCTGATCAGCGGTGTTGCCAATGTGGCGACCGGCTGGATGGAATTGCCTAAAACGATCAGTATATGGCGGCGCAAGACTGATGATGAATTGGTAGGTGTGACGGAGGGCGTTCTGCGAGGACTTGTGCATACGGCGAGCCGCACAGCGAGCGGCGCGTTGGATCTGGCTACCTTTTGGCTGCCGACTTTTCCGACACCGAATCCGCCATTTATCTGGGAAGATTTCTCGGTCGAGTCGAAATATTATGCATTCCGGACAGGTGAATAAAAAGCCTTGCATAACCGGTAAAGTGCCATAGCCGGCGTACCGAAACAGGTTATTCACATTCCACGATCCAGATATCTTCGTAATTCCAGTCGTTGCAGGGATCGCCGGAGAAATTCAGAAACATCAGGAAGAAGATGAGTAAGAAAAGCAGTGCGTTTTTTTGATCAGCAGACATGTTGGTCAATAGAATTGAACAGATATTATCAACGTTTTTTCCCGGATCAGGGCATAAAAAACAGACATGTTTTTTGTACGCGATGAAGTGAGCATGATGACTACGGATGCATTTTCAACCCTGAAAAGATACCGGCAGATATGTGAGGATATCATTACCATCGCGCAGCGTCTGCATCAAAAAAACATGCTGGCGGCAGCCGATGGCAATATTTCCTGGCGCATAGATGAAGATGAAGTGTTGATAACCCCCTCAGGTGTTTCAAAAGCCTTCATGCGGCCGGAGGATATGGCGCTGGTTAGTCTGGATGACCGTGTTTTATGTGGCAGCCCCTCTTCGGAACGGCAGATGCATCTGGAAATTTACCGGCAGTGTCCTCAGGCGAAAGCGGTGGTTCACGCGCATCCGCCGACAGCGATTGCCTGGTCTATCGCGCGCCCCGATCTGGCGTGCCTGCCGTCGCATGCGTTGAGCGAAGTCATTCTGAGTTGCGGCGATATTCCTTTTGTACCTTATGCGCGGCCTGGTTCACAAGCCATGGGGGAAAATTTAACACGTTTTCTACCGCGTTATCGCGCGTTGATTCTGGCGCGGCATGGCGCGCTTGCCTGGGGCGAAAGCCTGGAAGAAGCCTGGAAGGGGATGGAGCGCATTGAACATTCCGCGGAAATTCTATGGAAGGCCGTCACCCTTGGTGGGCTGACATTTCTTACGGATGACGAAATTGCCGCACTCAGAATCCTTCGGCAGCGCATCGGAGATCGCCTGTTGTGATTTTTCCCGAAGTAATAAAGATGATTTCCGCAATGATCAATGATTGCGTCCAGTGTTGTTCGCTCTGTCAGTGTGAATGCCGGGCGGAAGGAGAGCAATGATATGATCAATCTGAATGCGCTGGCGCTGCGTTTTACACATATACCCGAAAATACGGCGAACACGGCATTATGGATACTGAACCAATCCCTGCTGCCACTGAAGGAAGAGTGGTTGCTGCTCCGAACGGTAAGCGAAATGATTGGCGCGATCAAAACCCTGAAGGTCCGTGGCGCCCCTCTGATTGGTGTGGCAGCGGCGCTAAGCCTGGGGCAATCCGCGACAAAGGGCGCAAGCCATGTGCAATTGATTGATGAAGCACGGGCATTGCGTGCGGCGCGACCGACCGCAGTAAACCTGATGCTG
This sequence comes from Nitrosomonas sp., assembly GCA_028577615.1. Lineage (GTDB taxonomy): Bacteria > Pseudomonadota > Gammaproteobacteria > Burkholderiales > Nitrosomonadaceae > Nitrosomonas. The sequence goes on from JAJSDU010000019.1 coordinate 5,705, forward strand.
TGCATGGATCGCATGATGGCCGGTATCGCGTCAGGAATCACTCCCGAGGAACTCCTCGGCATTGCAGTGCATTTATTCAACGAAGATGTATCGCTTTGCGCGCGAATTGCAGAAAACGGCGCGGAATTGATCGGCAACGGAGATCATATTCTCACGCATTGCAATACCGGTGGGCTGGCGACGGCAGGCAGCGGCACTGCGCTTGGTGTAATCAGAAAGGCCAACGAGCAGGGCAAAACCATTCATGTGTATGTCGATGAAACACGGCCGTTGCTTCAGGGGGCGCGGTTGACTACATGGGAATTGAAAAAGCTGGGTATTCCCTATACGTTGATTACCGACAACATGGCTGCACACCTGATGCGGTTGAGAAAAGTGCAGAAAATTATCGTCGGTTGCGACCGGATAGCCGCCAATGGCGATTTTGCCAATAAAATCGGCACTTATGGCTTGGCCGTAATGGCGCGTTACCATCGGATGCCGTTTTATGTTGCAGGCCCCTACACAACGATGGATTGGGCGTGTATCAATGGCGACCGGATACCGATCGAGCAGCGTAACGCCAGCGAAGTCTCCGGTTTGGAAGGCGTTTTTGGCCGGGTAGAATGGGCGGCACCGGATTCTCCGGTCTACAACCCTGCCTTCGATGTCACGCCAGCAGAACTGGTGTCGCGCTGGATACTGGACTGTGGTGTGTTTGCCGGAAACGATTTTCAAGCCGGCAGAGTCAGGCAATCGATGCCGCAAAGCATGCTGCAGACTTGAATACGATGACGGCTGTGGCTTGCGTCAGCCTGGCGAGATTTGCGCTACGTATCGCAAGCAAACATTCTCACAAACTTTTGCGGTTTTTTTGCTGCTTCCTGGAGTTTGTCGAAGTTTTGTCTTTTGATGTGCGCTGCCTGTTTTTGCGCATGCCGGTGTATTTCTCAATGCCCAGTTTCTCGATGAACTTCATTTTGTCCACAGGTGAGACAAGAATCGACTTGTCTTCATCGTAGATAATTTCCAGCCGGTCCAGTGACAAGGCCGGGCTTGCCGATGCGCTCTGGCTGTCGTGCAGTGCGGTGATCGATTCGATTGGAATGTTCCAGGTAAATGGGCCGCTTGTTATTTCAAGATTCTCCGCATTCACAGTGTATCGGGTGGACATCATTATCCACAACGGAAATCCCGCACCCATTACCAGGAAGAAAACGGCAAAAACGTAATTGACGCTTCCACCGACTTTCAGCGCAACAGAAGCACCCAGCAGGCACGCGACGATTGAGAGAATCAGGCAAAATAACAGCCATTTGTCAATTTTAGATTTGAATACGTCCATAAAAATGTAATAAGGTTATTGCAATATCTTATTCAGCAGGAATAAGCCGGATGAGTGACTTGCCAAATTCCATTATGTCACACTTGCTCCGCAATTTACTATTTGCTACATGGAAGGCCTGACTGAGGCCAATATGGAAGCTTTCGTTGGCGGTATGCCGGGGATTGCTGCACTACGCTGGCTGAAACGATTAACGGATTATGCAGGGCAGAAATCATTTAACATCGCGCGGCCCCCTGGCGCGATAGTGAAGAAGTGGAATCTGTCACCCTGGAGCGGGTTGGCTGGTTCAGTAATTGCCGGTTAGTGGAGCCGATTGGAAATATTCCACCGGCTGTATTTGAAATGGCATATTATCGCCAGTGGGGAAGTCAGCTGGTTCAGCCTGATTCAAACCCAAAAATCTCCGGAGAAACCGGGTCGATTCACATCAGGAATGATCATAATTTTACAGAAAGTGACTCTAAGAAGACTTGAGAAAGTAAAATTAACCCAAATCTCCTGACAAGAAAATTTGGGTTAATTCAGGATTAAGACACGGGATTAAGACACAGCTTTTTTCGAAGGATAGCCCATGTAACTTCTGGACGGTCCGTAAACCAAAGTAAATGTCAAGTAGCCGACAAAAAGAATAAGTCCGAATATTGAGTTTGCATCAGGAAATGCAACAATAAACAATCCTCCAAGGATACCTGCACTGATAAATAATGCTATGATTATAGAGTAAAAATTTTTTGACATGATTAATTCCACCTTTTAAAAAATGTTAATGTTTAAATGAAAGTTAAAGAAATTTAAATTTGTAATTTATCGATATAGATTGATCTCTTCACAAAAAGTTCACAAAATTATAACAAATTTTTTAGAAAAAGTTCACAAAAATTTCACAAATGCGTTGCGTAAATCAAACCTTAAATATTCGATATACATTCAAGGATTGGAGTTGATATGACTCATATTAAAAGATCGCGGGATATCCAGATCAGAAGCACTAATCTGGAGATTGACGATATCGTTTCCAAACTTAGAGCATTGCGGATTGCATCACTGGAGATTCGCAAGCGGCATGACCGGCCGCCGAAGCTGCCGTCGCGTAAAATCCTCGCCGGTGTTGCCGAAGGATTGAGCGCGGCATTGTTTCCCAATCGGTTGGGATCGTCAGAATTATCGGATGAAGGCATCGATCACTATGTCGGTCACACGCTCAATGTGACATTACGGGATTTACTGGTGCAGATTCAGCATGAACTGCACTATAGTTCCGGGCTGGAGACGCTCAGCGCCGAAGATCGGGCTAAATCGATAACCATTACGCAGGCGTTTGCCAAGCGACTGCCCGATATTCGCACATTACTCGATACCGATATTGCCGCGGCCTACGAAGGCGATCCGGCGGCGCGTAATGTGGATGAGGTACTGGTCTGCTATCCTGGCATCATGGCGATTACGCATTATCGTCTGGCGCACGAATTGCATAAGCTTGGCGTGCCATTGATTGCGCGCATGATTTCAGAAATCGCGCATTCGGTCACGGGGATTGAGATTCATCCCGGCGCGCAGATCGGCGGCAGTTTTTTTATCGATCACGGTACGGGTGTCGTTATTGGTGAAACGGCGATTATCGGGCAGAATGTTCGGCTGTATCAGGCGGTGACCTTGGGTGCAAAGCGCTTTCCTGTCGACGAAAACGGTACGCTGGTGAAAGGAAATTTACGTCACCCCATCGTTGAAGACGATGTTGTAATTTATGCGGGGGCGACTATATTGGGTCGCATTACTATTGGACGCGGATCCACGATAGGCGGCAATGTCTGGCTGACGCACAGTGTGCCGCCGGGAAGCACGATCACTCAGCCGCAAACACCCGGACACATCTAAAAATCCAGATTTCGTTACAATACGCTGTTGCTCACAAAAATATATCTCCTTTAATGTCAATCATATATATGCGATGTCAATATTTTTTGTTCTCGCCTCGTCTTGTTTGGAACTCTGAATTTTTAGAGACACCTGTCCAATAGATGACAGCTGTGAGAACGAACAGGGTGTCTGTCTGTTCAGTTTTCCGGCTTGAAAGCAGTGAAATACTCCGTGATGAGCCGGATGCCGATTTTGTCACCGGCCTCATGATTATAATGACTGGGTACCAGCGCCAGCACGCTATGACCGTCTGTCAACCGTAGCGTATAGAGAATTTCCGCGCCCTTAAAGGCTTTGTTGGTAATAACCGCCTGTTGCGGGCTTGTTGCGTCGTGAACAATGTCATCAGGACGTATTAACACGTCAACCAGGCCGTTCGCAGCGCATTCCGGCGGAATTATGCTGTGCAAAATACCCAGCTCGGTTTCAATTCGGTTTGTATCAATTACCCTGCCGGGCAGAAACACACCCTGGCCGATAAAATCAGCGACCGATCGGGTTTCCGGGTGATGGTATAGATTGTAGGCGGTATCCCACTGTTGAATTTCACCTTCAAACATGACGCCGATCTTATCGGCAATCGCGAAGGCTTCGGACTGATCGTGCGTGACCAGAATCGCGGTGATATGCTGCGCTTTCAGTATTTCACGAACTTCGAGACTCAAGTGTTCGCGCAGACTGACATCCAGATTGGAAAACGGTTCATCCAGCAGCAGTAGCGCCGGATGTGGCGCCAGGGCGCGTGCGAGCGCCACGCGCTGTTGCTGTCCACCGGAGAGTTCGTGCGGGTATTTTTCGGCGGCGTTGTCGAGCTGGACAATTCTCAGCCATTCGGCAATGCGTTGCTCACGTTCGTTGCGGGATAAACGATGCAGGCCAAAACCGATATTGGCGGCGACATCCAGATGCGGGAACAGCGCGTAATCCTGGAAAACCATGCCGATTTGTCTTTTCTCGGGCGGTATGGATGATTTCGCGCTGCTTACGCAATTACCGTTGATCAGAATTTCACCACCGGAGATCGACTCAAACCCGGCAATGCAGCGCAACGCGGTTGTTTTTCCGCAGCCGCTGGGGCCGAGCAGGCAGCCGATTTCGCCTTTGTGCAACGTGAGCGACAAATCCTTGAGCACAGAATGCTTTCCGTAGTTTTGCCGGATGCGGTTGAGTTGCAGCAGCGCCGTTGTCATGGTGTTATGTTCAGATGAAGTGATCGGGGTAATCGATTGCAGCCAGGCGAGTGAAAATGCAGGCATCACCCCACATATACAAGTGCAGCAGTATGTATGTTATCAGAATGCCGCGTGGGCGGGGTAAGCAGGTGTGTATTGAACGCTCTGTCGGAAGCGTTTGCCAGCAAAAACAATATAGTGTTTAATTCCCGGAAGCCGCATCATGTGATTGCGCTCAATGCGCCGCCATTTGTTTTAACTATCGCACGACAGAATGCGTCATTACTGTCATTTCCCGCTGGGAGCAGGCAGAATGAGGAAGAATAAAAATGAATTTTGATGTGCGAAAACGATAATACCGGATGTTATTTGTATGCATGTTCACTGGATCTATTTGATCATCGCCATCGTATCCGAAGTCATTGCGACCTCCGCACTGAAAGCCGCGGAAGGATTTACCCGCTGGGGGCCAACGCTCATTGTCATTGTGGGTTATGCAGTGGCGTTTTATCTTCTTTCACTGACGCTGCGCACCATCCCGCTTGGCGTCGCTTATGCAATCTGGTCCGGCGTCGGGATTGCGCTGGTTACGCTGATAGGCTGGATCGTTTATCAGCAGTCTCTTGATATGGCGGGTATCATTGGCATCGGTCTGATTGTCTGCGGCGTGGTCGTGCTTAATTTGTTTTCAAAATCGGCAGCGCATTGAGTTAAACCGGTCCGGTTTTTTAGGTCTGTCCAGCCTGGAGATTTGGCTATGTCCGAAGAATATTCTGCAAAAAACCGTTTAACCGCACGCATTCTCACTGCGGTTGAGCGTACCGGTAACCGGTTGTCCGATCCGGCGGTGCTGTTTATTGTGCTGTTGTTTGCCGTCTGGGTGTTGTCGTGGCTGCTGTCCTATTTCGTGTTTGATGTCGTTGATCCGCGCAGTGGCGAAGCGCTCGTCATCAATAATCTGCTGTCCGGCGCGGCGATGACCGAATTCCTGTCAGTCATGGTGACCAATTTTTCGCATTTTCATCCCGTCGGCGTAGTGCTGGTTGCGATGCTCGGCATCGGCGTGGCCGAACATACCGGTTTTATCCATGCCGCGTTGCGCGCATTACTGAATATCACACCGAGACGATTATTGACACCGATGGTGATTTTCGCCGGCATCGTCAGTCATTCGGCGGTCGATGCAGGTTATGTACTGGTAATACCGCTGGGCGGGGTGATTTTTTATGCGGCGGGCAGACATCCGTTGGCCGGTATTGCCGCGGCATTCGCCGGCGTGTCCGGCGGATTTTCGGCGAATTTCGTGCCGTCTTCGCTCGATCCTCTATTGCAAGGCCTGTCGCAGGCGGGTGCCCGGATTCTTGATCCGGACATTGTGTTGAATCCCCTGAATAATTACTTTTTCACCACGGCGTCATCGCTGTTGATCATTGGCCTAGGCTGGTACATTACCGAAAAAGTAGTCGAACCGCGACTGAAAAGCACGGCACTCGATGGCCAGCTCGATGATCTGCCCGCCATGAAAACGCTGGAATCCAATGAACGCAGAGGATTGCGTGTGGCGGGTCTGGTCTTTCTATCCGGCATAATCGTCCTGATTGCCACGGCATGGCCGGCCGATTCACCCTGGCGGGATGAAACCGGTGATCTCACTTCGGGCGCCGCGCCGCTGATGCGCGCCATTGTCGCGCTGATTTTCCTGATGTTCTTCATACCCGGGTATGTATACGGTGTTGCGGCGGGCACCGTGAAAAGCGCCAAAGACCTGATCGACGGCATGACCAGAGCGATGCACCAGATGGCGTACTATCTGGTCATCATGTTTTTTATCGCGCAGTTCGTCTATGCGTTCGGCCAGTCCAATCTCGGCATTCTGCTCGCGTTGCAAGGCGCCGCATGGCTCAAGGCGCTTGCCATGCCGTCGACAGTCACAATTGTCGGCATTGTGCTGATCACGGCGTTCATCAACCTTTTCGTCGGTTCATCCAGCGCGAAGTGGGGACTGCTCGCATCGATTTTCGTGCCAATGCTGATGCAGCTCGGCATTTCACCCGATCTCACACAGGCGGCGTACCGCATCGGTGATTCGAGCACCAACATCATCACGCCGCTGATGCCATACTTCCCGCTCGTGGTGGTGTATTGCCAGCGCTATGTGAAGCACACCGGAATCGGTACACTGACGGCGATGATGCTGCCCTATTCGGTCACATTCCTTGTTGTCTGGACGCTGTTTCTGCTGCTTTACACGGTATCCGGGCTGCCACTGGGGATACAATCCAGCTATACCTACCCTTGATTTGTATCTCTTGCTTTGATATCCGATTTATGTTGCAAAAATTCGAACGGGATTGCTATCATAGGCCCCATTTTTTGATAGGCAGCTTTTAACAGTTCATGTCATAGCGTTATCAAGGAACCACAATGTTGTGTCTGGCGCTACTGACGACTCGTTTATTCAGGAGTTACCGACATGATAAAAGTCGATGCATTGTCGCGGATGTATGGTCATCTGGCGGCTGTTGACAACGTCTCGTTTGAGATTGGCAGGGGAGAAATTGTCGGCCTGCTCGGCCATAACGGCGCGGGAAAAACGACGATTATGAAAATGCTGACCGGCTATCTGGAACCCACCGGGGGAAGTATTCTGATCGACGGACTGGATATTAGCGCGGCGCGCGAGGCCGTTCAGCAGATTATCGGCTACCTGCCGGAAAACGATCCGTTATATTCCGAAATGACAGTGATCGATTATCTCGATTACGCCGCAGCGCTGCATGGCATCACTTCCGAGAAACGCGCGCAACGCATCCACGATGCCATTGACAAAACGGCGCTTGCCGATAAAGCGACGGATATCATTGCAACATTGTCGCGCGGTTACCGGCAGCGCGTCGGTGTGGCGCAGGCGATTCTTCACCATCCCAAATTGCTGATTCTGGACGAACCAACTAACGGGCTCGATCCGACGCAGGTACAGCAGATGCGTGAACTGATCCGCTCGCTGGCCAGGCAGGCTACAGTCATACTTTCCACGCATATCCTGCACGAGGTGCAGGCGATCTGCGACCGGGTGATTATTATCCGCAACGGACACAAGGCGCTTGATGCGACCATGCAGGAGTTGCGCGCCGGTAAGCGGTTGCTGGTTTCACTGGATGCCGCGCCGGAACAAGCCATTGCACGCTTCAATGCGATCAGCGCAGTGCAATCAGTGGAGCAGGTTTCCGCTCAGGGCGCCGGGTATCGCTACGCGCTCGATTTGCATAATCAATCCGAACTGGCTGAAACGGCCGCGATGGTTGCCGCGCAGGTCATTTCGGCGGGATGGAAACTTTACGCACTGCAACCGGAAAGCCGCGATCTGGAAACGGTCTTCGCTGAAATTTCCGGCAGCAAAACACATTGAATAAGCGATATGAATAAAAGGAATCAGTAAAAAGAAACTGTGAGGGAATCAGTTCAAATGCATTCTATTTTAAAAATTGCACGCAAGGAATTTTCCGGATTTTTTTCTACCCCTGTCGCCTATATTTTCTTTGGCGTTTTTCTGGCCATCACGCTATTCATTTTTTTCTGGGTGGAAACGTTTTTTTCCCGCAATATCGCCGATGTGCGACCACTGTTTGAGTGGATGCCGGTGTTGATGATTTTTCTGGTTGCCGCGATCACCATGCGCATGTGGGCCGAAGAACGTCGTTCAGGCACACTGGAATTTCTGCTTACCGCGCCGGTGAAAAGCCTGCATCTGGTGCTGGGCAAATTCAGCGCATGCCTGATGTTGATCGTACTGTCGCTGATCTTGACACTACCACTGCCCGTCACGGTGAGTTTCATCGGTCCGCTGGATTGGGGGCCGGTGATCGGCGGGTATGTTGCCACCATTTTTCTCGCTGCGGCTTATATCGCCATAGGGCTGTACGCCAGCGCGCGTTCGCAGAACCAGATTTTCAGCCTGATTCTGACGATCAGCATCTGCGGTGTGTTTTACCTGATCGGTGCGGACAAATTGACCGCCCTGTTCAGCAATGAAACCGGCGAGATACTGAAACTGCTGGGTTCGGGGTCGCGTTTCGAGTCGATTACGCGTGGCATGATCGATATGCGCGATTTGTATTATTACGTCAGTCTGATCGGCGTTTTTCTCGCGCTGAACATGCTGGCGCTGGAAAAACTGCGCTGGGCCGGAAATCCGAACAACGCCAATCACCGCCACTGGCGATGGTTGACCGGATTGCTGGCGGCCAATTTTGTCGCGGCCAATCTGTGGCTCGCGCCGGTCAGCGCGCTGCGCACCGACTTGACGCAGGGCAGGATTTATTCCATCTCCGACGCGACGCGCGGTTATTTGATGCAGCTGCAGGAGCCCATGCTGATCCGCGGCTATTTCAGCGCCCAGACGCATCCGTTATTGGCGCCGCTGGTGCCGCGGCTGCGGGATTTGTTGAAAGAATACGCATTGGCCGGGGAAGGGCGGCTGAGAGTTGAGTTTATCGATCCTCAGGAACACCCTGAACTCGAGCAGGAAGCCAATGAAAAATATGGCATTCGCGCCGTGCCGTTTCAATTCGCCAGTAAATATCAGTCGTCCGTGGTGAATTCGTATTTCAATATCCTGATTCAATATGGCGACCAGCATATCGTGCTGGATTTTCAGGATCTGATCGATTTGAAAATTCAGAGCGAAAGCGATCTGAGCGTCGATCTGCGCAATCCGGAATACGACCTGACGCAGGCCATTAAAAAAGTGTTGTATGCCTATCAGGGCAGCGGCGCATTGTTCGACAACATTGCGCATCCAGTGCGGTTTATTGGTTATATTTCCGAAAATGACCGACTGCCAGAGGTATTGCAGACCTTCCGCGCCGATCTGGATCAGATTTTGCTCGATCTGCAACAGCGCTCAAATGGCAAGCTCAGTGTTGAGATGCATGATCCGGACGCCGAAGGCGGTGAACTCGCTACCCGGCTGGAAGCCGATTATGGTCTGCGGCCCATGTCCGCCGGGTTTTTTGAATCGGAAACATTCTGGTTTTACATGATGATGGAAGGCGGCGACCGCTTGTTTCAGGTGCCGTTGCCGGAAAATCTTGAAAAAAACGCGCTGGAACAAAGCATTCTGGCCGCGTTGAAACGGTTCTCCAAAGGTTTTCTGAAAACGGTTGCGGTGCATACGCCGGTCGTCGATCAAACCATGTCGCAGTTTGGTATGCAGGGACGTCAACTGCGTTTTGGCTGGCTGCAGAAGACATTGTCGGAGGAGCATAATGTGATTTCCACGACGCTGAAAAGCGGCCAGTTGCCGGATGAAGCCGATCTGCTGATACTGATGGCGCCTGAGGAGCTGGATGCGAAGCAACTATTCGCCGTTGATCAGTTTCTCATGCGCGGCGGCACGGTCGTCGCTGCGACGTCACCATTTTTGACCGAGCTGCAGGGCATCATGGCTGCACAGCCGTATGATTCAGGTCTGGACGACTGGCTTGCACATCACGGTATCACGATAGAAAAACAACTGGTGCTCGATGAACAGAATGCGGCGTTCCCGGTTCCGGTTGACCGCCGCATCGGCGGGTTCGTGCTCCAGGAAACACGCCTGATTGATTATCCCTATTTCATCGATATCCGGGAAAAGGGTATCGATCAAGACAGCGGACTGGCTGCCGGTGTTAACCAGATTACCTTGACCTGGGCTTCGCCGATTGTATTGGACGATCAAAGTCACCAGCAGCGCAGTATCACTCGTCTGCTGGAAAGTTCCGACCGTTCGTGGGCATCGGACAATCCGGCAATCAAACCGGATTTTGAAGTCTATCCGGATTCTGGTTTTCCATCCGGTGAGCAACAGCAGCGCCACTTGCTGGCAGTGATTGCGGAAGGGCGCTTTGAATCCTATTTCAAGGATAAAGCATCACCGCTCATGGTTGACGCATTGTCGGATGATGCGGACCATCATCACGATCATGACCATGATCATAGTGAATTGGATGCTGGCGAAGTTGATGCCGATGAAGCGGGACAACCGGTCATTACCCGCATTATCGATCATTCACCGGAATCGGCGCGCATCATTCTATTCGCTTCCAATGATTTTCTTGCGGATGACATGATCAATCTTGCCTCGATGGGAATAGGCACCCGTTACACCAAGCCGGTTGAATTACTCGAGAATGCTATCGACTGGTCGCTTGAAGATCGAGATCTACTGACCATTCGTGGCCGGGGCCACTTCGCACGCACGCTTGATCCGCTCAATCAGGATGAACAGCTATTCTGGGAATACTTGAACTATGGCCTGGCGTTAAGTGCCCTGTTGCTGGTCGGGCTGATCCGTCGCTGGATCAGGCAGCGGGCGCAGTTACGCTATGCTGCTATCCTGAATGCACCATCCAGTCAGGTTGATCCTGTGTGAGGGGGTAAGAGGAATGAAACAATGGATTACGATACTGGGCGCATTGCTGGCGTTTCAATTGGTGCTGGTGATTGCCATGAATTTTTCAGGTGATGATTACGGCGCCTATCAGTCCAATGAAAAATTACTGGCATTTGATATCGAAACCATCAATCGATTGCGCTTCGATGACGGCACACAACATGTCATACTGGAGAAACAGGATGTTGGGTGGGTGCTGCCAGAAATATGGAATTATCCTGTCAATGCCGATGCGCTGAGCAAATTATTGAAAACCTTGTCTACACTCGGCAAAGGCTGGCCAGTTGCTACCACGTCTGGCGCCGCAGAACGGTTTAAGGTAGCGGAAAGCGATTTTGAGCGAAAAGTATCGTTTATGAATGGCGACCAGATTCAGGCGACGCTCTATATTGGCACTTCGCCCGGATTCCGTAAAGCGCATGTACGCTTGAGCGAAAGTAATGACATCTTTGTCATCAAGCTTGAAAGCTGGGAAACCAGCACGCAAGCTGATCACTGGCTTAAAAAAGATATTCTGCGGATTAGCGCCATGGACATCGACCGACTGGCCATAAATGATGTTGTGTTGATTCGTTCTGACCAGGCATTGCAACCCGATGATCTTGCGGAACATGAAAAACCGAATGAGGAAGCCATCAATAGCCTGATTAACAGGCTGGCCGGGTTGCAGATTCAATCCGTGTCGGGAACTGTGGACAGGAGGGAGGATGGGCAGCGAAATAAAGCGGTGCTGGAAATCGATCTGACGTTAGATCATGGCGGATCACTCAAATACCGCTTTTTCAAACCTGAAGAAGCGGGCAGCCACTATAGCCTGGAGCGTTCTGATTTGCCTTACTATTTTACAGTGGCTGCATTTCCCGTCGATGCATTGCGGGAAACCGAACGAAGTAAGCTGGTGCGGACGGACAATGCTGATTCCGGGTCTATTCCTGAGCACGAGGAGGAATCTGATCACGTTGAGTAGAGCCATCGGCTAAGGTCCAGATCGCTTCGTTTTATTGCACGTGCAGTTCAATACCGACGGCTGGAGCTGCTTTGCCGTTTGGAATCTGTTCAAGAGCTCGATCGAGAGATGCCGGTTGTAAGACAAAATTGAGCAAAAAACGGAGCATGCACGAAGTATGCGAGCATTATGCATTCGATTTTAATGTGATATGCGTCCTTCGGCGTGGTTTTGAACAACTATTTCGGACTATTTCCTGATGTCGCTGATCGCAATACCCATCGCTTTGGCAATGCCGTCGCCATAAACCGGATCGGCTTTCAGGCAGTTGGCGATGTGGCGCAGTTTGATTGCCTCGGATACACCGCTCATCGCACGGGCAGTGTTTTCAAAGAGCGCCTGCCGCTGCCCGGAATTCATCAACCGAAACAGGTTGCCGGGCTGGGAATAATAATCATCGTCATCTTCGCGGTGATTCCAATGTCCGGCAGCGCCGTCGAGCCCGAGCAGTGGTTCTTTGGCGTCTGGCTGTTCCTGCCATTCTCCATAACTATTAGGTTCGTAGCCAATCGTTCCGGCATAGTTGCCATCGACACGCATTTGTCCATCGCGATGAAACGCGTGGTATGGGCACCGCGGATGGTTGACCGGAATCTGATGGTGGTTCACGCCGAGGCGGTAGCGCTGTGCATCGCCATAGGAGAAAAGACGTCCCTGGAGCATCTTGTCTGGCGAGAAACCAATGCCTGGAACGACATTTGCCGGGTTGAACGCGGATTGTTCGACTTCGGCAAAATAATTTTCCGGATTACGATTCAACTCCAGCGTGCCCACATCCATGAGCGGATAATCCTTGTGTGGCCATATCTTGGTCAGGTCGAATGGATTGAATGAAGCACACCGGGCTTGCTCCTCGGTCATGATTTGAATTTTCATGTCCCATTTAGGGAAATCACCTTTCTCGATACCTTCGAACAGATCCCGCTGATGGCTTTCACGATCCTTGCCAATGCATTGTTCGGCTTCCTGATCGGTCAGGCAGCGGATACCTTGCTGTGTCTTAAGGTGAAATTTAACCCAGCTTCGTTTGCCTTTGATACTGATCAGGCTGAAGGTATGGCTGCCGAAGCCATGCATGTGTCGATACGAAAACGGGATGCCCCGGTCACTCATGGTGATGGTAATCTGGTGTAATGCTTCGGGCAGGAGTGTCCAGAAGTCCCAATTGCTTTGCGCGCTGCGCAAATTGGTTTTGGGGTCGCGTTTTACAGCGTGATTAAGATCAGGAAACTTGAGCGGGTCGCGCAGAAAAAAGACGGGCGTATTATTACCCACAAGATCCCAGTTGCCTTCCTCGGTATAGAATTTGATGGCAAATCCACGAATGTCACGTTCCGCATCAGCAGCACCACGCTCTCCGGCGACTGTTGAGAATCGCACAAAAACTTCGGTTCTTTTGCCGATCTGCGAGAATAGATTCGCTCTAGTGTATTCTGTGATGTCATGCGTCACAGTAAATGTGCCATAAGCGCCTGAGCCTTTTGCGTGCATGCGGCGCTCAGGAATTACCTCACGATCAAAGTGAGCAAGTTTTTCCAGAAACCAGACGTCCTGTAGTAACTGAGGCCCGCGTGGTCCCGCAGTCATTACATTTTGATTATCCGCAATCGATGCACCTGCCGCAGTGGTCAGCTTTTTCTTTTTATCATTCATTTTCATCTCCTTGCATCTCGAGTTATAAACGCGTTGATTCAGAATACAGCTTAACAAACTATTTTTGACTGCAGTGATGGGGCAAATGTTGCAAAAAATAACAACAGGATTACGACAAGATTCTAGGTCGAATCAGAGGGAAGCCTCTGCACGGTAGAAATGGTGCCAGGCAAGCGAGAGTGGTATGGTTCTGTTTTTATTTATCCGGCTATTTGCCATGGTTTAAGTCTGGCCGATAGTTTTGTTAACCGCCGAACCGCAAGGGCAATTTTATGAATCAAATGATCAGCTGATCGACTGATTACTCATCGAAAAAATAATCGCAGCACTATGCGCCCGTATCCGATACTACGGACCGTCCCGCTATGCCTATCCGTGATTGCTGTTACTCAAAATGTTGCTGGTTAGTCTGTGGCATGGCAACTTCAGCCTGCTTGAGTATCGCATGATCTCGCTGTGACTAAATTTCGACTCTCCATTGAAGCCTGTTGTTTTTAGCGGGATTATCGTAAGAAATGCCGGAAAACGTGATGGTTTCGTATTAAATTTCGCATTGTTCCGTGAAAATTCATAAAAAACTGAGCAAGCCAGATTAAAGTCGCATATTTCTGGCTGGATTTTATGAGGTCAGAGGTTTCGCAAAGGCTCATTCAATCTATTGGCAAGTTATTGCAGATTAATTGTTAACGCCCTCTAGCCGGGGGACTCAGTTTTTCTTGTCCAAACCACTGAACAGGCAATGGTTACAAGAGATTCAAATCAAAACCTGCCCTTTCGGTCCGTAAAGAGATATATTGCCAGCCGCGCTTTGCAACGCTAGATATGAACGTTGGTTATATTGAAGTTGCAGTGAAATTGCTCTACCGTTAGTTTGATTTTCTTGTTTTGCTTGCTTTGCCAGGATAATTAACTGATCCCACAACTCATGTAATTTGATGCCGAAAGGCTGTTCATCCAGCCACTGCCGCATACCGGCTTTATTTTTATGGTAGCCGTGAGACAACAGATACTGCGAACGTTGTTCATTTATTGCTTCCAGTTCATCAATTATTTTAGCCTTGTCCGCGACAACCTTATCAAGATCATTTATTTGTCCTTGAGTCAGTATTTCTCTCTCTTCATGAAGAATTTCCAAGAATATCAAAGTAGTCTTCATCTCATTTTCGAGTATTGAAACAAGTTCATTGAAATCTTGATTTTCAAGCATTAACTGTGCCCTTCTTTTGTTGAAATTAGCTCTTTAGCTGCCTCGATCAACCGATCCGTTACCACTTCAGGATTTACTTTAAAAACACCATCACTGATTGCTTGCTTAATTTGCTGCACACGCTCCATATCTACAACAGAGCTGATCTCTGCGTTAGCATCAATTGTTTGCAGATTAGTCGCGCGTGAGCTTATATGAACTGTGCTGTTTGCATTATTTTCATTAACTGCCCGTATCGGAACAGCCTCTTCGGCATGTTTTTTGTTATCGTTCGCAGAAATATTCGGTATTGTGTGTATTGAATTATCAACTTTCAATTTGATTTCCTTATGATTTATTCTAATTAACTGCCATATCGACAAGCCCACGTAGAAACTTTAGTTAAAATTGAATCAAGTTGTCAATTCTATGTTGATAAATCACATAATTTGTCTTCTCTGAAGAAGATGTTTGGTTAAAAACTGCTGCATTGCATCATTTTAATAAGCATCGGGAATGACTGGCTGCCATGGTAATGTCGCAGGCGATCTGATGTGGTCGGCATACAGATGGACGACCATCATCTGTTAATAAGTTCTTCGAACGGACTGAATTGCTGTTTGACTTCATTCCAGATGCTGCGCACTTAGGGAGTGTTAATTTAGTCGTGTAACTGCCTGGTGGTTCAAAGTCTCCCTGCATGCATGCATCAAGCAATCATATTTTGCATTTGATAGGATTCTGCATTTGTTATAAAAACCACCTCGATAAAACAACCGTCTTAATGCACTGCTTCTTTTGTTTCATCTTCAATGAATGTGCAACGCTCACTGCCAGCTTTATCGCTTATTGCAATTTGACAATTAAGAAAACCTTTTTCATATAATTGCGAATAACGTGCCTCTATTGCTGCCTTGACACGTCTGCAACGCCTTATCGTGCGATTACGAGAACCTGGCACGTGCGATGAGTAGTGATAATGCACGAGTATAGGAATCGCCAAGCCATGCTTGATATTAAGATTAGTAAAAATCTTGATGCCCACATCCAAATCGACTGCAGCCTCTTCAACTGTGTTGAGATGAGCGAAATAGTATTTATTGCGCAAATATAATTCTTTCATCGACTCCCCGGCGCAGATAAAACGTTCGTTGTGGCCAATTACACGATAACGTCCAGCATGATATTGAATTACAAATTCAATTTGCGATAGATTGGCCTCTACCAGTCCAAGTACCAAGTTTCGCATGCCTGTTGCCATCTTTTCTTTCTTTTGGTTTTTCCCATTTTGGGATTCAATTTTGGATAATGCATCTGCAATATACGCCCGCGCAGCTTCCTGAGTCATTCCTAGCGATTTTTGATATATATCCCCACTATCAATATAGCGATCAGAATAAATATCACCGTTTGCATCCGGGAAGTGAACGCGAATAGAGTCTATATCGGTATCAACGCCGATCAGAAGAATATCTGGAGCTGCTCCGCGGCCATAAGTGTTATTGATGGCGGCACGCAACTCATTAAGCCTTCCCAGCGCGGATTTGCACGCTTTCTTGGTGTCACTGCCATGTGCAGCACAGCCCTGGTGAGCCGGATTCGAGCTGCTGTAGTGATATACCGCTATTTTTAGATAATTTTTATCTTCATTGCCTGGGAGACCGCCAGATAGCCGCTCGAGTTCACGATGCGCCCAATCTGCAATATTCTCCTCGATATTAAACATTGCGCCGGCATAGGACTTGACATAAATAGCGTCACTAGGCACAAGCCGAAGTATGTAGGATAACAATCCCTGCAGACGACCATCTGCGCAGGAGCTGATATTCACTGTGTGGTATCCGCAGGCATGTATGAAACTCGTATGTAAGGCAATGCGCTCACGCCAGGACGCCTGGTCAAAACTTGCCTTGGCGACACATTCTTTAAAACTGCGAAAAATACAGTATGAATGCAGCGCGCGTAAGTTTAGACCGGATATCCAGGAATCTTCCAGCAAACTCAAAGGCAACTCATAATGCAGCTGATCAAATGCAATACGCTGTGCGCGAGTGACGAAATCAAGTTCGTGTTGATAAATCGAAAGAGTCTTTAAAGTATTTGTAATTGCTGAAAAGCGACTGCGAACCAGCTCCTCATAAATATATAAAAACTCATTTAACTCAGTATTAACGAGTGAGTGCTTACAAGCTTGATCGGGTCCAACAGTACAGACTGGTTCCACAACCGGTTTGGTTACAACAGATAAATTATCGGCCATATTCATAGCAGCCATTCGCCTCCGTGCAGTAAGTTTGTGTTTGCGTTTGCGTGTGTCCATTTAACTAGCTCTCAAGCACGCGCACCGCCAGAAACAGTCGCAGTTGCTCCTTTTGTTGCGCTTCCAGTGGAACCGGTAATACGACTCTCCAATACAGGAGGTTGGCCCACTTCGCACTGTGAAAAAAGATGCCCGTTACGGGGCTCTCGAATTTTCTGAGTGACTAAGAGAAGTTGAAAAAGAAGATATGTGACAAACTACACTGATGAATATATAACCCATATGGATTCAGCTTCATAAGCTGCCAATGTTTATATAGATTGATCTAGTCTAGCGTTCACAAAAGAGTAAGTAATCCTCCATGAAATAAATTTTTTCATTCAATTCATCGTTTGAAAAAATTCTAGCTCAGCAGGTATAAAAAATTTGTGATAAATATGTGAATTATTTGTAAATTTTGAAGAAAATGAGTCTGTTCTCTAACCGTGCAATTGTCTGTTATTAGTTTATTAAAAGGATAGACTGATCTGTCCAGTCGAGCCGGACACTCCAGTCCAGTTAAGCGGATTTTATCGCTTTTGCCATCGCTGTCTCATATTGATTGGGGTTTTTATAACCCAGGTATTGAATGCACGGTCTTTGGCAGTTATAAAAAGCACAGCGATATACATGCGAAATGTTTTGCTGTGCCTCATAGCGGGTCTGGTAGCGCCACTAACAACGTTTCTGTTGAAGACCGCCAAAGTAGCTTTCCGCCCCCACATTGTTCGAACAATTTCCCAAACGACTCATGCTGTCAGTAAACCCATGTGTTTTCAGTAGTCTACGGCATACTTTGCTGGCAACTGTGATCCGCGATTCGAATATCACTTGGTACAAGTGGATGTAAATTTTACAACCGTAAAACGAATTTCCGGTCATAAGGCGCTGATTATGGTTGAAAGATACGCGCACCATGAATGGTGGAAACATTAAGGCAGCAATGAGACAAACTGGAAAATCGATGTCAAAAAAATTAGTTAATTTTTTTGACAGAACTACACAAGAATTACACAAATGGAAATTAGATAGATCAAGATAATGATCTAATCAATTGAATTTATTGGTGGCCAAGGGCGGAATCGAACCACCGACACAAGGATTTTCAGTCCTCTGCTCTACCGACTGAGCTACTTGGCCTGCTTGCAAATTCATAATCGACGATTGGCGCGCCCGGCAGGATTCGAACCCACGACCCCTTGGTTCGTAGCCAAGTACTCTATCCAACTGAGCTACGGGCGCTTGAAACAATCTGCTGTTACCAGACTGTTGTTACGAGCCGTGAGATTATAGCAGATTGATGCAGATAGCGGGCTGCGAACTTTTATTTTTTTCCGGTACCCTTAAAAAACAAATCGAATTGTGTGATTGTAAACCGATTCGACTGTTTTGCTACTGATCGTTTCAATTTTATATGCGGGGGCGATAATGGTTTATTTAGGCGATCTTGTCAAGAACAAATGCAGAATTTGCTGGAGTCAATTAAGAATCCGAGCGATATGTTCATCCTTCCTCGGGCTCGGGATCTTCCTGGTGCGGCAGATCTACGTCATGCCTTGCTGCGGAGGAGCGTGCATCAGTTATGCTTCCTCTGATTTTTGGTGTGCGACAGACAACATCTCCATTTTGCGCTCTGTGCCTTAAAGCATGGTCAATGAGCACCAACGCAAGCATGGCTTCAACAATCGGCGTCGCGCGGATGCCGACGCAGGGATCATGACGGCCGTGCGTTTCAACAACGACCGGTTCTCCGTTTTTGTCGATCGAGCGCCGGCCCAGCCGGATGCTTGAGGTTGGTTTGATCGCGACATTGACGGTAACCGGTTGTCCGCTCGAAATACCGCCGAGTATGCCGCCGGCATTATTACTGAGAAATCCTTCCGGAGTCATTTCATCGGAATGCTCGGTGCCTTTTTGCGAAACACTGGCAAAACCGGCGCCGATTTCCACACCCTTGACTGCGTTGATATTCATCATGGCATAAGCGATGTCTGCGTCCAGTCGATCATAAACCGGTTCTCCCCATCCGACCGGCACGCCTTCAGCAATCACACTTATTTTTGCACCAACGGAGTCACCTGATTTGCGCAGTTGATCCATGAAAGTTTCCAGTTGTGCGACATAGTTGCTGTCGGCAACGAAAAAAGGATTTTGATTAACGTCCTGCCAGCATTTGAATGGTATTGCTATTGGTCCAAGCTGCGCCATATAGCCACGAATGACGATACCGAATTTTTCATTCAGCCACTTTTTTGCGACTGCACCAGCGGCTACGCGTACCGCAGTTTCGCGCGCGGATGCCCGGCCACCGCCGCGATAATCCCGGATGCCGTACTTCTGCCAGTAGGTATAGTCCGCGTGGCCGGGACGGAATACATCCATGATCTTGCTGTAATCTTTGCTGCGCTGGTCTTCATTGCGGATCAACAAACCGATTGATGTTCCGGTGGTTCTGCCCTCAAAAACACCGGAGAGAATCTCGACGGTATCGGATTCGCGCCGCTGCGTGACATGACGGGATGTGCCTGGTTTGCGTCTATCCAGTTCGCGTTGAATATCTTCCTGACTGATTTCCAGGCCCGGCGGGCAGCCGTCAATCACGCAGCCAATTGCAGGACCGTGTGATTCGCCAAAGGACGTAATACAAAACAGTTTTCCAAATGAGTTACCAGACATGTCGAAAAATTCCTGTTAATTACTTTTTGTTGCGGTAGTGAGTTCAAATTCTGCGCATCACAGTCCGGCGCATCACGTTTTTGCGCTTTTGAGGAAGATCAAGCTGAAAAGGCTTTAATCGTGCTATATACAACGGGTAAAATGCAGCAGGCTGAGTAAGTGGACATTATAAACGGTAAAGGCTGATATTTATCGAAAGATGCGAAAAACTCAGGCACTGTATTAAATATATCCGGAAAAAACAGGAGATGGAATGAGCACAACACAAGTCAAAGCATTTTTGACACACTTGCAGGACAGCATTGTCACAGGACTGCAAGCGGTTGATGGTAAAAAGTTCCGGCGCGATCAATGGGATCGTCCGGGCGGTGGCGGTGGTATCAGCGCGGTCATCGAAGAAGGCAACGTGCTGGAACGTGGTGGCGTCAATTTTTCACATGTTCATGGCAGCGGACTGCCTGCTTCGGCGACAGCCGCGCGCCCGGAATTATCCGGCCGTTCTTTTGAGGCCATGGGCGTCTCGCTGGTGCTTCATCCGCGTAATCCTTATGCTCCGACTGTGCATATGAATGTTCGTTATTTTGAGGCGCGCAAAGAAGGTGCTGAGCCGGTCTGGTGGTTTGGTGGCGGCATGGATCTGACACCCTATTATGGGTATGAGGAAGACGCCGTGCATTTTCATCAGGTATGCAAGGATGCGCTGCAGCCGTTCGGCGATGACTGTTATCCGCGTCTGAAAAAGTGGTGCGACGAATATTTTTTTTTAAAACATCGTAATGAGCCGCGTGGCATTGGCGGTGTATTTTTTGACGATTGGAATCAACCCGATTTCCAGACCTGTTTTAACCTGATGCAAAGTGTCGGTGAGCATTTTCTTACAGCCTACCAGCCTATTCTGGAAAGGCGCAAGGATACGCCGTATGGCGATCGCGAACGTGATTTTCAGGCTTACCGCCGAGGGCGTTACGTTGAGTTTAATCTGGTCTGGGACCGTGGTACGTTATTCGGGCTACAAACGGGCGGACGTACTGAATCGATCCTGATGTCGCTGCCACCGATTGTCAAATGGCGCTATGACTGGAGACCCGCGGAGAATACTCCGGAAAAGAAACTATACACGGATTTTTTGATCGGTAAAGATTGGGTTTGACTTCGGCTGTTCTATTCTCTATTCCTGAGTGCGGCAATATGCCGCATTGTTTTTGTCAATACCGGGTCCGATAATTGCGGTGCTTTTATTGACCAGCGATATTTTTTTCGCCTGATTGCCGCAGTACTACCGTGCCTACGTGTTGACCCGTATTCTTCTGGCTGGTGTTTTTTGTTAGATTGTCACAATCGGTTGCAACAATTGCGAAATGTTGCAATTTGAAACCCTGTACAATAAGAACGAATCTTTTTAGATTTCGGTTTGGTTTTAAGTTAAGTTTACGGAGGATTCTATGAAACTGATTTTATTACTACTGACGTTTTTTTTAAGTTCGTTGGTCTACGCCCAGGAAAATGCGCAGAAACAAAATTCTGCGGGACAACAGGAGCAGCATAAGCATGAAAACGGAAAAGGCGGTGCCGGTCATGAGCATGAACATAACGGCAAAGGACATGGCGGTCACGGACATGATCACGAGGGCGGTCATGGGCATGGCCATAAGCTCAATGAAACACAGTTAAAACAGTTTTTTGAGCCGTTGCCCGAGTCCATCATTGATGAGCAGAAAAATGCCGCGCTGATCAAGCTGGGCAAAAAGTTATACCTGGATCCGAGACTGTCCGTCAATGACAAAATTTCCTGCAATTCCTGTCATAGCCTCAGCAATTATGGCGTAGACAGTGAACCGACTTCTCCAGGACATGAAGGCAAGCGGGGTGGCAGAAATTCGCCAACGACATTCAATGCCGCGCTGCATATTGCGCAATTCTGGGATGGGCGCGCGGGTACTGTGGAGGAGCAGGCTTTGGGTCCGATTCTGAATCCGGTTGAAATGGGCATGCCGAGTGAAGATGCCGTTGTCAAAAAACTCAAGGCAATCGATGAGTACAAAACATTATTTGCGGAAGCCTTCAGTGATCAAAAGGATCCACTGACTTATAAAAATATTGGTGTCGCCATTGGTGCTTTTGAACGTACGCTACTGACGCCATCGCGGTTCGATGATTTCCTCAAGGGAGACAAGAATGCATTGAATGAAAGCGAGAAACGGGGGCTGCAAAAATTCGTTAACATGGGTTGCGTCAATTGTCATAATGGCGTAGCCATTGGCGGTAACTCCTTCAGAAAAATCGGCCTGGTTGTACCCTATGAAACATCGGATATGGGGCGTTTCGAAGTGACCGGCATTGAAAGCGACAAAAAAGCATTTAAAGTGCCGAGTCTTAGAAATATCGCGCATACCGGACCTTATTTTCATGACGGTTCCGTTGAAACATTGGATGAAGCCATCCGGTTGATGGCAAAACATCAACTGGGCAATGACCATGTTGGTCATGGCATGATCAGGGACATCAAGGCATTCCTCGGTTCCTTAACGGCTAAGGAAGCAAAATAACCGCATCATAACCGGACAACGGCCGCGCAGAGAAATTGCGCGGCGTTTTTTATTCTGCACTCTGATGCGCATTGACGAATCGCTGTTCGTCATTTTCGTTCTGCAAAGGGGGGAACAGGGATGAATTTATTCGCAGCTTTTCTGCTTTTGATGCTACCGGCCTCGATGTCTGTCCATGCCGTGGAGCCCGCCGATGAGAAAAGGCTTGATGAAGTCACGGAGCGCGGTACGCATGTCATGCCTTTTGATCTGGAAAAAACGGTACATGTTTTTTCCAAAACATCGGAAGGTGGAGTTCAGCAGGTTATTGCCAGGGACAAATCGGATAGCGAGCAGATTCAACTGATCCGCGCACATTTGTCGGAAATTTCAGCAGAATTCAGTCAGGGAGATTATTCCAAGCCGATGCATATTCACGGTCTGGATATGCCGGGATTGGAGGCGCTGAAAGCAGCTAGCCCCGGACAGGTTAAGATTGACTATCTCGAACTGCCGGATGGCGCGCAGATTCACTATGCATCAGAGTCGCCCCAACTTGTCGATGCAATACACCAGTGGCTCGATGCGCAGTTGAGCGACCATGCCCGGCACGCCATTTCGGGGCATCCGCACGAACACGGGCAGCATCGGCATGGTCACGATAGTCACGATAAGCACCACAAATAACCGGGTACATCTATTATTTATCGTATTTCAAAAATACGCTGGATTTGGAATGCGATTTTTTGACTATCAGGGAAACGCCGGTACTCTT
Organism: Nitrosomonas sp.; assembly: GCA_028577615.1. GTDB lineage: Bacteria > Pseudomonadota > Gammaproteobacteria > Burkholderiales > Nitrosomonadaceae > Nitrosomonas. The sequence continues at coordinate 28,674 of JAJSDU010000019.1, forward strand.
GGTTCGGTTTGTTCGACTTCGATCTCTGGAATATGTTTTCTAACCACTGCTTCTATCGCATTGACGCGATCGGCGGGAACATCGGCTAATACCAGAAACTCTCCGGCTTCGATGGTTTCTTCAAATTCCTTGGTGCGGCGATTGCCGACACTCATACCAACCATGCCGCTCACCCAGGCGCCTATACCAGCCCCAGCTAATCCGCTACCGAGTAAGATACCACCGGCGATCACTGTTGATGCGGGTGGCAGAGCGATCGCCACCAGTCCGGCGAGCATGCCGGTAGCGCCGCCAAGAGCAAGCCCCTGTTCAACCGCCGGAATAAAATCTGATTTCTGCAAAAGATTGGCCTCGGGAAGATCTTCAAGTAGCGTGCCACGTTTTGCGATGACATGGATATGTTTTTCTTCGACTTTGGCCAGCAGCAATTCATCGACAATTTTATGGGTGACAGCGATGTTGGGCACAAGAAAATAAATTCTACGCATCATGCTCTCCTTGAATAGAGTTAAAGATCGGCTGCAAAAAACCGGAACAACGAAAGCAAGTTTGAGTGACTGAAATATCAGAGAATTGTTTTTATTTTTGGGCAGAAACAAGCAATTCCCAAATAATTTTATCAGAGTGATCATGATTGAAAAATAAGGGCAACTACGTATTGTGGTGAACAGATTATTCACAAACTATTCGTGCATTCAATTCAACTGTTGATGTATAGCGTCAACTTACACGTGGATAAAGGCGCGGAACGATAATCATCAGGGCAATCGCGATGACAAGCGCAAGTAGCAGACCGGCAAAAAACAAATGCCAGTCACTTGGCTTGAGTGCGCCGAGTGTGACGATCAGCAATAAGATGGGTAAATCGAGAAAATGGGTAAACGCGGAACCGTGTTCGGTGCGCGCTTTCATTAAATCAGGTGTAAACGCACCGGCAGTCAGGGCGTTTTCAGTTAAGCGGCGTAATCGCATGAAATAAAAACGCGTGACGGTGTTGCCTTCGATGAATTCAAACACGAACAGAGCAACCATGCCGCCAGCCAGGGTATTGAAATAAAACTCCAGCCGCCGTAAAACGCGGTAATCATCCAAGTCCCCGAGACAAGCAGAATGATTGCGCCGGGAGCCACCAGGCCGTCATAAAAGACCGCGATATTTCTTATGGATTCCGAGAAACGCACCAATTCAAGGGTCTGGCGGAATTGTAGATCATTGATCCAGACGCCAATCAATCCCGCGCCGATCAGAACAGTGCCGATAACATGAGCGAGTTTAAGGAGATCATAGGTCATGGGGTTTTGTGGTATTTCGTACTTTCACATGATTGTGAAAGTACGAAATAGGCTCCGGGGTTGTTTTTTCTCCCGATCAGTTACATTGACCAAGATTCGATGCCGGTTCGCGCAGTTCAAAAACGAGATTACCGTTAGTCGACAAGGCCGGCACATAATGCAGATTTGCCCAGTAGTCGATGACATCACCGTCCTGCGTGACGACGCTCAGGCGGGGAATATGCAGACGCGCATCCGTACCAAACGTCGGATGTGACTGGATACAGTTTTCCTGTGCTGCATTCAGTTCCGTCAGCCGCGCGCATTGATCTTCCTTGTTTCCACCCACACGATTTGCACCGCCGGTTGGCGCAGGTGCATTTTCTTTGCATTGCAGGTTGCCATCAATCGTATTGTATTGAATCTCGACGCTGCCGCTGTTCTGAAAAACCTGCACGCTACCGCCAATGTCATTGCGCAACGCCTTGAATGGCTGACCATTGCTTTCAAACTGGATATCGCTTTCGATGATGCTGTCACTGATGATTGCGCCGCCACCCTGCTTGATTTGCACCGAACCTCCAATCCTTGAGTTGTCCAGTATGTTGACCTGACGTGCATTTTCAGCCTGCACGTTGCCGATTACGACAATCTTGCGTGCAGTCAGAACCGCGTTGGCGGCAATCTGGATAGTGCCCATGATCCGAGTGCCGTTCAGTACGCACTCACTGTTGCTCGGAACGAGCAGATTATCCACAACGGTATTGCCTAAGGAACCCGAGCACAGGGTTTCTTCCGCCGCAGCTTGCAGGGGCAGTAAGAACAGGGCGCTTAGCATAATGATTTTTTGGCTGATTATGGTGGGTTTCATTTGAAATCTCCTTGTAAAATTGCTGCGGTGGTGCGGTATGATACCTATTCTCGTAGTACTTTGGCTGACCAGGAATGAAGGATTGATGAATGGCTCAGCTTCTAAGCGCGGGCAGCGGTTCTTCCAGCGGAATAAACCGTAAAGCGTAGCCGTTGTTGCACCAGCGTTCTCCGCGCGGCGGCGGCCCATCCTTGAAAACATGACCCTGGTGACCGCCGCAGCGCACGCAATGGTATTCCGTGCGTGGCCAGATCATCTTGAAGTCGATCCGGGTGGCGATATGTCCGGGGATTGGCTGAGTGAAGCTGGGCCACCCGGTCCAGCTTTCGTATTTATGGACGCTTTCAAACAGCGGCAGATAACAGGCCGCGCACAGATAAGTGCCTGCGCGTTCTTCGTAGACCAGATTGCTGGATTCGGGACGCTCGGTCGCTTCTTCGAACAGTATCTGGTAGGCTTTGGGCGAGAGCAATTCGCGCCATTCCGCGCGCGGCTTGTTCAGCGGCGTAATCGTTGCGGCGGCTTCGCCAACGACTTTCGAACAGGCCGGAACAAGCGGCAGCACGGTCAGCGCGGCAAAGCCTTGTAACATGGTGCGTCGTTTCATGAAGTGGTTCTCCTGATGGATGAGAAATAAAAGCCGGAAAAATTGTTTGGCGCGACTGGCCGACGCTGTCATTATGCAACAGCGGCAAGGCATTGTCATAACAGTTGATGAATCAGATTTTCAGCGTCAACGCAGTAAAATCAACTGCGGAACCGCGTCGATGGAATTCCAGATGATCGCGTTCTGTTCCAGCTGACTGGCCAATGTGCGGGCAGCTTCAAGGCTGATGCCGAGTATCAGGAAGCCGGGTTCGCCGGGCCAGTCGCCCGCCGGGTGCTTGCCGATACCTTCGAGGACTGCAAATCCGCGTTGTTTCAGTAGTTGCCTGAATTTCGCGTGACGTTCGGCATTATCCGTCTCGTTCAGCAGTGTGCTGAACGGATTGCAGGCTGTTATAAACGCGCTTTCGGTGACTGCATGGGTTTTGTGCAGTTCAGCCAGAACCGGACAGATCACGCCAACCGTAAGTATGCAAGGCGTTGCGCCATGAATCCGGTACTCCGTTTCCCGGTAGGCTTGAATGAGCGTGGAATCAACCGCTGAATGAATGGCTGAGCCTGCAGGCATGGGTGCTTTTCGATCCGGATGTGCTGATTGTAATATCGCTTCTGAGAAGGTTGACTGGAAATTCCGGATTATAGCCGACCGATGTGTCCCGGTTGGATCTGATTCGGCTATGGTTCCTCATGGGCCTGGCGCCAGGCAATCGCGCGATAATCAAAACCTTTACGGATTGTCGGCTTGATGATATCGAAGAAAGGAGAAATATCGAAATCCCGGGGCGTAATCAGGCTGTGATGGCGGATGTGGTAAATTTCGGCATAACAATCGGCGCACTGCGGATCGTTCAGCCATTCACGCTTGATTTCGGGCAGAATAGGATAGGACACAGACTGGAAAGCCTGCGCAATGAGTGTCGAGCAGATGGCACGTGTCGGATCGCCGCTGCCCAGCGTCATCAGGCGGCGGCGGAAACGGGTCGGAACCGGCGCCAGCGGGAAAAGATAGCGCGCCAGATCAAGAATATTTTTCAGGTCGTAATGATATCCAATCCGGCTGACGACGAAATCGACCACACGCTGACGATCCGATTCATCCAGACCAACGGGACGGCAAATACGGGTGTTCAAGTGAGCGTAATGCGCCAGCGTGATCGCGCGCACGCCTGCTTTGAGATCGGCCTCGACCAGCACCAGCGGCATCTGCCAGGATTCCTGGGCGGGCAGCGCGCTGTCCCCAACATAAATTGCGGCATGCGACCAGGTCGATTGCGTCAGGTATTTGATCGGAACGCTCAGACGCGTGTCGCCATCAACCAGCAGCACATCGGCGGGCTGCAATGTCGCATGCAGCATTTCCTGACTGATCGTTGCGTATTGGGTGGTTTTTTTGAGCGGCGAAGTCAGATATTTCGCCAGCAGATTCCCAGTTAGTTGCGTGATCCAGTTCATTCAGGAAGGCTATGAATGGGCGGCGGGTATTGTAGTGTAACGTTCTTCTGCGTAGAGCCTGAGAATATGTTTTCCGGCAACCGTCTGGCGCATTGCGCTGATAATTTCCTGTAATGCCTTGGGGAATTCGTCAAAGGTTGGAATGGCGCCTTGTTCGAATTGATCGCCGCCGTAATTGGCGGGTAATACCAGTGGCGCGCCGCTGACTGCAAAAGCCAGATCGGCCAGAGTCAATGTGTCGCCGTAGAGATATCTGCGTCTATCGGACAATATTTGATCGACTTCCTGAAAAATATTCCGGATCAGACGTAGTGCTTTGTCCGCTGCGGGCATGCTCAGATTCTGCGACTTCCAGATCATTCTTTTCGGAATCGTGTAGCCGTATTTGACAAAACAGCGCTCAAACCAGGAGCTGCCCAGCGTGAGCGGACGAATCATGATTGCCTTGTGCGGCAACAGATTGGTGTAAGCCCACTCGACAACCGCATGCCCCAGCTCGGAGTTGTAGCGGTGCCAGCTATACTCCATTTCACTGGACAGCGAATCCGGAATCAGTTTTTTCTCCGCAGCTGCCTGCGCGTCATAATGATGGATAACATCGCGCACACTGGTCAATTTGATGTCGCCGTCGCGGCACAGAACCAGGCTTTTACCGCCAGCCACCTTGTTCAGCAGAAAATAGAAAGGCAACGTATGCCGGTGTTCCTTGAACGGAATGCCGTAATAAAACAGCACCCAGCGGTTCAGTTCGGCATCGGCGCTGGGTGAGAAGGAAAGTACGTGAACAGGTTTTTTGTCGGTGCTCATTTTTCTCCCGTGATGTGATCCAGGTGCATGTCAGTGCAACAGACTGGCGCGGTGAATAAATTAATGGTCGTATTCGATCTCCAGACTGACCGGGAACGGTTCTTCAACTTTCATATCGGTAACGCGGCGGAGATTTGGCTGTTTCAGTACCGCTTTGACGATACCTGGAATCTGGGTCAGGTTGATATACTGGCCAAAACAGGTATGCAGGCCAAAGCCGAAATGCATATAGTTGTAGGCAGGGCGGTCAAGCTGGAATTCACGGGGTTTTTTGATTTTGCGTCCGTCCATCATGGCTGACTGGGTCGCCGCGAGCACCCGGGCGCCTTTCGGAATTTTTGTCGAGCGCAGCGTGCCTTTGGCGATCACATAATCCTCCGCGCATATGCGTTGAATACCGGCTGCAAAAGGATTCAAGCGCAGACTTTCCTGGACAAACTGGATCAGTTTGTCGTCTTCATCGGCGCGCGCGGCCTGTTGCGCCACAACCATCAGTTCCGGATTGTTGAACAGATGATTGAGCGTGACGGCAGCGCATTTCGATGTGGTCGGGATGGCGCCGATGATCAGTCCGATCAGATTGTTGCGTATATCCACATCGCTCATTCCGGGCATGCCGGCTTCCTGCAGTTTCAGGCAGCGGTTCAGGACGTCGTCTTTGTCAACTGGCGCCGCTTTTCGGGCGGCGATGGCCTGATCCAGATAATTGCGCGTCTGTTCGGCGGCGCGGAGTGCTTTTTCTTCAACTGCCGGATCATCCGGATAAAACAGATACTGAAACATGATCGTCGCGGCATCGGCAAATTCGGTTTCATTCCAGCCCGGCGTGCCAAAATACTCACCGATGAGCCGCGTCGGAACCACACGCGTCAGCTGCTGAACGGCATCCATCCGGCCGCTGGCGGATTTGACAATGGCTTCACTGGTCTGGTCGACGAAAGGTTTGATGATGTCGGTGATATCCTCACGGCGCGCCGCGATGCGCATATTGGAAACATCGCGCGTGTATTGATCGGTATTTTCCATACCCAGAAAGAAATTGCTGCCATCGGTGACTTTGTACATTTTTTCGGCATATGGCACTCGAAAAACCCAGTCATGATTTAATACTTCCACGACATCCTCAAACCGGGTGACTACGGCGTTGCCCTTGAAGACGACAATGGGCTTGACGACGCGCAGTATTGCAAAGATGCTGTCCAGATGCGCGAGCGCCCACTGAGTCAGCTTTTCCTGTAACGTATTTGTCTCTTTAGCCATGATTCCAATTCCAGTGATGTAATGAACAAGGAGCGTATTGATTCGGTATAGGCATCCGCAGCCGTAATCGTTTCAACAGCCTGTTAAGCGCTAAGTCGGATCAACCATGCCCGCCGCGATCAGTTTCAAGGCGGTTATACTTGGTATGAAAAAGTAATCGCCGCCGCGGGTTTCAACCAGGCGCGGAATGTTGTTGACGAAGTGCGGCGGCTTGCCGGAACCGGGTTCGACCTGCAAGACAACCTTGCCGGGATGGCTGGCATCGTGATTACCCAGTAAAACCTCCTTGTCGTTGCCTTCCTTGAAGTCATTGGCATAGTTGATCCATTGCTGCTGGATAAACTCGAACTGCCGCTGAATGTCTACGTTGAGCGCCATGAAAATAATACCGTGGTTGCCGTCATCCCGGGTGGCGTCCTTGACGCTGCCGTAAGGCAATCCGCGCCGTAAAATTCTGCGCCGGTCATCCAGGGCGCCTGGTGTTTCATAAGCATTGGTTACGCCGTATTCCAGCGAACCGCGGGGATTGATGCGCCGCAGGTGCGCGCTGTAAGGGCATTTTGCGCCATGAATGTCGTCGTTGTAGGTAAAGTCGGTCAGCATGCGTTTTTTTTCAGCAAAATCGGCGGCTTCGAATGCTTTGTCCCACTCCGCCTTGCTGGCGTCATCAGGGGCCTTGACGATGGGTGCGCCATTGTCGCGCCAGCGTCCGGCAAATTTTGCAGCCAGCATTTCCTTGCTGCCGGGAAAACTTTTGCTCTGTTCGTCGAGAAAACGATTGAAGGTGCCGACATTCTCATGCAGTTTGCGATAAACCATATATGTGCCGTTACGCGCCAGCAGGGTCGGGGACGGAGCCGTTTTGGGATATTCCATGGCTTCGTCGACATGACCGAGCAGGAATTCACCGGTCGCCAAAGGCGCCCAGCTGCCATCGCGCATCAGTTTGCCGCGCCCCAGTACGCGCGCGGCTATGTTGGTTTGTCCTTCAAAAACCGGATCGCCGATACCATCGGTATAGCCGAAATGTTCCTTGGGGGTAGAGTTGCCGGCTTCATCGTACAACACGCTGGCCTCCTGGTAAGGCAGATCATCTTCTCCCGCATCGCCCCGGTGACCAGTCAAAAGTGTTACACCGCCACCGGAAGCTTCGACCTGCTCCACAACCCAGTTATAACGTTCGATTAATGCTTCCATATTCTGCGCGTTGATCGACATCCAGATATGAACCCGTTCTTTCCAGATATTATCCCAGTTTTCCGGGGCACTGGGACCATCGTCGCCGAGAATATCCTTGCGCTTTGCCATGCCCATCATGAAATCTTCCGGAAAACCTCTCAGCGATGCGGTAGGCAGTTCCAATGCTTTCAGTCCGACATAGGTGAAGGCGATATTCGTGGTAGCCATCGGTTTTTCAACAGCGGGGCTGGCGCCGGATTTGTTCCAGGAGATGGCTGTGGTGACTTTGGTTGTAATGGCGGCAACAAATTTGCGGCCTTTGTCACCATTGTTGATCCGTAAAAACAGGTAGCGTGCTTTCTGATAATTATATGCGCCGTAGGCCTTGATAATGTTTCCCTGAATATCAGTTAAATCGAGATCTTTTGTCATGGTGAATCGTTCCTGTTCGGGTTTGATTTTGTAGCGGGTTTTCAGTGGTGTGAAGTCATTTGAAAGCACCCGTCAAGGTGTTGATTTCCCCGGCAGCCATGTCGGCGCAGTCAAATTGTCAGGCTGAACATGCGCTATAAATGCTTTGAAATCCTGCTGGATTTCAGCCGCACTTTTGCCTTGATGCGCCATGGCGAATTGAGTGAATTCTTGCTTCAGATAGAGCGCTTTCAGTTGTTCCTGCAGTGAATCATCCGTCGATCCATTAAAGAACAGACTGGCCTCAAGCTGACATTCTTTAATATAAGCGATAAAACCGGCGCAGTCGGTGATTTTGTCGAATGCCACGCAATGTTCCCAGATATGGCGGACATCACGCTGAGTGCCCTGATGGTCGGTGTAAGACCACTTTTCCCACATGCCGGTGAGATAAGCGTCCAGGTCGCCATGAAAATTACTCGAGAAAACCAGATATTTTGATTTCAGATGATCCTTGCGCGGCAGTGCCTTTTTACGCGCGGAGTCGGAAAAAATGGATGTAATATCCGAAAAATTGAAGATTGAGTCATTGGCGGGCAGCGATTCGTAAAATACGTCATCCAGAATAAACAGCCGAGCCAGGTAGGTATTAGGTACTTTGGTCAGCGGACTTTGCTCATGGATCGGCAAACGCATGCAGCGCTCGCGCGTGATGTCGGCAAGAGAAGTTTCGCCGATAGCGCCATTTTTGATGGGCGACAAGACAGTTAATGCGGTTGCGTTACCACTTTTTGTAGCCATATTGGTCTTCCTTCTGAGGTTTGCGTGATTGACAGAATCAGAATCGAGTCTGTTCGTAGCGTTTTTTGACTTCGTAAGACGACAGGCTGACGATCGGCGTGGGTTTCATGTCGCCGAAATGATGTTGCAGGTCGTTGAGCAGCCGGTAGTAGTCCTGCAGAAAATCCTCGGGTGATTTGTCGCTGGATTCAGTGTTGAAGCGGATCAACGCTTTTTTGATTTTTTGCGCCGATTTGACATCGTTGGATGCCGCCATGGGGTAGGCATTGTAATAATGTGCTGTATCGATCTGGTTATGTCGGATATAGTTGTGAAAAGGTGTCAGTGGAACGGATTTGGGGTAACGGATATTCCATTTCCAGAACAGGTCGAGTCCAGAAGGTATGGCAAATGTGAACGAATCGACATATTGATCCCAGCTGCCATTGAAGTTACTGAAAAAAAGCATGTAGGCATAATGCAGATCTTCTTTGGGTTGACTTGAATCAAGATGGGGAAAGCCATCTCTGGGAATAATGACCCACCGGGCATAGTGAATGAGAGACAAGGTCTGCAATCCTTTCAATGTACTGGGCAGCAGGGTTGCAGCTTTAAAGAACAGCTTGTTTGTCCAGGTTGTGTACCAGCGTATCGGGGTGATCACGTTCATGGCATACGCTTTACCAGCTATGTTCGACATAACAGCTCCTTGATGGGTTGATTATTAGTCTGCTTTTTATTTTGCTTCGGTGTGTTTCTACTCTTTTCTGGCTTTTTTAATCGATGAAATGTGGTTTTGTAACATGCATCTGCTGTCAGCTGTTCAATTGTCAACAGCGTAGCTTTAACAGCCTGTTAAAACCTGCTTGCAGCATATGAATGGCATTCAGTTGAATACTTTCCTGCTTCAAAAACATCTTAATATGTAAAAGCTGTTCGCGCAAGAATTATGGTTCTGATTGAGAAGGTCGAGAATCCGATGGCTCGGTCGGAACAGAAAAATAGAGACTTTTGCAAAAACCCATAATGGGTTTTATATCCTATTGTTTTTATTAGTCTGAGATTTTATAAAATAGAGTTTTGCAAAGGTCTCAAATAATGTTTAAAAATCAGCCTTTCAGGCAAGAAGTCAATCGCTTGATGCAGGTTGCTGATTCTTGAGGAAGAGGATGCCGCCATGTGGACGGAATGCTCAAAATTCTCAGGAGGCGGATTTGGAAAGATCGCTTAAAAAGCGATCGATAATCGGTTTGCTGACGTGCGGCATGACGACGACGTGGGCGTATGATGCGGCATCGCCGGTATTCCCGTTTTGTCCGCTGGTCATGGTTGCCAGCGTGTAGCGTTCAACGATGCTGTCAGCTGGCTTCCTGAAGTAAATGATGACTGAACGCGGATTGCTGCGCATCGGTGTCAGATGACTGAAATGAGTCTGCATTTCATGCATCAGGTAATCGGTCGCTTCCAGCATATTTCGCGCGTCATGGGCCTGACGGGAAAATTCCTGCGCCGAGCTGTAAAAATGGAATTCGGCCGGTTTGACTGCGTCACGCGAGCAGGTGATGGTGCCGGGGATTTGTAATAGGTATTCGGGGTTATGCATTTTGCTGAATTGTGTTTCGAATTCATCAAAAATGGCTCGTGTGGTGATGAACAGTCCGGCAGGCGCGGGAAAGCCAAAGAATTTATGGCAGGAGACAGCGATCGAGTGGTAGCGTATCTGTCCGCTTGATCCGGTATGCAGCAGCTCATCGGCAAATGTGGTATGCGGCAGATAACCACCGAACAGCGCCGCATCGAGATGAAGATAGGATACGCGGCCGCCGAGCTTGCTCTGAATCTCGTCGATGGAATCCACTGCGCCCTTGAAGGTGGTTCCAATGGTTGCAACGACCAGGGCTGGATGACTCGGGTTGGCTTTCAGTCTGGCTTCGAAATCGGCGATGTTCATGCTGCCGTCAGCCAGGGTATCAACTTCGATCCGGTCGAGATTGAGCAGATGCGCAAGGATCTGAATGGAATAGTGCGCCTCGCGCGTGTAATAAATTTTGGGCATAACGCCGGTACGGCTGTGCAGCAGAGTGCGCCCGATGAAAATGCCATGCATATTGCTATCGGTTCCGCTGTGGGATAGAAATCCCCAGATATTATTGTGCCTGAAGCCATAAAGCTGACCAAATCGCTCAATAAGTTCCCGTTCAAAGTCATGGGTATTGAAACCAAAATGGCTGTGTTTGAACGGATCGCCGACATTATTGAAATGGAATTGATTCAGCCCGGCTTCATGCAGCTTTTGTCGCCACGCGAAGAATGCCGCCGGCGGTATATTCATATTAACCGGATAGCCCAGCATAAGCGCTCTTTGCCGGGCCAGCGCCTGCAAATCTTTAAGATCGGAGGGGACGAATGTATCCGGCAGCACATTCAGCAGTGGCTGGGCCGCGAAGGCGGCGGGTGTGCATGCGGCGAAAGCGGTTGCGCCGCTCAATCCAAGGAAACTACGGCGGGAGATAGGCATCAGAGTAGCCCTTTTATCAAGAGGATTAATAAATCTCAAAATTTCGCATCATGCCCATGTCTTCGTGCTCAAGATTATGGCAGTGATACAGAAACAGTCCGGTAAAGTGCTGGAATGGTTTGATAATTTCGATTTCCTCGCCGGGCATTACGAGCACGGTGTCTTTCCAGCCGCTGTGGATAAAGCCTTCCTTGACGGTGTCATAGGCGCTGCTTGAACTGTTCTGTTTGCGCGACACAATCTGAAACTGCTGTCCATGCAGATGAATCGGGTGCGGCATTGAATGCATCATGCCCATCATTCCCATGCCGCGGCCACCCCTCATACCCCCGCTACCCATGTCGTTGTCATGAAAGATGCGAATTTTCTGAATCGAATCGACCGGTATGCGTTCGATGTCCAGGTGATCGTACATACTGAACGTGCGGCCATTAAGCTGGAATGTCATATGCCGCATGCCAATGGCAATCGGCACGGTTTTGTCCGGATGGGTCAAATCCTTGGCGCTGAGACGTTTTATGGTGACAAGCTTATCCGGTAGTGCCGGAGAATCGCCTGTTTTTTCGGCAATGTTGAATGTGATAACCGGAAAGGCCTTGCCTTGCGCGAGCCCGCCGCCCATCATGCCGCCGCGTCCCCTGCCGCGCATGCCACCCATACCACCCATTTGTGGTCCGCCGCCTTTATAGTCCAGGCTTTGCAAGGTAAGATCCGAACCGATGTCACGGCCGGTAAAATCCATCCACAATTCAAGCCGTTCCGCGGGTGCAAGCATCACGTAAGGCATGGTTCCCGGTTTTTCGAGCAAGCCGCCGTCGGTACCGATGACGGTCAATGGCGTGCCGTCACTCCAGCCCAGCTTGTAAATGCGTGAATTGGAGCCGTTCAGCAAGCGCAGGCGGTAAGCACGTGTTTTTACCGGAATTACGCTGCCGGCTTGGCCATTCACCAGAATCGTGTCGCCTAGAAATCCGATCATGCGTCGATGCATGCCGTGCAGATACTGGAATTGATTACCAGCGGTGAATTGCCGGTCCTGAATGATCAGCGGGATTTCATAATCATCGGCAGGCAGCGCCAGCTTTTGTTCCTCGGCGTCACGCACGGTGATCATGCCCGCCAGTCCCTGATAAACCTGAGTGGCGGTCATATCATGCGTATGTGAGTGATACCAGTAAGTGCTGGCCGGATTGTCGATTTCAAACTCATACACATAACGTTCCCCGTTATAAATTTCGTACATCGGGTGTCCGTCCATTTTTTGCGGCACGTGCATTCCGTGCCAGTGGGTGATAACCGGTTCGTTAATGTGGTTATAAAAGAAGATCCGTATTTTCTGGCCGCGTTCGAAATTCAAAATGGGGCCCAAATAGCCGGGCAGCGTTTTGATGGTTTGCGTCGGTCCTTTCAGCAGCTTTCCTGTGTACTGAAAAACATGGGTTTTTGCGCCCGGTAGAATCGGGACTTCCGCCGTCCGGGCATGTAGTTCCAGTTCCACGTCCGCTTTGAGGTTATGGTCAGGATCTTTGTTGATCAAGCGTTCTTCGCTCCGGCTCAAACCAGGTAGTGCCGATGCGATGGCGCCGAAAGCAGTGTATTGCAGAAATTTCCGCCGTGAAAATTCCGTGTATGACATTGTTTTTCTCCTAGATTAGCGTGCTTTTGCCGGGATGAAATCGAACATGAAATCAAGTCATATTTATAATATTAGCACCGATCAGACTGGCGAAAACCGACCTGGATCAAATTATTCGGTTTATCGTCGAATGGGTATTTTAAAATAGGATACGCCGTTATCTTCCGGTGGCGGCATTTCACCTGCACGGATATTGGTCTGTATCGAAGGCAGCAGTAATACCGGTGCGTCGAGTGTTGCATCACGTTTTGTCCGCAGCGCGACGAATGCGCTTTCGTCGATTCCATCATGTGCATGGATATTGTGCGCCCGTTGGGCTGCAACGGTGGTTTCCCAGGCTGGTTCACGATCGGCTGGCGGGTAATCATGGCACATGAACAAACGGGTTTCAGCCGGAAGGGCTAGCAATCTCCGGATCGAACGGTAGAGGGCATGCGCATCGCCACCTGGAAAATCGGCGCGCGCGCTGCCGACATCCGGCATGAACAGCGTGTCGCCGATAAAGATCGCATCTTCAAACTGATATGCCAGATCCGCAGGCGTGTGACCAGGTGTTGACAGTGCTGTTCCGGTTAATTGTCCAACCTGAAATGTTTCATTGTCGGCAAACAGATAATCGAAATGATGGCCATCCGGTATAAATTCATCGCCAAGGTTAAATAGTTTTTTGAATGTTTGCTGTACGGCGGGAATGTTTTCACCAATGGCAATTTTTCCGCCTAGTTTGCCTTTTAAGTAATGCGCGGATGATAAGTGATCGGCATGTGCGTGCGTTTCGAGAATCCAGTCAACCGTCAGGTGCTGTTGCTGAACAAACGCGATAATCTGGTCAGCGGAAGTTGTGCTGATGCGTCCTGATTTGGGATTGTAGTCCAGAACGGGATCAATAATGGCGCATCTGCCATGCGGTTGATCATATACGACATAGCTGATCGTCCCAGTGACTGAATCAAAGAAAGCTTTAATATTCATTGACGTTATTAACTCCTTGGCATGTGAGGCAAAACTAAAATATTTGTCTTGACATCAATATATCAAAATATATATCATATATCAATATTATATCTTGAGTTAATCAATAATGCAGGTAAAGCTTTGTTTCATCGGCGATTATATTTTGGAGGCGTAGTGTGAAATGAATATAGCACAGACGATTGCAGAAATTGACATACCTTGGCTGGCGCTGACTGGTGGAATGCTCATCGGACTGGCGACAGCGCTGTTTTTGCTTGCCAATGGGCGTATAGCCGGTATCTCAGGGATTGTTGGCGGTATTGTCGGCGGCTTGATGCATTTAAGCTGGCGTGATCTGGACTGGCGCCTGGCATTTGTTCTGGGTCTGGTTGTGTCAGCTTTGGTATGGCAGCAGTTCTTCAATCTCCCGGCTGTGCAGATTCAGGCCAGCGACATGATGCTGGTTATTGCCGGCGTGCTGGTCGGTTTTGGGACACGGCTAGGCTCGGGTTGCACCAGTGGTCACGGGGTTTGTGGTATAGCAAGGCTCTCACCGCGATCCATTGCGGCCACAGTGATGTTTATGTCGACTGGTTTTGCAGTAGTCTACCTGCTGCGGCATGTCATTGTGTGATGGTTTGTTAAAGTGAGGCTTGTCATGCGTAAATCGATTGTGTTATTCACCGCATTGATTTCAGGGCTGGTTTTTGGTTTTGGATTGATTCTCTCCGGCATGGTCAATCCAGCCATTGTTCTAGCGTTTCTGGATGTGGCCGGTCAATGGAATCCGTCGCTGTTATGGGTGATGGGCGGTGCGGTTGCAGTTTCCGCTGTTGCGTTTTTTATTGCCCGGCGGCGCTCAGTGAGCTTTCTGGGCTTACCGGTTAATGTGCCCACTTCCAGTGTGATTGACAGGCGCCTGCTGGCGGGCAGCTTCCTTTTTGGCGCGGGATGGGGTACTGCCGGGTTCTGCCCGGGACCGGCTCTGGTTATGGCAGGAACGGGCAGCGAAAAAGCGATTTTATTTGTTATCGCAATGCTGGCAGGTATGTTGTTGTTTGAAATTGCCGGACATGCACGGAAAAGCAGTGCGGCATCGTAATGCATCCGTTACAGATCAAAAACAATGAGTTGAATTGCAACGTAAATAGTGATGAATAACGATTTACTACCGGATATTACCGTAGTGCGCGCTTCGGCTTCGCAAGCGTGCGCGCTATTAAAAACACTGGCCAATGAAGATCGTTTGTTGATTCTGTGTCAATTAAGCCAGGGCGCCAGAAACGTAGGCGAGCTGGAAACGCTGCTGAATATCCGTCAGCCGACACTGTCCCAGCAGCTTACCGTGTTGCGGGAAGAAGGACTGGTGGCAACCGAACGCAAAGGTAAATATGTTTATTACAGCCTGTCCAGTACTGAAGCCATGCGTGTTATACAGACATTGTATGAACTTTACTGTGGCAACTCTAAGGAGGAGCATTGATTGGCGGCTCTGGAGAGAGCACGGCAAAGCGTGATCAATATTTGCATCGAATATCTGTTGTGTAATGTGAATGCGTAACATGACTGACCTTTAAAACAAGGAGATAGCTATGAGCATCGAAATTACCCGGCTGGATGAAAAACTGTCGGTAACAGGCCAGATCAGTCTTGATGATCTGGAAGAAATCGCGGCTTCGGGTTACAAATCAATTATCTGTAACCGGCCTGATTTTGAAGGTGGCGAGCGCCAGCCGACCAGTGAACTGCTTGAACAGGAAGCCAGAGCGCAGGGCTTGGCGTTCGCCTATCTGCCGGTGCAATTGGGTGTGATACCCGAAGAGCGTGGGGAGGCATTCCGGAAATTAATAAATGAATTGCCGGGGCCGGTGCTGGCGTTTTGCGGTTCAGGCAGGCGGGCGACCGCACTGCATAGTATGACGAAACAGGAGGAAGCAGTTAATGAAATCCATCATACAACGGTTGACGCCTGCAATTGGGGTAATGCTTTCGATGTTGTCGTTGTCGGCGGCGGCGCTGCCGGTGTCGGTGTAACGGCAAGTCTGTTGAAGCGCCGGCCAGCGCTGCGTATCGCGATCATTGAGCCGAATGACAAGCACTACTATCAACCGGCCTGGACCTTGGTGGGTGGCGGCGCGTATGACATCGATAAAACCGTGCGCAGGATGTCGGAAGTGATTCCCGAGGGTGCGGAGTGGATTCATGCGGCGGCATCGGGTTTTGATCCGGACAGCAACCGGGTCAGGCTGGCCGATGGACGATCAATCGGTTATCGTCAACTCATTGTCTGCCCAGGCTTACGCCTTGCTTGGGAAAAAATCGAAGGTCTGGAAGAAACGCTTGGTAACAATGGCGTGACTTCGAATTACCGGTTTGACCTGGCGCCTTATACCTGGTCTCTTGCGCAGAAGCTTAAGCAGGGAAGAGCGTTGTTTACTCAACCGCCGATGCCGATCAAATGCGCGGGCGCGCCGCAGAAAGCCATGTATCTGTCCTGCGATCACTGGCTGAAAAGCGATTGTCTTGAGGAAATCGATGTTGAGTTTTTTACCGCCGGCGCGGTGCTGTTCGGTGTCGCGGACTACGTACCCGCATTGATGCGCTATGTTGAGCGTTATAATGCGAAACTCAATTTCAATGCCAATCTGGTTAAAGTGGATGGTGATGCCAGAACGGCGTATTTTGAAATCAAGGACGCGAATGGGAATGTGCGGTTGGAAGAGCGGAAGTTCGATATGTTGCATGTCACGCCGCCACAAATGGCGCCGGATTTTCTGAGAAGCAGTCCTTTAGCGGATGCCAGCGGTTTCTGTAAGGTCAATGAAA
This sequence comes from Nitrosomonas sp., assembly GCA_028577615.1. Classification (GTDB taxonomy): domain Bacteria; phylum Pseudomonadota; class Gammaproteobacteria; order Burkholderiales; family Nitrosomonadaceae; genus Nitrosomonas. The sequence continues at coordinate 45,245 of JAJSDU010000019.1, forward strand.
AGACACTGCAACATCCGGACTATCCGAATATCTTTGCATTGGGCGACGCCTGTTCGTCGCCGAACGCGAAAACAGCTGCCGCAGTCAGAAAGCAAATTGTCGTCGTTGCGGAAAACCTGCTGGCTGACAAGGAGGATGAAGCGTTGCCGCTGGTATACGACGGTTATGGCGCATGTCCGTTGACGGTGGAAAGCGGCAAGGTCATTCTGGCCGAATTTGGATTCGGCGGCCGGTTAATGCCGACATTTCCGTTGAAATCTGCAGTACCGAGGAAACTCTATTGGTTTTTCAAACAAACGCTTTTCCCGTGGCTCTACTGGGAGGGTATGCTGAAAGGCAGGGAATGGCTTGCGCGTCCGCGCAAAAAACATTAATAACCAATAGAGTGAAGATCGTATGGAATCCCTATTATTAAGCTGCCTGCTTGGGTCGGTTACTGGCGTTGTGCTCGGATTGACTGGCGCGGGCGGTGTGATTATTGCCGTGCCGTTGCTGATTTTCGGATTGCATTTAAATATTGCGCAGGCTGTTCCGGTTGCGCTGCTGGCGGCCTGTATGTCAGCGACGGTTGGCGCGCTGATTGGATTAAGGCAGGGGAAGGTACGTTATCGCGCCGCCGGTCTGATTGCTTTGGCCGGTTCACTGGTTTCTCCTGCCGGACTCTGGTTTGCGCAACGGTTGCCGCATGAGCCATTGGTCCTGCTGTTTGCCGTGGTGCTGGCTTATGTCGCGATTAACATGCTGATCAAGAGTAAACATGCTGGTCACGATATTCAGACTGATCTCCTGCACCATCACCCTTCGCCTGAGATGCCCTGCATGACGGGTAATGCGGATGGCCGCCTGATTTGGACCTGGTCTTGCGCACGCGCATTGACTTTGTCGGGATCGCTGGCCGGATTTCTGTCCGGTCTACTTGGAGTCGGTGGTGGTTTCGTTGTGGTGCCAGCGCTCAAGAAATACACTTTTCTGGACATGCAGTCGATTCTGGCGACATCACTGGCGGTAATCGCGCTTATCTCAGCCGTCGGGGCGGTTTCGTCGGTGTTCATGGGCGCCATGCATTGGACGGTGGCAACGCCTTTTGCTGGCGGAGCTTTGGTGGGGATGCTCGCGGGCTATAAGCTGGCAAGCCGTTTTTCAGGGACAAGCATACAGAAAGGATTTGCCTGGCTGGCGCTTTTTGTGGCCGTGGGAATGGTCGTCAGGTTGTTGATATTAAGTGTTTAGATGGCGCCGGATAGGAATGGTGGATACGGGGTGATTTTATTATTCCTTTAACAAATCATCTATTTATCCCGACCATAGATATCTTCAAAGCGGACAATATCATCTTCGCCCAGATAGGAACCGGATTGCACTTCGATCATTTCGAGTGGCACACGGCCAGGATTCTCCAAGCGGTGCCGTGTACCGATGGGGATATAGGTGGATTCATTTTCGGTAACCAGGTAGCTTTCTTCGTCCCGCGTGACACGGGCGGTGCCGCGCACGACAATCCAGTGTTCTGCGCGGTGATGATGCATTTGCAGCGATAAGGATGCGCCGGGTTTGACAACAATGCGCTTGACCTGAAAGCGATCTCCGGAATCAATGCTGTCGTACCACCCCCAGGGACGGAAAACCTTGCGGTGCAGGTGGCTTTCGGAACGTCCTGTTTCCTTCAGATTGTCGACGATTTTTTTGACGTCCTGTGTTTTGTCTTTGTGTGAAACCAGGATGGCGTCGGGCGTTTCCACGACGATCATATCCTGAATGCCGATACAGGTAACCAGACGGCTCTCGGAAATCGCCAGCGTGTTGCGGCATTCATGCAATAGTACATCGCCTTGTGCGACATTTCCGCTTTGATCCTTAGGCAGGACATGCCATAACGAATCCCATGCGCCGACATCGGACCAGCCTGCGGCCAGCGGTATTACTGCACCCTGCGGCAGCTGCGGGTTTTCACCCTGAGCAATGTGTTCCATTACCGCATAGTCAATCGAAATGCCGGTGCATTGCTCGAAACTGTTTTTTTCCAGGCGGGTGAAGTCGCCATCGATTGAGCCGCCATTCCATGCCGCGCGGCAGGCAACGAGGATTTCCGGATGGCACAGTTCTATGGCCTGCAACCAGATTGATGCGTGCATCAGAAAAAGGCCGCTGTTCCACAGAAATGATCCGGCATCGAGGTAAGCCTGGGCGGCTTCCTTTTCGGGTTTTTCGACAAAGCGGGCGATGCGGTAGGCATTTTGATCCATTTTGTCGCCGGTCTCGATATAGCCGTAGCCAGTTTCCGGCTTATCCGGCGTAATGCCGAAGGTGACAATATGGTTTTGTATTGCAAGTTGTATTCCATGCAAAACAGCTGTTTTGAAGACTTCCAGATCGATGATGACATGATCGGATGGCATGACCAGTAAAATGGGGTCATCACTTTGCTGTAACGCCGCCAACGCAGCAACAGTCAATGCGGGTGCGGTATTGCGACCGCAGGGCTCAAGCAGGATAGCGCCGTTGCGTGACATGATGCGTAGTTGCTCGGCGATCACGAAGCGGTATTCTTCATTGCAGACGACAATCGGATCTTTAACGTCGATATCGCCGAGATCATCCATGCGGCGCACCGTCGCCTGCAGTAATGAATCGTCGCTGACCAGCGATAACAATTGCTTGGGATGCTTTTCACGCGAAAGCGGCCAGAGCCGTGTACCTGAGCCGCCAGATAGAATAACCGGAATTAAAGTTTGCATGGCTGTTGTCTCTAAGAGTTACCGACTGTGGGATCTGTATTGTACGTACTTGACTGCTGTTTTGAGTGCGATTTATGGCGCATCGAGTGCTGCCGCCAGAATGTTGATAATGCGCTCGGCGGCTTTGCCATCCCATAATTCCGGACGGCGGTATGATTTGACTGGATTGTGCAGAGTCTTTTGAACTGCTGTAATAATCCGATCCGGATCGGTGCCGACCAGCAGATTTGTGCCTTCCTCAATAGTTACCGGGCGTTCGGTATTTTCGCGCAGCGTGATGCAGGGAACACCAAGTGCAGTGGTTTCTTCCTGTAGACCGCCGCTGTCGGTCAGCACAACTGCGGCATCTTTCCATAAATGCAGAAACGCCATATAAGCCTGCGGGCCGATCAGCGTGATATTGGGTCCCAGATCAATGGCAAATTTTTCAAGATTTCCCCGTGTGCGCGGATGCGCTGGAAAAATAAGCGGCAGCTCTTGCGCAATTGTTTTGAGTGCGCAGCTGATGCGGGTGAATGTTTCAGCATCGTCGACATTGCTCGGGCGATGCAACGTGACGACGCCGTAGCGTTTCCCGGCGGTATGTTGTGCGGTTTTAAACGGTGTGGTGGAAAAGGTGTTGGTATCGATGTGCGCGAGTTTTTCGACCTGATAGAGCAGGTTGTCGATCATGACATGGCCGACATGAAAGATCGCATGCTCCGGTTTTCCTTCGTGTTTCAGATGCTGTAAGCCGCTCGGTTCAGTGACAAAAAACCAATCGGAAATACTGTCGGTTACCAGGCGGTTGATTTCTTCAGGCATGCGCATATCGCCGCTGCGCAGACCGGCTTCGACATGCGCCACCGGAATGTGCAGTTTTTTGGCGACGATTGAACATGCCAGTGTGGAATTGACATCACCAACAACGAGCACAGCGGCGGGCCTGTTATGCAGGCAATAGTCTTCGAATGCGATCATGATTTTTGCGGTCTGTTGCGCATGGGTACCGCTGCCGACTCCCATAAATATATCGGGTTGAGGTATACCGAGCTCTTCAAAAAAAACATCGTTCATTTCCGGATCATAATGCTGCCCAGTATGAATAATCCGGTAGGTCAGCGTTTTTCTCGTATTCAACGCCCTAACGATCGGCGCGATTTTCATAAAATTCGGACGTGCGCCCGCAACCAGGTAAATTGTTTTCATGGGTTTTTCAAGTTTTCCGGCTAGTTAAGTTGGCGATGGATGAGCTCATTGTATAGCGTTATTTAGTCCGTCAAGCCGGAATTATCGCCTGAATACAGAGTCTTTTCCTGTGATGTTGGCAAAATCCGGTTTTTCAGTATAAATTTGCTTGCAATATTTTAAAATTCTAATATAATTAATTACGAATCATTCTCATTAGCGGTTATTGTTGATTCAACTTTTATTTGATTTGCGTTTTCAACTTCTGCTTGGCAGGCATCAGTAAATTTTGAGTAGTGCATGAAAAATGCACTTGAAACTTAGGATTAAGGCAGTCATCATGTATATATGTATTTGCAAGGGAGTAACAGACGGTGCGATTCGTGAAGCGGTGTATAATGGCGCTGATCGGATGCGTGACTTGAAAAGCTGTCTTGGTGTGACTGAGCAATGTGGTTTGTGCGCTTGTCATGCAAAAGCAGTGTTGGATCAGGCGCGTATGGAAAAGGCCGCTATGCAGACTTCTGAGCAGAATACAGCATGCTTATCGGGTTGCTGAAGTGCATTAACATCGTGCGTTGCTATTGAATAGAACCGATTCAGCGTATCATTGTCTTACTTCAGTGCTAGGAAACTGACGCTGACGCAAGAAGGCTTTTCAGCAAGCAGCTATTTCACTATTGCCTTAGGAGACGAATGATGAAAGGGAACGCAGAAATTATTCATTGGCTGAATCGTCAGTTGCAACACGAATTGACTGCGATTAATCAGTATTTTTTACATGCCCGGATGTTTAAGAACTGGGGATTGGAGACTCTGGGCAAGCAGGAATACGATGAATCAATCGAAGAGATGAAGCATGCGGATGCGTTGATTGAACGCATTCTGTTGCTGGAAGGTTTGCCGAACCTGCAGGATTTGGGTAGCTTGATGATCGGTGAAAAAGCCGATGAGTGCATAGCTTGTGATCTGAGACTTGAACGCGCATCTCATGAAACGCTGGTGGCCGCGATCGCTGCCTGCGAGACTGCAAAAGATTACGTTTCCCGCGAGATTTTTGAACGAATTCTCGAGGATACCGAGGAACATATCGATTGGGCCGAAACCCAGCTCGATCTGATCCAGAAAGTCGGATTGCAAAACTGGTTGCAGAGTCAGATGTAACAGTTTTTTCAGCAGGAATTTCTATACCGCCATTTCGTGCACTGAAAATTGCTTGGAGTGCCGTATATTTGATACGGCTTCAAGATATATTTCCAGTGACCGGAATGGCGTTCAGTATGCCCTTTTCCTTTCCACCGAATATCCATCATTGCTTTTCAGCAGGCACCAGCTTCAGAATTTTTCCATCAGGTTCGTCAGTCAGTAGATAAATGGCGCCGTCAGGCCCTTGTTCCACATCACGGAAGCGCAGTGTATTCTGCAGCAGCTGTTCCTCACTCAGAACTTTGTCGTGACTGGTTGACAGTCTGATCAAGTGCTGACCGGCCAGCGTGCCGATAAACAGATTGCCCCGCCAGCCCGGAAACAGTCCACCGGTATAAAACAGCATACCGGAAGGCGCGACGGAAGGCGTCCAGTAATAAACCGGCTCTTCATAACCCTGTTCGGCATGTTCATCCTTGATGGGCAGCATGGAGTAATGTACGCCGTAACTCGCGTTGGGCCAGCCGTAATTTTTGCCGGGTTTGGGAATGTTGATTTCATCGCCACCGCGTGGGCCGTGTTCATGAATCCATAATTCTCCGGTTTCAGGGTGAATTGCCGCGCCTTGTACGCTGCGATGACCGTATGACCAGATTTCCGGTTTTGCTTCCGAATTTTTGACAAATGGATTGTCTTCAGGAATCGAACCGTCCGGCCGGATGCGGATGATTGCACCGATGTGATTGGTGATATTTTGCGCTTCTTCCATCTGATTGCCGCGATCGCCCAGTGTGATGAATAAGTTGCCGTCCGGTGCGAAGGCCAGTCGTGAGCCGAAATGTTGCGCGCCGACGGTTTTGGGTTCCTGACGGAAGATTACTTTGAGATGCTTCAGCGCATCACCATCAAGTTCCGCCCGGGCAACGGCAGTACTCGCGGCTGCTCCAGCGGGTTCGGCATACGACAGGTAAATCAGTTGATTGGTCGCAAAATTCGGATCAAGCGCCACATCGAGCAGGCCGCCCTGTTGTTCGGCGAACACGGCAGGCACGCCCTTGACGGGATCCGAGATCTGGCCGTCCGGGTTGACGATGCGCAAACGACCTGCACGTTCGGTTACCAGCATTCTGCCATCCGGCAGAAAAGCCATTCCCCATGGATGGAACAAGCCGCGTGCGACCAGTTTGACATCAAACGCGGTTTGTATACGCTGGGCATACACGTTGGAAGTCAATACTACACCGCCTAGCGTAGCCAGCAGCATGACGATCAGAGTGGTTTTCAGTCGAGCTGTAGACGAATAACGCATGTTAATACCTCGAATTCTTGATTAAAATTGATCAGAATGTAACACTGTTGAATCACCGTCTCAAGATTTGGCTGTGTAATTTGACCGGACAATGCAGGTTGCAGTGACTCACAATGGTATGACGCGAATCCGCAAACCGCCATAAACATTGAATGGCGCACCGGGCTCAAAATAGCGGCCAAAAGCGGCATTGATGCGTGTGTTGGCGTTGTAGCGCTCGTCGAACAGATTATTGATGCCGAAAAAAACCGATCCATCCAGCCAGCGGTAGCGCGTGCCCCAGCCGAACAGCAGTTGCCCCAGGTTATACGCATTATTTGTGTCAGTATTACTGTCATTGACATAAAAAGCACCGACGCGCTGGACATGAAGCTGGCTGAAGAAGCCGAGCGGATGCGTATAGCGCAGCAAACCTTCCCAACGGTGTCTGGGAACGCCCGGAAAGGCATTGCCGTTCAGACTGACATCATTCACCGCATATTTTTCGAACTCAAAATCAGAAAGCGTGTAACTGATTTCGCCGCGCAATCCTTTCCATTCAGGTGTCGCCAGCCGGGTTTCCACGCCGAGACGGCTGGATTGGCCGCTGTTGCGGAAAAAAGCACGACCAGGAAATTCGGGCTGCTCAAATGGCAGAATCTCATTCCAGGTGTAAATGTAAAATAGTGTGGTTTCGTACTGAAAACCACGTGCAGCGCCACGTAGACCCAATTCCTGACTCAATGAGGTTTGCGGACTCAGGTTGGGGTTAAAACCACCTTTGCCCGAGGGATTGTTGATCAATTCGGTGGTGGTGGGCGTTTCAAAAATCGATGCGACATTGGCATAAATCTGATGCCGATTGTTCAGGTGATAGACCACACCTGTTGTACCGCTGGCTTGTGACAGCGTTTTGCGTCCGGACTGATTGCCGTCATCGCGGTAATGATCTTTCACTTCAAAGAGAAACCAGTCCCAGCGACCACCGAGTACGAGATCGAGCTTGTCCCGCGCGCGCCATTCGCTGCGAAAAAATGGTCCGATATTCTGTACGCGCTCGGCCTGATTCAACACCAAAGCGCCGCGTCTGCCCGAATCGTTGTTAAACCGCTGCCGATCGTCGTTCTGGATGCCGTAATCGACGCCGCTAATCAACCGGTTGGGGCGGTCGAACAGTCGGTGATCGTTGGTGTACTGCAACGAGACGCCGCCGACATGACGATCAAACTGCACCTGTCCGCCGTCGAATAACGGTAGCCTGTTCTGAAAATCACGATGCAGCATATGCGCGGTGAAAGACAGTTCCTGACTGGCGGACGGTTTTGTGCGAAAGCGTATGCCGGCCTGTTCCTGGTCGATTTCCTCTCCGGCATTAAACTGCCGGTTACGCGTCGCTGCCTGACTTGGATCTGCGCGGACTTCCGCCAGCGTGAGTGCGCCGGGATCTCTTGCCTCGGGAGAATAAAACTTGCGGAACAGCAGCATCAGGTCGGAATCGTCGTTCACCTTGAAGTTCAGTTTGGCCTGGGTGAAATAATTTTCGACGGTGCTGTGGTCGCGCCAGCCATTTTGCTGTAAGTGCGAGCCAAACACCGTGTAATCAAAGCGTTCATGTCGTCCGCCGGCGAATAATTCGGACTTGAACAAACCATGCTGACCAAATACCTGCCGCGGCGACACAGCAAACCGTTCGCGCGGCGCTTCCAGCGTCGTCATGCCAATCATGCCGCCGGAAGCATTGCCATATAACGAGGCCAGCGGACCGCGCACAATTTCCATATGTTCGATCATGCCCGGATCGATGGAATCAAGCTGAGTCTGGCCGTCCGGCAGCGTTTGCGGAATGTCGTCGACGCGCATCTGAATGCCGCGCACACCGAATGCCGAGCGCGCTCCGAAGCCGCGGATGGCGATGCGTAAATCCTGGGTAAAGTTCGCCTGATTCTGAAAAAACACACCGGGTGTGTTGCGGGCGAATTCGTCGAGTGTGACGCCCGGTTGAAAATTCTGCTGCGGATAGCGGTCGAAGTGCGTTATTGCATTCGGAATTTCGCTGGTCTGTCGTCCTGCACGCGTTGCCGTGACGTTGATCGGGTTGAAGATAATGGTATCCTGCGCACCCGGCGCCTGTCCGGCAGCCGGCAGCGTCGTCAGAATGAACGTGCATGTCAGAGCACTGCTCTGAAAAAGCAATGGAGTGATGAGCCTGAATAAACTATGCACACGATGAAGCTGGAAATTGAACATGCCATGCAAGTGTATCATCAACAGGAATGGCGATGCAGCGGATTGCTGGTCGCACGTGTTTTAACAGCTTGTTAAAAGCAGACTATTTCAATTATGCTTATATTTTGTCATAACCGGTTGTGCGCGATCCGAATTGTTCTGGCGTGCGTGCCGTGCCGCATGATGGCGTGATTTAAGTCACAGTAACCCGGCGTGCCATCGTGCATAATGAAAAGCTGAATTAACCGGTCAATCACAACAGAATCCGCATGGAAAAAGCCACGCAAAGCAACAGAGACAATAACCCATCATTCGGCTTGCTGTCGTGGATCAGCCAGCGAGGGTTCTGGCTGCTGTTTGTTTCTGCCACGCTGCTCGCGATTGCCGCGACCTGGCTTGCCGCGCAGCAAAAACCGCACCCGGATGCGTTCCGGGTGACCGCACCTTGGCATAGTTTTGCTGCCTGGTTCAGTTCCGACTTCTGGTTGTATCCTTATGAACGCAATGCGTTCAAGCGGCTGCCGGTGATTCGATCGGAGTTGAATGATGTGTTCGCCTTGGGCGAGCGGGTTTGGGCTGTTGGTGAAGACGGCCTGATTATTCACAGTCGCGATGGCGGTGTTACCTGGCAACAGCAGCGTGTGGGTTACTTGAAATCTCCAGAATCCCCGGAATTCATGAAATCTCTGTCACATCCAGAACTTATGGGTTTCGGGAGAGGTGAAGGGGATTCTGTGGAATCAAGGCCACAACGGCAGCAAACAACAGTTCCAGAAATCGATCAGCAATTGGAAGGTAACGCGAAAGGTGAGTTATCAGATAGTGAAAAGCTATTCCGCAAGCAATTGCAAAGCATCTTTTTTGTAGGTGCGCAGCACGGTTGGGCGGTGGGAGAAGGCGGTACGATCCTGTCGACCGTTGATGGCGGGAAGAGCTGGC